>RDXE01000061.1 GCA_004292755.1 Alphaproteobacteria bacterium
TGAGCTGTTGTCATCCCAGGTCACCTTGATGTTCCAGACGCAGCCACGGTCAGCGCCGGTAAAGGTAACCGGCAGGCGGGCGCCATGACGAAGCGGGCCTTCCAACTCATTCTCATTGAAATTGTTATCGTTCGGCGGGTTAACCCCAACGAAAATCAGAGTATAGCCGGTTTCATTGACCAGGACAAAATTGCGTTCATCCGCCAGTGACTGGGTGGAGAGCGCAACCATCGCAACCAGGGCACACAGACCGGAAAGGATTTTGGACATGGGCGGATCCACACGATAGCACTCGCCCGGAATAGCCCGAGAGAGCACTGGCGTTCTATCGCTCGCCCTGTCCCGCCGCAAGGGACTTTAGCCGCGGCGCGATGCTGCCTAAACTCGCGCGATGACTGATGCGCTCCTGCCGCTGCTCACCCGGATTGCCGACGCCCTTGACCGCTTGGCACCGCCGCCCGCTCCTCCCATCGATTGGTTCGCCGCCGACGGCTTTGTATGGCAAGCGGAGGGCCACCAGCTACTGCCTATTCCCGCGGTAGCCGCCCTGCCCTTGGCGCTGCTGCATGGCATTGAGCGTCAACGCGACCAATTGCTGGCCAACACCAAGCGCTTTGCTGCCGGCTTGCCCGCCAACAACGCCCTGTTATGGGGCGCGCGCGGCATGGGCAAATCATCCCTCGTCAAGGCAATCCACGCCGATCTGAACCAAACCCGCGCTGGCGCTGACCGCTTGATGCTGATCGAAATCCACCGGGAGGACATCCCGACCCTGCCCGTTCTGCTGCGCTTGATTCGCGCGGCACCGCGCCGCGCCATTCTGTTTTGCGACGACCTGTCGTTCGATGGGCAAGACGCCAGCTACAAGTCATTGAAGGCTGTGTTGGAGGGCGGCATCGAGGGTAGACCAGACGGCGTTGTGTTCTACGCCACCTCCAACCGGCGCCACCTGCTGGCGCGCGACATGATTGAAAATGAGCGCTCAACGGCCCTCAACCCCGGTGAGGCCGTGGAAGAAAAGGTCTCCCTGTCGGACCGGTTTGGATTGTGGCTAGGCTTCCACGCCTGCGATCAGGACACCTATGTCCGCATGGTGCTGGGGTATGCGCAACGGTTCGGCATCACGCTCGACGAGGCGGATATCCTGCGCCGCGCCAAGGAATGGCAAGTCACTCGCGGCAGCCGCTCCGGCCGTGTCGCGTGGCAGTTTGTGCAAGACCTAGCGGGCGAGGTGGCGGGTTAGCACTGGGGGGCTGGCAGTGCTTCCACCTGCTGCAGCGTCGCCCGGATCGCGAAGGTGCCGTAGTCCAGCACCATCGCACGGGTGATGCCGTTCTCCTGCAGATCGACCCCCAGTTCGTATTCCGGCTGGCCGGACGTATCGCCAGGGGCGAAGAACGCCATGCGGATCGGCCACCAAATGGCCCGCAGCAAGGCATGGGCGGCGCTGGCGTCGGCTGCTTGGCCGCGACCAATGCCAGCCGTCACCTCATAGGCCCCCTCGACCGTGCCGCCGTCGAACACCTCCAGCTTCACAAACCGATCCCCCGCCACCGCCGCGCGGAGCAGGGCAAGGGTGTGAAAGGTGGGGAACATCGCCCCGGCTGATAGCGGCAGGGTGGTCGCCTCAGGACGGGTAAACTCGGCCACGCCATTGCCTTGGGCCGGCATGGTTGCCGTACCCCGGATATCCTCGGTCACGTCGCCATCGCGCAGCTTGCGCACATTGAAGCGATAGCGACGCCCGTCATTGGATTCCCAGGTGACAAAGTGCACCACCAACTCGGCTGCTTCGTCCTCGTCGGTGTAGCTCATGGTCAAACGGTAGCGTTGCTCGACCGTCCAACCATCGCATTGCCGCGCCAATTCAAACAGCATGGTGCCGTGCGCATCTGCGACACCGGAGGCCGATGACGCCCGCTCCAACGCCATTCGGTACACCGCCCGATGGGAGATCAGATCGACAGCCGCCAGCGGTGATGGCAGCACCGAGAGCATCGTGATCACACACAGCAGCAGGCCTGGGATGGTGCGGCGGGTCATGGGCGGAGTCCTCAGGCGCTGGAGAAGCCGAACCGGCCTTAGCCCTTCTTAACGGGCGGCAGGTCCAGTTTGATGTGCAGTTCCTTCAGGCGATGGGCTTCCACAGCAGCCGGTGCCTGCATTAGCAAGTCTTCCGCTTTTTGGGTCATCGGGAAGGCCACCACTTCGCGAATGTTTGGCTCGTCAGCGAGCAGCATCACGATCCGATCAATGCCAGGAGCCGAGCCGCCATGGGGTGGGGCACCGAACTTGAACGCATTCAGCATGCCGCCAAACCGCTCCTCCACAGTCTCCTTCGGGTAGCCCGCAATCTCGAACGCCCGGTACATGATCTCGGGCAAGTGGTTGCGGATCGCGCCGGAGGACAGTTCCACTCCATTGCAAACGATATCGTACTGGTAGGCCTTGATGGCCAGGGGGTCCATCGTATTGAGGGCCTCCAGCCCGCCCTGGGGCATCGAGAAGGGGTTGTGGCTGAACTCAATTTGGTTGGTGTCCTCGTTCAGCTCGTACATCGGGAAATCGACGATCCAGCAGAACTTAAACACGCCTTGCTCGATCAAGCCCAGGTCTTGTCCCACTTTGGTGCGTGCGGCCCCTGCAAACTTGTACATTTTAGACGGCACGCCTGCGACGAAGAAGCAGGCATCCCCGACACCCAGGGCCAATTGATCGCGGATCGCAGTCGTGCGCTCCACACCAATGTTCTTGGCGATCGGGCCTGCACCACCTTCTTCGCCCTCGCGCCAGAACACATACCCAAGGCCGGGCTGCCCCTCGCCCTGCGCCCAGCCATTCATGCGGTCGCAAAAGGCGCGGTTGCCCGCACCGGGAGCTGGAATCGCCCACACTTCCACCCGCGGATCGTTCGCGAGCATGGTGGCGAACACCTTAAATCCGCTGTCCCTGAAGTGCTGGGAGACGTTCTGCATTTTCAGCGGGTTGCGCAGGTCCGGCTTGTCGGAGCCATAGACCCGCACCGCCTCATCGAACGGGATGCGCACGAACGGCGCGGTGCTCACCACGCGATCGCCTGCGAACTCCTTGAACACACCCTCCAGAACCGGCTCAATCGCAGCAAAAACATCGTCTTGCGTGACGAAGCTCATCTCAAAATCAAGCTGATAGAACTCGCCTGGGCTGCGGTCGGCGCGGGCATCCTCATCGCGAAAGCAGGGGGCAATCTGGAAATAGCGGTCGAAGCCCGCAACCATCAGCAATTGCTTGAACTGCTGGGGCGCCTGCGGCAGCGCGTAGAACTTGCCGGGGTGGACGCGGCTGGGCACCAGATAGTCGCGCGCGCCCTCAGGTGAGGAGGATGTCAGAATCGGAGTTTGAAACTCCGTGAATCCCTGGTCGATCATCCGGCGACGGATCGACGCAATCACCTTGGAGCGCAGCATGATGTTCTTGTGAACCTGCTCGCGCCGCAGATCGAGGAAGCGATAACGCAGGCGCAGATCCTCGGGGAAGTCCGCATCAGAATTCACCTGGATCGGCAGCACGTCAGGCTCCGCCGACAGCACCTCGGCCGCGTCGGCACGCACTTCGATGGCACCTGTCGCCAGCTTGTCGTTCACGGTCTCGGCTGAGCGCGACACCACCCGCCCAGTCACTGAGACCACGGTTTCAAGGCGCAGCGCCTCCAGCCGGGCCAGCACAGGGCTGTCCTGATCAACCACCACTTGGGTCATGCCATAATGGTCGCGCAGGTCGATGAACAGCACGCCGCCATGGTCGCGCTTGCGATGAACCCAGCCTGCGATGCGGACGGTGGAGCCAGCGTCGACGGCAGACAATTGGCCGCAGGTGTGCGTGCGGTAGGCGTGCATGGGAAACCCTTCGAATGCGCGGCAGTGCGAAAGACCGGCAACAACAGGCATCGTCGCCGCCGTTGTCAATGGCGTAGGGGGGTGGATTGGTGTATCAGCCGCTGCCATGCCGATGATCACAACAACCGCAGACCTTGCGGCGGTGGTTTCCGCCTTCCGCCAGGAGCCCTACATCACCGTCGATACGGAGTTCCTGCGCGACAAGACCTACTACCCCCAGCTGTGCTTGGTGCAATTGGGGGGTAAAGACCGTGCCGTCGCGGTGGACCCGCTGGCCGAGGGCATCGATCTGGGCCCGCTGTATGAGCTGATGGCCGATCCGGCGGTGCTGAAGGTGTTCCACGCCGCCCGCCAGGATCTGGAAATCTTTGTGCTGGCCACGGGCACAGTCCCCGCCCCGCTGTTCGACACCCAGATTGCCGCCATGGTGTGCGGTTTCGGTGATCAGGCGAGCTACGAGACCCTGGCGAGCCGCCTCGCCAAAGCGACCATCGACAAATCGTCGCGCTTCACCGACTGGTCTGCCCGCCCGCTGACGGAACGCCAGGTCGCCTACGCCCTGTCGGACGTCACCCACCTCCGGGTGGTGTATGAGAAGCTGGCCAAGCGGTTGGAGCGCAGTGGCAGGGCCTCGTGGCTGGAAGACGAGTTGGCAATCCTGCGCGACACGGCAACCTACCGGGTTGAGCCGGAGAATGCTTGGTTGCGCTTGAAGCCCCGCAGCACCAATCCGCGCTTCTTGAAGGCTTTGCGTGAATTGGCGGCTTGGCGGGAGGTGGAGGCGCAAAAGCGCAATCTGCCGCGCACCCGCATGCTGAAGGACGAGGCTCTGCTGGAGGTGGCGGCCATGCTGCCGCAATCACCCGGCGATCTGTCGCGCGCCCGTGCGTTGACCAAAGGGATTGTGGAGGGCAGCGTTGGCGAACAATTGGTGGATGCCGTCCGCCGTGGCCTCGCCCTGCCCGATTCGATCCTCCCCCCGCTGGTCGAGAAAGAGGACAGCCCCGCGGGCCGTGGCCCGTTGATCGAGTTGTTGAAGGTGCTGCTGAAGCTGGTGTGTGAAAAGCACGAGGTGGCGCAGAAGCTGGTCGCCTCCTCAGCGGATCTGGAAGCAATCGCGGGCGACAGCGCTGCCGACGTGCCTGCCCTGTCCGGCTGGCGGCGGGAGATTTTCGGCAATGACGCACTGGCGCTGAAATCGGGTCGGCTGGCCTTGACGGCTGAAGGCAACGCGATCCGGATCGTGCGGCTTGAGGAGGGTGGCTTTGCGGGTGACTGAGGTCAGCTGTGAGTGACTCGGATGGTTGCAGGTAAGCACTGGAAAAGCAGTGCGTTAAGCCACAATCTTCCGAGACTGTAGCTCAGAAAAGCACCAGGAAATTTCTCGACGGATCACCGGAGCCAAGGCTGCGGAAAGGTTCGCATAAATGCCTGGATTGTCCTTCCACTTTATGATGTTGGCGACCAAGGAATCAGGCGGTATCCAACAGCCTAGATCCCTTAAGGCAATAACCTTCTTTTCAAGATCGCGTAGCTGAAAATAGCTACTTTGCCTCTTTGCCCGATTGACGCTTTTTAATATGCGCTCAGGAGAAACAAATTCTAATTTTTTCGGCGCACATTGAGAAGGTAGATAAGGTAATATTTTGAGTAAAAGACTAGTTGCCTCACCCTTTTCAACAGGCACTTTGTTGCGATACTTAGTTTTCAGATCGCGGATCTCAGTTAGCAGTTCGACCGCACTAGGCGCTAACAAATCCTCCTTCTGCAACTCCAACAGTATGGCTTGAAAAGCGTATACATGGACCCCTTTTTCTGCAAGAAAAAGAACTCCATAATTCCGCAAGACAACAAAGAGAACATCAATCGCAAATAGTGCCCCCGTTGCACTATCCGGTACCTCCAAGATAAGATCCGCGAACTCCCGATTTTTCTTTATCTCGGTTCGATAGCTGCTCAAGGGTGTAAAGCTCTCAAGTATTTTCGCCATTCGATTAGTACGATCATGAATAATCTTAGACTCAAGCTTAAGGTGCTGGATAAACAGCGCTCCGTTATTGGCGAGAGCGGCCATCTTCTGGAATGTGTAGGAGGACACTGACCAACCAGCAGCTTCTAACTCTGCCGTACGGCGCTTCAAGATGCTTACATCGTCATCGACAATAAGGATGTCTCGGTCGCTGATTTCATCGGCATCGCCACGAGCTACCGACCCAAAGAGCAATTCGGAAGCAGCTGCGCAGGCAGTTTGCGCAGTAACACTCACGGAAGATACCGCTTCACGAAACATGCTTGAAGATACCCCAACCACCCCACGGAGCACAAGGCTTCAAATATTGTCAGAATCTTGGCGCAGGTAGAATCAGGTACAATGAACGAAAAACCGAGGAGGGTGAGAATGGAAAACGTGTAATACAAAGCATCAATAAACGAAATACTATCGACGCGGTTTCCACTGATGGACAAGTCTGAACCAATCACGAAATAATTTAGCCAAGAGACGGCGCCAAATAAAACTGTTGTCCAAATTAACAAGCGCCCAGGACCATATCCATGGTTAGAAAAAAATCTCAAGAAGTGATATTTCCATTTATACAAGCGAAGAAGCTTTGATAGAGCGTTTGTTCTCGGTCCATCACGAGATACCTCATATATCTCATTAAGATGCATCCAACGCTTAAACTCTAGATCAGAATTTCTGGCTCGTTCCATCTGGCATTCTTCTCGAGAATTTTTCAATAGGGCATGATATAGTGTTAAAGCTATGTTAGGGGCGTCTCGCTCGAACACGGAATCAAATTTGAAAATTTTCGGGTCGACATAACACTTCTCGAACGATGCTTTCCAAAGATTGCAATTCTTGAATTCAACATCATGGAATTCTACCGAAATGAAATGCGCATTGACAAACAAACAGTCTTCGAATTTACAACTCTTGAACGTCACTTTTTTGAACTCGCTTGAGTTAAACTGAACTTTCTTGAAAAAATAGTTTTCGATTTTTATAGTCTCTGCCTTAAAGTTCGGAAAAATAATATTCTTTTTGACTTCTCTTTCCTTAGAGCGCTCTGTTGGCTTTGTCGTGGCACCCTCACTGTTCGTGTCGACATCCTCTTTTTTGGACTGCCGAACAAAATATTCTTTTGACTTTTTTACATCGTTCAGCTCGATCGTTTCAAAAGAGTCGCCTTCCAGCTTGAATGGCACAGTAGACATCGCAACTCTCTCACACTTTCGACATAGGCAAGGTGAGCCATTCCGTTTGATAGGTCAACATCTGACAAAGCTTACCTAATCTAGATCGTTGCGCGGCCACAGCGCCCGCGTCGGTGTCGTGAGGGGCAGGTTGGCGAAGTCGGTCGAGCCGGTGCCTGGCGCGCCGACATAGATCACCTCGGCTGCGATCGGCGCGAAGCCTGCGTAGAAATGCTGTGACGATTTCACCACCAGCACCCGCTTGCCATGGGGATCGCAGCCAGCCGCAGCGAAGCAATCCGGGTGGAAGCCCTGGGTGCGATAGGTGTTGACCACTACGTCGACCGGGCCGCCATGGGTTCCGATGCGGAGGGTTGCCATGTCGCCCAACGGTCCAATTGCCCCGCCAAAGGGCTGGCTGGCCTGCCGCGACAGGCCAACCACCACGGCCTCCACATCCAAAGGTTGACCGGAGGCAGGCCCCAACTTGCCGCCGATGCGCACGGCAATCCGGGCGCCCATGCCCGCATCCCACGCCACTGCGACAGAGGATGGGTCCCACAGCGGTGCCACAGCTGCCCCACCCTCACCCCGTTCCAGCAGGCGCTTCAGAATCCATGTCGAATCACCGGCTGCCCCGATGCCGGGATTGTCTGCGACATCGGCCAAGACCACGGGCTTACCCTGCCCGCGACCACGGGCGCGATCCAACGCGGCATCGATGGCCAGATAGGGTGGAATCGCCTCAGCACCCAGGGCCCGGAACTCGGCTGCCAAGCGATCCGCCAAGGCTTGGGCCTTCGCGCGATCCCCATCCGCACAGACCAGCACGCGGGTGCCAACCTCGGGCGTGTCCCCCCACGGAAACCCATGGGCGAGGGAGACCGACAGGATACCATCCTGGCCCTCCAGCGCCGTCATCCGGTCGACGAACCCGCGCACAGGCTCCCGCGTGGTGGGATAAAGGCCCAGCATCGCGCAGTCCGCCCAGGCGAGCACGGGGTGCGCGGTGCCCATCAAGCGGGCCTCCAGCAGGCGCCACACCTCCTCTGCCCGCTCGATCACGTCGACATGGGGGTATTCTTTGTAGATCACCATGATGTCGGACGCGGCGACCTTGGCCGCCGTCAGGTGGCAGTGCAGGTCCAACTCGCAGGCAATGGGCACTGTCGGGCCGACCAGCCTGCGGACATGGGTGAGCAGGTCCCCTTCGGCATCGGGATAGCCGTCGGCGATCATGGCGCCGTGCAGGTTCAACAGCACGGCGTCCACCGGCAGGGCGGCGCGCAGCTGGTCGAGAATCTCGTTGCGAAGGCTCTCATAGGCCGTGCGGGTGGTGGTGCCAGCGGGCATGGCAAAGGCCGCCGTCCCCTCCACAACGGTCCAGCCCCGGGCGTGGGCGCGGCTGCGCCAATGCACCAGCGGCAGGCCGAACAAGCCCGGCTGCTCCCCAAAGGCGCCATTGCGCACCAGCATGGTTTTGGCAAACAGATCAAGCCCCGTTGGAATCGGGGAAAAGCTGTTGGTCTCGGTACCCAAACAGGCGGTGAACAGTTTCATCGCAACCCTCCCCAAACGGCCCCCGCCCAACTGTGGCGAGGTGCCGAGCGGCTGTCGATGGCGGGTGATGCTTGCGGCCATGCAAGGAGTTGCCTATGTCCCCTGTCATGACAGCTCCCATCCACATTGTCGGTGCCGGCCTCGCCGGGTCCGAAGCCGCCTGGCAGATCGTTCAACGCGGTGTGCCCGTCGTCCTTCATGAGATGCGACCGGTCTCCCGCACCGACGCCCACAGCACCGATCAGTTTGCCGAACTGGTCTGCTCCAACTCCTTTCGCTCAGACGATGCGCTCTACAACGCCGTCGGCTTGCTGCATGAGGAGATGCGGCGCTGCGGATCGCTGATCATGGCGGCCGCCGACCGGCACAAGCTGCCCGCAGGCGGCGCGCTTGCCGTTGACCGGGATGGCTTCGCCGGGGAGGTCACCGCGACCCTCACGGCCCACCCGCTGGTTAGCGTGGTGCGCGAGGAAGTGGCATGGCCCGCAGACGATTGGGACATGACCATCCTTGCCACGGGCCCGCTGACGGGCCAAGCGATGGCGGAGGAACTTCGCCGCCGGACCGGCGAGGACAGCCTCGCCTTCTTCGACGCGATCGCACCGATTGTTCACCGCGAGAGCATTGATATGGGCATTGCCTGGCTGCAATCCCGCTATGACAAGGCAGGCCCAGGCGGCGATGGTGCCGACTACATCAACTGCCCGCTGGAGAAGGACGGCTATTACGCCTTCATCGACGCGCTACTGAGCGGCGAGAAGACCGAGTTCAAGGAGTGGGAGGCGAATACCCCCTACTTTGAAGGGTGTCTGCCGATTGAAGTGATGGCCGGGCGCGGGCGCGACACGCTGCGGTTCGGGCCGATGAAGCCAGTGGGTCTGACCGACCCGCGGACGGGACGGCGCCCCTATGCCGTGGTGCAGCTGCGCCAGGACAATGCGCTGGGCACGCTGTACAATCTGGTCGGCTTCCAGACCAAGTTGAAATATGGCGAGCAAGCCCGCGTGTTCCGCATGATTCCTGGCCTGGGCGGGGCTGAGTTTGCGCGCCTCGGCGGGTTACACCGGAATACATTTATCAACTCTCCCAAGGTTTTAACCAGCGATCTTAAACTAAAATCTGAACCACGAATCCGCATGGCCGGGCAGGTCACGGGGGTGGAGGGCTATGTTGAAAGCGCCGCGATTGGCCTGATTGCAGGCCGACTGGCAGCAGCAGAGCGGCAGGGCCGCAGCGTCCCGCCCCTCCAGCCCACCACAGCCCTGGGCGCCTTGATCGCCCATATCACCGGCGGCGCCGACGCCCGCACCTTCCAGCCGATGAATGTCAATTTCGGCCTGTTCCCCGAGATCGACACCACCGACCGCGGCCGTGAGCGCAAAGCCGCCCTCGCCCGCCGCGCGCTCAGCGATCTGGAGGCGTGGCGCGAGGCGGCGTAGGCGGAGCGCTACACCCGCCCCCGCCACGCGGCCCAAGCGATGGCAGCGCCAAGCCAGGGGTCGGGTCGACCGAGGGTCGGGTCCCAGGGGTTGTAGCCGGCAGCCTCCAGCCTCGTTAGCCAGCGCTGTGCAGCGATGGCAGGCAGCAGGGCTGGTATGGCGGCCCTGTCAGGGCGGGTGGCACGGGCCTCGCTCAGCAAGGCTGCGGCCCGCTCGCAGACGGCGCGAACCACGGGAGCCGCACGCTCCACAGAGCGCTGTTGCACCAACGCGGTCGGATGAACGCCTGCCGCGTCCAACAGATCGCGGGGCAGGTCCACGCGCCCGACGGCGGCGCGAAATGGCACGGCAAGCGCGAGGCCTGCGAGCGCATGGGCCGTGCCGAACAGACGCGCGGGGGGACAGTCCGCCACGCCCAGCAGCTTGGCGGCCAGCTGGCAGAGGCGTCCGCCGGTCTCGGCTGCATAAGCCTCAAGGGCAGCCAGAGTGGCAGGTGGCTCCTCCTCCAAATCCATGCTCCGGGCGTCGATCAGCGCTGTGAGGTCGGCCAGGGTCAGCCGTCCGTCCCCCAACACCGGCGCCAGCGCTGCGATCACGGGATGGGGATAGGGCTCCTGTGGACCTGAGCCGCTTGGCCCCTCCAACGCCTCACGCCACCAGGCCAAGCGAATCTGGCCCAGCATCGCCTCGCGCACCACGTCGCGCGTGCGCCCCAGTTCAAGGGCAAAGCTGTAGAGCGCCAGTAGCGCGCCGCGCGCTGCCGGGGGGCTTGCCCGCGAGGCCAACCAGCGTACCCGATCACCCTCCGCCAAGGTTGTGGCCAAGCTGTCTTGGATCGTGGGTTCCGTCATGGGCGAGACCATGGCATGACACGTCTCGATGCGCGAGACGCCACCTTCCCGGCCCAGCCGAACCGCCGACCAGGAGAACTTCCCGGTTGCCTCCCGCCTGCTGCGCGCCGATGTCCGGCCACTGGTCATGGCGTTCTACCGTCTGGCGCGCGCCGCCGATGATGTTGCCGACAGCGATACCCTGTCGGCTGCAGTGAAGGTCACCCAGTTGGAGATCGTAGCGCGCCAGCTGGGGGATGACATCGCAGGGCAGTGCTTGCGCGATCTGTTGGTCGCCTTCCGCTGGGATGCGGAGGAGCGCACCTACCCGTCCTGGCCAGCACTGGTGGATGGCTACTGTGCCCATTCGGCTGGACCCGTCGCCCGCTTTCTGCTGGAAACCCATGGCGAAGACCCGTTGACCCTTCGCCCTGGGGAGGCCCTTGCCGCGGCCCTGCAAGTGCTAAATCACTTGCAAGACATCCGGGACGACTGGGTCCGCCTGCGGCGGCTCTACCTGCCCTTGGACTGGATGGCCGAGGCCGGGGTGACCATCGACATGCTGAGTTTACACGTCTCAACACCCAACTTGCGCTTGGTGATCGACCGGATGCTCGATGGCTGTGCACAGCTGTTGGATCAGGCGCGTCCACTGCCACGCTTGGTGCGAGACCCGGGATTGCGCGCGCAGTCGCGCACCACGGTGGTGCTGGCCCGACGCCTGCTGCGTCGCCTGCGCCGCGGCGATCCGATGGCGGACCGGGTTGCCTTAAGCCGCATGGACTGGGGGCTCGCTGCGTGTGCGGGACTAGCCGCGGGCGGCTGGCCGCTGGTGCGCCGTCTTGCGGGGGTGGGGCGGTGAGCCTGGCCCTGTCAGAGCGGTTGTTGTGTGCCGAGGTGCGCGCCGCTGGTAGTTCCTTCTATTGGCCGATGCGGTTGCTGCCCGTGCGGCGGCGGATTGGCATGTTCGCGCTTTACGCTTTCTGCCGCGCCGTTGATGACATCGCCGATGGCTCGGATCCCGCCCCGCAGCGGCTGGCCGCACTGGCGGAGTGGCAGCGCATCATCGACAGCTTGCCCGCCGTGCCTGCTGCCCCTCCAGCAGCCGTCACCCTGGCCCACGCCGTCGCCGAGTTTGGCATCCCCCGCGCCGAACTCTCAGCGGTGATCGAGGGCATGCGGATGGATGCGGAGGCCCCGATGATCGCCCCGCCATGGGCGACCCTGCGCCACTATTGTCGCTGCGTGGCCGGTGCTGTCGGTGTGGCTGCCCTGCCAGTGTTCGGGGCAAGCGATGCCGCCGCAGAACGCTTTGCTATCGCGCTGGGCGAGGCGTTGCAGTTGACCAACATTCTGCGGGACCTTGCTGAGGATGCAACGCTGGGTCGGCTTTACCTGCCAGCCGAAGCCTTGGCGGCGGCTGGCGTGCCCCCCAGCCCACGGGACGCGTTGGCACACCCGGCGCTGCCCGAGGCGTGCCGCGCCGTCGCAGTGGTGGCCCGCACCCGCTTTGCTGAGGCGGAGGCAGCGCTTGCCCACACCGACAGACGGCGGTTGCGCGCCTCGCTGGCGATGATGGCGGTCTATCGCCACCTTTTGGCACGCCTAGAGGCAGCGGATTGGCGCTCGCCACACCGGCGGGTTGGCGTCTCGCCCCTGATCAAGCTGCCAATGGCACTGCTTGCCTTTGTCCGGGCACGGGCCTGACCGCGCGATGACCGTTGCTGTGATTGGCGCCGGGCTGGCCGGACTGGCCGCCGCCCTCGACCTCGCAGAAGCCGGGGTCGCCGTGCAGGTGTTTGAGGCCTCCCCCCACGCCGGTGGGCGCTGCCGTTCCTGGCACGACCCGGACCTCGGCTTGATCGACAATGGCGCCCACATCCTGCTGACCAGCAATCACACGGCGATGGCATGGTTGGCGCGCCTCGGCACGGCTGGTTTGATGCAACCGGTTGCCGCTGGCGGGTTCGTGTTCCGGGACCTCGCCGACGGCGCGCGCTGGACGGTGCGCCCGGATCGGGGGCCCTGGGTGTTTGATGCCAAGCGGCGCACGGCTGACGTCGGTGCGTGGAGCCATCTCTCAGGTCTATTGCGTCTGCTGCTGGCCGGACGCACCGCCACGGTGACAGAAGTGCTGCGCCGCCAGCCTCTCGCGCTTCGTCGTCTGTGGCAGCCGCTGTGTGTCGCGGCATTGAACACGCCGCCCGACCTCGCCTCAGCCCGCATGTTCGCCCGCACCCTGATGCGCGCCTTTGCCACGCCACCGGTGCCGCTGCTGGCGAGCCAATCCCTCGACGCCGCACTGGTCGCACCGGCGGTTGAGCGGTTGCGTGCCCTTGGCGGCGTTGTGCGCACGGGCTGCCGGGTGCAGCGCCTGATCCGCCAGGATGCCCGCGTGACGGCCCTGGTCACAGCCGAGGGGGAGGTTCCCGTCACAGCCGTGGTCCTGGCAGCCCCCCCAGAGGCAGCAGCCGAGCTGATGCCCGGCCTTGTGGTGCCAACTGCTTCAGCTGCGATTGTCAACCTGCACGCGCGCCTGCCGGAGGGCGTTCGCCTGAGCGAGGGGCCGATGCTCGGCCTGATCGGCGGCACGGCCGAGTGGCTGTTTCAGCGCGGGTCGCTGTTGACAGTCACCGTCTCAGCGGCCGACCGGCTGCTGGCGCTGTCACGGGCCGAGATCGCGGCCTTGGTCTGGCGCGATTGCGAAGTGGTGCTGGGCTGCCCACTGCCAGCCGCCCACCGTGTGATCAAGGAGCGCCGGGCCACCATCCTGGCAACCCCAGCGGGGCTCAGCCAGCGCCCCTCGGTTGATGCGACAGGCCTCAGCAATGCACGGCTGGCCGGCGATTGGACGGCCACACCTGTGCCCGCGACGATTGAGGGGGCGCTGATCTCCGGTGCGCGGGCCGCACGCTCGCTGTTGCAGGCACTGCCGACACTGCGGTTGCCTGTCGCAGTCGCAGCGCCTACATGATTGCCGCGTGCGTGGGGACCGCGTTGTGGCAATCCGCCCGACCGGGGTCCATGTCCGGGTGTTGTTCCGATCAATGAGGATTGTCATGGCCTTCGAGCTTCCTGCCCTGCCCTACGCTGCCAACGCGCTTGAGCCGTACATGTCGGAGAAGACGTTCAGCTTCCACCACGCCAAGCATCACAACACCTATGTGGTGAATCTGAACAATCTGGTGAAAGACACGCCGATGGCCTCCCAGTCACTGGAGGAGATCATCAAGGCGTCCGCAGGTGATGCCAGCAAGGCGGGCATCTTCAACAACGCGGCCCAAGTGTGGAACCACACTTTCTTCTGGAACTGCATGAAGCCGCAAGGCGGTGGCAAGCCAGCCGGTGCGCTGGCCGAAGCCATCGACAAGTCGTTCGGCTCGCTGGACGGCTTCAAGGAGCAGTTCAAGCAAGCCGCCGTCACGCAATTCGGCTCTGGCTGGGCGTGGCTGGTGATTGAAGGCGGTGAGCTGAAGATCACCAAGACCGGCAATGCCGATCTGCCGATGGCCCATGGCCAGACCGCGCTGCTGACGGTCGATGTGTGGGAGCATGCCTACTACATTGACTACCAGAACCGCCGCCCAGACTTCGTGCAGGCGTTCCTGGACCATCTGGTGAACTGGGACTTTGTGTCCGAGAACTTCAAGAAGGCGCTGAACTAGCCTTCCGATTCCGGTGATGAGCGCGGCGGCGCTGCTGGCTGAGGCCGTTGACTCTGAAACGGCTGGTGCGCCAGCCGCCGCCGCGCTGTTGTTTCAGGCCTCGGTTAATGCCGATCCTGCCGTTGCACTGGCTTGGCTGGGCCTGATTCGGTGTTTGATCGCGACTGACCGGCTGCCCCAGGCGGCAGCATGCCTTGAGCACTGGATCGCAACCCAGCCGGATGCGAGCCAGGCGCAAGCCACCGGGCACTGCCTGCTCGCTGTGGCCCAGCCCGATGCCGCATTGGGCCATCTGGACGCTGCCCTAGCGCTCGATCCTCTGTCAGCCCTCTGCCTGCGCCTCCGCGCCGCTCACGCCGCCGCGGCTGGCGACTTGGACACCGCCCAACTGGCGGCCGAGACCGCGGTTCTGGTGGCCCCCGATGACGCCGAGGCCCAAATCCTGCTCGCCTTGATCCAGGCCGACCGTGTGACAGCTGGTGCGCGCGACCTGGATGCCGGGGAGGTCGTTCGCACTCTCACCGGTCTGGCGGATCGCCATCCGGACCATGCCGGGCTGCACTACCGCCTGGAAGAGTGGCTGCTCGCGGCAGGAGCGGCGGACGCAGCGCTGGCCCGCAGTCAGCGCTTTACGGCTCTGGCGACCCATACCCTGCACCACGATCCAATCGCCCTGGAATGGCACCTCGTGGAGCAAGGCGATTATCCGGCGGCACTCGCTCTCTGGCGCAGCGGTCAGGTGCCCTCGGGTCCACGGCGGACCTTCCGGTTTGATGCGGGCCACCAGTACAGCATCGGTCACCTCACCGGCTCGCGGGAGACGGCTCGGGCGGCGCGCCGGGCGATTCCAGCACTCACCGGCAGGGCAGCGACACCACTCGCCATGCTGCTGCTGGTGAAGGACGAGGCGGCGTTGGTGCGGGACCACATCGCCCACCATCTGGGCCAGGGAGTGGAGCGCGTGCTGGTCACCGACAATGGCTCCACCGATGGCACCCGAGACATCCTGGCCGACCTCCAGCGGACATGGCCTGTCGATGTGATCGATGAACCCGCTGGTGGCTGGCAGCAGGACCTATGGACCAGCCGCATGGCCTGGATCGCAGCCGAGCGCTATCAGGCGGACTGGCTGTTTTCGGCCGATGCCGACGAGCAGTGGTGCGCAGACCGTCCCTTGCCGACCGCTATTGCTGAAGCTGCAGCCCCGTATGGGCCGGAGTGTTCGATGCTGCTGGCGCGCCAATGGCTGATGGTGCCCGATGCTGCGGCTTCCGGACGCGGCTTTGCCACCACCCGGGCAATAACCAGCCCTCTTGGCACCACCCGCTGGGTGGGGCGAGCGGATCAGGCGGCGTGGTGGCACGTCCAACTACCGAAGGCGTTGGTGCGCGGAGCCGTTGTCGAGGCGATTTGGCCCGGCAATCACTACGCCGTCACGTGGGAGCCACAATGGGGCGTGGCGCCTGCGATCACGGTGCGCCACCACCATTTGGGCGATTTCGCCTGGTTTCAGGCCAAGGTGCGCCGGGTGGCGGCAACCATGGCGGCAAACCCGCGCTGGGGCCGCCATGCTGGCGTGTATCAGCGCCTCGCCCAGTTGGATCAGGCCGGGCGGCTGGAGGCGGAGTGGCGCCGCGGCGTGTGGCCGAACCCGAGCATCGCCCCCCTGGTCAGCGAGGTGCCACCACCACCGCCTGCGCGTCCGTTACCGTCCGGACGGGGGGAGAGTTTGAATACCCTCGCTCACCGCCTCACCTCGGCCGTGCCGCGCTTCGACCTTACTGTCGGGCGGCCAGGATGAGCGGGCGGCTCGCCACGCCCCTGCCATGAAGCAGGCCCAAGCTTGGCCAATGCCGTGGTTGGTGCTGATCCTCTTGGTTCTGATCGGTCCGCCTGCGCTGGCGCGCTCTGTCGATGTCGCGTTGGTGCTGGCGATTGATTCCTCCTCCTCCATCAACACGGAGGAGTTCGCGTTACAGCGGGAGGGGTTGGCGGCTGCCTTCCGCGACCCAGACGTCCAAGCACTGATGACGGCTGGTCCCCAGGGTGCTGTCGCCGTCACCATCCTCGAATGGTCCGATGCTAGCTGGCAGGAAGTTGCTGAACCCTGGCGGGTGCTGGATGGCGCAGCAGCTGCCGAGGCTCTGGCTGCCGACCTCGACATTCTGCCCCGGCGAATCTGGGGCGGTGCCACAGCGATCGGTGCTGCCTTGGTGCGCGCGCGTGCCGTGCTGGCCGAGGCGCCAGCGGCAGGCCGCCGGGTCATTGATGTCTCGGGTGACGGCAGTGCCACAGACCCCCGTCGGCTCGCCACCATTCGCGCGCAGCTGCAGGCCGAGGGCGTTACGGTCAATGGCCTTGCCATCCTGGGTGAGGAGGCGAACCTCGACACCTACTATCAGGCCGAGGTGATCACCGGCCCAGGTGCCTTTATGATCGTCGCCAAGGATTTCTCTGACTTTGCGCGCGCGTTTCGGATCAAACTGCTGCGGGAGCTTCAGCCGGGTCCTGTCGCGCAGGTGCGCTGACCGCCCCGCTGAGTGAAGGAGGCAGGGCATGCGGGAGGGACCAGACCGGCGGTTTTTCGGCCCCGGCGACGTGATCATTCGCGAAGGGGACCGGGGCAGTAACTTCTTCCTGATCGAAAAGGGCTTGGTGGAAGTGGTCAAACAAGGCCCGTCCGGCCAAATCGTGCTGGGCCATATTGGCATCGGCGGGGTGTTTGGCGAGATGGCACTGATCGACGATCGCCCGCGCATGGCGACGGTAACCGCTGTCGATCCGACCACCTGCAAAGTGTTCCCGAAATCCTACCTGGACGACAAGATTGCCCGCAGCGACAAGCTAGTGCGCGCGCTGATGAAGATCTTTGTCGAGCACATCCGCAGCATCACGGAGCTGCAGGTCAAAGAGACCAAGCAGCCGCCCAGTTAGGGCAGAGCAACCACACCAAGGCGGAAGGGGGATGGGGCGACCGACCGGACTCGAACCGGCGACATTTCGGACCACAACCGAACGCTCTACCGACTGAGCTACGGTCGCCACCGCGTCTGCAGGCTGATACTTCCCTTGCCCCCCTGCGTCAAGCCATCCTCGCACGGCGCGCTGAATGCGCCGCACGCTGGCCTGTAGGAGTTCCATGTCTGTCCTTCCCACTTCCGCCCACCCTTTCTCCATCGCCGCTGCGTTCGAGCGCTTGGGCACGGAGACGGCCTTTGAAGTTCTGGCCCGTGCCAAGGCACTGGAGGATCAAGGCCGCTCCATCCTCAATCTCGGTATTGGGCAGCCGGACTTCCCGACGCCGGAGCACATTGTGGACGCCGCGATCAAAGCGCTGCGCGATGGGCATCACGGCTATACCGGTGCCACTGGCATCCTGGCCCTGCGCGAGGCGGTGTGCCGCGATCTTGATCGCCGCCTGGGGGTGCGCGTCAGCCCGGAGCAGGTGGTCATCGTGCCCGGCGGCAAGGTCACGATGTACTATGCGATCTCGCTGTTCGGCCAACCGGGGGTGGAGGTGCTGTACCCCAACCCCGGCTTCCCGATTTATGAGTCACTGATCAAGTTCACTGGTGCCACACCCGTGCCCATCCCGCTGGAGGCGCAGCACGGTTTCGCCCCCTCCGCCGCGGCCGTGCTGGAGCGGATCACGCCAGCAACCCGGTTGTTGATCTTAAACAGCCCGGCCAACCCAACGGGCGGCGTGATGCCAGCGAGTGAGGTAGCCGCTCTGGCGGCCGGTCTCGCTGCCCATCCGCACGTCACCATCCTGTCGGATGAAATTTACGGCCAGTTGATCCGCCCCGGCCACCAGCACAAAAGCCTGCTCGCCTGCCCGGAGGTGGCAGAGCGCACCATCCTGCTGGATGGTTGGTCAAAGACCTACGCGATGACCGGCTGGCGGTTGGGCTATGGGGTGTGGCCGCGCAGCCTGGTTGCGACGGTGGAGCGGATCGCCGTCAACTCCCACTCCTGCGTCAATACTCCCGCCCAATTTGCTGGCATTGCCGCCCTGGATGGTCCGCAGGACTGTATCGAAACCATGCGCCACGCGTTTGATCGACGCCAGCAGCGCGTGGTGGCCGGGTTGAATGCCCTGCCCGGCTGGCAGGCGGTGGAGCCTGCTGGTGCGTTCTACGCGTTCCCCTCCATCGCCGGGCTTGGCCTGGATGCCCGGACTGCACAGCGTCGCTTGCTGGAGGAGGTAGGCATTGCAACCATCGCAGGCACAAGCTTTGGCAGCGCTGGCGAGGGCCATATCCGCCTGTCCTGTGCCGCAGCCGATGCCACGATTGAAGAGGCGCTGGCTCGGATTGCCGCATTCCGGGCATGATGCCTAAAGTTTAACCTGTGCCTTGCCGAGAAATGTCGCATGCTGCGACTTCATCTGCGTCGCTCCCTGCTGCGGCGAATTGGCACGAACCGTGCGTTACAGCGCGCGGTCCCGCCCGCGAGCCAGTTGGTTTGCGGGTGAGGTGGGCTCTGCCCATCAATGGTTGTGATGTCTCACAATCAGGCCTTCGCAGCCGTCAGAGAAGAAGCGGCTGGTCACAAACGTTTCGGGGACGGTTCTGCGCCATGAAAAAAGTTGAAGCCATCATCAAGCCGTTCAAGCTCGACGAAGTGAAAGAGGCTCTGCACGAAATCGGCATCCAGGGGATCACGGTGACGGAAGCCAAGGGCTTCGGGCGCCAGAAGGGCCACACGGAACTCTACCGCGGTGCTGAGTATGTGGTGGACTTTCTGCCGAAGGTGAAAATCGAAGTTGTCCTGGAAGACGCCGTGGTTGAGCGCGCGGTGGAGGCGATCCAACAGGCCGCCCACACCGGGCGGATCGGCGACGGCAAGATTTTCGTGGTGCCAATTGAGGATGCCGTCCGCATCCGCACGAATGAGCGCGGTTCGGACGCGATCTAGAGTTCAAAGTGCCGCAGACGCGACGCTTGCCAGAGCCAAGCTGGCACCGCTAACCGTCATGCGCCAGACCGTTTGCCGCTGACCCCAAGGGGAGGCGGCGTCTCACAAGCCAGCCTGTCGGGGTTTCCGCGGGTGTCGGCGACAACCTGGGCAGCGCGGCTCCCCTGCGCTTGCCCGTCAGCATGGGAAAGACGACATGTCGGACGCAAAGAAGGTCCTGGAGCTGCTGAAGGAAAACGACGTGAAGTACGTCGATTTCCGGTTCACCGACCCGCGCGGCAAGTGGCAGCACACTGCCCAGCACATCTGCACCGTCGACGAGGACATGCTGAACGAAGGCATCATGTTTGACGGTTCGTCGATTGCTGGCTGGAAGGCGATCAACGAGTCCGACATGATCTTGAAGCCGGACCTGTCCACCTTCGTGATGGACCCCTTCTCGGCCCAGCCGCAGGCGATCCTGTTCTGCGACGTGTTGGAGCCCTCCACCGGCCAGCCTTACAGCCGTGACCCACGCTCGATCGCCAAGCGCGCCGAAGCCTACATGAAGGAAGCGGGCATTGGTGATACCGCCGTGTTCGGTCCGGAAGCAGAATTCTTCGTGTTCGACGATGTCCGCTTCAAGACCGGCATGAACGAGGGCTACTACTTCCTGGACAGCGAAGAAGGCCCGTACAATTCCGGTCGCGCCTATGAAGATGGCAACCTTGGCCATCGTCCGGGCATCAAGGGCGGCTACTTCCCGGTCCCGCCGGTTGACAGCGGCACGGATCTGCGCGCCGAGATGGTCACCGTCCTCGACGACATGGGCGTCGACGTGGAAAAGCACCACCATGAAGTGGCGCCGTCCCAGCACGAACTTGGCATCAAGTTCTCCACGCTGGTGAGCACCGCCGACAACATGCAGAAGTACAAGTACGTCGTGCACATGGTTGCTGCCAACTACGGCAAGTCCGCCACGTTCATGCCGAAGCCGATCTACAAGGACAACGGGTCAGGCATGCACGTCCACCAGTCGATCTGGAAGGATGGCAAGCCGCTGTTCGCTGGCAACCAGTATGCCGATTTGTCGGAACTGGCGCTGTACTACATCGGCGGCATCATCAAGCACGCCAAGGCGATCAATGCGTTCAGCAACCCGACCACCAACAGCTACAAGCGTTTGGTGCCGGGCTACGAGGCGCCGGTGTTGCTGGCCTACTCGTCCCGCAACCGCTCGGCGTCCTGCCGCATCCCGTTCTCGGCCAGCCCGAAGGGCAAGCGCGTTGAAGTGCGCTTCCCGGACCCGCTTGCCAACCCGTACCTCGCCTACGCCGCCATGCTGATGGCTGGTCTGGATGGCATCCAGAACAAGATCCACCCGGGTCAGGCGATGGACAAGAACCTGTACGACCTGCCGCCCGAAGAGCTGGCCAAGGTCCCGACGGTGTGCGGCTCGCTGCGCGAGGCGCTGGAAAGCCTGGACAAGGATCGCGCCTTCCTGAAGAAGGGCGACGTGTTCACCGACGACCAGATCGACAGCTACATCGCGCTGAAGATGGAAGAGGTGGAGCGGTTCGAGACCACTCCGCACCCGGTCGAGTTTGAAATGTACTACTCCGGCTAATCCCATTCACGGGATCAGTCGCGTGTGATGACAGCCCTGGCAGCGGGTAACCGCGGCCAGGGCTGCTGTCGTTCTGGCAGAGCCGCTGGCGTCCACGACGATGCTGGTGTGATCCGTTTTGGCACAGTCGCCCAAGCCGTCGCGGATGCCATTGCAAAAATCTATGGATTTCTTGCGTCTACCGCGGCACCTTGATCCGACGCCTTACTTGCCACAGGACGGACCTACCCCATGGCCGTTTCCCGGACCGGCCTCGCATCGAAGCAGTCGAGCCCGAATGCCAGTCGGTTTCGGGATAAGCGATACACGATTCCCGTGTTGTCGATCGATTTGTTCGCCAAAGTGTACCAAACGGTGTTTTGGTCCACACAGCAGATGCTGTTGCCGCAATTCGAAGAGGTGATGCTGGACGACAAAACCCCCGTCCCCGCGGTCGTTCAAGTGGATGGCAGCACCAAGTTTGGGTTGTTCCGCGTGATCCCAAAGCGGATTCACGCCGACAAGAAAATCGGCATCTTCCAAGTGACTGATCTGTCGTCTGATGCCCAGGAATTGATGGCGCGGTACGACAAGCCGACAACCAAAGGCGATGGCAGTCAGACTGTACCCTTGAAGATTATTTTACCGGCCGAGACGGTGAACTGGTCATTCTCCGGTATGTTGCTGCAGAACTTCCGCGGCACGGCGAATTCTGGTGATGTGATCAACGGTGTGATCCGGGTGCCCCGCACGCAGCACAAGGGCACCTTCTCGTGCAACGTCATCCGTCATACCCCGGAACGGCACCGTTTGGCGTTGAAGTTCTCCAGCCTTCCCGACGACACCTTCGCCCTGTTGGAAGAAGCCATCAAGAAGCAGGCCTAGTGCCTCGGCCTATTGTTTCGGGAAGGGTTTGAACACCCGCTCGCCCTGCAGCCAGCGATCAATGACACTCGGGTCAGCCAGGATCATCGCAACCGCGCTGATCAACTCCACGGTGTCAGCCTGTAACCGCCTGGCAGCCAACCCATCAGCGATGCCGCTGACGATGCCGGTGCGGATCACCTGAGGGGTGGCAGGCATCTTGATCGGCTGTGGTTTGCCGCCACTGGACACTGATTCCAGGTCCCTCCGACAGGCTGCGGCCGAGGTGGCGTAGGTAGAGCGGCAGGCAAGCGGTCGATCTGGATACTGGCTGCAGCTTTCCGCCTCCAACAACGGGCAGGCAATCGCCTGCGCCTGCCGACGCAGTGGGGACAAGCCTTGGATGGCCGCAGCTGTCGCTGCGAATCGTTCCCTCATGGCAGCATGATCGGAGCGCTGAGTGATGGCCTCGGCCAAGGCGATCGCTTCCGGTATGGTGATCTCAACACTGTTTCGGCAGCAAAACGCACACCCGGCAGCGCAAGCGATCGCCGCCCGCTCCGCCTGACCAGTGGTGGAGGCAGCAAAGGCCGCCTCGGTCTGGCCTTCCAAGGTCTGGGTCAGGCTGTGGACCAGCGCGGCGAAGGCAGCGGCATCCCGCTGCGCGGGCAGGCCATCTGCCACCGCAGCCGACACGGCCCGCCCCAGGGCTGCCAGAAACTGGTCCACTTCAGGCGGAACACGGATCATTTCGCGACCGACTTGAACCAAACGCCCGCGCCCCGCATGGTTTTGTGGACGTGGCGGTTGACGTGGCGTCATTCCAGTCGATCTCCTGTGCTTACCGCTTGGAAGGTTCCCCCACGATGGTGGATGCAACTCGTCTGCACGCCGACAGCCTCGTGTGGGATGCCCATTCCTGCCTGCCGCTGCGCGGTGACGTCAATCTTGGTGTGTTGGAGCGCCATCGCCGCGCAGGTGTCAACCACGTCTCCATCAATGTCGGGATGGATTTCAACCCGCTGGCCCAGGTGATCCGCACGCTGGCGGGTTTTCGCCACCAGATCGCGCAGCATCCTGAACAGTTCGTCCTCGGCACCGACCTTGCCGCCATTGAGGCTGCGCGCGCCGCAAGTCGCCTGTCGATTGCCTTTGATCTGGAAGGCTCGATGATGCTGGAAGACGACCTCGCCATGGTCGGCCTCTATCGCGACCTCGGCGTTCGCCAGATGCATTTGGCGTACAATCGCAACAACAGCGTCTCGGCTGGGTGCCATGATGAGGATCGCGGCCTCACTGCCTTCGGGCGCGAGGTGGTCCGCGAGGTGCAAGCCCGAGGCATTCTGTTGGACCTGTCCCATTCCGGCGTTCGGGCCAGTTTGGAGATTGTGGAGCAGGCCAGTCGCCCGGTCGTGTTCTCCCATGCCAATGCTCACCACCTAACCCCGCATGCGCGCAATGCGCGCGATGAGCAGATCGACGCGGTTGCGGCCACTGGTGGCGTGATCGGCATCACTGGGGTCAGCTTGTTCCTGGGCGACCCGGCAGCTGGCACCGAGGCGATGATCCGCCACATCGAGTATGTGGCGGATCGGGTCGGCTGGCAGCATGTCGGCTTGGGGCTGGATTTCAACTTCCTCGACGGCGTCGATGATCGCCCCGCTGAATTCGACGCGCGCCGCTGGTGGCCCGATGGCAACGGCTATGGTCCGGGCATGCACTTTGCGACGCCTGAGCAGCTTCCGGAAATCACAGCCGGGCTGGTCGCACGCGGCTGGCCCGCCGATGCCATTCAGGGTGTGTTGGGGGAGAATTTCCGCCGGGTCGCTGCCCGCGCCTGGGGCTCGCCAACCCCCTAACCAGCAGGCTGAATGGGCTTACGCCCACCCAGCATCCACGGTGAAATTCTGCCCAGTGACCATCCGGCTGTCATCCGCTGCCAGCCATAGGACCATGCGCGCCAAGTCCTCCGGCAGCAGGCGCGCCTTCAGGCACTGCCCCTCCAGCATGCGGGCCTCACCTTCCGGGGTAAGCCAGAGCTTGATCTGTCGCTCGGTCATCACCCAGCCGGGAATCACGCAGTTCACGCGGATCTTCTGGGGGCCGAAGTCGCGGGCGAGACCGGTGGTCAACCCCTCCACTGCTGCCTTGGCGGTCACGTACACCGGCATCCCGCCCTGCTTCAAATGCCACGAGATCGAGCCGAAGTTGATGATTGACCCGCCACCGGCCGCTGCCATCTCGGGCTGAACCGCCTGGGCTGCGAAAAACTGGTGGCGCAGGTTGACCGCCATGCGCTGGTCCCAATAGTCCGCTGTCACACTGTCCCAGCTGTGGCGGTCATCGCTGGCAGCGTTGTTGACCAGTACGCGCACCGGACCAATCTCCGCTGCCAGCGCGGCGATCGTGGCCTTCAGGCTGGCGATATCGGTCAAATCGCAGCGCTGATACACCGGCACCGTGTGCCCGCGGGCGCGGATCGCCTCCACCAGTGCCGTCGCCGCACTGTCGGCGATATCCACAAAACCAACCTTGGCGCCTTGGGCGGCGAAGTGCTCCACCACCGACGCACCGATGCCAGTGGCACCACCAGTCACAAGAACTCCCAGTCCCTCCAGGGAGGGATAGCGGGCATCAATCGGCATCATGGGAATCAGCTCCGGCGGGCCAGGGTCACGTTGGTGAGCAAGATGTCCGAGGGGTAGATGCTTAAGGGCGCCAGCACCTCGTCCCGCAGGATTTCTTTCAACAGCTCGTGCCCACGGGCACCGCCGAAGTCCTGCGCCAAGCGTGCCGTCACGGCGGTGTTGAGACGATCCTGGATGGCGGGGCGATGGCGACGCATCAGCGTGGCATTGGCCTCATCCACTTCCACGGCATACAGCACAGTCAGTTGCTGCATGCCATGCCAGTAGTCTTTCACCTGAAACCGCATCGGGCCGAGTGGCACCATTTGCGGCCCTTTGGGAGTTTGGGCGGCAGCAGACGCCGCCCCGCCAACGGCAAGCGCCGTGACGCCGATCAGGGCAGCGCGCCGACTGAGCCTGTCAGCCCTGGCCCCGCCACCGATACGCATCGCCGTGCTCATGCCCCGTGTCACTCCCCCTGCTGGACGGCGCTAGTGTGCCGCAACCTTGTGCCAAGTCAAAGGGCTGCGATACGACCTTCGCGCAAGGTGACGATCCGGTCCATCGACTGCGCGAGGTCAAGATTGTGCGTGGCGATCAAGGCCGCCAGCCCAGCCGTCTGCACAAGCTCGCGCAAGGTGTCGAACACCGAGGCCGCCGTGCCCGGGTCCAGGTTTCCCGTCGGCTCGTCGGCCAGCAGCAGACTTGGCCGATTGGCCAGCGCGCGCACGATTGCGACCCGCTGTTGTTCGCCACCGGACAAGCGCGCCGGCCGGTGGCTCAAGCGCCCCGCCAATCCAACGGCGGTTAACAGGGCCGTCGCCCGCTCACCGGCAGCGCGCCGTCCCACTCCGGCCAGCATCTGCGGCAACACAACATTCTCGAGGGCGGAGAATTCGGGCAGCAGGTGGTGGAACTGATAGACAAAGCCAATATGGCTGCGGCGCAGCTTGGTTCGCCCACTGTCCGACAGGCCAGCTGCTTCCACTCCCCCGATGCGGATGGAACCGCCGTCTGGCTTCTCCAGCAAGCCTGCCGCGTGCAGCAGGGTCGACTTGCCAGTGCCCGACGGGGCGACCAAGGCCACCAACTCGCCGGGTCGGACGGATAGGTCGACGCCGCGCAACACCTCCAGCCGCCCCGCGCCCGTTGGGTAGCTGCGCGTCAGGCCAGTGATGACAAGGCCCGCCTCACTCATAGCGCAGCGCCTCCACGGGATCGAGGCGAGCCGCCCGCCAACTGGGATAGAGCGTAGCGAGAACCGACAGGCCGAGAGCCATCAGCACAACCTGGATCACTTCGTTCCAGTCCAACCGCGCCGGCAGCCTGGACAGGAAGTAGATTTCCGCGGCAAACAAGTTGGTGCCGGTCAACCCCTCCAACCATTGGCGGATCGACTCGATGTTGGTGGCGAAGGCCACCCCCAGGCACAGGCCGGCCAGCGTGCCAATCGCCCCCACCGAAAACCCTGCGAGAAAGAAAATGCGCATCACCGTGCCGCGGCTGGCGCCCATGGTGCGCAGGATCGCGATGTCCCGCCCCTTATCCTTCACCAACATGATCATCGAGCTGATGATGTTGAAGGCTGCCACCAGGATGATCAGCGTCAGGATCAGGAACATCACGTTCCGCTCAACCTGCAAGGCATTGAAAAAGCTGGCATTGGTGCGCTGCCAATCCAGCACACGGATGGTGCGCGGATCCAGCATCCAGATTGCGTCTGACAGGAATGGCGCCTGATCGGCATTGGCCAACAACACTTCTATGTTGGTGGCCCCGTCCGGCACGCGGAAGAAGGCTTGGGCAGCCTGGAAGGGCATGTAGACGTAGGTATTGTCGTACTCAAACATGCCAACTTCGAACACCGCCGCCACCTGGAACGACACGAGGCGGGGCACCGTGCCAAAGGGCGTGGGATTGCCGCGCGGCGAGATCAAGGTGATCTGATCGCCAACCGTCACGCCCATGCGCTGGGCCATGCGCAGACCGATCAGCAACCCGTCATCGCCCATAGCGTCGATCCGACCGAGCTTCACGGCCGAGGCAATGGTCTGGCGGGCGTGCAAGTCGCCGGCTCGCATGCCACGCACCAGGGCCCCGGAGGAGACGCCATTCGCAGTCGCCATCACTTGGCCCTCGATCATGGGCGAGGCCGAGACAACACCGGCAAGGCCGCGGATGCGCTGGGCCAGGGCATCGGGGTCTGGGATCGATTGCCCAGCATTGGCGGCGACTGAGATATGGCCGTTGAGCCCCAGAATTCGGCCCAGCAACTCGGCGCGGAAGCCATTCATCACCGCCATCACGATGATCAGGGTCGCGACACCAAGCGCAATGCCCAGCAGCGAGAACCACGCGATCACCGAGATAAATCCCTCTTGCCGACGCGCGCGCAAGTAGCGCATTGCGACCAGCCGTTCGACCGCCTGGATCATCCCCTGCCCTCTGCCTGCTCGTTCTCCAGTCCCAGAACCACTCCACCTGCGTGGGTGGCGAGGCGGACGTCCGCTGGTGCTTAGGTGGCACCCCCCGAGAGCAGGGCGTTGACTGCGGCTTCTGCCGAAATCTCCTGCTTCTCGCCGGTGCGTCGCCGCTTCAGCTCCACCGTGCCAGCCTTGACCCCGCGCGGGCCGATCTGGATTTGCCATGGCAAACCAATCAGATCGAGGTCGGCCAGCTTTTCCCCAGCGCGGGCGTCCCGGTCGTCATACAGCACGTCCAGGCCTGCGTCGGTGAGTTGTTGGTAAATCCCGTCTGCGGCTGCGTCGCATGCCTCATCGCCCTGGCGCAGATTGGCCAGGCCGACATGGAAAGGCGCGACGGGATCGGGCCAGACAATTCCGGCGTCATCATGGCTTGCCTCGATGATCGCACCGACCAAGCGCGAGACACCGATGCCATAGGACCCCATTTCCACGGGCACCAGTTGACCCTCCTGGTTGGTCACCATGGCCCCCAGGGGCTTGGAGTACTTCGTACCGAAGTAGAAGATGTGCCCCACTTCGATGCCGCGGGCAGCCACCAACTGGTCGGCGGGGATGGCGTCTGGATCGTGCTTTTCTTCTGTCGCAGCATAGAGATCGGTGTACTTCTTCACCAGAGGTGCCAAGTCGCTGTCAAAGTCGACAGCTTCTTCCAGCACATCCATTTCCAGCCAGCGCTTGTCGCAGAACACGCCCGATTCCCCGGTGTCGGCCAGCACAATGAACTCGTGGCTCAAGTCCCCACCGATCGGACCGGTGTCAGCGCGCATCGGGATCGCCTTCAAGCCCAGGCGGGCGAAAGTGCGCAGATAGGCCACAAACATCTTGTTGTACGCAGTGCGGGCAGCGGCAGCATCCAAATCGAAGGAATACGCGTCCTTCATCAAGAATTCGCGTCCACGCATCACGCCAAAGCGCGGACGCACCTCGTCGCGGAACTTCCACTGGATGTGGTAGAGGTTGAGCGGCAGGGTGCGATAGCTTTTGACGAATTGGCGGACAATGTCGGTGATCATTTCCTCATTGGTCGGCCCGTACAGCATCTCCCGCTCGTGGCGATCAATGATCCGCAGCATTTCCTTGCCGTAGTCGTCATAGCGGCCAGAGCGGCGCCACAGCTCCGCCGACTGGATGGTCGGCATCAGCACCTCAATGGCGCCGGAAGCGTTCTGCTCCTCCCGCACCACTTGCTCGATCCGGCTCAGCACCCGGTGGCCGAGGGGCAGCCAGGAGTAGATCCCAGCGCTTTCCTGGCGAATCATGCCGGCCCGCAGCATCAAGCGGTGGGAGGCGATTTGCGCCTCCTGAGGGGTTTCTTTCAGAGTCGGCAGGAAGTAGCGGGTCAGGCGCATGGGAGTTCGGCTCACGGCTGGACGCGCAAACAGGGCGCGGGCGGGCACCCTAAAGCAAAGCACCGCCTGTGCAAATCTTTGAAGCCTGCTGGCCTGCGGCGTGCGCTCAGCGGATATCGCGGCACAACCGCGCCAAGGTTGCCTCGTCAATGCCGTATTCGGTCATGCCGGTGGACGGGCGACCATTGAGGATCACCTCGCCCGTGCGGGTATCAACCTCCACCCGCCCGACACTGCCCTCACCACGGGTTGGAAAGCGCCCGGCGCGGGTGACGGGATCGATCAGGATGTCGGTCACCACCCGATCCGCGAAGCCTGCAGCTGCGCGGTTGCTCGGCAGATCAGCCGGGGCGACGGGGCGGCCCAGACTGTCGACGCCAGCGCGATAGGCAACATCGGGGGCAGGCGTCGCAGCCACTTGATCACGGCACATTTCCCGCGTGATCACAAACCGTCCATCGGGCTGCAAGCCGCGCGGGCCTTGCAGCACTCCGGGGCGCAGAATCGGATCCACCGTCGGCGTACCGGGCGGCACAATCCAGGTGTGTTCACTGCGCACCGGCGGTGCAGCGCGCACCGGCGGCGGTGGCATCTCCCGTGGTGACTGTTCGGACGGTCGTAACGGCATGATCTGGATTGGCTCACGGGATTGAGCAACAGCCGCTGCGGACCCCATCGCCAGAAGCACTGCCCCCACCACAACCGCGCGCGTGTTCATGGCCTGCCTCCGTCACCCTGCCACCTGCGGGGATATGCCGGAACACCTTTGGTTTCCGTCACCACCAGCTTAGTACCACAGCAGAAAAAAGCCGCGTCGGACAGCCGACGCGGCCAAAAGTTTAGGGAGGAATCGCCACCTGGCGTCGACAAAGGCTGGTCTGAACCGGCACCTCCGTCCCCGCCAAAGTATGATGATGCAGCGCAGCACGCAAGAGGGATCTGCTGAAAAAGACAGCATATTTGGTATGTGCCTATTTTTCAATCACTCCGCTGCGGACTTGATCGCCACCTGCCCAGTTTGGCGGCGATCCGGCCCTGCGGTACCCCGTGGCGGTGGCAGCCGCTCAATCATGGTCCGTAGCAGCAGAAACCCAGCCTCCCCGCCAGCGCTCATGATCGATTCCGGGTGGAACTGTACCGCAGAGATCGGGCGCGTCCGGTGCTCGATCGCCATGACCACACCCTGCCCGTCCGATGCGTCGGTTGTTGCGGTCACCGCAAACTCCGCTGGCAGGGCGGCTTCCGGAACGTGAAGGGAGTGATAGCGCCCAACTGTCATGCCGTCTGGGGCTGCGGCGAACAGGCCAGAGCGGTCCCGGATCGCCAGCCGTGCTGGGCGACCATGCTGGGGCGCATCCATCTGCTGCACGGGCGCGCCGAACGCTTCGGCAATTGCTTGCAGGCCAAGACACACGCCAAACAGCGGCAGCTCCAGGGCCACGATGTCGCGCACCAGTTGCGGCAGCCCAAAGCGTTCTGGTCGCCCCGGCCCTGGAGACAGCGCCACCAGATCCCAGTTGCGATCCAACACCCGCCGCGCCGCCGCGGGTCGCAGCACCGTCACCTCCGCTCCCGTCGCGCGCAGATAGCTCGCCAAGGTGTGAACGAAGCTGTCCTCGCAATCAACGAACAAGACCCGCCGACCGGTTCCCGGCAGCGTGTTGCCAGCCGCCGTGGCGCGCGGGGCCGGTGGGGCGTCCGCCCGCTCGATGGTGCGGAACAGGGCCGCCGCTTTCACCAGAGTTTCAGCTTCTTCGGCGCTCGGATCGCTGTCCGCGAGCACTGTAGCGCCAACGCGCACCTCGGCAATGCCGCCAGCAAGGCGCATCGTGCGCAGTGTCAAGCCGGTGTTGACATCGCCATTGATGCCGAACCAGCCGACTGCACCGCCATACCAGCGCCGCGCCGTGGTTTCATGCTCTTCCAGGAACGCCAGCGCCGCTGGCTTCGGCGCACCCGTGACGGTGACCGCCCAGAGGTGGGTGAGGAAGGCGTCGATACCGTCAAACCCCGCACCGATCCGACCCTCCACATGGTCCACCGTGTGGATCAAGTGGCTGTAGAGCTCAATCTGACGCCGCCCGATCACACGCACGCTGCCGGGTTCGGCAATGCGCGCCTTATCGTTGCGGTCCACGTCGGTGCACATGGTCAACTCCGCCTCATCTTTGGCGGAGTTGAGCAGCGTGCGGATTTGCTCAGCGTCTTCCACGGCATCGCGACCACGCGCGATGGTGCCGGAGATCGGACAGGTTTCCATCCGGCGCCCCTCGACACGGACAAACATCTCAGGCGAGGCGCCGATTAGCCACTCGTCTTGACCCAGATTGATCAAGAAGCCGTAGGGGCTGGGGTTCACATCGCGCAATGTTGCGAACAAGCGCGAGGGGGGGGCTGCGACTGGGCGATGGTGGCTGGTAGAGGGCACCACCTCAAACAAGTCGCCGCGGGCGAAGTGCGGCATTGCCAACGCCACCAGCGCGGCATAGCCACCGGGCGCATGATCGGCCCGGATCGTCGCACTGTTTGGCGGTGGCGAGGGTGGGTTTACCGCCCCCTCCCGCGCCAACCCAGCCGTGCTGAGATCGCCGACCACGAATTCATAGTCGTGGCGCAGGGCGCGACCGCGGTAATGGTCCAGCACCACCACCCGGTCAGGCACATACACCACGATGTCACGTTGATCGGCTGGGCGCGGGCGCCGCTGGGCCACTGGCTCAATCTGGTGAACCAGATCGAAGGCGAAGGCGCCGTACACACCCAAGACGCTGTCCTGGTCACTGGCCAGCCAATTGAGCAACGCGCGAACCGTGCTCATCGCTGAAGGCTGGCGGGTACGCTGGCTTTCATCAAAGCCATCGGGCAACGCAGCCACCTGCACTGTCACCGCGCGGCGATCCGCGACCTCGACCGTGTGGTGCGGTTCGCTCTGCAGCACGCTGGTGATCGCTGGGATCAGCACCTGACCGCGGGCGTTCAACGCCTCCACCACCAAGGTGCGGCCGCGGGCCGTCAACGCAAGCGGCGGATCGGTGAACCCCAGGCTCCAGCGGCGATAGCGACCGGGATACTCATACGAACTGCCCAGCAGCACGCCGCGTCGGCTGTCCAGCGCGAGACGGATGTCCTCAAGCGCAGTGTCGGCAGGCAACGACGTGGTCGTGCGCATCACTTGCACACCACCTGCCGTCATGAACACGGATTGGTCAGTCATTGGGCTGGTCCCTTTTGGCTGGCTGCCATCTGGCGTGATCCTCGGCGGGTCCCCCCAACCAAAGGCCGGTGCATCTATCACCGGTGTGCACAATCGCCAGACATCGAACGAACAGTGTGACCTCGGTCCCTGACCGCGAGTCAGGGCGCAGGTTGCACCGTCACCATCGCCCGATTGGCAATTGCACTGTCACGGACCAACGGACCCTTTCCGTCCAAGCCACAGGAACCAATGGCAGTGCGTTACACGCAACAGCCGCCGCGCACCACCGGATACAGGGCCGATGATTGTGGCGTCAAGGGTGGTGGGGTGCGGCGAAGCGGCTTGACCGCAGGGCTGGCGCGGGCGATGCCATGGTCATGCAGCCAAACATCCGCATCCGCCCTGCCCGGCCGAACGATCAAAACTTCGTTCTCTCTCTTGCCCCCCGGTTTGCCGACATCCCACCGCCTGCCCTGGTCGCCACCGACAGCATCAAGGCCGGCAGTCACCGCTTCCTGGTCGAAGCCATGGAAGAACATGGTCGTGCCGCCACGGTGTTGATCGCCGAGCGCGACGGCGAACCTGCTGGCGTAGCCGTGCTATGGGTGCAGCCAACGGCTCATGCCCGGCTGCCGGTCGCCTATCTGTCCGACCTGGCTGTCGCCTCCCACCACGAAGGTGTGGGTGTTGCGCGGGCGCTGATCGATGCCTGCAAAGCCTGGGCGCACCAGAAAGGTCTGCCCCAGGTAAACTTGCGGGTGTTCGCCAGCAACCGGCGCGCGCGGCGCCTGTATGGTGCCGCGGGCTTCACGCCGGAAACAGTGGAGATGGTCGCCTCGGTCCAAGGCTCGGCCCCGGACCTGTCCAGCCTGCCGCCGCTGGACCGTCTGTTGCGCATCATGGCGACGCTGCGCTCGCCGGATGGCGGTTGCCCGTGGGACCGCGAACAGACCTTTGCTACCATCGCGCCCTACACCATTGAAGAAGCATACGAAGTTGCCGAGGCGATTGCCGAGGGCGATATGTCCGCCCTGCGCGATGAATTGGGCGATTTGCTGCTCCAAGTGGTGTTCCACGCCCGCATGGCAGAGGAAGAAGGCCTGTTTGACTTTGAAGACGTGGCCGCCACCATTGCCGACAAGATGATCCGCCGCCATCCAAATGTGTTTGCGGGTCGGGCCGTTGCCGACGCAGCCGCCCAGACCCGCGCATGGGAGGCGATCAAGGCAGCCGAGCGCACCGCCAAAGCAGCCAAAGCTGGCAGCGTGCCCAGCGCCCTCGATGGTGTTGGCGTCGCGTTACCCGCCCTAACCCGCGCGGTCAAACTGCAAGCGCGTGCAGCGCGGGTTGGCTTTGACTGGACGACGGTGCCGCCCATCTTTGATAAGTTGGATGAGGAAGTGGCCGAACTGAAAGCCGAACTTGCGGAGCCAACACCCGATCCGACCCGCATCGCCGAGGAGATGGGCGACGTGCTGTTCGTGATCGCCAACCTAGCCCGGCGGTTGGGTGTTGACCCGGAAGCAGCCCTGCGCGCAGGCAATGCGAAGTTTGAACGCCGCTTTCGCATGATGGAATCGCTAGCGGAGGCTGGCCTCGACGGTCTTGATCTCGATGCTCAGGAAGCGTTGTGGCAGCGGGCAAAGGCACTGGAGACCGAGGGATGATGACCAAGCTTGGCGTGCGACGCGGTGGTCGGATGGCGTTGGCCGCGCTGGTCCTGCTGCTGATGAGCTTTGCGTCCGCCCAGGCCCAGAACCCATTGGTGCAACACCTGGATCGCGGCGTGGTGCTGGTCCTGGCCAAACCCGCGCAGGGTCGTGGGATCAGCATCGGCACTGGCTTCTTTGTTGCCCCCGGTTTGGTGGTAACCAACCGCCATGTGATCGAAGGGGCAGCGCCCGAGGATATCTTCCTCGCCTCGCGCACCATCGGTCCGCCACGCCGGGCCACGGTCGTGGCGCAGTCGCCCTCCAGCCGCGCAGGCCAGGCGGACTTCGCCGTTCTGCGGTTGGACAACACACCACCTGCTGCCCGCGTTCTGCCGCTCACCCGCCGGGTTGAGCGATTGCAGGAAGTGGTGGCGGCTGGCTATCCCGGCATTGTCGTGATGGCCGATGACCAGTTCCGCCGCATGGTGGAAGGCGAGCGCGGGGCGATTCCCGAGATGGCGCTGACCTCCGGCGAAGTGACGGTGACCCAGACACCAGCGGGCAGTCGGCTGGAAACCATCATCCACACGGCGCAAATCTCCGGCGGCAACAGCGGCGGCCCACTGGTGGATCGCTGTGGGCGCGTCACCGGCGTCAACACTCTGGTTCGCACCGAGCGCGCAGGCGGCGGTGGCCGCGCGTTGACTGCCCTCAAGACCGATGGGCTGATTGAGTTCTTACAACAGCACCGGATCGCCTTCACCGAAGCGCAAGGCGGGTGCGCACCCGGTCAAACCATTGCCGAGGCCGCGTCCGCTGGCAGTGGGCGCAGCCAGGCGGGTGCAGCGGCACCCACAGCCCCAGCCGCTGCATCAGCTGGAGCGCCTGCCACCCCACGCTCGCCTCTGGCTGGACAATTTCACCCGGAGGCCTCCCCCCTCGCCCGCGGCGCGTCGCTGGATCAAGTGCGCCGCTATGCCGATTCTGCCATGCCGAACCGCGCGCTTGCCTTCAATCCAGAGACCTTGCGCTGGGCCGGAGCAGACAATGCACCGACCCGCGAGGAAGCAATCCGGTTTGCGCTGGAACGCTGCGAGTTCCTCAGCGGGGCCGCCTGCGCGTTGCTGGAGGTGAATGGCACCCAGGAACCGGCCCGCGATGGCAAGTGGGCGGTGCAGCCGCAACCCAGTCTGGTGATCACCGACACCCGGTTTTCCATTGAGCGCGTGCCCTTTGTGACCGAGCAGCAGCGCCGCAGCTGGCTGACCCGGTACCAGCGCGAAACCCGGCCCAAGGCGCTGGCCCTACACCCTTCCAGCGAGGGGGCTTACCGCACCGGCGAGACCGCGGAGCAAGCCCAGCAAGCGGCCTTAAGCGAATGCCGCCAGCGTAATGCCCAGCGCAACCCAGAGCGGTGCTTTCTCTATGCAACGGACGACCGGATTCCAGCGGGGCGTCTCACGCTGCAACCAACCCGCGACCGCAGCTGATCATCCGCTCTGACTGTGACGGTTCCGCGTCAACTCACCGCAGCTTGGGCTTTATCTAGGGGGATCGCCGGTCTAGGCTTTCGACCACACGCTGAGCGGGGACTCGGTGGGGAGGGAGCTTGGACCATGGCGGGTAACGAAGGACCTCTCGCAGGAGGGCTGAGGAAAAGCGTTGTTGGAGTTTTGGCCGGTGCCGCACTCATCGCCAGCCTGACGGTGTCCTCGGCCCAGACCCAACAAGCGCCAGGCGTGAGCGCCAATCGCATCCTGTTCGGGCAAGCAGCGGTGCTGGAGGGACCAGCGGCCCCGCTCGGAACCGGAATGCGGGATGGCATTCTCGCCGCCTTTGCCGAGGCCAATCGCGCCGGTGGTGTCCGCGGACGCCAAATCGAACTGCTAGCCCGCAACGATGGCTATGAGCCCACGCAAGCGATCCGGACGGTCCGCCAACTGATCGAACAAGATCGAGTGTTCGCCCTGATCGGCGCCGTTGGCACGCCAACTGGCACAGCCATCGCCCCAATCACGCGCGATGCTGGGGTACCGCTGATTGGTCTGTTCACAGGTGCCGAAGCGTTGCGAGCGCCGGACCTGCGCAATCTGGTTCATGTCCGCGCCTCCTACTTCCAAGAAACCGAGATGATGGTGGAACGTCTGACCCGCGATCTCGGGGTCACGCGCATTGGTATCTATTATCAGGATGATGGCTTTGGCCGCGCTGGCTTGACCGGCATTCAGCAGGCCCTGGCGCGCCGCCAGATGGCTCTGGTTGGCGAGGCAACCTTCGAGCGCAACACCACGGCGGTGAAGCTGCCGCTGTTGTTGCTGCGCGAGGCGCGACCCCAAGCGATTGTGATCATTTCCGCCCCAGCGCCCAGTGCAGCGATCATCCGGGCCGCGCGCGAAATCGCGCTGGACGCCACGATCTTCAACATCTCCTTCGTTGGCAGCGATGCGCTGGCGGCCGCAGCCGGACCAGCGGGTGTCGACACGTTCATCACCCAGGTGGTGCCGCTGCCGACCGACACGTCGATCCCACTGGTGGCCCGCTATCAAGCGGCCCTGGCTGCAGCCGTGCCCAATGCCCAGCCGGGCTTTGTCTCGCTGGAAGGCTACATCACGGGCCGCGTGGCGCTTGCCGCGCTGGAGCGGATCACTGGCGAGCCAACCCGGCAAGCGCTGCTGGCGGCTGTGGCGGAGTTGGGTCGACTTGACCTTGGCGGATTGGTGCTGACCTTCGGGCAGAACCGAGTCGCTGGATCGGACACCGTCTACCTGACGTCCATTGCGCCAAACGCCCGGTTCCGGGCCATCGAAACCCTTAAAGACTAGCCGGAACGGAGCGCTGATCCCATGACCCTTCGCGACGGCAAACCCTCTGGCAGCTTGCGCACCCGCCTGTTGGTCGCGTTCTCTGCCGTGTCAGCCCTCACGCTGATCGCCTGTGCCTATGCAGGCTTTCTCACCAATGACTTAGCGCGTCTGCTGCAGAACACAGTGCAGCGCGATGTCCGCCTGTTCAGTACGGCCACCCACGGGCAGGAATTGACTGGCGGCTTGACCGACCTGACAGCGCGCTACTTGTCCGCGGCGCGCAGCGCCGACCTCGCCTCCGCCCGTGCGGCGCTGGTGGACCTGGAAACCGATATGAAAAAGGGGTTGGCTGAGCTGTCCGCCGACCCTGGTCTGGCCGATGCCGCCGAGCGGGCGAGCACCAGCTTCGCCGAAGCCGTCGCTGGCCTGCGCGCGTTGGAGGCGGTGAGCGCGCGGCGCATCGAAGCAGTGGAGCGCCGCTCCGAACTGGCAGCCACGGTGCTGCCGCTGCGGGATCGGCTGAACAGCTTGATCGTTCCACGCATTGACGATCATGGCTTTGCCACCATCGCCGCGATTGATCGCCTGCCCAGTGGCTCTGCCCCGTTGAGCAGCGAATCGCCGCGGCTGGTGACTGCGACGCTCGACTTCTACCAGATGCTCCAGTTCCGGGTCGACGCGACTCTTGTCGGCAGCCTATTGGCCGATGCTGGCGCCCTGCCCTCGGTTGATCTCGCCGGGCCGCTGCGGGAACGCTTCACGGCAGCCGTCGGCTCGATGCGGCGCTTCCTGCCGGCGATCGCCAAAACCGGGGATATGGCCCAAATCGAAGCAGCAGTAACCGCGCTGATCGCCGTTGGCACGGGGCAGAACAGTCTGTTCGACCTGCGCGTGCGGGAACTCCAGGCGATTGTCGAGGAAACCCGCCTCGCCGCACCAGCGCGGGAGCGCATTGCAGCCGCAGCCACAGCGTCGACAGAAGTGGTTGACGCGCTGAACACCCGAATGTCCGCCTCGGTGGAGCGGGCGGCGCAGGACCTGGGCGTTTCCCGCTCGATCCTGGTGTCCCTGGCGGTTGCCAGCTTGGCTGTCAGCCTGTTGCTGGGCTGGGTGTTCATCGGGCGCGGCATTGCCGATCGCGTGCGCGGCCTGACGGCAGCGATGACCAGCCTTGCCGCTGGCAATCGCGACGTCGAGATTCCGGCACCCAGCGACGATGAAATCGGCCAGATGACCCTGGCGTTGGAGGTGTTTAAGGAACAAGCGATCAAGAGCGCGCAACTGACCGAGGATGTGACCCGCAATGTGCGCGTGGTGGCATCGGCGGCCAGTCAGGTGTCCGGCGCTGTCAGCCACGTGACCGAAGGCTCGCAATCCCAGCTTGAAGCGTTGCAGAGCCTGTCCCGCGGCTTGGCGCAAAGTGCCTCAGCTGTGGCCGAGGTGTCGTCCAGCGCACAGGTGGCAAGCGATCAGGCCCGTCACGCGACCGGTCTCGTCTCCAGCGGGCTGGAGCGGATGGCCGGGCTGGAAACCACCGTGCGCTCCATCGCGGACACCGCCAAGCGGATCGCTGGGATGGCCGACTCAATTCGCACCATCGCAACCCAGACCAACATGCTGTCCCTAAACGCCGCCATCGAAGCCGCACGGGCAGGAGAACACGGTCGCGGCTTCGCCGTGGTGGCCGAGGAGGTGCGCAAGCTGGCCGAAGGTTCCGGCAAGCTGGCGGCGGAAATCAGCGATGTTGTGATGTCAGCCACCACAGCGGCCGATCAGGGCGTTGCCGTGGCCAGCGATGTGAGTGGCGATATCCGCCGCATCGCGGACACGGTGACTGCAACCAACAAGCTGATCGCCACCATCGCCACAGCCATTGAGGAACAGGCCCACACGGCGAAGGACTCCGAGACGACGGTGCAGCATCTGGCGCGCATCGGTCAGGCGAATGTGACGGCCGCCGAGCAAATCACCGCCAGCATGATCGACCTCAGCCGAACAGCTGAGCGCACACGCCAGTTGGTGGAAGCCTTCGATCAGGTGCGGCTGCAACGGGCCTGATGGTGCTGCACCCGCGTCGGGCGGTTTCCCCCGACGCGGGTGCGCGCCTTACATCGCCGACAGGCGGGCGACGGCTACCGTCAAGCGAACAATCTGCGTGCGCAGATCAGCCGCACGCTTCTCGGTATCCTCGATCACTGCGGGATCGGCCTTGGCCCGGAAGTCTGCGTTGCGCAGCTTGCCGTCCAGCTTCGCCAGATCTTTGGTCTGCCGGTCGATCTCCTTCGACAGGCGGGCCTTCTCGGCGGCGACATCGATGGACTGCCCTAGATCTAGGAAAATCGAGTCACAATTTGGTAGTTCAATCTGAATGCTGGTTGTGGGCGCTGACTCGCTCAATTCAAACTCTCTGAGCCGAGCAAGCCGCTTAATCGTCAAAAATCCGCTTTCTGAGTACTGCTTTTCCTGATCTTTGTCACCTAGAAACCATGCACGCAAAAAGGCGGATGGGGGAACATTGTAAAGCGCGCGGGTACTCCGTATGTTTGTGATAACCTCTATGCACCATTCTATCATCTTTTTATCGTAGCCCTCACACAGCACGGCGTCGTAGCTGGGCCAGGAGGCTTGCAGCAGCAAGTCCTGCCCCTCGCCCCACAACTCCTCCGTGATGAACGGCATGAACGGGTTCAACAGGCGCAGC
>RDXE01000091.1 GCA_004292755.1 Alphaproteobacteria bacterium
ATTGGCACACTGGTCATTCGCCGCAGCCTGACCGGTGGGTTTCCCCTGGGCTTTGCGACCGGCATGGGAGCGGCTGTGGCAGATGGCCTGTATGGCGCGCTCGCCGCCCTTGGCTTTGCCGCCCTGGCCCCTCTGTTGGCCAGCATGGATGTACCCCTGCGTCTGGTGGGGTCTGCGGTGCTGCTATGGTTGGCCTATGGGATTGCGCGGGCACCAGTGGCCATGGTGGAGCAGCAGGGCGCAGCCCCCGCTGCCCTCAGCCGGGCATTCGCCTCCACCTTCGTGCTAACTCTGATCAATCCCACGACCATTTTAATGTTCGCCGCCCTGTTCGCAGCCCGCGCCGTCGCCGATACGCCGGTGCTGGCGGCCGTGATGGCAGCCGGGGTGTTCCTCGGCTCCACACTCTGGTGGCTGACCCTCGCGGGTTTGGTCGGCAGCGTGCGCCGCTGGCTGCGCCCTGGCTGGCTGGTCTGGATCAACCGCACCTCGGCCGCGATCCTCACGCTGTTTGCCGTGTCCGCTCTGGTCGGGTTGCTGTAAGCGCGCCGCAGGGTCAGCGCGGGCGAAGGTCCGCCACCACGGCTGCCAAGGCATCGAGATGAGCCGCACCCAGCGCCCGGCTGCGGGCCGCAGACCAGCCCTCAGGATCGCCGGGGGTGTGGGGTTCATCCTTGAACGGCATCTCAAGAGTTGACGCTAAGCATTGGAAACGATTGGCAACTTGGCGAGAGCAGAGGGTTAGGGCGCTGGGACTGCCAGACGGGCGCCAGCCGCCATTCTCTGCATGGAAGTCCGGTGACGCGGCGACCAGGGCCGCGAGGAAGCGGTCGAACAGGCTGGTCATGTGCGGGGTCTGGGCGGCGACATCGTGGGTTCCGATGTGGAAGCAGTGTGGATTTGCTTCGTCGCCATGCACATCCAGGCAGTAGTCCACTCCCGTCGCGATCATGCGCTCGCGCACCAGGGCGACTTCGGGGCTGCGAGCATGGGAGGGGGTTTCCCATTCGCGGTTGAGGTCCACCCCAGCGGCATTGGTGCGCAGATGGCCGCGGGCGGAGCCGTCCGGGTTCATGTTCGGCACGATGAAAAAGCGCAGGTGGCGGCGCAGCATGGCCGCCACCGTGTCGGCTGGATCGATCAAGCGTGAGACCAGCCCTTCGATGAACCACGAGGCCATGGTCTCGCCTGGGTGCTGGCGCGCGACAATCCAGGCAGTCTTCAGCCCCGGCGCACCGCTGTCGATGGCAAGGCAGTCCATTGGGCGGCCATCCAGCGTGTGGCCCAGCACCTGATGCTGCACCAGCGGCGAGGTGCCGGTCTCGCCCAGAAACCGCGCCAGATCCTCGCCCGTGTAGGGCGCGAAATAGGCGACCCACACGCACTCTCCATCGGGGGTGAGTGAGATGGTCAGCACCCCGTCGCGATACTCTGTCGCCACCCGTGTCCAGCGCCGCCGGTCGGTGGAGGCAACCGCCCGATAGCCAGTCCAGCCGCGCGGGTAGGCCGCCCCGCCGGCATTGGTCAGCTGCAGGGTTAACGGGATGCCACGGGCGCCACTCACCCGAAAGAAGAACCACTGGTAATAAGCAGAATAGGCATCGGGCCGGATCGCAAGCTTGATCGCACTCGGGTTAGAGGCATCAATCACCCGGATATTGCCACCATCGAACAAGGCATCAATGCTAAGATGTGTCATCTGTGTCCCCCTACAGTCCTCTGGCTGCTATGACAGTACTTCGTCAACCAGTGCCAGAATGTCTTCTCCATACCGGTCTAGCTTTGCGGCCCCAACGCCCGGCAGGCGTGCCAGATCTTGTTCTGAGGTTGGCCGGGCCTCGGCAATCGCCAGCAGCGTGGTGTCGTGGAAAATCACATAGGGCGGCACGCCTTGCGCCTTTGCCCGCTCCATTCGCCAACGCCGCAGGGCTGCAAACAAGGGATCGCCATCGGTGCGCTGGGCTGAGGCGCGCGCTTGCTCTGATCGGCTGGACCGAGCTGCACCCCGGCCTTCCCCCTTGCCGCGCGCCAGCGCATCCCGCCGCAATGTTACACGGCGCTCGCCACGCAACACCGCCCGGCAATCCTCCCCCAGCGAAAGCGAGCCGAACTCCGGCTCCACGACAATCAAGTCGAGCACCACCAACTGGCGCAGGATGGAGCGCCACGCCTCCAGCGGCAGATCGCGGCCAACGCCAAAGGTCGGCAATTGATCATGGCGCAGCTGCCGCACCCGCTCCGTCGGCTTGCCCATCAACACATCAAACACATGACCGGAGCCGAAGCGCTGCCCAGTGCGGTAGATGCAGGACAACAGCTTCTGTGCGGCTTGGGTGCCATCAAACCCTTCGACAGGGTCGAGACAAGTATCGCAGTTGCCACATGGCTCGCAGCCATCACCAAAGTAAGACAGCAATGCCTGCCGCCGACAGGAGATGGTCTCCACAAATCCTAACAGAGCTTCCAGCTTGCGCCGTTCGATCTTTTTTTGCCGCTCAGGCGTGTCTGACTGGTCGATCATGGAGCGCTGCACGACCAAATCTTGTAGGCTGTACAGCAGCAAAGTCTCGGCTGGTAAGCCATCGCGTCCAGCGCGGCCGGTCTCCTGGTAGTAGGCTTCCAGGCTTTTGGGCAGGTCCAGATGGATCACGAACCGAACATCGGGTTTGTTGATGCCCATACCGAAGGCGATGGTCGCCACCATGATCACGGCTTCGTCTTTCAAGAAGCGATCTTGGTTGCGCGCGCGGGTGCCAGCATCCAGCCCGGCATGGTAGGGCAGGGCGCTAAAGCCTTCCTCGGCCAGCCAGACCGCTGTTTCATCGACCTTCGCGCGTGAGGCGCAGTAGACGATCCCGGCCTCGCCCGCATGGGTTTTCAAAAAGCTCAAGATTTGGCGCTTGGGGCTGGCCTTTGGCTGCACGCGATAGCGGATGTTCGGGCGGTCAAACCCAGCCACAAACAACCGCGCGCCATCCAGGCGCAAACCAGTCAGGATATCGTCCCGGGTGGGCAGGTCGGCCGTGGCGGTCAGTGCGATGCGCGGCACGTCCGGGAATCGCTCCGCCAGGCAGCCAAGCTGCTGATACTCCGGGCGGAAATCATGGCCCCATTGGGAAACGCAGTGCGCCTCATCGATGGCGAACAGCGCCAGGGAGCACTCGGCCAGCAACGCCAGGAACGGCTCCGTCACCAGCCGCTCCGGTGCGACATACACCAGATCGATCTCGCTGCGGCGCATCTGGCGCTCGATTCGAGTGACTTCGCCGAAGGGTACGGCGGAGTTGAGGGCGGCGGCCCGGACGCCCAGTTGTCGCAACTGCTCCACCTGATCTTGCATCAGGGCGATCAACGGGGAGACGACGATTGCAACGCCAGGCCGACACAGCGCCGGGATTTGGTAGCACAGCGACTTGCCACCACCCGTCGGCATCAGCACCAGTGCGTCGCCACCGTCCAGCACATGGTCGATGATGGCTGCTTGTTCGCCGCGAAACCGGTCATAGCCAAACACCCGGCGCAGCACCGATGCGGCCTCGCCAGCATCTGACGCGATGAGCGGTGCAGGGGGCAGGGCGGGTTGCATCATTCAGGCAGGCATGCCGCAGTGGCTGCCCGCTGTCTAGCCCCGCCGCAGACCAACGACAAATCGGTGGATCGATCGTGGCATGGCGCCATGCAGAAGCCGCGCGCCTGCGGGCCGACGCGGCAGCGCAGGCTTTGCGGCGATGACTGATTCCGCTGCAGCCTTGAACCGGGGCATTCTGCTGGCGCTTGCCTCGGTGGCTGTTGGCGTCAGTATGGATGCACTCGCCAAACACCTTACTGCCGCCTATGCAGTGCTTATGCTGGTATGGGCCCGCTATAGCTTCAACAGCTTAGGCGTGCTGGCCTGGGCAGTTGTCGCCCGTCGCGGTGTGTTCACCAGCCACAACCTAAGCTTGCAGCTCGTGCGCTCTGCTCTGTTGGCGGTGTGCACAGTGTTCATGTATTCCGGGCTGAGCTATCTGCCCCTGTCCACCACCACGGCGATTGGAATGGTTCACCCCTTGGTCACCACAGCGCTGGCCGTTCCGTTGCTGGGCGAGCGGGTGGGCTGGCGTCGGTGGATTGCGATTCTGGTTGGCTTCGTCGGTGCCCTGGTGATCATCCGGCCGAGTTTTGAGGCGTTGGGCTGGCCGGTGCTGCTGCCGGTCGGCATGGCGCTGTGCTACGCGCTCTACACGCTCGCCACCCGCCGCCTCGCCGCAGTCGACGACAGTGCCACGACGGTGGCATGGACGCCCATGGTGGGGACTGTGATGTTCACCCTTGCCCTGCCCTGGGGGTGGCAAACACCCACAGCTCTTGATGCCGGTCTGCTGATCGGTCTCGGTGCCCTGGGGGCCGGGGCACACTTGTTGTTTGTGATGGCGCTGCGGCTGGCACCAGCAGGCGTGATCAGCCCATTTTCCTACAGTGCGTTGGTGTGGTCGGGCCTGTTTGGATATGTGCTGTTCAGCGAGGTCCCGGATCGTTGGACCTTGCTGGGGGCGGGGTTGATTGCAGGCTCCGGCCTCTATGTCTGGGCACGGGAGCGCCAGCTGCTTCGAACACGGGAGGCAGCGCGATGACCACCGGCCGTGTGTGGAGCTATGCCTGGGTGCTGGCGGCTGCCATTGCCGCGATGACCATCGCGCAGGGCGTCGGGCGCTTTATCCTCACCCCGCTGTTGCCTGCCATGCAGCAGGCTGGTGGCCTGGATGCGGCAGCAGCAGGCTTGGTTGGGTCAGCCAATTTCGCCGGCTACTTGGCGGGCGCGCTGGTTGCGACGGCTCTCCCGGTCCGCGCGCGCAGCCTTGTGTTGGGCGGCGGGGTGCTGGTGGTGATTGGCACGCTGTTGACCGCGGCTGACCCTGCTTGGTGGCTGATTGGGCGCGCGATTGCTGGGTTTGGCGGCGCCTTTGTGTTCGTGGCCTGTGGTTCGGCTGGTCCTGCGATGTTGGAGCGGGCAGGGCGGCCCGAACGGGTGCTGCACATCTACACTGGCGTTGGGGTAGCGATTGCAGGCACTGGCCTGCTCGCCCTGATCGCCGGGCCAGCAGCTGATCGGGTGTGGTTGCTGGCAGGCGTGCTGGCTCTTGTTTTGCTGCCACTGGCCGCTCTGCTCGACGCACCTGCACCCAAGCTTGGGACAACAATGGCGGGTAGCGTCGCCGTTGGGCCTTTGTTGCGGGTGCTTGTGGCCTATGGTGCGGTCAGCTTCGGCTTTGGCGCCGGTGGCACCTTCTTCGTCCGGGTGTTCTCTGGCGGCGATGCGCTGGTGGCCACGCTCGCCTGGATTGCGGCCGGGGTGATCATGGCGCCCTCGGTGTTGATCTGGGCGCGCATTGCCACACGCCATGGCCCATCGCGCGCCGTCGTGATGACCGGGGTGATCCATGCGCTGGGCCTTGGCATTGCTGTGATCTCCACCGCCCCGATCCCGGCCACCGTGGCGGGTGTGCTGCTGGGAGCCAGCTTCATGGGGGTGACGGCCCTTTGTCTCGGACGGGTGCGGGCCTATGCGCCCGGCCATGGTCAGCGGGCGATTGCCGTGGCGACTGTGGTGTTTGGCATTGGTCAAGTCGTCGGCCCCCTGGTCGCCGGGCCGCTGTTGGACGCAACGGGGACACCAGCGGCGGCGTTTGGCCTTGCAGCGTTCATCACACTGGCAGGTGCGCTGACGGTTCTGCCCGACGCCCGGCGCGAGGGTGCACGCTAACACGCGGTGTCGGATCGCCGCCGAGGACCGTTGCCCTCAGCCGCTCTCGGGTGCTAACCGATGGCGCCGCAACGCGGAGTGAGTGGAGATGGCGCTCGATCAGAAAACAGTGGCGCGGGTTGCGATGCTCGCGCGCATCAAGGTGACCGAGGCTGACCTGCCGGGTCTGGCCACGGAACTGTCTGGTATTCTCGGCTGGATCGAGCAATTGCAAGCCGTTGACACCAGCGATGTCGAGCCCATGACCTCTGTCGCCGACCTCACCCTGCCAATGCGCGAGGATGTGGTGACAGTGGCAGCACAGCGTGACGCGATTCTGGCCAACGGTCCTGAGGCGAACGAAAGCTTCTTCACCGTGCCGAAGGTGGTGGAATGACCGATATTCTGGATCTCAGCCTCGCAGCCGCCCGGCGCGCTCTGGCTGACCGCAGCCTCTCGGCCGTGGAGCTGGTGGGCGCCTACGCCAAACGAGTGGAGGCGACGCGCGGCCTCAACGCCTTCATCACGGAAACACTCGATCACGCTGTCGAAGCTGCCAAAACAGCCGATCAGGAGTTGGCGAGTGGCGATGCCAAGCCGCTGACCGGTGTGCCGATCGGCATCAAAGACCTGTTCTGTACCAAGGGGGTGCAGACCACGGCTGGCTCCGCGATCCTCAAGGGCTTCATCCCGCCCTATGAGTCGACTGTGACAGAGCGCTTGGCGGCTGCCGGAGCGATCAGCTTGGGCAAACTCAATCTGGATGAGTTCGCCATGGGCTCCTCCAACATCACGTCCCACTATGGGCCGGTGAAAAGCCCCTGGACGCGCGCTGGCGATGATCGGCCACTGGTGCCGGGTGGGTCATCCGGTGGCTCGGCCGCCGCCGTGGCGGCCCGTGCCGTGCTGGCCGCGACGGGCACCGACACAGGTGGCTCGATCCGCCAGCCTGCCGCTTTCACAGGCATCGCAGGCATCAAACCCACCTATGGCCGCTGCTCGCGCTGGGGCATCGTCGCATTCGCCTCATCGCTGGATCAGGCGGGTGCAATGGCGCGCGATGTTCAAGACTGCGCGATCCTGCTGCAGGCAATGGCGGGCCATGACCCGAAAGACTCGACCTCCGCACCGCTGCCCGTGCCTGATTGGTCGGCGGCGCTGACCGGGGATATTCGGGGCCTGAAGGTCGGTGTGCCCAAGGAATACCGGGTCGACGGTACCAATCCTGAGATTCTGGCACTGTGGGATCAAGGCCTTGCCTGGGCGCGCGACGCAGGCGCTGAGATTGTGGAGGTGTCGCTGCCGCACACCCAGTACGCGCTGGCGACCTATTACATCGTTGCGCCAGCCGAGGCATCGTCCAACCTCGCCCGTTATGACGGGGTCCGGTTTGGTCAACGAGTGCCAGGCAAAACCCTGGATGAGATGTACGAGAACACCCGCGGCGCAGGCTTTGGGGCGGAGGTGCGGCGTCGGATTCTAATCGGCACCTACACCCTGTCGGCTGGCTATTACGATGCCTATTACCTGAAGGCGCAGAAGGTCCGGGCCCTGATCGCACGGGATTTTCGCGAGGCCTTCCAACAGGTGGATGTGTTGTTGACGCCAACAGCACCGACGGCCGCCTTCGCGCTTGGCGAGAAGATGGATGATCCGATCGCGATGTACCTGAACGACGTGTTCACGGTTCCCGCAAGCTTGGCTGGCTTGCCCGCGATGTCGATCCCGGCCGGATTGTCGTCGGACCAGCTGCCGCTTGGCCTGCACCTGATTGGTCGCCCGTTTGATGAGGCGACGGTGCTGCGCTGTGCCCATGTTCTGGAACGCGCTGCGGGCTTCACCGCCCGGCCGCAGGGGTATTGAGCCATGACCCAGTTGATTGAAGGTCGCACCGGCTCCTGGGAGGTGGTGATTGGCCTTGAAGTGCATGCCCAGGTGATCTCCAACGCCAAGCTATTCTCTGGCGCTCCCACCGCCTTCGGGGCCGAGCCGAACGAGCAGGTCAGTCTGGTGGATGCGGCGATGCCCGGCATGCTGCCGGTGATCAACCGCGTGTGTGTGGAGCAGGCAGTCAAAACCGGCCTGGGGCTGGAGGCGGAGATCAATCTGGTCTCGGTGTTTGACCGCAAGAACTACTTCTACGCCGACTTACCTGCAGGCTATCAGATCAGCCAGTACCAGCAGCCGATCGTTGGCAAGGGGCGGCTGCTGATCGATCTGCCCGATGGCAGCCAGCGCGAGATTGGCATCACCCGCCTGCATCTGGAGCAGGACGCAGGCAAGTCGATGCACGACCAGCACCCCGTGCTGTCCTACATCGACTTGAACCGGGCTGGCATTGCGCTGATGGAGATTGTGTCCGAGCCGGATCTACGCTCCTCGGAGGAGGCTGCCGCGTACTTGAAAAAGCTGCGCTCGATCCTGCGCTATCTCGGCACCTGTGATGGCAACATGGAGGAAGGCTCCATGCGCTGCGATGCCAATGTCTCGGTGCGCCGTCCTGGCGATCCGTTTGGCACGCGCTGCGAGATCAAGAACGTCAACTCCATCCGCTATGTGGCTCAGGCAATTGATTATGAGGCGCGCCGCCAGATCGAAGTGATCGAGACTGGCGGCACCATCGATCAGGAAACCCGCCTGTTCGATGCCGGGCGCGGCATCACCCGCACCATGCGCTCCAAAGAGCACGCCCATGACTATCGCTACTTCCCCGATCCAGACCTGCTGCCGCTGGTGCTGGACCCGGCGATGGTGGCACGGATCAAGGCGGAGATGCCGGAGCTGCCCGACCAGCGCCGCCAGCGCTATGTCCAGGAGTTTGGCCTGTCTGCCTATGATGCCGGTGTCTTGGTGGGCGAAAAGGAAACGGCGGTCTACTACGAGACTGTTGCCCGCGGACGCGACCCGAAGGTGGCGGCCAACTGGGTTACGACGGACTTGTTCGGCCTGTTGAACAAGACCGGGCGTACCATCGCCGATCCGCCCATCACGGCTGAGCAGCTGGGCGGCCTGTTGGACTTGATCGCCGACGGCACCATCTCGGGCAAGATCGCCAAGGATGTGTTCCTGATCCTGGCGGAAGAGGGCGGCGATGCGCGCAGCATCGTGGAGGCCCGCGGCCTGAAGCAGGTGACGGATACCGGCGCGATCGATGCTGCGATTGATGCGGTGCTGGCGGCCAACGCCGACAAAGTGGCCGAGTATCGCAGCGGCAAGGACAAGCTGTTTGGCTTCTTCGTCGGTCAGGTGATGAAAGCGACGGGCGGCAAAGCCAACCCAGCCGCTCTGAACGAGTTGCTGAAAACCCGACTGCAAGGATAGGCACCAATGGTTCCGGCAGCAGTTCTATTCGACATGGATGGCCTGCTGCTGGATACCGAGCGGGTGTACCGCGCCTTGTGGTACGAAGCGGCGGAACGTCACGGCATCCCGCCCGCCTCGGTTGGCTATGAACGCTTCATCGGCCTTGCTGCAAAGGAATGCTATCGGCTGCTGTCGATGGAGCATCCTGGGGTCGATGTCGCAGCCTTTCGCCAGCACATCGCAACCGGGTTCCAGGCCCGTCTGCTGGCGGGGGACATTCCCCAACGACCAGGAGTGGCGACGATCCTTGCTGCGCTGAGCGAAGCTGGAGTTCGCCGTGCGGTCGTGACCTCCACCATCCGTAGCTTGGCGTTGAAAAAACTGGAGATCAGTGGACTGCTGGACCGGTTTGAAGGTGTGACCGGTGGCGATGAAGTGGAGCATACCAAGCCAGCGCCCGACCTTTACCTGCTGGGCGCACGACGCCTCGGCCTGGACCCGCGCAACTGTGTAGCCCTGGAAGACAGTCCGACGGGGATGCGCGCCGCTCTGGCTGCGGGCTGCCGTGCGATCATGATCCCCGATCTGGCTGGTCCGCCCTCTGGCGCGGACTGGACCGTGGTGCAAGACTTGCCCAGTGCCATCCCCCTGATTCTCAGGCTGTCTTCGGCACCTGAGCAGGCGATCCCATGATGCCACGATTGGGGCAGGGCGCGTTTTCTGGTTGGCGCGACCGGTCGGTGCTGGGTAGACTCAAACCCATGACCGGTTGGGTTTGGGCTTTGGTACTGGCTGTTGGGGTGGTTGCCACGAATGGTGCCACTGCACAGACGCCTGACCAACGTCAGCAAACTGAAGAGCGCAGTGCCTACCGCGATCAACTTCGGCGCGACTTGCAGTCCCGGGAAGCGTTGCTCCGCCAGCAGGAACAACGGCTGGGTGAGCTGACCAAGCGCTTGGCGGAGGCGCACGCAGCCCTGCTGCCAAGGCCCGATGGGGCTGCTGCCGATCAATCCGACACTGACACCGACACAAGCGCACCGTCTGGTGGGCAGCGCCGGGGCGGCGGCGGCGGTGGCGGTGGTGGTGAACGCTCCGCGCAATTGGAGCGTTTGACCTATGAGGTCAATGTTGCACGCTCCGAGATCAACTTGACCCGTCAGCAGATTGAGATTCTGAAGGGTCTGATTGCCCGAGTGCGATAGCACTGGAAGAATC
>RDXE01000008.1 GCA_004292755.1 Alphaproteobacteria bacterium
CGACCACGTCATCGGACTTCACCGTCAGCATTTCCTGCAAGGTGTAGGCTGCGCCGTAGGCCTGCAGCGCCCAGACTTCCATTTCGCCGAAGCGCTGGCCGCCGAACTGCGCCTTGCCGCCCAGCGGCTGCTGGGTGACGAGGCTGTAGGGGCCGATCGAACGCGCGTGGATCTTGTCGTCGACCAGGTGGTGCAGCTTGAGCATATAGATGATGCCCACGGTCACCTTGCGGTCGAACGCCTCGCCGGTGCGGCCGTCATAGAGCACCGACTGGCCCGAGGAATCGATCCCGGCCTTGATCAGCATTTCCGACACGTCCGGCTCGCGCGCACCGTCGAACACCGGGGTCCCCATCGGCACGCCTGCCGAAAGGTTGCCTGCCAGTTCGACGATATCGGCCGTGGTGCGGCTTTCGAGATCCTCGAAGTACTGGTCGCCATAGATGTCCTTGAGACGATCCACGACCGCAGCCGGCGGGGCCACGCCCGCGTAATCTTCAGCGGCGTTCGGATTGGCAGCGCGCCAGTCCTCCAGCATCCCCTTGATCTCGTGACCGAGCGCCCGCGCGGCGAAGCCAAGGTGCGTTTCGAAGATCTGCCCGACATTCATGCGCGAAGGCACGCCCAGCGGGTTGAGCACCAGATCGACCGGCGTCCCGTCTTCAAGGAACGGCATGTCTTCCTGCGGCAGGATGCGGCTGATCACACCCTTGTTCCCGTGGCGACCGGCCATCTTGTCGCCCGGCTGCAGCTTGCGCTTCACCGCGACGAACACCTTGACCATCTTGAGCACGCCCGGAGCCAGCTCGTCACCGCGCTCCAGCTTTTCCTTGCGGTCCTGGAACTTGGCATCGATCAGCGCGACGGCTTCGTCATATTGCGACTTCACCGCTTCGATCTGCGTCTGGCGGCTGTCGTCAGCCACAGCGAACTTGAACCACTCGAAGCGCTCAAGCTCGTCGAGCATGTCGGCGGTGATCTCGACGCCCTTCTTGAGCCCCTTGGGCGCTGCCGACGCGGTCTGGCCGATCAGCATGTCCTTGAGGCGGTTGTAGGTCGCACGGTTGAGGATGTTGCGTTCGTCCGCCGCATCCTTGCGCAGGCGTTCGATTTCCTCGTTCTGGATCGCGCGGGTACGGTCATCGATCTCGATCCCGTGGCGGTTGAACACCCGGACTTCGACGATGGTGCCGGCAACGCCGGGGGGCAGCCGCAGCGAGGTGTCACGCACGTCGCTCGCCTTTTCGCCGAAGATCGCGCGCAGCAGCTTTTCTTCCGGCGTCATCGGGCTTTCGCCCTTGGGCGTGATCTTGCCGACGAGGATGTCACCAGGGTGCACTTCGGCGCCGATGTACACGATGCCCGCTTCGTCGAGGTTACGCAGCGCTTCCTCGCCGACGTTGGGGATGTCGCGCGTGATGTCTTCCGGCCCGAGCTTGGTATCGCGCGCCATGACTTCGAACTCCTCGATGTGGATCGAGGTGAAGACGTCGTCCTTCACGATGCGCTCGCTGATCAGGATCGAGTCTTCGTAGTTGTAGCCATTCCACGGCATGAAGGCGACGAGGCTGTTCTTGCCGAGCGCCAGCTCACCCAGATCGGTCGAGGGGCCGTCAGCAATGATGTCGCCCTGTTCGATCACGTCACCCACCTTCACCAGCGGACGCTGGTTGATGCAGGTGTTCTGGTTCGAACGCTGGAACTTCTGCAGCGTGTAGATGTCGACGCCCGACTGGCCGGGTTCGACATCGCCGATCGCGCGGATCACGATGCGGGTCGCGTCGACCTGATCGACGATCCCGCCGCGCCGCGCTGCAATCGCCGCGCCGCTGTCACGCGCCACGGTTTCTTCCATGCCTGTGCCGACCCACGGTGCTTCCGCCTTCACCAGCGGCACCGCCTGGCGCTGCATGTTCGAGCCCATCAGCGCGCGGTTGGCGTCATCGTTTTCGAGGAACGGGATCAGCGAAGCCGCGACCGACACCAGCTGCTTC
>RDXE01000092.1 GCA_004292755.1 Alphaproteobacteria bacterium
CGATTTCGCGGATTTGGTTTTCCGGGGTTTGCGCCGCGGTCGAGACGCGGACATAGGCGAAGACGCGGGTCATGGGGGGCTTCCTGATCAGCAATCAGTCCATAAACACTGTCCGAATGGTCGACGCCGTCCATATGCCGTTCAAGCTATTTTCCGGACAGGGCGGCCGCACCTGTCCGCAACCGCTGGATCACGGATGACTTGCTTCGTCTATGCCATGAACGCGCCAACGCGTCCTGTCCTGTAAGTCATGGGGCAGTCCTTTACCGGCTCTGTCTTCGGCACAACCGCTCAGAGTGGCGGTGAGGAAATCGCGCCGGGCCGGAGCGGCAGCGCGGCGATTTCGGCGCCGGCGGTCTGTTCGGCCATGCGGATATCGTAGGCGCTTTGCAGGTTCATCCAGAACTGCGCGCTGGTGCCGAACCAGCGCCCGAGGCGCAACGCCGTGTCACCAGTGATCCCCCGCTGGCCCTTGATAATCTGGGTGATGCGGTTCGCCGGGACCTGGATCTGCCGCGACAGTTCGGTTGGCGTGACGCCAAGCTCCTGAAGCTCATTGGCGAGGATCTCGCCGGGATGGATAGGCGGGCGGGCCATGGGATGTTCCTTTCCTGCTGCGGTTTTTCCTAGTGGTGGTCCACAATCTTGACACTTGACGGACCGGCTGCGCCGACAGGCCATTCAAAGCAAATCCGCCATTGCATGTTGATACGGATCGAAAACTGTCCGGCGCGGCCAGCTTTCAACGCCTCAAGCCGGTTGCCGGGAAGCTGCCCCAGTTCAGCAAGGCTAGTCGCGGCATCAAGGATCTCGAGCCGCTTCCATGCCTGTCGATCAAAGCCCTGACACTCCTGCACGAATTCACCGTTGGCGAAGGCTTCGGTGCGCTTGTCCCGGTAGCTTGCAATCATGGTATTTGGATAGAGCAATTTACGACATACGTCAATCATAAAGAGACCTTGCCATCGCCTGCCCATTCGGGCTGGGGCCGGGCTTTCGGGTGAACCGGAGCCGCGCGCCCGCTTCTCTGCCATCCGGCTTCGATCCCTGATGCAGGAGTTAGGGCTCTGTTGCAAAGTCTTGGAGAAGACGCGTGGAGTTGGCTCCCGGATCGCCAGCCGGGGTCAAGCAGCCTGCAATGCCAGCTGCTCAGTGATGAACTGCATGGCTTCACCCAACGCGCAGGGACCGAGCCCGAAGGCGCGTTCGACCACGCGGGCTTCGCCGCGCATGTCACGAGTGATGTTGAAACCGGACGCTTGGCCTTTGCGCAGCGCTCGCAGTACCTCGAAGCCCTTGATGGTGGCACAGGCCGTCTTCAGCGTCTTGAAGCCCAGCACTGGGCGGATTAGCTGCTGGAGCTTGCCGTGGTCAGCTTCGACGACGTTGTTCAGGTACTTGACCTAGCGGTGCTCGGTCTCCTGGGGACATCTGCCTTCGGCTTTCAGATCCGTGAGGGCAGTCCCATAGGTCGGCGCCTTGTCAGTGTTGATGACCGTCGGCTTATCCCAATCCTTCAAGCCCCTGAGTGCCTTGCCAAGAAAGCGCTTGGCAGCCGCGGTCTTCCGCGCGGGTGAAAGAGAGAAGTCGATGGTATTGCCGTACTTGTCCACAGCCCGTGACAGGTAAGCCCACTTGCCCCCGACCCTGACGTAGGTCTCATCCACCTGCCAGCATCTGTTCGAGGTCGCGGTAGCTGATCCCGTACCGGCAGTACCACCGGACCGCCCAGAGCACGATCTCGCCTTCAAAGTGGCGCCCTTTGAAATCCGACACGACCCCGCTCCCTCTCCCGATCAGACCATCCCGCCGGAGGGCGACCAACTTTGCAACAGAGCCGGTGTGAGGGTGCTTAACCAGCAGGCGCGACCAACGCCGCTGGCGTGATCCACTCCGGACGATACGGTTCCAGTGAGGGAATTCGTCGCTCCATCACCTCAATCGCCGCCGGAACGTCATGGAACGGCACGTCGCGCAGATCCCAAATCGCATAGCGCCACCAAGCCAGAGCTTGCAGCCGCGCTGCTTGCTCGATCGGCAGCCTGAGCTTCAAGATGGTTGCAGGGTTGCCACCCACAACTGCGTACGGCGGCACATCTTTGGTGACGACCGCGCCACCCGCGATGATCGCGCCATCACCGACCGTGACGCCGGCTGCGATGAATGCGCCGTGGCCGATCCAGACGTCGTTGCCAATCGTGGTGAAGCGCATCTCCGTCGCAGCCGGCAGCGCCGCCACCCGGTCAGCGTGGTAAGCCTCGGCCTCAGCGAACCCATGCCCGATGTCGAACATGCGTTGTTGCAGGTACTGAAACGGTGACGTGCTGACCCAAGTGGTTGGATGGCTTTGGCGACCGATCTGAACGCCTTCGCCGATTGAGGTGTAGCGCCCGATCGTACAACCAAGATAGTACCCGGTCACAGCGTAGGAAAAGGCGCCCAGGCGGACCTTGGGATGGATCTGCATCCACTTCAGACTGCAGGGAGCCTCAAACGCCACGTCACCGGCGAGTTGTGAGCCTGGGCCAAGAAAACATTCAACGCCGCGATCCTGCAGCGCGCGTCGCAAAGTATCGTCAAGCATGAGGTAGGCGGTCATGGTTGGTCCTCAAGGCGGGCAAACCGGCGGATGGGGGGTGAAGCAGTCCGGTCAATCACCAGGGGCGTGCCGTAAAGCCCAACCGGTGTGCCATCGCTCAGATGAATGGTCAGCGGTTTGCCGTCGAGGATCGCTGGGATTGCTGCGATGTCGATCGCGAAGCCATGGTTCACATGGCCAGGGCGCTCGCGAGCCAAGTCATCGCGCTCCAGATTTGCTGGAAATGGACCGACGGTAACGGCACCATCGGTGAGCAGCAGACCGGGCGATGTCTCGGTCGCCTCGTGGCACATCAGCCATCCGCTTAAAATACGGTCGTCGGTTTCATCGAGCGCTCCAAACCACCGGTGCAGCACGATCCGGCGCGACGATGGGGTCAGCCGCGTGTTCATTGGATCAGCGTCCGTGACGACAATGGCGACCTCGTGCTCCGCACCATCCAGCAGCGCTGGCGGAATACGCAGCGCAAAGCCGTGATTGCCATGACCGGCGAACAGCGTGGCCAGATCCGCGCGCGGCTGATCGGCAACACCCTGCACCACGGGTTGCTGATCAACGAACACCGTGACGCCAACCCCTGCAGTCGCATCCAGGCGATCACCAGCCCACCCGATCACAGTATCGCCGATCACGGCGTCCAGCGCGCCGATGATGCGCACACGCCGGGTGTCTTCTTGATACTGGTGGTGCATCTGCTTCAACTCACCCAGCTTCGACTCACCCAGCACCTCGTCGCCGATCGGCGGCAGATCGAGCATCGCGCGCAGCGCCTCCAGGACAGCCTGCGGCTTCTTATTGGCAAGTTCGTGGGACAAGATCAGGGCTGGCCAGTGCTGCGCCATCACATGATCGAGCAAGGTTGCGTAGAACTGCTGTGTGGCCACAAGAGCGCGCGCGAACGCCATGTCCTCGCTCTGGGCGATGCGCATGGCGCAGGCGGCGACATCGCGTAGCACAACACAATAGAGTGGATTGCGCAGAGCCGCGCGGATTGGCTCCGACGGCACGAAGTCTGGGATTTTGAAGCCCCAGCGCGGATGGTGGCGGTTGCGTTCCTCAATCGCATGCACAAAGCCGACACTGTCACCATTGGCATGCAGCGCCAACAATTCCGGATCCTCGAAGGTCGCATCGAGCGACCGACCCATCGGGATCCCAAGCGCGGCCATCATTCCAGCGATCTGCGATGTACCGCCGCGCTGCGCACCAAGCACCACAATGGTCGCCGTGCTTGGATCGAAGGCGTTCAGATGCAGGCCGCGCATTGGGGCGCTATCAGGCGGACCGACTGACATCGGCCCCAGCGGCGTAAAAGTCGGTCTCAGCCACCCGATCATGCTCGGCGCGCCAGCGCTGTGCGAAGGTGCGCGCAGTCTCCGGGTCGGGCAGCGGTTCGGCAAGAAGGCGGTGGCAGATCTCGGCAGGCGTGGCGTTGAGCGGCAGCACTGCCCCAAACCCCGCCGCGCGCACCCGCTCCGCCGGCGCACCGATGTCGGTCACCATCGGCCACAACCCGAGACGGAATGCATGGGAGAGCGTGTAGGAATGCGTTTCAGGCCACTGGTTCCCAAACCAGGCGATGTCAGGTTGATGGCGTTGGATGAGTGTCGGCAATTCGCTGTCCTGATACGGCCCGAGCAGCCTTACGGTGTTAAGGGACGCGAGGCGATCGGAGATCTCCGTCGCACCAAACACCAGGAAGCGCAACGGCAATCCAAGTTCCCTTGCATAGCGCGCGCATTCCATCAACACCGCCGCACCCTTGATCAGGCTGAGCGCACCGATGGTCGCAATCTGGCGCGGCTGGCCTGGACGCGCGACGCGCGTCGAGCCCACAGGCTTCAATGCGGCCGGTGCTTCCGGTGCAGCACGCACCGCGACACTGGCGTCGATGCCAACAGCAGCCAAGCGTGCCGCGCCATCGTGGCTTGAGGCAAAGACGACCCGTGCTTGCGCCAGCACGCTGGCCAAGGCAGCGCGGTATCCCGCCACATCGCCATTGTGCGCCCGCATGCGCGCGTCAACGCCTGGATCAGCCCCATGCGCCGCGATACACCGCGTACACGTCTCGACCGGCGGCTGACCGCAATAGAAACCGCCCGGAAGCGTCATCGTGATGCGTGGGCAGAACCAGGCGTAGTCATGGATCGACGCGTAGACCAATCGGCCAGCGGTCAGCGCCGACAAGGTCTGCTGCGGAATACCAATTGGGCTGTGCAGGTGCAGGGCTTCGGGCCGTAAGTCGGCAACGTCGGCCAGCAACCGAGCGTGTTCATCTGCGTGATAGGTTTCCTCGTGGCGTGTGCCAAACAAGCCGCCAACCTCGTCTCCGGTCAGATCCCAGATCAGAGAGGCCCTACCGTGGTCGGAAAACAGCAGGAATACAGTGGCAATACCGGCGCGTTTCTGTTGTTCCGATAGTAGATCAATATAGTGTTGCGTGCCGCCGCCGCGACCGTGACTCACATGGAGGATGATCGGTTGCTGGATAGCTGATCTCAACAAGGCAAGGTTCAATGCCCGACGATGGGCGTGGAGCGGATCGATCGACAGGTAATGTGCAATCCACGCATCAAAGCCTGGATACAGCGCGGCGATTTTCGCACCGGACTCCCGCAGCCGATCGGCTTTCAGGGCACCGAAGGAGGTTCCACCGCTGTGAAACACAAACACCCCCGGCGCTGCCACGTGGCGCCATCCCCGCGCGTCGGCCTTCAAGCAGAAATCAACTTCTTCGCCATAGCCACGTCCCCAAGTCTCAGCATCAAACAGCCCGACTGAAAGCAAACATGCTCGACGAATGAACATGCAGAAGCCGACGGCAACAGGAACATCGATGGCAGCGCTGCCATTCACGGCAGCGGCAACGCGATCGATTTCTGCGGGCCAAGAGTCGCGACGCACCGCGCGAGACTGGCAGATCTTGGGGATTGAGCAGATCTCGGCGTTGTTGGAGATTGGGGTGACGGTTCCGATGGTCGGGTCGCTCGCAGCGACGGCTGCCAATCGGTCGAGCCACCCAGCCTGCACCTCGGTATCCGAATTCAGCAGCACAACATCATCCGTCCCAGCCGCCAGCATGCCGAGGTTGACCGCCCGCGAGAACCCGCCATTCGTCTGGCACCGGATCATGGTAACCCGCGGATCACCACGCCGATCGAGCGCATCGAGGTACTTGGTGATCAAAGGATCGGGCGATGCATCGTCGACGATGATAAGCCGAAACGGCCGCTCACCGCCTGCTGCTAACACGCTTTCAATCGCGGTTGCGGTGTCGGTCGGCCCGCCATAGACCGGCATGACCACACTGATGCGCGGGCTGCTGACCGATGTCTGGCGTCTACGCTGTCCAAGCCCCGGCGTCTGCAGCACATCGGGACTATTGACAAGCAAATCAGTGCCCGCCGCTTGGAGGTCGAGGGCACGGAGACCGGGTGCCGCAACGCGCCTCAGGTGGCTGCGCGCCTCGCCGGCAACCCGGTGGCTCGGCGCAAGGCGGACCGTTGCGATCACGCAATCGGACGTCTGGTCAACTAGGTCGACCGCCGCGGGCAGCGCGACAGGGCTAACGTGATAGGTGATTTTGAAGCCACATTGCGGGGCAGGTCGACCAATGTGACCTTCGACATCCGAACGATACAGCCACTCGACCTGCGCTGGGATCATCTGATCGCCTGCTTTGACCACTAGGTCGATCGGTTGTGATTGGTCAACACGCACGGCCCAGCCGACCATCCCAGAGGCCGACACCGCCTCAACAAAGACAAGGAAATCCGGAACGCGCACCACCAGCGGATCGCTGAAGCCACCGCCGGGCAATCGCGCCTGGACAACCCGATCCGGTCCCGCAGCCGGATCTGCCGTCAGCGGTACCAACGCCTGGTGGCTTGGCCGCAAGCCCGGTTGGCGGGTGAGATAGGCGCGACCGCTCTCCCGGCCATCGATCAGCATGGTCGCCACGACCTCGGCCAGATCTCCACCGGCGCACGACACGAGAACACCGCCCTCGACCGCCTGCAGGGTCAGGGTTAAGTTCGAACCGGGATCAACCATGACCGGGCTGCCGCGCAGCGCCTCCCCTTGATACAGCACCTCGACCACGGAGGCCTGTGCCCGCAGCCGGGCCGACGGCATTGGTTGGCGAAACCCGGTGCGACCAGCGCCAAAACCGATTGCCACGAGGTCCGGGCGCGTTTCACTCAACCTGATCTGGTCAATCACCTCGCCGTCAACGACCAGATCAAGCGCGGGATCAGGGTCCTGCGGCGCGCTGAGCCAACCAGAGACACTGGCAACGGATGCGAGTTCTAACTGCCCGTGCCAGCGCACAGGTGTCGCCGGTAAAATCGGCAGCGTGCCTTGGGCCAGGATCTGCCCAGGACCGCCCGATCCGACCAGCACAACACCGATTTCATGCGTGCGCCCGTCGCGGCATTGCCGAGGCCACAGCATCTGAAAGTGCTGCTCGCCATCCGGCGCATCGGGCGCCGCCTGCGGCAGCAGCACCCTCGCGAGCTTGCCGTCGATCGTAACGCCGAGCACGCCGGCCGAAAGCCCGTGCGCAATCACCGCGGCCACCGTTCCCTCAAGACCCGCTTCTGTAAGCCGCACTCTTACGAGACTGGGGTCGCGGATCGCGATGCGAGCGTCATCCATGAAGTGCCAATCCCTCCGGTGTCGAGACTATCACACCCACTTGATTCGGCAATGACACCCACAGCCCAACCCCTTTTGGGGTTGGCGAAGAAAAGAGTGGCACTGCGCAAGCGCGGGGCTACAAACGCACCGTCAGGATACGAAACCCCCGGTAGCGCGCCTCGATGTTTCGCCACGCGCCGGCATTAAAATTGTTCTGATACGCCGCACTTTTCGGTTCCTCGGTGCCATTGTCGGCCAGAATAGCGTCGTGCAGCACCGACCTGTAGCGATCAGCCCAGGCCGAACGGCACAGAAACAGCTTGTTCGACACGTATGCGAACGGAACGATTGTATGATTTGTGTCTATGAACCGATCGATGGCGGCGGTCACACCAAGGGAAATCGGGTTCAGATAATCGTCAGCCGCAATGATACCGCCAGGTCCGAGGATATCATCAGCCAATCTCAAGTCCAGCATGACATCGTCGTACTCGTGTGAACCGTCTATGCTAATAAACCGCGCTTCCGACGCCAGAATTTGGCGTAAACTCGTCGCCGACATGCTGCTGGAGGCTGACTCGACAAGTTTTAGGTTCAACCCACTTGGCGCTACTGCGGCAAGAGAGTCGGGCGAGAATCGCTGCGCGAACTGTTCCTGAAAAGTATTCTTATCAACGTAGTCAAATGTATCAAGTCCGACAACGCACTCACTGGTCCTTGCCGCAGATCTCACAAGTAAAGAAAAATACTTTCCTTTGAAAATTCCGATCTCTAGTAACGAGCCTTTGATGTCTTGGTTCTCTTGATGGTTCAATAAGTCGATTGTACGCAGGGCTGCATATGGATCGAGCCAGCCTGTGATATTTGCAACCACGTCTGACAAAAACTCGCGATCACTTCGAAGCAAAATACTCCACCGGTCTGCATTGATATTCATATGAACGCTCCGGCGCGAGATTTCTTAAAAGCATCACCACGATACGAAGCGTCAGTACCATCATCCCGCCTGACTTTCAAGCGTACCTTGGCGGCTTGCCCCCCGCGGCAATCTAACCGATGCAACGCCTGTGAGTGACGATCAGTGCGGCACAGTGGCCAAGCCACCGCGAACGATTGCCTGCTAACCACGGCGTCACGGGCGGTCTGGCCGAACAAGGTGAGAACCCGGTTGCAATCTGTGTTGACACCAAGCAAGCCGGTAACGGAGCCTGACCCTGTCGGCGGCTGGCTCGTTCAATCCCTGCAGTACCGCACCGCAACTGAGCGAGCCCGGCCGACAGATCGCACGGTGAGGGAAGTCGAGTGGCGGCCCGTTTCTCCGTTCATAAAACTGCTTGGAAACGGTGTATGGGAAAAGGCCACGAGATACTGTTCCAAATAAAAACACGTCACTGCGATCGAAAGGGCGATTTCATGGCACCAGAAAAGAATATGCACTCGATTGCCTGAGTGTTCATGCCGAACGAACAGAAGGAAAAGATCTAAATGAGACAGATAGAAGTCTTAGTAGACCTACGGCGCCAAATGGCTTCAGTTCAGTGTTTGATTGTATCGATCTGGACTTCGCAAGCAACACCTAAGGATCGATTTTAGCCATGAAGTCAGTGATCGTCACCGGCGTCGGTGCCCTTTCGTTACGCCAACGTTCGCGTGGTCAACTATGCTAACCATCAGCGGTGAGCCTGCTGCAAATCGCCTGCAAATCCCAGCGGCCTTTCAGGCAAGCACCGGCGGCCTTATCGAACTGCAGGGAGCTGGCACAGAGATTGCGATTGCTGAAGGGACCGGTATCGCCAGTCTATATGCCGTGCTCGGCTCGGATGCGTCGCTTGAGATTGGACCCGGCTGCTCGCTGCCAAGCCTGATTGTCCACTGCGCGCCGGGAGCAAAAGTGAAAATAGGCGCCCGCTGCCGTGCCGTCGGCCTGATCACGTTGCACGCACATGAGCCCGAACTGATCACGATAGGCGATGATTGTTTGATATCTGATAATCTATGGGCAACCGTTAGCGATATGCATTCTATCATTGACATTGAGACAGGTCGACGCATCAACCCAGCGCGTCCAATCCATGTCGGCAACCATGTTTGGCTCGGACGCAATGTCACGCTGCTGAAAGGCGCAGATATTGGGGCGGGTTCGATCATCGGCACGGGGGCAGTGGTGACCGGCACCATTGCCGGCAACGCACTCGCAGCCGGTTCCCCGGCGGTGGTGCGCCGCGAGGGGGTGACGTGGCGCCATGATTTGATCCCTGTTACACCGGCGGGTGTATAGCTGGGCCCGCTCAACCCCTCCCCGCCTCCCCCGCCAACAGCATCCGGGCGACGCTCAGCGCCGTCAGCATCGAGGTTTTCGGATTGCTCGGCGATGGCACGCAGGTGAGGTTGATGCGCATCGTCCCACTCACCCCTTCGACTGCGATTTTGTGGCAATTACCGGGGGCGGCGGGCTCGGCGATCAGCTCAACCTCGGTCGCCTCGAAGCCAAGCCCGGCGAGTGCGACGGCGGCGGCAACGTTGGCGTTCTTTGGACAGTCGCGGGCGGCATCCCTTGCACTGCCGCGGTAGAAACATGCCGACGTGGTCAGGCGGTCAAGGTCGACCAGCGCTTCAGTTGGCTGAGGTGGACCCCATTCGTTGGACAGGTCTGCGGCGCAAACAAGCTGGTATCGGGTGTTGGTTGTTATGCCGCCAGTCTGTGACCCAGCCCCCAGGTCCGGGCCGTTCATAGTGAGAGTCTGATGGTGTTCTGGTCTGGATGGTGTGTGGCGGCGAAGGTCGTCGGCGTAAGGTGGCCGAACGCGGAATGAGGACGGCTTCGATTTCAGCCTGCACGCGCTTATCCAATTTCTGGCTTCAGGATA
>RDXE01000062.1 GCA_004292755.1 Alphaproteobacteria bacterium
ACGCGCGTGCCTGTGCTCGCCACCGCAGTCGAGCGGGTGGGAGAGGGGGAGGGGGCTGTGCCAGTGACCAGCCTCCGCGTGACGATTTCGACGGGTGGGGGACCAGTGGCGGTGGAGGAGGTGGTGGTGCGCACCCTCCATCTGCGCTGGCCGCTACCACCCCTCGGTCGGGTGCAGGGGGTACAAGCGGCGGCAGTTGCGGCTTGGAATCTGCCGCCTGCCTCAGCCGAGCTGTGGTTGGCAGACTGGAACCTCACGCCCTGGTCGCCGCGCTTTCGGGCAATCATCGCGGGTCTTGGTCTCGATCAGCCAGTGCTGGTTGGCCCCACGTGGCGGGCATTTGACGGAGTGCCTGAGCCGCTGTCCTGGGCAGTGGGAGTCCCGATTGACCAGATCCTGAGTTGTGGTGGCGTGCGCATCGGGTCACTACGCATTGGTCCCTCCCTCGGGTCAGACCACCGGCCTGTGCTGGCGGAGGTGGTGGCCGCACCGGGGCGCCGGTGCCGCACGCAGTGACGAAGCCTGTAGACGTCCCCATGCGAAACGGGCCGCCCGAAGGCGGCCCGTCCGTCGTCCATGGTGGCTGTTCGATTGGACTTAGAAGTCCATGTCGCCCATGCCGCCACCGCCACCCGGCATGGCCGGAGCGGAGTCCTTCTTCGGACGCTCAGCGATCATCGCTTCGGTGGTGATCAGCAGACCGGCAACCGAAGCAGCGTCCTGCAGAGCGGTGCGCACGACCTTCACCGGGTCGATGATGCCGGCCTTCACCATGTCGGTGTATTCGCCGATCTGGGCATTGTAGCCGTAGTTGGTGTCCTTGGACTCCAACAGCTTGCCAACGATCACCACACCGTCTTCGCCGGCATTGTCCGCAATGGTGCGGCACGGCACGGTGATGGCGTTGCGGACGATCTCCACGCCGCGACGCTGATCGTCGTTGGCGGGCTTCAGCTTTTCCAGACCGCGGGTCGCGTACAGCAGCGCAACGCCGCCGCCAGCCACGATGCCTTCTTCGACGGCCGCGCGGGTTGCGTGCATCGCATCGTCCACGCGATCCTTGCGCTCCTTCACCTCGATCTCAGTCGCACCGCCGACGCGGATCACGGCAACGCCACCGGCCAGCTTGGCCAGACGCTCTTGCAGCTTCTCACGGTCGTAGTCGGAGGTGGTCTCTTCGATCTGGTTGCGGATCTGCTGGCAGCGGGCCTGGATGTCGCCCTTCTTGCCGGCGCCGTCAACGATCGTGGTGTTCTCCTTCTCGATCACCACCTTCTTGGCAGTGCCGAGCATGTCGAGCGTCACGTTCTCCAGCTTGATGCCGAGGTCTTCGGAGATCAGCTGACCGCCGGTCAGGATCGCCATGTCTTCCAGCATCGCCTTGCGACGATCACCGAAGCCCGGCGCCTTCACGGCCGCAACCTTCAGACCACCGCGCAGCTTGTTCACCACCAGGGTGGCCAGAGCCTCGCCTTCCACGTCTTCCGCGATGATCATCAGCGGACGACCGGACTGCACAACGGCTTCCAGCACCGGCAGCATGGCCTGCAGACCAGACAGCTTCTTTTCGAACAGGAGGATGTAGGGGCTTTCCAGCTCCGCCACCATCTTGTCGGCGTTGGTGACGAAGTAGGGCGAGATGTAGCCGCGGTCGAACTGCATGCCTTCGACGACATCCAGCTCGGTCTCCAGGCTCTTCGCCTCTTCAACCGTGATCACGCCCTCGTTGCCAACCTTCTGCATGGCCCTGGCGATCATCTCGCCAATTTCCTTTTCGCCATTGGCAGAGATGGTGCCGACCTGCGCGATTTCTTCGTTGGTCGAAACCTTCTTGGCGCGCTTCTTGACGTCGGCGACGACGGCTTCCACCGCCATGTCGATGCCGCGCTTCAGGTCCATCGGGTTCAGACCAGCAGCAACCGCCTTCACGCCTTCGCGCACGATCGCTTGCGCCAGCACCGTCGCGGTGGTGGTGCCGTCGCCCGCCAGATCGTTGGTCTTCGAGGCCACTTCGCGCAGCATCTGCGCGCCCATGTTCTCGAACTTGTCAGCCAGTTCGACTTCCTTCGCGACCGTCACACCGTCCTTGGTGATGCGCGGGGCGCCGAACGACTTCTCGATGACGACATTGCGGCCCTTGGGACCCAGGGTCACCTTCACCGCATCAGCCAGAATGTCCACGCCACGCAGCATCTTGGAGCGGGCGTCGGTCGAAAACTTCACGTCCTTGGCAGCCATGATTTCCTCACAGGCTAGTCACATGGGGTGTGGGTAGAAGTGGCGCCTTAGGCGGCCTTCTTCTTGGAGGCGGTGACATCGATGATCCCCATGATGTCCGACTCCTTCATGATGATGTATTCCACACCGTCGATCTTCACTTCGGTGCCAGACCACTTGCCGAACAGGATGCGGTCGCCGGCCTTCACTTCCAGCGGATGCACCTTGCCGTCCTCGGACCGCGCGCCTGCGCCGACGGCGATCACTTCGCCTTCCATCGGCTTTTCCTTTGCGGTATCCGGGATAATGATCCCGCCCGCGGTCTTCGCTTCCCCTTCCAACCGCTTCACCAGAACGCGGTCGTGTAGCGGACGAAAATTCATGGCGTCCTCCTTCAGTCTTACCAGCACCTCAGAAGCCGGGGGAGCTGCGTGTTAGCACTCTCCCCCCGTGAGTGCTGCCGAGAGGTAGGGCGCGGCGGCAAAACTTTCAAGGGCTTTGGCAGCACTCACCGCAGGAGAGTGCTAATACATTGAGATTACACAATTTTTTCTTGAGGGTCTATGAACCGTCAGGCATCCTGAGCGTGGACTTGCACTTGTCACTGTACCGTCAGGGGGATGACATGACCATGCTCGACCGGCAACTCCAGGGGTGGCGCCTCACCACTGCAGAGATTCTCTATCGCCTGCCAGACCACCCAAAACTGCTGCAAAGCTACATCTGGCAGGAGCTTGACCTAGCCCCACGCTACCCGGCCCTCACGCGATTTCTCGAGTTTTGGGAACGCAGCCTAGACGGACGCCTCCACTCCGTGCGCGTCGCACAGAGCGGCATCGTCGCCCCGGCACGGGTCGGTGCTGGTGTGGAGTTCCGTCTGAACTGAGCCGTCACGGGGCGGCAGCCGCTCGCGCGATTTGGTCGCAGGCAGGCAGTTTGACGCAACGGGTGGAACACGCCACCTCTTGCCGACACCTCCTGCCGTGACCCGCGAGACTGCCGAGACACCGATGACAGCTGCTGCCCCGACCCTCACCACTGCTGCGCCGTCGATCTCCAATCGGGCGGAGGCTGCGCGCGTCGCTGTCGCGACTTGGCTGTTCGCCGTCGCAGGCCTTGTGTTCGCCATGGTGGTCATCGGCGGGATCACTCGGTTGACAGAAAGTGGCCTGTCGATTGTCCGCTGGGAGCCAATCTCCGGCGTGCTGCCGCCCTTGACGGAGGCAGACTGGCAGCGACTGCTGGAATTGTATCGCGAGAGTCCGCAGTATCGCCAAGTCAATCGCGGCATGACCATTGAGGAATTCAAAACCATATTCTGGTGGGAGTATATCCACCGGGTGTGGGGGCGGCTGATCGGCATTGCATTCTTGGTGCCGTATCTGTGGTTTCTTGCGACAGGGCGGATTCAACGCCAGTGGCGCTTGCCGCTGTTTGGCTTGTTCGTGCTGGGCGGTCTGCAGGGGGCGATTGGCTGGTGGATGGTGGCCTCGGGCCTGCGCGATGTGCCCTGGGTCAGCCCTTATCGCCTAACAACGCATCTGGGCTTGGCCCTCGTGATTTTTGCCTGCCTGCTGTGGGTTGGGCTGTCGCATCTGCGCGAAGCTGGGCGCTGGGGCACCGCCGCGGCCTCGCCCGGTGTGCGCTGGGCCGCGCGTTGGCTGTGGGTGCCGGTCGCAGTCACCATTCTATCGGGCGGCTTCGTCGCGGGCCTGGATGCCGGGCTGATCTACAATGAGTTTCCGTGGATGGGCGATGGCTTGGTGCCGCCGGACTATCGCAATCCGGCGCTGGGGCTGATCGCCAACGCGTTGGAGCACCATCCGGCCGTGCAGTTCCATCACCGGGTGCTGGCAATCTCCACCGTGGTGCTGGCCCTGGCCTTTGCCTGGACGGCCCAACGCAGCAGCGATGGCGTGCTGCGCGGTCTTGGCCTGCTGGTGGCAGCGGCCGCCTTGATGCAGATGACCCTTGGCATCGCGACCTTGCTGGCCCACGTGCCGGTGTCCCTGGGCGCGGCGCACCAGGGTGGGGCAGTGGTCGTGCTGGCCGCGGTGATGGTCGCCTGGCACCGGGTGTCTGGTCAGGCGGCTGCGCGGCCCCGCACGGCCTAGGCCGTGGGCAGCCCTTCCACGAACACGACCCGGCCAACGGAGTTGGCGAGACGCACCGCCAAAGCCTCCTGATAGGCAGGGGAGGCGTACCACGCCTCCAACGTCGCCATGTCCTTGAACTCCAACACCACGATGCGCCCTGGTTCGGGAGCCCCCTCCTTTAGCACCGCGGTGCCCCCGCGCACGCGGAAGGTGCCGCCGAAGGCCTCGACGGTGGCGGGCACCAATCGGCGATACTCTTCATAGGCCTCGGGATTGGTGACCGTGAGCTCAGCGATGGCGTAGGCGGGCATTGGTCAACGCTCCAGCAGACGGCGGGCACCTTCGGCCAGGAAGCCAGACCGGGTGGTACCCCGTTCGGCTGCGGCGGCGTCGATGTCGGCCAGCAGGTTCTTGTCGAGGGTGATGTTAACCCGAACCGCTGGCGCCTTGCCTGGTCGGGCAATCACCAGACCAACGGCAACTCCCTCGGCCCGGGCTTGATCCAGCAGGCGATCCAGTGCAACGGGCGTTGGATGCCGTTCACCCGCCTGGGTGAACCCATCCAGATGCAGGGCAAGGGCATCTTCGGCGAGGCGCAGCGCCTCCGCTGCATCGTCGCCAACGGCAATGCAGCCGGGCAAGTCGGGGAAGCTGACCGTGATGGACCCGTCTGGGCCAGGGTGCAGCAGCGCGGGAAAGGGCGTCATGGTGGCTACTCCGCCCGCAAGGTGATCCCGGCGATGGCAGCCACCTGCTGGGCCAAGCCTTCCGGAATGCTGCATTTGTAGCTTGGTAGCGTGAGCCGCTGTGGCCGCTCAGGATGGCGCCACAAGGTGAAATCTTCCCGTTTCAAGGCGGGCTCCCAGCCCTCCGCCTCAAGGGTCTTGATCAACCGCCGGACTTTGGCCACGACCCACCGCCTCCCCATCTGCCGCGCGCGTGGCCGTCAGGGTGACCGCGCGCGCCGACAAAGGCAAGCCGGGCGCCATCGCCCGCGTGGCTAAAGGACCAGAAATCGCACCAGCGTCGAGCGAATGCCGCGATCCAGTTCGGAATTCATGTCTTGGCCCATGGCCTCGACCATCTCGAACCACACCCGTTCGCGCCCGGCCAGGCTGATCGTCTCCGCCACTGTCCGAGAGCGCTCACTTCGGGACGTCACGACACCATCGCGCAAGCCGCGGGCATTGCGGATTTCAAGATCGACGTCCAGCACGGCGTCGTAGCGATGGCTCTGATCGGTCGTGAACAGGCCACGCACGCCCTGGGTGCGCTCCAACGCTGTTTCGCGGATGGAGGCTTCTTTGACCACGAGGCGCAACGTGTGCTCGCCGCCACTGGCGACCACCCGGTCGCGCAGCCAGCGGGCGGCTGCCTCGGCTGGTGGAACGGGGGCGCGATGCTCCACGAACGGCGGCGCCATGGTCTGCTGGAACACATTGGCGGCTTCAGCGCTGCTGACGCGAAAGCGGTATTGCGGCTGGTTGCGAAAGCCGATCTCGGCAAACCGTGGTGTAACGGGTGGGGGTGTGGTGCAGCCGGTGATCGTCCAAGCGATGGCGGCAGTTGGCAGCGACAGCAATAGGCGGCGGTCCATTGTGCGGCTCATGGCTCAACATCTCCCAGCGGCGAGCGTGATCCTGGTAGCGGAATGCGGCAGGAGAGTGAAGGCTTAGCCAAGCACCCGCGACAGGAAGGCCTCTGCTGCGGCGAGGCCGCGATCATCGATGCTATGGCCAACTCCCGGACAGGTAACGCAGCCAACCTCCACGCCGACGCGCTTCAAAGTGCCTTCGGCCTTCGCCATCGCGCCGAAGGGCACGATGCCATCATCGGTGCCGTGGATCAGCAGCACCGGCGGCCGGGCGGTAACGTCAGCATCGAAGCTGGGTGTCTCCATCAGCGCACCCGAAAACCCAATCACGCCGCCGATGGCCTGCGGGCGGCGCAAGGCCACCTGCAGGGACATCATCGTGCCCTGGCTGAACCCCAGCAGCACCAACCGCTCTGGTGGTAAGCCACGCTTGGCCAGTTCCTCATCCAGGAACTGGTTCACCACGGGTGATGCCGCCGCCGCGGCCGGCGCCATCACCTCCATCCTGCGGTCTTGCAGGCTGAACCATTGGAACCCCATCGGCGCCATATCGCATGGCTCGTGCGCGTCGGGGGCCAGGAACTCGGCCCCCGGTGCCGCATCCTCCAGATAGGGGGCAAGACCCATCAAGTCGGCCCCATTGGCGCCAAGGCCATGCAGCATCACCACCAACGCATCGGGGGTGCCGCCGCGGGCGGGACGGCGGCTCATCACCGAACGGATCATGCACTGTCTCCTGAAACGGCGCTGGTACCAGCGCGCCCGGTCTGGTGGTGGTAGAGGTGCCACATCAAGTGCGCGGCTGCACCGCGCCATGGTGACCAGCCATCGGCAATGGCGCGCGCGGCCTTGCCTTTTGGGCGCTCGGACATGCCATGGACATGGGCGGCAGCAGCTTGCAGCGCCAGATCATCGGCAGGCCAGACATCGGCGCGACCGAGAGCAAACAGCAGGTAGATCTCAGCCGTCCATCGCCCGATGCCAGGGGCTTGGATCAGCATGGTGATCGCGTCGTCATCGGACAGTGATGGCAACGCCTCCAGCACCAATGCACCGTCCAGCACCAACTGAGCGAGGCCGCGCAGGTAGCGCTGCTTGGCACGGCTGAGGCCGCCCGCCACCAACTCCGCCTCGGTCGCGTTGGCAAGTGCGGCGGGCGTCGGTGTGCCAATAACCGTGCGCAGCCGCGCTTTGATCGCCTTCGCCGCGTGCGTGGAGACTTGCTGACCGATGATCACGTCGACCAGGGTTTCAAATCCCTCCGGCCAGCGCCGCATCGGTGGTGGGCCGGTCTGGATCAGGACAGCGGCAAGGCGGCTGTCTGCGGCACCAAGCGCTGCGAGGTCTGCCTCAAACCGACCGGGGTCAAACAAGGACATTCCGCTGTCCTAGCGCAAAGTGCAGCCGCGAGGGAACACTTGGTCTTGGATTGGCGCTACGCCATGACGAAGCGCAGGTCAATGCTGTCACGCCGCTTGGTCATACCCTCAGCGATGTGAGTGCGATGGATGGTGGTGCCGTAGAACATCAAAGCATCGCCCGGCGCCAGCACCGGGCGAACGAGGGCGGAGGCGTAAGCCGTGGTGACATGCTCTGTCGCGATCTGGACGCCGGATTTGCCGTAAATGTTGGTGTCCGCTGCGATGGTTGGCTCTAGCCCAGGCAGACGTTGGGCAACCACTTCAAGCCCTGGCGCGTCGTCCCCAGCGTCAACCAGTGGAATCCAGACATTGATCAGCGGCTTGCCCAGGATGCGCTGATCCTGGTGGAACGGGAGCTTGTAGGCCGTGCCCTCTTCCACATCATCGGGTTCAACCCGCCGCCAGAACGACCAATGGGCAACGGTCACGGGCGCCCCAAGCGCCATGGCTGCCAGATCACGCACTGGCTCGGCCAGCCAGCGGCGTGCGGGCACGTCCGCCACGGAGAGGTGGTCGATGATCATCGCATGCGCGTTGAGCTGAGCGCGATCAAACTCGGACAGAGCGTCGAAACCGCCGGTGCCTGCCCAGGCATAAGCACGGTCTGCAGTCTCGGCGAGACGCTGAATGTCGGTGGCAGGAAACACGCGGCGGAGCAGAACGACGCCGTGCTGGCGCAGCAGGCGCCACGCTTGCTCGATCGGCTGCACGGTCACATCACAGTCAAAGGCACCCATGCCAGGGATCCGCAGGGTTGACGCGCTGCGGCCCAACGCCGACCGAGAGCCTAGCCACGCCCCCAGGTGCGGACGGGACCGGTATCCAGGTGGAGGTGGCTGGACCGGTAGAGGCCAACGCCGCCGCGCTTCATTGAGATCGCAACGCGACCGACGCGACCGAGGTTGTGGCCCGGCAGACGGATGTCAACCGCCTTGCCTTCCAAGTGGCGGGAATCCCGGCTGGCGCGGCGGGTCCGCGGCACACCGGCGCGGTAGCCGGAGATCAGATGAACCGGCTCGTTCCAGCCGATCTCGGCAGCTAGATCGCGGATGAAATCGAACACGCCTGGATCAATAGAGTGTAGGCGCTGGCCGCGCGCGCGATCACGCATGAACCATGTCAGACGGTCCATCGCATCGGGGAGATAGTCGCCATCGCGCCAATACTCGCCAATGAAGCTTTCGCCGGAGGTCGGATGATACAAGGCAATGCTGCGGCTGCCGGTGAGCGGGCTGGCAGGTGCAACGGACGGAGCCGCAACCACCGGGGCAGACGGTGTGGCTGGTGCGAGAGAGGAAGACGGCACCGGCGAGAAGGTTTCCATATCGCCGTACACAGACGCGACTGCAGGGGTGGTGCCGATCAATGCTGCGGCTGTGCCGCCGAGCATGCGCAAAAAGCCACGTCGATCCATCGCATCTATCTCCCTGACGAGCACCGGCAGTACCGGTACGACCTTCCTTTCTGTGCCGACTGGTGTTGACCCCAGCCTAGTACGGGATCAGTGCCTGAAATGTCAGACACCCTGCCTAATCCCGCGGCGAATGCAAAGGTGCTTAGCCGATAATGCATAGCGCGCAAAGGAAAAGATTTTCTTGACTGTGTCGTTATCGTTGTGGCAGAGGCGCAAAGATGACAGAGAATGGAGTTCCATTCCCTCCGTCAGACGCATAAATGCCGGGGTTTCAGGTGGTTAGAGCGTCCACTCAGCCACGGAGTATCCCTGCAAAAACAACAGTCCAGTCAAATCGCCATGGTCAATACGCGCGGCTGCTGCCGCAGCGACCACGGGTTTCGCGTGATACGCAACACCCAAACCCGCTGCCTGGATCATCGCAAGGTCATTGGCACCATCCCCAACGGCCATGGTTTCGACAGCAGGGATGCCATGTTGGGCGGCCAACGATTGAAGCGTCTCCAGTTTCGACTCCCGTCCGAATACGGGCTCGCCCACCTTCCCGGTCAGCCGCCCGTCGGCCTCCAGCAGGGTGTTGGCGCGGTCCAGGGTAAAGCCCACCCAGTCGCGGACAATCGCAGAAAAATAGGTGAAGCCACCCGTGGCCAACGCGGTGACGGCGCCATGGGCGCGCATGGTGCGCACCAGTGCCTTCGCGCCGGGCATCAGGCGCATGCCTGCTGCTGTGGTGAGCAGCGCGCCGGTGTCCAGGCCAGCCAACATGCCGACCCGCTCCCGCAATGCACCAGCGAAGTCCAGCTCCCCCCGCATGGACCGGGTGGTGATTGCCGCTACGGCCTCACCAACCCCGGCGATGACGGCCAACTCGTCCAAGGTTTCGCCTTGGAGAATGGTTGAATCCATATCTGCGACCAACAGCCGCTTGCGCCGACCCGCAACTGCCACGACGGCGTGATCAATGGGGCGACCCAGCACCTCCGGGCTCAGGCTGACGCGCGCTGCGGTGGCAACAACTGCGGCATCCCCCGTGAACGGCAGGTCCACCGCCTCACCCGGTGACAGCCAGACGGGCGCGCCGACACTGGCGCCAGTCTGGGCGATCAGGTTGACTGCCGCTGACACCAAGGCAGCATCGAGGGGCGGATGGGTGGGTGGGGCGATCAGGACGAGGACATGGGTCATGGCCGGGCGTCTATGCCGGGCGAGCGCCCCGCTGTCCAGGGTGGTGATGGCGTGGTGCAGCCACAGCGGGTGATCCCAGCGTTGATCGGGCCAACCGCGTCCGGCAAGTCAGCCCTGGCCCTGGCCTGGGCCGCGCGCACGGGCGGGACAATCCTGAATGTGGATGCCATGCAGCTCTATCGCGACCTGCGCATCGTGACTGCGCGTCCCGATCAGCAGGAGGAGGCGCAGGCCCCCCATCGCCTCTATGGTGTTCTGGATGGCCGCGAAACAGCGACGGCTGCCCGGTATCGCGCGCTGGCGACGGCCACGCTGGCGGAGACTGCAGGTCCAGTCCTGTTGGTTGGCGGCACGGGTCTGTACCTGCGGGCCTTGATGCAGGGGCTCAGCGCCATTCCCACCATCGATCCAGCCCTGCGTGCTGAGGCCGAAGCCCTGCGTGACCGGTTGGGGCCGGAGGGGTTTCATCAAGCTGTCGCCCGCTTCGATCCGGCCCTTGCAGCCCGCCGCCCGATCGGGGACCGCCAACGCTTGGTCCGCGGGTGGGAGGTGTATCACGGGACCGGTCGCAGCTTGACTGACTGGCAGTGCGAGCCGCCGGATGGGCCACCGCCGGGCGTCGAGATTCGACCCGTGGTGATCGATCCACCGCGTCCCTGGCTCTATGACCGCATTGATCGCCGCTTCCACGCCATGGTCGCGGCTGGGGCTGTGGAGGAGGTCCGTGCGGTCGAGCACCTGCCGGTCGATGCGCCGTTGCGCAAAGCCGTGGGCGTGCCGGAACTCTTGGGCGTCCTGGCAGGGGTCTGGTCATTGGAGGCAGGGATCGCCAAAGCGCAGCAAGCGAGCCGCCACTATGCCAAACGCCAAACCACGTGGTGTCGGACCCAGCTGGCTCAGGCACCGCGTGTTTTTGCGCAAGATTATTGCGCACAATGCGACGAAATGTTTGCGATTCTTGACGGACTCCCATTGACCCGGTGAGGCGTGATGCCTAGGGTGGCCGTCCCGCGCGCGGCATAACCTCCGCCGCGCGATGACCTTCTTATCGCCTACAGCGTCCTGTAGGATGTGATGGAGCCGATGATGACCGCAGTGATCGCCCCCGAGGCCCCGGCCACCAGCGCCACCCGCACCATGACGGGTGCGGAAATGGTAATGCAGGCGCTGAAGGATCAGGGGGTTGAGGTTATTTTCGGCTATCCGGGAGGGGCGGTCCTTCCAATTTATGACGCGCTGTTCAAGCAGAACTTCGTACGCCACATCCTGGTACGCCACGAGCAAGCAGCGGTGCATGCAGCCGAAGGCTATGCCCGTTCGACCGGCAAGGTGGGTGTGGTGCTGGTCACCTCCGGCCCTGGTGCTACCAATGCCGTGACGGGGTTGACCGACGCGTTGATGGATTCGATCCCACTGGTTTGCTTGACTGGGCAGGTTCCAACGCACCTGATCGGCAATGATGCGTTTCAGGAGTGCGACACCACGGGCATCACCCGTCCCTGCACCAAGCATAACTATCTGGTGAAGCGGATTGAGGATCTGCCGCGCGTGCTGCATGAGGCGTTCACCGTTGCCTCCTCCGGGCGCCCAGGTCCCGTGGTGATCGACCTGCCGAAGGATATTCAGTTCGCAACGGGACCGTATGAGAGCCTGGTGGGCCGCGCGCACCCAACCTACCGCCCGCGCCTGGATGCCGAGGATGCGCTGATCGATCAGGCGCTGGACCATTTGGTGCGGGCCGAGCGCCCGATCATCTATGGCGGCGGCGGCATCATCAATGCTGGTCCCGAGGCATCGGAGGCCTTGAAGGAGTTCGTTCGGCTGACTGGCTTCCCCTGCACCTTGACCCTGATGGGTCTGGGCGCTTACCCAGCCAGCGACAAGCAATTCCTCGGCATGTTGGGGATGCATGGCACCTATGAGGCCAACCTCGCCATGCATCACTGCGACGTCATGCTGAATGTTGGCGCGCGCTTTGATGATCGGGTAACCGGCAAGCTCACGGCGTTCTCGCCGAACTCCACCAAAATTCATGTCGATATCGATCCGTCCTCGATCAACAAAAATGTGCGCGTCGATCTGCCGATCATCGGCGACGCGGGACGGGTGTTGCGCCGGATGGTGGCGCGCTGGCGGGAGCGGGGTTTGTCCGCTCGCACGGACGCGCTGCCCTTGTGGTGGGGTCAAATCGAAGAATGGCGTCGGCGCGACTGTCTGTCTTATCGGCGGTCTGACAGCATCATCAAGCCGCAATACGCGATTCAGCGTCTGTTTGAAAAGACGAAGGACCGCAACGTGTTCATCACCACGGAAGTGGGTCAGCACCAGATGTGGGCGGCTCAGTTCTTCGGCTTTGACAAGCCAAATCGGTGGATGACCTCCGGCGGTTTGGGGACCATGGGTTATGGTCTGCCAGCAGCAATGGGTACCCAGATTGCCCACCCCGGTGCCACCGTGATCGACATCGCGGGTGAGGCATCGATCCTGATGAACATTCAGGAGCTATCAACGCTTGTGCAGTACCGCCTGCCGGTCAAGGTGTTCATCTTGAACAACCGCTGGATGGGCATGGTCCGCCAGTGGCAGGAGCTTCTGCATGGCAGCCGCTATTCGGAAAGCTATTCCGAGGCACTGCCTGACTTCATCAAGCTGGCGGACGCCTTCGGCGCGACGGGCTTGCGGGCGACCAACCCGGCGGAGCTGGAAACCGTGATCGACACCATGCTGGCCACCGATGGCCCCGTGGTGTGCGACATTGCGGTGGATGAAAAGGAAAACTGCTTCCCGATGATCCCGTCGGGTGCTGGGCACCACGAGATGCTGCTGGGGCCGGAGGACAAGGCCGATCCCGTTGCGACCGAGGAAGGCATGGTCCTGGTCTAACGGATCATCCCCCCCGCCTGCTGACCCCGCCTGCTGACCCCGGCGTGTTCGCCCCGGTTCCGGGCTTCGGTATTGGAGAGTTGCTGTCGTGCCTACCTCCCAAGTGATCAGTCGCCACGTCATCGCCGTCATCGTCGACAACGAACCCGGCATCTTGGCCCGCGTCGTCGGGCTGTTTTCCGGGCGCGGCTACAACATCGAAAGCTTGACCGTCGCTGAAGTCAGCCACGCGCGCCATCAATCGCGCATCACCATCGTAACGTCTGGGACAACGATGGTGATCGAGCAGATCAAGGCGCAGTTGGCACGTCTGGTACCTGTCCACACCGTGGCGGACCTGACCGTCGAAAGCCCCTGTATCGAGCGCGAGCTGGCATTGATCAAAGTACGCTGCACCGGCGAAGAACGCATCGAAGCCCTGCGCATCGCGGACATCTTCCGCGCGCGGGCACTGGACGCCACCCACAACAGTTTCGTTTTCGAACTGACCGGGGGCACCGAAAAGCTGGATGCGTTCTGCAGCCTGATGGAACCCCTCGGTCTGGTGGAGATCAGCCGGACGGGCGTGGTTGCCATCGCGCGCGGCCCAACGGCGATTGGTGAGGCAGCAGCGGCCTGACGACTGCCGTCATGGCGTGATTGGCAGGGAGGATGCCGGGCGGGCAGGCGCACTGTTCCAATGCCCCGGCCCTGGACGGCATCCTCCATTCTCTTTTCCCTGGCCATGGTGTAGATGGCCGCACCGCGGCACCACGATGCCGCTTTCCCCCGGAGGACGTCTCCCGATGCGCGTGTATTATGATCGTGATGCCGATGTGAACCTGGTCAAAGGCAAGAGCGTGGCCATTGTCGGCTATGGCAGCCAGGGTCACGCCCACGCCCTCAATCTGCGCGACAGCGGTGTGAAGGATGTGGTCATCGCGCTGCGTCCGGGGTCGGCCACGGCCAAGAAGGCCGAAGGGGCCGGGTTCAAGGTGTTGGCGCCAGCCGATGCCGCCAAGGTGGCGGACATTGTGATGGTGCTGGCCCCCGATGAGCATCACGCGGGCATCTATGCAACCGAACTCGCGCCGAACATGAAGGAGGGTGCCGCCCTCGCCGTCGCCCACGGGTTTTCGGTCCATTTCGGTCTGATCGTGCCGCGCGCGGACCTCGACGTGTTCATGATCGCACCGAAGGGCCCCGGCCACACGGTCCGCTCCGAGTATCTGAAGGGCGGCGGGGTGCCGACCCTGGTCGCGGTGGCGCAGAACGCCTCGGGCAATGCGCTGGAGTTGGCGCTGTCCTACGCCTCGGCCAATGGCGGCGGGCGGGCCGGCATCATCGAGACTTCCTTCAAGGAAGAGTGCGAGACCGACTTGTTCGGCGAGCAGGCCGTGCTGTGCGGTGGTCTGTCGGCGCTGATCATGGCTGGCTACGAAACTCTGGTCGAAGCTGGCTACGCGCCGGAGATGGCCTATTTCGAGTGCTTGCATGAGGTGAAGCTGATCGTCGACCTGATGTACGAGGGCGGCATCGCCAACATGCGCTACTCCATCTCCAACACAGCGGAGTATGGCGACTACACCCGCGGCCCGCGCATCGTGACCGACGAGACCAAGGCGGAGATGAAGCGCATTCTGGACGACATTCAGTCCGGCCGCTTCGCGCGCGATTGGATGCTGGAAAACCAATCGGGTGGCGCCTCCTTCAAGGCGATGCGCCGCCGCGGTGCCGAGCATGGCATTGAGGAAGTCGGCGCCAAGCTGCGGGCGATGATGCCGTGGCTGAAGGCCAACCAGCTGGTTGATAAGACCAAGAACTAGGCACCGGCGGTCGGGGCGGAGGGCAGCCTCCGCCCCATCGCTGTCTTGAGCGGGTGGAAGGGCTGGCTGCGGCGCGACGTTGGAAGCCCTGGCCTCAAACCCCACCCGCGCGTAGGCTGCCGCTCCTGTGATGCAGCGCATTGGGTCAATCCTGGCAGGTTTGAGTCTTTGGATGTTGGCGTGCCTCCTGATCGGTGGGGCGGCCAGCGCCAATCCCGTGCGCACGCCCCATGTCACCGCGACCCTGGAGGCCGAGGTGGCAACGGTGGTGCCGGGGCAGCCGTTCCGCGCCGGTTTGCGGCTGGAGATGAAGCCCGGCTGGCACACCTATTGGCAGAACCCCGGCGATAGTGGCCTTGCCACGGAGATTGAGTGGCTGCTGCCGCCCGGCGTGACCGCGGGTGCAATCCAATGGCCCGCACCGCACCGCTATCCGTTCGGTCCGCTGGTCAACCACGGCTATAGCGGCGAGGTGCTGCTGCCGGTTTCCATCACTGTGCCCAGCACTGGCCTTGGGGCGCGCGTGCGCCTCCAGGCAGAGGCGCGCTGGCTGGTGTGTGAGCAAATCTGCGTGCCGGAAGAGGCGACGCTGGTGCTAGACCTGCCGGTTGGCCCCATCGCCTATGCAGCGCTGCCCGAGACCATGGCGCGGTTTGCCGCCGCCGATGCCGCCCAGCCGCGCCCCAACCCGTGGGCTGTGACGGCCGAGCGTGCGGGCGACCGGCTGCGGGTGGTGCTGGCGGCAGGTCTGGCCCCTGGTCCAACGCCAGAGGGGCATCTGTTCGCCCTTGACCCCCAACGCCTGCAGCATGCAGCCCCCCAGCGGGTGCTGCGGCAAGCCGATGGCGCACTGGTGGTGGAGGTGCGCCTCGCGACCCAAGACCCGAGCCCGTTTGAGGCCGTGCTGGCGCTGACCCAAGCCAATGGGGGAGAGGTGCGGCGCGACGCCCTGGCGCTGACTGTACCGGTTCCACTGGTCACCAGCGGTGGCGGGGAGGGTGTTGGCTTGGCTCTCGCCCTGCTGCTCGCGCTGGCGGGCGGGGTGATCTTGAATTTGATGCCGTGCGTGTTCCCGGTGCTGTCGATCAAGGCGCTGGGTCTGGCGGCGCACAGTGCCGACCGGGCTTCCGCGCGTCGTCATGGTCTGGCCTATGCAGCAGGTGTTGCCCTGACCTTTGCACTGCTGGGTGGGCTGCTGGGTGCCATCCAGGCTGCGGGTGGGGCGATTGGCTGGGGGTTCCAGTTCCAATCACCGCTGTTTGTGCTGGTGATGGCCTGGGTGATGGTGGCCGTTGGCTTCAGCCTGCTTGGCTGGCTGGAGGTGGGTGGCCGGATTGCGGGCGTCGGGCAGTCCTGGACCCAGCGTCAGGGCCTGCTGGGCTCAGCTGCGACGGGTGCCCTCGCTGTGGTGGTTGCTACCCCCTGCACGGCGCCATTCATGGGGGCAGCGCTTGGCTGGGGATTGGCTCAGCCCTGGCCCGTGGCGATGCTGGTGCTGCAAGCCCTAGGGCTTGGCCTCTCGCTGCCCTATCTGGTGATCAGTGCGGTGCCCGGTGCCCTTCGTCTGCTGCCGCGGCCCGGTGTGTGGATGGTGCAGGTGAAGCAAGCGCTGGCATTTCCGATGTTCGCCAGCGCGGTGTGGTTGATCTGGGTATTGGCGCGCCAGACTGGTGCTGATGGTGTGCTGGCGGCGTTGATTGGCGTGGTCGCACTCGGCTGGCTCAGCTGGGTTCGCGTGGCTGGCACTGGCGACCGGCGCTGGCTCGCCCTGGTGGCGGTGCTGCCAGGCCTCACCGGGCTGGCGATCGCCCTGTGGATGACGGCGCAGCCCACGGCCCCGCACGCGGCAGCCTCCCCCAGCCACACCCGCACCCCTTGGTCCGACGCCGCCGTTGCCAGCGCCCAGGCCGAGGGCCGGGTGGTGTTCGTCAACGCCACGGCCGACTGGTGCATCACCTGCCTCGTCAACGAACGCGGCGCGCTCGCCGCCCCAGCCGTGACCGATGCCTTCACCCGCAGCGGTGTGGTGACCCTCACGGCCGACTGGACCCGCCCCGATTCGACGATAACCGCCCTGCTGCGCCGCCATGACAGGGCCGGTGTGCCGCTGTACCTGCTGTATCCCCCACATCCGGGCGCCACACCGGAGGTGTTGCCGCAAGTGCTGACTCCAGGCACCTTACTGGAGGCTCTTGCGCGGGTGCGGGGGTAGGGGGATTTGCCAGCATCTCCGTAAAGAAAAATGGGGTAGGTACGGAATGTACGTCAGAAGTTTGATCCTTGAAAACTATAAATGCTTCGATATTGAAGCCATTAGTTTCAGCGTCCCTAAAAGAAATACCAATGATGCGTCAGTCAATAATTACACTTTGATCGTGGGAGATAATAGATCTGGAAAGAGTGCAATCCTAAAAGCCATTGCATTCAATGCAATATGTCCAATACTTTCTGGGAGTGGATTTCGTCCGGTATTTCTCTCAAGGAACAAGGCTGTCAAATCTTCCGAAAGAGTTGACAGTGACATGTTAGTAGGGGCAGTCAAAGGAACCTACCTTCTTTCAGAAAGTGAGTTAGATATTGAATTTGCGCAGAGACAAGCTTTTGTGAAGCACATTCAAAAAGTGGTTGATGTGAAATTCGATCCGGCGAAAATTCCCTCTATGTTAGGCTTTGCAGTAGATTTTCAACGTATCGTAACGTCAAGTCAAGAAAAATTGAACTATTTTATCGTTAATCCTTTCGAACAAATTACCTTCTTTGAAGACGTAATCTCAAAAATTGGAGTCAAAGACTTCTTTGAGAACTTCCGATATGAAGAGCATCTGGCGAATTCTGTGCTATTTGGAGAGTTCTCTCCTTATTGCTTCGTTGCTGGATACCACCCCAGCCGCAGAATTGAGCTTGCAGAGTGGAATGCAGCAGCGATGAACCGCCAACGAGGAATTCGGTACCAACGGGTGGCGGGGTTATTTGAGGAACAGGTCTCCTTGCGTCCGCTCACCGGTTGGTTCCAAACCCTTTCCAAACAGCGGCAGCAGGAAGTAGAGCACTTGTTGGCATCCCTTTTGGGGGGCAAGCCGATCAGATTAACGGAAGCGCCGCAACGGGACATCTATGTGGATTTGGGCGACGGCCCCCTTCCGTTCAGTGTTCTGTCCGATGGCTATCGCGCCTTCCTTGCCTGGACGACGGATTTGATTGGGCAGATGTGTGATGTGATCCCGGACACCATGGCCTTGACCGACATGACCGGCATTGTCCTGATCGATGAGATTGATGCCCACCTGCACCCGAAGTGGCAGCGCCGGGTGGTTCAGGATGTAACGCGCACATTCCCGAATTTGCAGTTCATCGCCACCACACACTCTCCCCTGGTGGCGGGCACTGTTCACCCGGAGAATGTGCTGGTCACCGAACTACAAGACGATGGCACCGCCACCGTTCGCCGCGGCACCGAGGCCCTGATTGGGCGCAGTGCCAATGAAATCTTGCTCAGCAGTTACTTTGGCTTGGACTCCACACGCTCTGGCCCGGTGGCGGAGGAGATCACCAAACTGCTGCGCCAAGCGACGGACGGCGATCAGGATGCCGCCTTGAAGGCCATGCGCCTGCTGGCTGGTCGTGAGTAAACCAGCATGCGTGCCCTCAAGTGCTCCCGCGTTGAGGTGGAAGCCAAGATCAACGCTGCGGTTCCAACTTGGCTGAACCGCGCTGCGAACCAGACCAGAGCGAACCTTGCTGATGGTAGGATCATTTCAGATAGCCCGGACTGGTCGAAGATCAAGGCTATCCTGCTTGAGGAGCAGCATGGTCTGTGCGCGTATTGTGAAACGAAGCTCTCGCTTGAACAGTCAGAAATTGATCATTTCAGACCAAAAAAAGGGAAAGAGACATCAAGGAGTGACTATCAAAACTACAACAACAGCGCAGGTTATTACTGGCTGAGCCATGATATTGGAAACTATTGCGTATCTTGCCATGACTGTAATTCTATACACAAGAAAACGAAGTTCCCAATACGGGGAAACAGGGCCCCGGTAGGGACGGTGCCAGAACTCATGGGAAGCGAAGAGCCAGCACTAATCAATCCACTCTGGGATTGGGAGGACGATCCAGCGGCCTACATATCCTTCTTCGGCCCAACTATTCACAGTCAAGGCAGTGGCAATCATAAACAACGGGCTCAGATTATCGTCGATCTGTTCGCACTGGACAAAAGAGAGGATTTAATTGACCAGCGGATGGTTCAAATCTCCTTCTGGTACTGGGAGTTAAGGGCGAACCCAGCATCGCGTCCACGACCGGGGTCGGAGCACATAAGCTGCGTCAGCGCATTCCTGGCTCTTTGGCAGTCCAACCGCGCTCAGGCCGAAATGATCGGGGACTTGGCCTACCAGTATGTTCGCAACCAGAACGTTGCCGAGTGATGCCTCACCGCGCCGCCGTCCAAGCAGGCAGTGGCGTTGCGAGCACGGCTGACAGCGCGGACAGCGCATCCTCAGCCACCCGATAGCGGCTGACCAGCGCCTCAGCGTCTGCGCGCCGGGTGGGGTCGGGGAGGATGCGCTCGGCCACGGTCACCATGGCGTGCTGGGCGGCTGCCAAATCGCCATGGGTGCCAAGGGCGACGCTTGCGGCAATCGCGGCACCGGCGAGGCCGGGTTCAGGGGTGGCGACGCGTTCAACGGGGCGGCCCAGCACATCGGCCTTGATCGCGGTCCAATGTTCACTGCTGGCACCACCACCGCCGAAGCGCACGGCCTCTACTGATTGGCCGCGGGCGGCTTCGGCGCGGTCGAGAACCAGGCGGTTCAGGCAGGCGATGCCCTCCAGCACGGCCCAGGCGATGTCAGGTGCGCCATGACGGCGATTGAGGCCCAGGAAACTCCCCCGCCGGGTGCTGTCCCAGAACGGTACCCGTGCGCCGGTCAGGTGCGGCAGGAACAACACCGGGCTGGGGTCACGGGCACCGGCCAACAGCCCATCCAGGATTGGGCCAACAGGGCCGCGCTTGCCCAGCAAATCGAGCAACCACACCAAACAGTCGGCGCCGGCCTGCATCGGCCCGCCCAGATGCCAGAGGCCGTGGGCCCAATCCAGCGAGAGCAAGCCATCGGCTGCGAGCGGTTGGTCGCTCACCACGCCCAACACCTCGGTGGTGCCCGACAGGCTGTAGCACCCACCCGCGCGCATCGCACCCAAGCCCAATGCTGCGGCCCAGGTGTCGGTTGCCATGCGGATCACGGGCACGCCTGCCAAGCGCCCCAATGCCCCTGGCAGCCCCGCACGCACGGGGGCCAGCACCTCCACCGGATTGCCCAGTGGCGGCAGCAGATCGGGCAAACCGGCGGCGGCCGCCAAGTCCCTGGTCATGCTCAAGCGACTGAGCGAGACGGTGTCCGAGGCAACCACACCGGTCAGCCGGGCATTCAACCAATCCTTGGGATCGACCACAGCGACTGTTGCCGCCAGGGCCTCGGGCTCTCGGTCCGCCAGCCACCACAGCCGAGCCAGCGGGTGGAAGGCATTCAGGCCCGCACGCTCAGGGTGATCCACCGGCAGCCGCGCCAGAAGACCGGCCAAGGTGGCATCCGCCCGGCTGTCGTGCCACAGCAGGGCTGAGCGCACGGGTTGCCCATCGGCCCCCACCAGCACCTGGCTGCGGGTGATCCCGGTGATCGCGATTGCAGCAGCCTCCTCGGGATCGAGTGCTTCGACTGCGGCGAGCATGGCTGCCCACCATTGCCGGGGGGAGGTTTCAGCTGTGCCATCGGCATCCAACCGATGGGTGAGGGGAATGCTGACCAACGCCCCCAAGCGCCCGCTGCGATCGACCATGCCCGCGCGCAGCGAGCTGCCACCGATATCGACGGTCAGAATGCCAGCGTCGCTCATAAGCCTGAGCCTCCAGCCCGCAAGGATTCCTCCCGCCACGCCTCATAGCGCGCCTTGGTTTCGGCATTGGGTGGGTAGAGACCGGGCAGCGGCACGCCGCGCTCCACCTCCTGCATCAACCACCCTTCCAGCCGCTCATTCTCGACACCGGCCTCGGCCACGGCCTCAACCAGCGCCTGGGGAATCAGCACGGCGCCATCGGCGTCAACCACCACCACGTCGTTCGGCTTCACGCACACGCCACCGCAGCCAATGGTCTCCTGCCAATTGACAAAGGTGAGGGAGGCGACCGACGGCGGAGCGGCGGCACCCTGACACCAGACGGGCAGCCCTGTGCCCAGCACACCGGCCATGTCGCGCATCGCACCATCGGTGACCAGAGCGGCGACACCGCGCTTGACCATGCGGGCCGACAGGATGTCCCCAAAAATACCAGCGTCGGTCACCCCCATCGCATCGGCCACCACCACCACGCCGGGCGCCATGGCTTCAATGGCGGCGCGGGTAGAGATCGGGTGCGACCAGCTTTCTGGCGTCGCTAAGTCTTCCCGAGCCGGGACAAAGCGCAAGGTGAAGGCGCGGCCAACAATGCGGCCCTGATCCGGGCGGATCGGCTTGGTCCCCCGCATCCACACTGACCGCAGCCCCTTCTTCAACAGAATGGTGGTGATGCTGGCAGTGGTAATGCCTTCCAGGGCCTTGCGCACGTCATCAGCGAGGGGGAGCACATCCATCTTTGGTCTTTCTCAGCGGACTTGAGGGGAAACGAGCAGGTGGCTGGCTACCAGTCCAGCGTGTCGGGGAGGAACTCCGCCACCAAGTCCTGATAGTACGGCTTCAACTTGGTCCAATCGGGCGCCACCGGCGACTTGGTGTAAAGATCATAGGCGTTGAACCGGCGAACCTGATCCAGCAGGCGCTGGTCGGCGGGGCGCAACAGGTGGTGATAGGCCCCCTCGCGATGGATCGGATAGCAGGAGTGATAGCGGATCATCGCCAACCCCTCCATCGGCAAGTAGGGGCGCACGACGTGGTAGAGATACTCGTCATGACCCCACGACATCTCCAACGCTTCCAGGCCGCAGCCGGGCTGATAAATGCCGTTCGGGCTCTGCAGCAGGGGATCATCCCGATCCGGGTTGGCGTCCAGAAACTCCCGATAGACGATGCTATCGGCCCAGGCGCAGCCAACAGGATAGGTATCGCCGACCACCGCCCATTGCGGTTCGCCAAACAGGCACAGCACCTTGCCCAGATCGTGGATGAACCCGGTCAGTTGAAACCAGCGCTCACCCCCATCGGCGCGGATCGCCTCAGCAGTTTGCAGCGCGTGGACAATCTGCGACTGGTCCAGATCCGGGTCGCTGTCATCAACCAATTGGTCCAGATACTCAACAGCCTGCCACACCCCCATGCGCCGGTGGGTCAGCCCGCCATACTCCGCCTGTTTCTGGCGCGCGAAGGCGAGGGTCTGTTTGGCGTGATGCTCGCGATAGAACGCCTGAACTGAGGCGCGTGCCTCGGCCGCATAGTCGCGAAAGCCAGTGGTGTCGGCGGCAAGGGCCATGTCAGTGATCCCGGACTTGTCCGCTGAGCGTCCGACTGGCCGGGCAGAAAATCAACCCCGAAGGCGGCTGCCGACCACCACTGCCACCAGCACCGCCAGCATACCCAACACTTGGGCTGGGGCAATCGCTTCCCCCAGCACGATGGCGGCTAGGGCTAGGCTGGCAACGGGCAGCACAGCTGTCGCCAGCGCTGCCTCCGCTCCCGAGAGGCGGGCGGCGCCAGCATACCAGAACACGAAGCCGAGCAGCGTTGGCACCGCTGCGTACCAGACGACGCTCAGCAAGGCCGCGTCACTAACCGGGGTGAGCCATGCTTGCTCCCACAGCGCGCCGGGTACGGACAAGAGCAGGCCAAGCCCTGTCATCAGGGCAGATTGCACGACCGGGGGGATTGGCGCCCGCAACCGCTTGTTCAGCAGCAGAAACGCCGCCTCGGCGGCAACGGCGCTGAGGATCAACCCATTGCCAAGCAGCGCATCCGCGGAAAGCGTCACCCCCTCCCCCGCCGTGACAAGGCCAACGCCGACCAGCGCCAAACCAATCGCCAGCACTTGCGCCCGCTGTGGCCGCTCGCCCAGCGCGATCCAGGCGAGTAAAGCGACCATCGCCGTCAAACTGCCGGAGATCACACCAGCCGTTGCAGCACTGGTAAGGCGCGTGCCGAGGATCACCAGCACCATGTAGCCAACGCTGCCCAGTGCCGCCTGCACGGTCAGCAACAGCCAGGAGGCGCGGTCCAGCCGGGGCAGCCGGTGGCCAACGACGGCCATCCACACCGCGAACACGGGCAGCGCCAAACTGAAGCGCAGCACGGCTGCAGTAAAGGGGGGCAGCCCCTGCCCAATCAGTTTGGCTGCGATGACGATGGTTGCGACTGTGACCATCGCCAAGCCGCAGAACACAAACCCAAGACCGCGCGAACCCATACCCCATCTCCTCCTCTGGTGCGGGGAGACGGTGGGATGATCCGCGCATCGGGGTCTTGAACAGAGGTGCGCGATCTTACGCCAGGGCTGCCGCCCAGGCGCCTGGGGTGGCGCCGGTGACGCGCACGAAGGCTCGGGTCATGTGGCTTTGGTCGGCAAAGCCGGCGGCAACTGCCGCCTCCGCCAGGGGGGTGGCGGCGCGGATCAAGGCTTGGGCGCGCTGCACCCGCAAGGTTTGGCGCAAGCTGTGCGGGCTCTGACCCGTTGCCCGGCGCACCCCGCGCAGCAGCTGAAACCGGCTGAGCCCGACCAGGGCGGCCAAGTCGCTCAAGCTGTGCTCGCTGGCGGGATCATCCTGCAGACACTCCAGCACGCGCCGCACCGCAGGCGGTGGCTGGCGGATCGGCTGTCCCGTGGTGTGCCGCGCCAAAAGGTGGGCAAACACAGTCAGTACAGCTTCCTCGCGCGCCCAGCTGTCAGCGTTTGCCTGAGTCGCGGCGTGGTAGGCGCGAGCGACGGCGCTGGCCAGGGGTGTATCCTGGATCACCGGGCGGGTGATCGCCACAAGGTCCCCCCTGGCAATGCCCGCCTCGTGCGCAGCTGTGCTGAACAAGCCGGGCGTGAGATACAGCATCCGCCAGCCGCGCGGCCCGTCGATCGGCGCGCCGTCATGCACTTCGCCAGGGTTGACGGTGATCACATCCCCCGCCAGTGCCTCCACGGGCCCCCGACCAGAGGCGGAGCGTTGTCCGCCCCGTCCAATCACGCCGATGCCAAAGCCATCGTGGCTGTGGCGGTCAAACGACAAGTCCGTCCACGCCGCGGTGGCGCTGACACCCGCGACAAAACTTCGCCGCACCTGCACCCGCACCGTTGCCATGGCGCAGTCGATAGCACATCGGCACCCACTCAGCACCCAGCCAAGGGCGCACAGGACGACAAGACAACTCTGTCTTGCACCCTCCTTCTGCGCCGCTTGGCGAGGTGATCCAGGTTGGCCGCGAGCGGCTACCGCGCCAACCGACCGCCCCCATCAATGTCGAGGATGGCGCCGGTCAGATAGGGATTGGTGAGGGTGAGGAGGATAGCAGCAGCGAGGTCGCCCGGCTGGCCAATTCGGCGCGCCGGGAGGCGGCTGGCAGCGCTGGTGAACATCGCCTCCCGGTCTGGGGCTGGCATCCAGTCATAGGCTTCGGTTGCCACCAAACCCGGAGAGACGCTGTTGACCCGGCGGGGTGCCAACTCAACCGCCAGGGTTTGCCCCATGGCATGAACCCCGGCATTGATGGCCGCCAGTGCGGCTGTGCCCGGCATCGCCATCCGGCCCGCTGCACCACCGACCAGAGTGATCGCGCCATCGGTCGCCATCTGCGGCAAGCCCAGGCGCACCATCGTCCAGTACCCGACCAGCTTGTTGTCGAGCGCCGCGCGCAGCTTGACGGCGTCGATCTCGCCAATCGCTCCCCAGGCGACGGCGCTTGAGGCTGTGAGCACCAAATGATCAAAGCGGCCAACCTGATGATAGAACCGCTGGACACTGGCCTCATCGCTGAAATCCACCGGGGCAGCGCTGGCGCTCTGGCCCAGTTGGGCAACGGCGTCATCCAGGCGGGCCTGCGTGCGACCAGCAATCACGGCATGACCCTGTGCTGCAATCACGCAAGCGGCGACCGCGGCGCCGATTCCGCTGGCGCCGCCAACGATGATGACACGACGGTTGGCGAGGCTCATGGCTGGCCTCCTGCTGCGCGCACGGCTGCAAAGGCCCACGCCCGACCAAGACCGCGAACCAGGGCTTGGTTGATCCACACCATCGCGAAATGCTCCAGATGGCGGGCCTGCACGATGCCCCCGGCATCCAGCCCCTCGAAGCCAAGGTCGCCAACCAGACGCAGGGCAACTGCCCGCGCGGCGTCGTCATCGCCCGCCACGAACATCACCGGCGGCACTGGCAGATCGCGCGCCCGGTGCATCATTTCAAACCCCACCTGGTTCATCGCCTTCACCACCCGGGCCGTGGGGATCAGGGCTGCCACCCGCTCACCACCCGACACGCCGTCTGGCTGATCGATGCCGAGGCGACCATTGGCAACGGTGACAGGGTTGGTGCAGTCCAGCAGCACCTTGCCGTGGAGCGCCCCGAGTGAGTTGGCCGTCTCTGCCACGGCACCCCATGGCACGGTCAGGGCAATCACATCGCCAGCGGCGGCGGCCTCGGCGATGGTCATCACAGCGCAGCCGAGCGCTGCGGCTTTGAGTTGGGTGTCGGCCTGCTCTGGACTGCGGGAGCCCAGGATCACCTCATGCCCAGCGGCGCGCCACCCTTCGGCCAGTGCAGTTCCAACCGGACCCGCGCCAATCACGGCTATCTTCATTCTCAGTCTCCCATGGGCATTGCCCTGGGGTTGGATAGCGGGTAGGTCATTTTGACGAAAGCGAACTCGGTTCATGTCAGAATTCAGAAATCTTGAATTGAGACGCCTCGACCTGATGGTGCTCCTGGTGTTTCTGGGATTGCTGCGTCAGCGCAAGGCAGCGTTGGTGGCCGAGCAGCTGGGGGTAACGCCATCCACCATCAGCCATGCGCTGCAGCGGTTGCGCGATGTGTTTGGCGATCCACTGTTCCTGCGCCGTCCCCATGGTTTGGAGCCGACCGACGTTGCCCTGCAGCTGGAGGCACCGGTGCGCGCGGCTGTTGAGGCGTTGGACAGCGCGCTTGCAGGGCCGCAAGCATTTGACCCCGCCCGCAGCACCGCCACCCTCACCCTGACTGGCTATGATGGTGAATTGGCCACGCTGGTGCCGGGCCTTGCCAAGCGCCTACTCACCGTCGCTCCCGGCATGCGCTTGATCGCGCGGGCGTTGGGGCGCGCTCAGGCCCTGGCAGCGCTTGATGATGGCAGTGTTGATCTGGCCCTTGGCGTGTTCCCGCACCTCGGTCGGGATAACATCGCCGATCCCTTGCTCCGCGATGGCTTTGCTGTGGTGCTGCGGGCCGACGATCCCCGCGCGACCGACACACTCACCCTGGAGGGCTACTTGGCCGCCCGCCACCTCGTGGTGTCGCCGGGCGGTGATTTGCAGGGGTTGGTGGATGACCTGCTGGCGGCGCGCGGCCTCAGCCGCCAAGTTGTGATCGCCGCGCCCTTGTTTCTACCGGCGCTTGCCATGGTGGCCGAGACAGGTGTGATCGCGACCGTGCCCAGCCGGATCGCCCGCCGCTTTGCCCCTGCGTTCGGCCTAGTGGTGCAGGACGCCCCGCTGCCCATCCACACGTTCGAGATTACAGCCGCCCGCCACCGCCGCAACGCTCGCAACCCGATGCTCGAATGGGTGGTGACCGAACTGCAGACCATCGGCGCGGCCTAACGGTCATCACTCCGCCACGCTGTGATTCGCGCAATCGGCAGCGATAAGAGGCAGACAGGGAGCGGGGAGTGGCGGACCCGAAACGATTCGAACGTTCGACCTCTGCCTTCGGAGGGCAGCGCTCTATCCAGCTGAGCTACGGGTCCGTCGTCGGCATGGTTAGCACGCCCAACCGCGCCCGCCAAGCCGCTTGATAACCGGTCCAGGCTGACCGCGAGATTGCTTTTCTGAGGCTCAACCGTCCGCGCGGTCTATCACTTGAGCTAGCCGGTAGCGGACTTTGCCCTTTGGCAGGGTCACAGTGAAGCACTCGCCCTCCAAACGATCCTCTAGCTGGCTTCCCAGCGGCGTATGTAACCCCAACAATCCAGCATTTAGATCATGACGTCCACGAACTAACCTCATCCGTCTTTCCTTTGTGGGGTCCTCGTCTTCATACAGGACGATCTCGGTACCTTCTCGCGCTGAAAGTCGGGCTTGTCCGTCACTCGGGTCATCAACTTGATCGACCAAAATCTGATCAGTATCGTCTGCGCTGTATTGATCAAGAGCTTCCTGCTTGCACAGCTGAGCGATTTTGTCATGAAGACATGAAGCTATATCCGGATCGCTCGAACTGGGTAGCTCCTTTGTCCTGGCATTATTAATGGCTTCAGTACATGCAGCGATCAGCCGAGTACGCTCTCGCGTCGGATCGGAGTACCAGTCACTTGACCAAATTCGATGAAATGACCAGCCGTTGGCCTCCAGCCGTTCCTGGCGAAGGCGGTCAGCTTCTCGGCGGGAGGCGGAGCGGTGCCACCGTTCACCGTCGCATTCGACTGCCAGTACATAGGCTCCCGCGTGAGTGGGGTGCCGGATGGCAATATCAATGCGGGCGCCAACACTGCCAACTTGCCAATCAAACGGGATATCTGCTGCGTCAAGTGCGATACCTACAGCCTCTTCAAAGCCGCTCTCTGGTCCGCGTCCCACAGCATTGGCGCCACCATAAGCGCCTCCACTCTCCACATATTGGAGAAACCGCTTCAAGATCACTCTACCCTCGCGCGGTCCACTATCTTGGGCGGCAGAAGGGCGATCTGAGATCTGCTCTGGGCGCAGGGATGACACCACCAGCATTTGATCCCGAGCTCGTGTGATCATCACATTGAGGTGTCGATAACCTCCCGACTTGCTGATCGCGCCGAAAAACTGTAGCACACGACCATTCGGATTAGGACCATAGGTCATCGAGAGTATCACAACATCTCTTTCGTCTCCCTGTATGTTTTCCAAGTTTTTGATCAGAAACGGCTCTTTGCGAACATCCTCAGCCCATTGAATATAATCTGACAAAGCTGTATTCCGGCCTTTGTAAGACCTTAAACGATCCTCAATCAGATCAGCTTGCTTTCCATTCATTGCGACGACTGCTAGAGTGCGACGGCTAGTATCCTCTTTTGACATTTCTCCTTCAGCAATTCGAGCAACAAGCTCAACCACAGTTAGGGCCTCAGGAACATTCTGCTGATTCAAATATCTTGGATTAGGAACCGAGATCATCCGGACACCGCGGCTACAGTGTGCACCCGAAGCCGAAGCGAATATTAGTAATTCATTGTCGTACACTTTCTCATTCGAAAATCGAATCAAGCTTTCGTGACGGGATCGATAGTGCCATAGCAATCTCCGGGTTGGATATCTCCCCTGCGCAGCCACAAGAATACTGTCAACATCAATAGTATTTGCTTGAGTATCGTCCTCACTAGCGTCCAAATGATCATCATCCAGACGCTGAAACAGACTTGTTGGGGGAAGTTGATGTGGATCACCGACGACGACAAACTGATCAGCTCGTGCTAAGGCACCCAATCCTTCTTGCAGCGTCAACTGAGATGCTTCATCAATGATCAACAGATCAAATCTTTGCCCATCAGGTTCTAAGAACTGAGCGACAGCGAGTGGAGACATCATAAAACAAGGGAACAGGTCGGTCAAAGCTTTACGAGCACGCCGCATAATCGTCCGGATAGGCATTCTTGTCTTCTTGGCTTTAGTCAATGTTTCCAGCAGAATACGATCTGTCATCTCTGCCAGTTTAGCAGTTTCTGTACCCTCCTGAGCTATGTTTTGACTCAAGAGTGCCACAATGCGCGCAATAGTTTCCTCACGGACATCAAGATCAGCTTTTGTAAATTCGGCTCGTAGTGCCGTAGCTGTTGAGCCAGAGAACTGCGCGATTGCAGGTCGACTTAGCACAGCTTCAGCGATGGGGCGCCACCGCGCCAGCCGATCCAGGTCCCAGAGTTGGGATGCGGAGGCAACGCCACTGTCGAGAAGGCGCAGCAGCGGCGCACGTCCGGCGTCGCGTAAGGTCGCTCGAAGTGACTCTAAGTCCAGCCAGGGCAACAATGCTGAGGTTGACCCAATCTCCCCAAGATGACGCGCAATCTCGAATAGTGCACGCGAAGGCGGGGCAAAACCCACGGAACCAAAATCAACATAAGCATCAACTTCGCGCTTGCAGGCAAGATACTGAGTAAGGGCATTGGTCAAATCCTGGTAGTGCTTTGGTAAATCCTGGAATAGCATTGTGCCTTCTTCTTGATCAAGTATATGAATGATCCGTTGACGGAGCGCTAGGGGAAGCTCTTCAATACAGTACCGAACGGCTAATGCACCATTGGCGCGGACCCACCACCCATCCCAGTCACCAAGTCCTGGATTTTGATCGCACCAACCGGCACTCCGCAACCGATCCCGTGCTGTCGCCAACTTAAGAACAACATGAATCTTCGCGCGACGGATCGCGAGCGGCATAGACGCATCGATACCAAGAGACTGGAGACCGCGGACAAAGGACTGAGCGCGCCGCTCCTCCATTGGATCGGGCTGAGGGATGCGCGCACTGCCCTTGTCGGGTAGCAATCCTAAACGGTCAACAACCGCTACCCTCTGCGCAAGTTGGTCTGCGAGTGTGTGTAATACCTCTAACCCATCTCCATCAGCACGAACTGCAACCTTAAGGAACGCTGCTGGTAGCTTTGCCAAAGATTTTGCAAACAATAATTCATAGCTAAGAGATGGGCCGAAAATAACATCAGATTTCAGTATTTCTCGAATCAATGGTACTCTCCGAAGTCTGTCTGCTTGTTTCGCAAGATCACTGTGACGTTTCAGGCTGTCGATCAGCTGCCCAAGTGTCACTGCATCAGATGTAGCGAATCGTGTAATTTTGCGTCGCAGGTCGGTGGGTAAACGGGAGATTGTAAGCATTGGCGAGATGCGGTTCTCCGTCAATCTAGTTAGAGTATCGGCGTGCTTTATCGCTTGATCTCCGGGGAGTGCAAGCACGTCGCGGGAAAGTATTTGGCTGAGCGCCGATGTTGCCGTTAGGTGGGCATGAAGTTCAGCAGCATTGTGAGCAGCGTCAGCCAGAAGCTGCATATCCAGTCCCGCGACCCAGGCAGGCGTGGTCCCGCTTGAACGTGGTGGCGGACGCAACCGATCAGGCGCCTGCCGCAGGTGGTCCACCGTCTGCAGAACTATGTCTGTTGCTTTGGCAATTGCGGTCAACACCTCCTGAAGGTCAATCAAGGCCGCCTGTGCCTGTCTTGCCTCCTCCGGGGTGCGAGTACCACCCTCCAGCTGTTTGGCAATGTGTTGGATATCCTCGATTGGCTGGTCGATCCACCCTCGATTGCCGCCAATGGCGTCAGGATGAAGTGCCTCGCAGAGGGTCTCCATGTCCTTCAGAAGCGTTGATCCGGGATCGCTGAGGACCTGTCTGCAGAGCGCCAAATCGGCACACTCCGGGATCGCCGAGACTGCAGCCAAGCGATCTTGGATAGTTTGTGCTTGATGTAATGTGATCGTCGAAACAGCGGGTGGTTGGGCAAGCCAATTTGCAGCTTGGTGAGCTGCGTTAGCAAGAGTAAGAGCTGCGTCCTCTAGACGACTCAGTCGTCCTTTTACCAATGCTTTTGGTATGTCTGGCCTCAAAGTCAAACCTTGGAGAGGGGACAGATCGCATGTCGACGCTTTTTCGATCGCCTCCGCCAGTTGCTTGTAGGTTCGTTCAATCTCTCCATCGGTCAGAGGGGAAGCTGCCGCCTCAATCGTCAGCCGTCGATCGGCCACTGAGCCAAGGCGAGCGCGAGCGGCCTCGGCGGCCCAGATGGCATCAAAGCCGCTGACACCTGCAGGCTCCACAGGCTCTGCCAGTGCGCGCGCAGGCAGTGCCAAAGATCGCCAAGCGTTATCGCGAGCAGGGCGACTGTCAGTTCGGGGGGCAAGTTGTGGGGTCAAGCGTAGACGTCGACGAACCCGATCAAGAAATCCAGATCGCGTTGTCCCGGTACCGTGCAAATCCAGACAGAAGTCCCCAAGCCCAGCATCATGAAGCCGACGGCGAACAACATCCAGAGCTGCTTGCTTTTGAGATACAAACAGAACGCGCTTATTGTCTGCAAGTGCTGCTGCAATTAAATTACAAATGGTTTGTGACTTGCCTGTGCCAGGCGGTCCTTCAATTACAAGGCTGTGTTTTTTGACAAGCGCTTCAACAAGGGCCGCATGTTGGGTGCCATCAGCGTCATATATCAGCGGTGGCAGCGGGTCTGGTTGCCCCGATGCTTCGAGCACTATCGAATCATAGGGAATGTCCTCAGGTCTTGTAAACTTCTTAAACGGCCCTGCCAATACTCGTCGGACGTGGGGATTGCGTCGAACAGCTGGGTGCTGCAGATCACGGTGAAGTCGAAGGGCAGCAAAATTAAGGATTCCAATAGCAGCCCGACGGTGAAGTACAGCTCCAGGCAATTTTTGATCTGAAGCCTTCATCCAATTGGTAATTCGATCAAGATAATCGTCGACAGATTCGTCCTCTTCAATTTCCGGAAGTTTTATCCGAAATTCGTCGTGGAGCTTTCTTCTTAATGTTGCATTGTCTTCTGGAGCATCAAGTTTCGCCATCACATCATCCCGCAGGCTGATGGGAGTCGAAAGCAGGGGTGACCAGAGCGGACTGGCGTCCTCTTTGTTGGTGCTAGGGTCTCGCCATTCCAAAAAGCCAGTGACCAGCTTGATTACGTCAAGACCATTCTCTTGAGCGAAGGTGCGTCCGGCTTTTGCAATCTTGTGTAACGACTCGTCCAGCAACCTCCGGTCCGTATCGGCGAAAACGCTACCGGATGCATGGGTTCCACCAACGGGATCGCGGGACACTGCAGCGACCTGTGATCCCGGCTGGGTACTAGGGTGAGGCGTGATGCGCAGCCCCTTTTTCGCAGCATCAGCGTCGGGGATCGAGTCAAGCAGCCAATCCAAAGATGGGAAGCCTGCCAGCCAGATGCGTCTTCCGGTTCCGCGCTCGAACTGAATCAGCGGACTACGGCGATCTGTCTGAAGAAGTTTTGCAGCCTGCGCTTCCAGTGCCGCATTTAAGACACTTTCATCAATGCCGTCTTCGTTGGGGGATGTGTCGGCCGACATGACGTTCCTGATAGCGAGTGCCGTTTACGGGTGCAAGTTGCTTGGCCTCATATGACCAGTTATTGGAGTTTATCCCTATGGTTAGGAGAACGGAATACGCTAGCAATGGTAGTAGAGCAATCGGTAGATGCAATCTGAAAACCGAATGGCGGGTCCGCCAAGCCGCTTGATCGCTGCGTGCGGGGGTGGTCCACTCTGCCCATGCGCTGTGCGGTTTACCTGCTGATCTTGTTGGCGGCCAGCCCGGCCTTTGGGCGGGATGGGCTGTATCGGGGCACGCAAACCTGTGAAGCGGCTGGGTCGTCGCCGGGGTTCACCATCGAGTGGCGTGCCACAGTGCGCGATGGGCGGTTAGTGTCCGAGCGCGGGCAGCGGGATCAGGAGAATTGGGAGCGGGTCGAGGGTGTGGTTGGCCCGGACGGGCGGGTCACGCTCAACGGCGTGTATCGCTTCCAGGGCGAGCGGCCAATCCGCCTTGCGGGCCGTGTCTCTGCGGCGGGGCTGGAGGTGGCAGGCGAGCGGGGACCGCGCAGCTGTCGGGTGGTTGCAAGCAGCCCGCCCCCGGCCTCCGTTGCGCAGCCCTACCGCCTGCTGCCAGATGTTGCGGAGCAACGCCGGGCCTTTACCCGATCAGCGCGGACGGTCACCTGCGATGCGCCCCCCGATCCGGTCTCGGACGTTGTGGTGGAGCCCTTCTATCGCAAGGATGACCCCACCCATTCGATCATTGATCCAGCGGCCCTGGAGCGGCGCAGGCAAGCGGCGATGCCGTTTGAGACCTATTCCCGTGGGCTGGCACGCATCGGTGATGCGGTCCTGGTGTCTGGTGCCCAGAACCCGGCCCTGGGTACCTGCTTGCTCGGCTGGCTGGATCACTGGGCGAGTGCCGGGGCGATGCTGGGTCGGGTGACTATGCAGGGTGGGTTTGAGCGCAAATGGACCCTTGCCACCATCGCCCTCAATCTACCGCTGCTGACGCCCGACCAGCGAGCGAGTGCCGCAGGGCAGCGGGTGCTGGCTTGGGTGCGCGATCTCGGCTGGGCAGTCGCCCCAGCCTACACTGCCTCACGCTCCACTGCGGCGAACAACAATCACTTGAACTGGGCCGTGCTGGCGGTGCTGTCCGCTGGTCTGGCGACGGAGGACCCGGCCTTAGTCGACTGGGCTGTGGATCGGTTGGATCACGCGCTGTCGTTGATCGAACCCGATGGCAGCCTGCCGTTCGAGTTGGCGCGTGGTGCTAAAGCCGTCCACTATCACGCCTTCGCCGTGGAGCCGACCGTGCTGGCGGTTGCCTTGCTGGCGGCCAATGGCCTGGACATGGCCGACGCCCACGGCGGCGCCTTGCATCGGTTGGTGCGCTTTGTGCGCGATGGCATGGCGGATCCAAGCCCCGTGGCGGCGCGGGTGGGGATGCCGCAAGACTTCTTCCACAGCCAGACCCCGCGCCCCAACCGCTATGGCTGGGCGGAGATTTACCTCGCGCGGTATCCCGATCCCGTGCTGGCCGCCCGACTGGCGGAGGTGCGCGGCGATGGGCTGGTGACTGTGTGGCTGGGTGGCTCCACCACGTGGCGTTACGGTAAACGCTGAGCCGTCAGGGCTGCGAACGGCGCATCTTGCAGGTAGAGGTTGAGGTAACGCTCCTCCACAGCTCCCAACTGGCGATAGAATCGACGCGCGCGGCGATTGGCCGCGCGGGCGTACCAGGCGACCCAGGCGCCGCCCTCCGCGCGGGTGGCGTTGGCAACGGCCGCCATCAACTGCCGCCCAAGGCCAGCCCCGCGCCACGCCGGTGCCACCACCAACGCCTCCAGATGCACCCCCGTGGTTGCAGTGTCCAGATCATAGCCGGGGTAGAATAGCCCGACACCAACACTGACTCCCGCCGCTTCAGCCAGCACGGCGCGGGCGAAGCGGGTTAGCACGGCCTCCACACCTGCGGCGTCCAGGCGGGCGCTCAAGCCTTCTTCCTCAGCCAGCAGCGTCAGCAGGGCGGCGATGGTGGGCGCATCCGCTGGCGTGGCGCTGCGAAGGTGGGGGACGGGGGTACCGTCACCGGCCAAGGCTAGGCACCGCCCAGCGTGGCGACCACGGGCCCAATCAGGCGGGGGTCACCCGCTGCAATCACCCGCGGACCAGACGCCAGAGTGATCGGACGGCCCTGCCAGTCGGTCATCACGCCGCCCGCTGCGGCGAGAACCGCCGCGGGGGCACAATAGTCGTAGGGTTGGAGCGAGGCTTCGACCACAAGGTCATTCCACCCCGCGGCCGTCATCGCATAGCCGTAGCAGTCAGCGCCATACAGGGGGTGGCGCACGGCCTGGGCAAGGCGCTGGAAGCAGGTGGCATCCTCGCCCTTGAACATATCGGGGGAGGTCGCATTCAGCAGCGCGCCTGCAAGGCTGTCGCACGCCCGCGTGCGCACAACGCTGCCGTTCAGCGTTGCCGGGCGGTCATCGGCGCCGACCCAACGCTCCGCCAAAGCCGGCATGTCGATCACCCCAACCACCGGCACGCCATCCTCGCAACAAGCGATCAGCGTGCCGAACAGGGGTTTGCCAGTGATAAACGCCTTGGTGCCGTCGATGGGATCCAGCACCCAGACATAGCGCGCATCGGCGCGGACGGTGCCGTATTCTTCGCCCAGGATGCCGTGATCGGGGACCATGGCCTCCAAGAGTGTGCGCATGGCGGCTTCGGCGCCACGATCGGCGATGGTGACTGGAGAGGCATCGCCCTTGGCTTCGACCGCCAGAGCCGTTCGATAGTGCGCCAGAATGATCGGGCGTGCCACCTCAGCCAGATGGACCGCTAGGGCGACCAGCGCGGAGCGGTCCATCGACACGTCGATCAGCCTATGGCAGCGGCTTGGGTGTGTCGGCCAAGGTGCGCATCCAGGCGATCAGGTTCGCCCGCTCCTGCACCCGGCTGATGCCAGCGAACACCATCTTGGTGCCCGGCGCGTAGGCGCGCGGATTGGCGATGAACTTGTTCAGTTCTTCATAATCCCACGGATTGCCCTTCATGCCCGCAATCACTGGCGAGTAGGCAAAGCCCGGCGCATGGGCGTGGTCTGAGCCGATGATGTCCCACAGGTTCGGGCCAACGCGGTTCGCGCCGCCTTTTTCAAAGGTGTGGCAGGAGGTGCAGCGCCGCGCCACCACTTGCCCCGCCGCAACATCGGCCGAGGCGAGCAATGGACCCACCGGCTCCAGTGCCGCTTCGGCGGCTGGGGCAGCCGCGGCGGTTTCGGTTGCCTGCGCGGCACCCTCGACGCGAACCACGTTCTGGGCCAACGGCTTTGGCGTGACCATCTTTTCGCCAAGGATCATCGTCGACATGAACACGATGCCAGCCAGTAGCACCGCGGCGAAGACCTTGTTCCACTCCATCATCGACATCAGGCACGTTCCTTGATGAGCAAGCGTCCACACACGGCGCCAAAAAGACGGCTCCCAAACAGAGCGCGGCAACGCTAACGCTAGTCGCGACGCGTTCGCAACCCTGTCCCGACCATGCCTCCCGGCGTCGGCGCAATGGCCGCAGCCGTTGTGAGCACGCCACGGCGCCGATATAGTCAGCACCCTTCGCTGGCGACAGCCTGCGCGCGGAGTCTGATCCGCGGCAGGGTGACGCAGGCGATCCATCGTCGCCAGCGTTCCGCCAGTGACGATATCGGTTGTGAATTCTGTCAGCGCGTCTTGCTAGCGCATCTTGAGGCTCATGAACCCCATTGTTGTTATTCCGGCGCGTCTTGCGTCTTCAAGGCTGCCGCGCAAACCGCTGGCCGACATTCACGGCGAGCCGATGGTGGTGCATGTCTGGCGCCGGGCACTGGCGGCAGCCGTTGGACCCGTGGTGGTGGCGTGCGGAGATGCGGAGATTGTCGCTGCGATTACGCAGGTGCGCGGCAACGCCGTGCTGACTGATCCCAACCTGCCGTCAGGCTCCGATCGTGTGATGGCGGCGATGCGGCAGTTGGACCCCGATGGGGATTTCGACGTCGTGGTCAATCTGCAGGGCGATTTCCCAACCATCGACCCCCAGGTGCTGCGCCAAGTGCTGACGCCCCTGGCCGATCCGGAGGTGGATATCGCCACGCTGGCCGTGGAGCTACACGATCCGCGCAGCATCGCCGACCCCAATGCGCCGAAAATCGCACTGGAGCGTCACGGCAACGGCAATGGCAGCACTGGACGGTGCCTGTACTTCTCCCGTTTACCACTGCACGCGGGCGACGGCAATGTGTATGAGCATTTGGGCATATACGCCTTCCGACGCCGTGCCCTGGAGGCGTTCGTCGCTCTGCCGCAGGCAGGGCTGGAGCAAGTGGAGCGGTTGGAACAATTGCGGGCGCTGGCAGCAGGCATGCGCATCGACGCCACCATTGTTCACACCTTTCCATTGGGCGTGGACACGCCTGCCGACCTGGAAAAAGCCCGCACATTGACGGTGCGACCGAATTGAGTGGGGCTGTGCGTCCCAAATGGCCTGCCTCTCTCTCTGTCAAGGAATCCAGCCTGATGTCCGCCAATCTGGTTCGTTTGATAGCCTTCCAGGGCGTTCCCGGAGCCTATTCCGATCTGGCCTGCCGCACGGTGTTTCCTGGTGTCTCCACCCTGCCGTGCCGCAGCTTTGAAGATGCGTTTGCCGCCGTGGCCGAGGGCAATGCCGATCTGGCGATGATCCCGATCGAGAACAGCCATGCCGGACGGGTGACTGACGTCCACTATCTGCTGCCCAGTTCCGGTCTGCACATCGTGGCGGAGCACTTCCACCCGGTGGATCACATGCTCCTGGCACCGAAGGGAGCCACACTGGCGGGCCTGAAGTCTGTGCGCAGCCACATCCAGGGCTTGCAGCAGTGCCGTAAGATGATCCGCGAGCTGGGGCTGGAGCCCGTGGTCACCACCGACACCGCGGGCGCAGCCGCCGAAGTGGCGGCAGCAGGCGATCCAACCCAGGCCGCAATTTCCTCCAGCTTGGCGGGGGAGATTTATGGGCTCGATGTCATGCGCCGCAGCGTCCAGGACGCCAGCCACAACACCACGCGGTTCGTGGTGCTGTCGCGGACACCGGATGTGCCGGACATAGATGATGGTCCGGCAATCACCACGCTGGTGTTTCGGGTGCGCAACGTGCCTGCCTCGCTCTACAAGGCGATGGGTGGGTTTGCGACCAATGGCATCAACCTGTCGAAGTTGGAGAGCTACATGGTTGGTGGCCGGTTCGTCGCCACGCAATTCTTTGTTGATGCCGACGGCCACCCGGATTCCCGCGCCATGCGCCTTGCGCTGGAGGAGCTGCGGTTCTTCACCAAGGAACTGAAGATTCTCGGCGTTTATCGGGCCAGCCCCTTCCGCGCAGACCAGGTGGCTGGCGAATGACCGACGCACGGTGGGTCAGCCACAGCTATGCCGAAGCGCGGGACCGCTTTCTGGCGGCTGCCTCGGGGTGGACCCACCGGGTATGGCCACATCCGCTGACTGGTCCCAGTGGGGAGGTGCTGGCCACCGACACCCTGCGCCTTGGCCCGATGACGGCGCGGCGCCTGCTGGTTCTGGTGTCTGGTACCCATGGGTTGGAGGGGCCGGTCGGCTCGGCCGTGCAGTTGGGGCTGGTGACCCGCGGCGTCACCCTGCCGCCCGATCTCGCCGTGTTGATCGTCCACGCCATCAACCCCCACGGTTTCGCGTGGCGGCGCCGGATGACGGAAGATGGCGTGGATGCCAACCGCAACTTCGTCGATTTCAGCGCACCGCTGCCAGACAACCCGCATTATCGCCAGCATCAAACCGCGATTGACCCCGACCATTGGCCCGATGTGCCGATGACGGCGCTCAGAATTGATCCAGCGATCCCGACGGCTGCCCATGCCGGGCAGTACAGCCATCCCGGAGGCAGCTATTTCGGCGGGCACGGGCCGACCTGGACCAACCGCACCATGCGCGCGATCCTGGCGGCTGAGGGGGGAGTGGCCGAGACCATCGCGCTGTTAGACATGCACTCCGGCGCTGGCCCCTGGGCGGCCACCGAGTTGTTTGTGGCCGAACCCGGTGCCTCCACCTTTGCAGCCGAGTGGTTTCCCGGTGCGGAGCGCTTCACGATTGCCCGCAGCGCACGATTTGGCGACCCGACTGGGGTGCCTGGGCTGCTGCTGTCGTGCCTGCCAGAGATATTCCCCGACCGACGCACCCTGCCCATGCTGACGGAGTGTGGCACCTATCCTGGTGACATTCCGCTGTCCCTTGCCCGGCGAGAGGCCTATTGCGGGCGCAAGGGCCTGGCTGGGCATCCCAGGATGGCCCGATGGCTGTTGGAAGCGCAGGAGCTGTTCTGTCCGGCCGATCCCTCCTGGCGGCGGTATGCGCTGGCGGGTGTGCTGGGGCGGATTGATCAGGCACTGGCGGCCTTGGCATGAGCGGCTATTGCGCCTTCGCCCAAGGGCATCCGGTCCATGGTCCCTACCACGACCATGAGTATGGCGTCCCCAGCGCCGATGAGACCGTGCTGTTTGAGCGGCTGTGCCTGGAAATCTTTCAGGCCGGATTGTCCTGGGAATTGGTTCTGAAGCGCCGGAGCGGGATGCGCGAGGCGCTGGACGGATTCTCGGTCGACAGCGTGGCAGCCTATGATGCGGCCCGACTGGAGGCGCTGATGGCCGATAGCCGCGTGGTGCGCAATCGCCTGAAGCTGGCTGCCCTGGTGCACAATGCGCAGGTGATCCAGTCGCTGCGCTTCAAGCGGACCTTCCGCTTCACAGGGGGCGAGATCACGGGTGAGTTTCTGTTGAGCCTTGGCTATCTGCCGGGCGCCCACGCGTCAGATTGTCCGGCCCCGGCCGCGAGGGTCGCCACGCCGTGGCGGACAGCCGAG
>RDXE01000031.1 GCA_004292755.1 Alphaproteobacteria bacterium
GATACGCACCTTCCCCCGTCCCGGTTGGGTGCGCGCAGATCGACCTCAAAGTCTTGAAAAAGATGTAGAAATACTGCAACTACGCGCCAAAGTCAGTCAACTTGAGAGTGAGATACTTCAACTCAAAGGTAAACTTTTGAATAGAAATCATGTTTTACTCGAGTCGAAGGAAATTAAACTCAGATTCCGGACAGAACAAGACAGGGATTGGTCTATCCATTTTCTTGATGTAGACATTTCTAAAGCGTTTCAAGCATTTGGAAACTTGTTGTTAGAATACTCTTATCCGCCTGACATTGCCCTCCACATCACAGATTATCTGATTAATTCCTTTGCTGTTAACACCGAACAAGCTTTGCATTCTAATTTAAATCTAGAGTCAGAAGAGACTCCTCGCCTCATGTCAATCTTCGAAACTCTGGGCCTAACCGAACGTCAAAGAGGGCATAGCGTTACATGGCACCTCACCGACCTCGGCAAGCAGCAACACAATCAGCTTCTCTTGAAACATCTTTTTGGGTCAGGCACCACCGATGAGCCTTGATGAACCCACCCTCGCCGCTCTGATTGCTGACCATGCTGCGCGTGGTGCGGCCTTGGAAGTGGTGGGCAGCGCCACCCGGCACAGCTTTGGTCCTGGAGTGCGGCCCGAGGCGCAAGTCTCTACAGCTGCGCTGTCCGGCGTGATCACCTATGAGCCGGAGGAGTTGATTCTGATCACCCGGGCCGGCACGCCCATGGCCCAGATCACGGATCTGTTGACCCAGCAGAACCAAATGCTGGCGTTTGAGCCGCCGGACTACGGCGCTTTGCTGGGCTCAGCCCCTGGAGGCGGCACGGCTGCTGGTATGGTGGCAACCAACTTGGCTGGCCCGCGCCGCATCTCCCACGGGGCCGCGCGCGACCACACGCTGGGCTTCCGCGCGGTCAATGGCCGGGGGGAGGTGTTCAAGTCCGGCAGTCGGGTGATGAAGAACGTCACCGGCTATGACCTGCCGAAGCTGTTCGCAGGCTCCTGGGGCACCCTCGGTGTGATGACCGAGGTGACGCTGAAGGTGCTGCCGCGACCCGAGGATGTGGCAACCCTGCTTCTGCTCGGGCTGTCCGACGAGGCGGCGATTGCGGGCCTGTGTGCTGGCATGGGCTCTGCCCACGAAGTATCCGGTGCCGCCTACCTGCCCGCCGCGACCGCGGCCGCCATGCCGGTGCTGGCCGGGATGGGGCACTCGGTGGCGGCGCTCCGCCTGGAAGGCCCCACCCCGTCCGTGGCAGCGCGCCTGACGGCCCTGCGCGAGGAGTTGGGCGACCGCGCTGTCTGCCATCACCTTGGCACTGCGGACAGCTTGACCCTGTGGGCGGACATCCGCGATGCCGGGCCGCTGGCCCGCCAGCCAGAGTTGCTAGTGTGGAAGCTGTCCGTCACCCCCAGCGAGGGGCCAGCCACCCTGGCGCGCATCGGCGACCATGTCCTCAGCTGGTTCGATTGGTCCGGTGGGCTGATCTGGGTGGGCCTTGCCCCCGGCGAGACCGATGGCGGAGCGGCACGGGTGCGCGCGGCGATTGCGCCTGGGGGCGGCCATGCGACCCTGGTCCGTGCCCCGCTGGACCTGCGCACCCGCGTGCCTGTGTTTCCACCGCGCCAACCAGCAGTAACACTGCTGGAAGCGCGCATCAAGGCGGGGTTTGACCCCGCTGGCATCCTCAATCCCGGACGGCGCTAAGCGATGCAAACCACCTTCTCGTTGGTGCAGTTGGCTGACCCAGACATGGCGGCGTCAGAGCAGATTCTGCGAACCTGCGTGCATTGCGGGTTTTGCACGGCGACCTGCCCCACCTTCGCCCTGCTGGGCGATGAGTTGGACAGTCCGCGGGGTCGCATCTACTTGATCAAAGATATGCTGGAACACCCGGATCGCCCGATCGGCGATGCCCATGTGAAGCATATCGACCGCTGCCTGTCGTGCCTGTCCTGCATGACCACCTGCCCCAGTGGTGTGCATTACATGCATCTGGTCGATCATGCGCGCAACCATATTGAGGAACACTACCAGCGACCGTGGTTTGACCGCATGCTGCGCCAGGTGCTGGGCATGGTGCTGCCCTCGCCAACGCTGTTTCGCTTTGCCTTGATTGGGGCATGGTTCGGCAAGCTGGTTCGCGGCCTGTTACCCAGCCGCGTCGCACCGTTGATCGATCTTGCCCCCAGCAACACGCCGGGGCCCAGCTGGGTGGACAAGCCACAAGTGTTCCCAGCCGAGGGCGAGCGGCGGATGCGGGTTGCCCTGATGCCAGGATGCGCCCAGCAGGTGCTGAACCCAGGCATCAACGAGGCAACGGTGCGCCTGCTAACCCGCCACGGCGTTGAAGTGGTGATTGCCGAGGGTGGTGGCTGCTGTGGAGCGCTGAACCATCACCTGGGTCAGCACGATCGCGCCCTTACTAAGGTGAAGCGCAACATCGAGGCTTGGGAACGCGCCGCCACCGCAGCCCCCCTGGATGCCATTGTCATCACCGCATCGGGCTGCGGCACCACGGTGAAGGACTACGGTTGGATGCTGCGCGAGGATCCGGCCTATGCAGAACGGGCAGCACGCATTGCCTCTCTTGCCAAAGACGTAACAGAAGTGGTGGAGCGCCTGCCGCTAGCCCCCCTGGCGGCAGAGGATCGCCCGACGGTGGTCTATCATTCCGCCTGCTCGATGCAGCATGGCCAGAAGCTGAAGACCGGCCCGCAGGCCTTGCTCCGCCAAGCAGGCTTCACAGTGCGCGAGCCTGCCGAGAGCCACCTGTGCTGCGGCTCCGCCGGTACCTACAACCTGCTGCAAGCCGAAATCGCAGCCCGCCTAAAGGAGCGCAAGGTCGGCCATCTGGAGGCGACCAAGGCCGCCCTCATCGCCACCGGCAACATCGGTTGCATGACCCAGATCGCCAGCGGCACCGCCCTGCCTGTGGTTCACACGGTCGAACTGCTGGACTGGGCCACGGGTGGGCCGCAGCCGAGCGCCCTCGGCTAGGCGGTAAGCGGCGCCGGCAGCGTCAGCCCGCGGCGGTCACACGCCGCAATGACAGTGTTGCGCAGCAGGCAGGCGATGGTCATGGGGCCAACCCCACCGGGGACGGGCGTGATTGCAGCCGCATGCTCACACTCGGCTGTGGCGACATCTCCGACCAAACGGCCATCGGTCAACCGGTTGATCCCGACGTCGATCACCACGGCACCGGACTTGACCCAGCTGCCGCGCACCATCTCAGCCCGGCCGACAGCGGCGACCAGGATATCGGCCGTTCGACAGACGTCCGGCAGATCACGTGTGCGCGAGTGGGCAATGGTGACGGTGCAATCGCTCTGCAGCAGCAGGGCCGCCATCGGGCGCCCCACGATCTGCGAGCGACCAAGCACAACGGCGTGCTGGCCACTGAGGTCCAATCCCGTTTGGCGCACCAACAGCAAGGAGCCCTGTGGCGTGCACGGCACGAGGCGGGCCCGCCCCAGCGCCAGCAGCCCGGCATTGACGGGATGGAAGCCATCGACATCTTTCGCCGGGTCAATCGCATCCACGACGGCCTGGGTGTCATGGCCGGGTGGCAGCGGCAGTTGCACCAGGATGCCATCCACCGCCGGATCGAGATTCAACTCCGCCACCAGCGCCAACAGGGCGGCCGGGCTGGTTTCCACCGGCAATCGATGCACATACGAAATAAACCCGGCAGCAGTGGCTTGTTTCTCTTTCGCACTGACATAGACGCGGGAAGCTGGATCGTCCCCCACCAGCACCACATGCAAACTGGGACGCACCCCCGCCGTCTGTGTCAGGGTGGTGGTTGCCTGGGTGATCTGCTCCCGCACCACCGCCGCCAGTGCTTTGCCGTCAATCCGTGTTGCCATCTGCTGCAATCCTGTCGGTGGGTTGACCAAGGCCCACCTAAGAAGAAGGGAAATCGAGGCCGAACCAAAGGTCAGGCGCCAGGGGACACCAACAGCTCCTCCACCGTCTTCACCACATCAAGGACGTTGATTGGCTTGGTAAGATAGCGGTCGAAGCCTGCTTCCAGCGCGCGCTCCACATCCTCCGGCATTGCCGCGGCTGAGAGCGCCAGGACAGGCGTGCCACGGGTGGCGGGATGATTGCGCAGCACCGCCAAAATCTCAAAGCCCGTCATGCTCGGCAGGTGAATGTCGAGGATGATCAAATCGGGTGGGTCTGCCAGAGCCGCAGCAAGGCCTCGCGCCCCATCCTCTTCCGCTGTCAGCCGGATGCGCGGCAGGCGCAGAATCACCTTGCGCATCAAGGCGAGATTGGACGGATTGTCTTCGACATAGAGCACATGACGGGTCCGCTCCCGCGTGCCAGCGACGGCGGCGGGCAACAGTGGCTGGTCAACCGGCAATAACGGCTCTGGGTCCGCCTCGGCCAAGGGCAAGTCAACCCAGAAGGTTGACCCCACCCCAACCAGACTCTCAAATCCAATCTGGCCGCCCATCATCTCCACCAGACGCCGGGTAATGTTGAGGCCAATGCCAGTGCCCTCGACGGCACTGTTCTCTTGCCCCAATCGGTTGAACGCCTGGAACACCGAGGGCTGAAGGTCAGCCGGTATGCCAAAGCCGGTGTCGGCCACTGCGATCCGCAGCACCCCGCCGATCCGCGGCTCCACACTCACTGTCACGCGCCCGCCATCCCGGTTGTACTTCACGGCATTGGAGCCGAGGTTGAGCAGGATTTGATTGAGGCGGGTAAGATCAGACATCACCTCGAACGAAACGCTGGGGGCATCGATGACCAGATCAATTCCCCGTCGCCGTGCGAGCGGCTGCAGGTTCTGGCGCAGATGGTCCAGCGCCTTGCAGACGTCAACGCGCTCAATTGACAGCGCGATGGAGCCGGATTCTATCCGCGCCAAGTCCAACACATCGGAAATCAGCCGCAACAAGTGGTCGCCTGCCTGCAGGATGGCGTCCACAGCCTCAGTCTGGTCAGCCGTCAGCGGCTCGGCGGGGTTGACGCGCATCAATTGGGCATAGCCCAACACGGCGTTGAGCGGCGTGCGCAGCTCGTGGCTCATGGAGGACAAGAATTCGGACTTCGCCTTGTTGGCCCGTTCCGCTGCTTGCTGAGCCTGGATCAACTGCTGCTCGCGCAGTCGATCTTGCGTCACGTCGGAGTAAATCGTCACCACGCCGCCGCCGGGCATCGGTCGGCGGCGCAGCCTCAAGATGTGACCATCCTCTCGGGTTCGCACCATTGCCACGCCGGTCGCAGCTCTGATCCGCGCCAACCGCTCGCGGACCTCTGCTTCAACATTGACAGGGCCGAAATCACCCCGCTCGGCCTGGAAGGTCAAAATCTCCCGCACCGAGACGCCGGGACGGTTAAACTGCTCCGGTATCTGCAGCAACTCGAGAAACTGCTGGTTCCACGCCACCATCATCAAATCTTCGCTAAAGACCGATAGACCTTCTGACATGCTGTCAAGCGTTGTCTGCAACAATTGTGCGGTCTCTGCAAATCGCGCCTCACTAGAAACCAATGTCTCCATTGCATGTTCTTGACTGCGGAACAGTTTGAAAACAACTGCGGTCAATACTAGAATCGCCCCAGCGATACCACAGAATATCAATAGTGACCGACTACGATCTTGATACCAATACACCATATGTTTTTCGTGATCAATACTAACCGTCACCAGCACAGGACGAACGGGTACCTGTCGCCATGCCCCAATTCTCTGGCCAGTATCCAATACCCCGGGACCGTGAAAAATGCCGGTCCGCTCCCCCGCAATGGCTTGCTGGATATGGGGATGGGTCGCAAAGGACTGGCCGATGCGATCCTCGGCGGGTGGATCACTTGCCACCAACACGCCATCGGTCTGGAACAGCGAGATCCGAAGACCATCGGAGGACGCAACCGAGTTGAAAAAGTCGGAAAAGCCGGACACTGGGACGTCCGCAACCGCCAGCCCGCGAAACCCATTGGGCAATACCACTGGGCGTACCATGGTCAACGACCAGATGCCGACTAGGCGGTCCCGCATCGGCGGAAACATGGCAAAGCCGGTCAGACGGCCATCCCGGTAGTGCCGAAACCAAGGTTCATCGGCGAGTGAGGTGGGGCGGGTGCGCCGCGCCAAGCCATCATTGACCAACAGGCCGCGTTCATCAACGAGGCGGATATTTCGGATTAAAAACGATTGCTCATTTACTTGCCGAAGAATTGCCTTCACCCCCGGTCCGTCCATCTCGGCAATGGGAAAGTCGCGGTCAAGCGCGGTCGGCAGGCCCTGCAGCATCGCATCAACCGCCAGGATGCTGCGGCCAACGAAGTTCTCCACGGCCGCTGCTAGACTGGACGTAATTCGTTCTGCTTCCAGAACAAGCATCTGCTGGGATCGCACCAGCGAGGTGACGAGCAAGGCGGCCAGCCCAATCAACACCGTCAGAGCGAACGCCACGGCCAACAGCCGCGCCCGCAGAAACTGCGCGCGTCGGGCCAGGCGGATATCCCGCTGGTCTGTCCGTTGCGAGGTGGCTGGCAGGCTCATCAGGGGGTTGGCGCCGCGAGGCCCGCGGCACGGCCAACGCTTGCGTTCCAAGTCGCCACGCAATCCTCGCCACACCGCTCCGCCCAGCGCGGCAGGATGGTGTCATGCAGAATGCGTTGTAGCAGCTGTCGGTCCGACTCGGGCGGACTGACGACGGTCATCGCGGCCCGTTGACCCAGCACACACTCAACCGATCCGCCGTTGCAGGCGATCCCCTGCTGGGTTTCATACTGGGCATTGGCCCAGATTTCCCTTTCCAGCACCGCCAATTGATCCGTCAGGAAGCTGCGGACACTGGGCGGCAGTGACCTCCAATACTCCCGATTGACGGCCAGAATGTTGATGCCCCAGTTGATCGGGAGGGTGAACAACGTCGTCGCAACCTCGTGCAGGCGAATGGCATTGCCAGACAAGGTGCCCGTGATCGCGCAATCAATCGCGCGGCGGCGCATGGTTTCGACGATTTGATTGAACGGTGCATTGATTGGCGTCGCATTCAGCCGCATCACCATGTCGGCCTGCACCACACCGGACACCCGCACCCGTTTGCCCGCAAGATCCATCAGCGAGCGGAGCGGGCCATTGCAGAACAGCACCTGAGCGGGATAGGTATAAATTGAGAGAATCTCAACATTATATCGCTCCCGATACACTCGCACCAGAGTGTCGCGGTAGCTGAACACGTGGCGGCGCAGCGTCTCAATGTCTGGGTTCAAGCCCGGCAGATCCAACGCGACCGACTCGGCATCGTCGGCGGCCAATGGCGCCAATGGCGTCGAGCCGAAGCTTAACACCCCCAGGCGCAACAGGTTCATCACCTCGCCAGACCGCAAACCCATGCTGTCGAAGGGCGCGATTTCAGCCGTGATGCGACCCGCCGACTGGTCCCGCAGGGTCCTGGTCCAGAACGGCTCCTCAAAATTGTTGTACTGGCGCACACCACCCAGGCCGCCTGCTACCTTTAGATGAAGCTGCGGCAGATCCTCGGCTCGTGCGGGAGCAGTCACGAAAAGTTGACCCGCCGCCACCATCAGTGCAGCCAGCCATACCACCGCCCGCATGAGCCCCTCCGTCGCGCCAAGCCGACGGAGTGTCACCCGTCCGTCGCGCTGCGGCGCAGGATAGGACGGAGTCGCGTGGAAGGGGAACCTTTACGTCGCAACCTCTGCCGTGTCGATCCGCGGCGCGTCCAGCGTAATCGGCATCCGGGTGTCAGCTGGCAGGGCTGGCAACTGGAAGCGCCAGCCATTGGACAAGTCGATCCAGCCCCCCCACAGGCTGTCCAGTTCCTGGGCGATGATCCGGGTCTCCAGATCCTTCTTCGGCACATAGGCCTCCAGGCCCTTTGGCGTGCGGCGGATGGTAATCTTCATGGCTGGTCTCCTGTCACCGCGGCCTCCAGATCAACCAATTCCAGCTCCCGTCGGCGCATGCCAACAATGTAGCCATGGTCAATCCAGTCCACGCCATAAATATAAAAGCGCTGCAGGAACGTCCCAATCGAGCGGATATAGCCGATATCCCCCTTGCGGACGAGAATATCGCCAATCTCGCGGCCCCGAAAGGTGCCGTCATTTTTGATGTAGCGCTTGGATCGAACCTTCTGACCATAGGTGAAGGCCGGGTCGCGAAAGATTTCAACCTCTTCGTCTTCGATACCCATCGGACCGGCCTCCCCCAAAATCAGTGTTACGCCTTGATGCAGGTCTTCGGAACTGGGCAGACCGCAACACATTGCGGCTGGTCGAACTGGCCTTCGCACTCGGTGCACTTGGCGGCGTTGATCACGTAGGTGTCGCCCTTCATCGAGATGGCGCCGTTCGGGCACTCGAATTCACAAGCACCGCATGCGGTGCACTGAGAGGTGACGATCTTGTAAGCCATGGTGCGGATCCTTCTTGGGTTGGGCTGTTACTGGGGCTTGGGTCGGGGTCGTAACAAAGTCAGCCACCGGCAATGGGGCGCCGCTGGCGTGCTGTCCCTCACGCACTGCGACGCAAGGGCGGGGCCTCCCGCAGCCGCTGATAGGCAGCCGCTGCGGCGGGTTCGATGTAGTCGGTCGCCCAGTCTTCCAGGACGACGAGACCAGCCTGCTCTAGACGATCCCGCGGGCAGTCACCGATCTTCGCTGTCAGGATCGCGTCGATCCCCTCTAGGGCAGCGATCACAGACTCCAGCCGGTCATCATCGCCATGACCGCCCAGGCAATAGTTGTCTGCGCGGCGATGGCCAACGAACCGCACCCCGCTGCGATCCACCTCGTACACCTGGAACTCAGTCGCATGGCCGAAGTGCTGGTTGATCCGGCCACCGCCCTTGGTGGTGATCGCGATCAGCAGAGTGTCCCGCGCAGTGGCGAGGGCTTGATCGGCAGCACGGGCGGCCGCCCGGCGGTCATCCCGCTCAGCCTCCACCACATCGCGATAGGCGCTGCGACGGGCCGGGTCGTAAACCACCTCGTCGGGCAATTGATCGAGGGTGAATTCCTGCCCGCGATCTTCGCCCAACAGGCCCACAGCATCGGCCCGGCACTGACGGCAATGCTTCATCAAGTTGGCGCCACCGCCCAGTTGATCCTGCAGACCCTTCAGTTCCTGCGGTGTCGGCCCACGCTGACCGGACAGGCCAAACGCCGTCCCATGGGCGGCGTCAGAGATCAGCGGCATGACATTGTGCAGGAAGGCACCGCGCGCTCGCACAGCAGCATTCACGTCCATCAAATGATGATCGTTGATGCCAGGAATCATGACCGAATTGATCTTGACCAGAATCCCCTTGGCGACCACCGCCTCCAAGCCTTCCATCTGCCGCTCATGCAGAATCTTGGCTGCATCCAGGCCGGTCCAGCGGCGGTTGCGGAAGTAAATCCAGGGATAGATCTGCTCACCCACGGTCGGGTCGATCATGTTGATCGTGATGGTCACGTGGTCGATATTGTGCTGCGCCAACTCATCCACATAGTCCGGCAGGGCCAAGCCATTGGTTGACACGCAGAACTTGATGTCTGGGATTGCCTTGGCGACCAGATCGAAGGTCGCAAAGGTCTTGCGCGCGTCGTAGAGCGAGTCCCCCGGACCGGCAACGCCCAAGACCGAGAGTTGCGGAATCTCATTGGCGACGGCCACCACCTTGCGCACTGCCTGGTCTGGCGTCAGCCGCTCTGACACCACACCGGGGCGGCTTTCGTTCGCACAGTCATACTTGCGATTACAGTAATTGCACTGAATGTTGCACGCCGGAGCAACAGCAACATGCATGCGCGCAAAGTAATGATGCGCTTCCTCGCTGTAACAGGGATGGTCCTTGATGCGCTCCCACACGGCGGCGGGCAAGTCATCGGGACCGGCGCTGGCACCGCATCGGTCTGTCGTGGAGCAGCCGCCGCTTTCCAAAGTTTGCCGGATATCGGCGACGGATGCGCTGGGCAGGATTCCAGAAATCGCAATCGGCTGCATGGTCTCGCCCCTGACGCTGAGTGACTGGTGGATTGGTGCTTCGCACGCGCCGTGCCAGGACTTAACCTATTGTTTTTCCTTCAGTTTAGCTGGATTGAGGACTGTTCGGTCTCCGACATCTCTGTCGGGGATCGAACAGGCGATGCTACAGTCGCTGCAGCGGAATGTTGTGCTTCTTCAAGGCATAGCCGATCTGGCGCGGGGTCAGGCCCAACAGGCGGGCGGCTTTGGCCTGCACCCACCCAGCCTTCTCCATCGCCTGCACCAACCGCTCGCGACTGGTGGCGGGCAAGCCATCCATCTCGTCATCCTCGGGCTCCATCACCTCTGAACGCGGCAGGGCTGGACGTTGGGGAGGCTCGCTGACGGCAGGGCGCGCGCAGGTTCCACAGGAGGTGATCGGGGTGTCGCGCACCGGTGTTGGCCACAGGCTTTGCGACAGGCACAGCCCGCGCTGACAGGTAAGGTCCGCCAGCGTGATGGTGGTACCACGCACCAGCGTCGCAACGCGGGCGACACAATTCTCCAACTCGCGCACATTGCCGGGAAACGCACAGCTTTCCAGGACGGCCTTGGCGTCGCTGCTCCATTTGAGCGAGCGACCGTTTTCGCGATTGAAGCGGTCCAGGAACACATCGGCCAGCAACCCAATGTCGCCGGGCCGCTCCCGCAGTGGCGGTAGCATCACTGGCACCACGCTGATGCGGTAATAAAGGTCCGCGCGGAACCGGCCTGAGGCCACCTCTGCCTCCAAGTCCCGATTGGTCGCACAAATCAGCCGAACGTTCACCCGGTGGGTATGCACGCCGCCAACCCGCTCAAACTCCCCCTCCTGCAGCACGCGCAGGAGCTTGGCCTGGAAGGAGGCCGAGATCTCACCGATTTCATCCAGAAACAGGCTGCCGCCGTCGGCCAGTTCGAACCGGCCCTGGCGATCCTTCATGGCACCGGTAAAGGCGCCGCGCTCATGGCCGAACAGTTCTGATTCCAGCAAGGTCTCAGACAAGGCTGCGCAGTTGACCTTCACAAAGGGCTTGCCCTTGCGCGCACTCCAATCGTGGATCATGCGCGCGAACACTTCCTTGCCAGTGCCGGTTTCGCCGCGCAGCAACACCGTGGACATGGATGGTGCGACCTGACGCACCAACTCCACCACCTGGCGGATCGCAGCACTTTCACCGACGAAGCCGCCTTTCGGCTGCGGGTGGCGGCGGCTGGACACGTCGATCACACCACGCCCGGTCTCCTCCCGGTCCAGCAGCTCCTTTTGAAGGCGCGATTGCTCCAGCAGCAACCGCTCCCGGTCCTGGGCCACAGCTGCTTGCAGGCGCAGCGCCTGACCAACCAGCGCACCCACCATCGCCAAAAATTCGATATCGGCGTCAAAGCGGATTTCTGCGGCACCGTCCCACAAGCGATAGATCGATAAGATGCCGATGGTCTGTTGCCCATCCTTGATCGGGACGGCGATGTACGACACCAGGGCTGGATCGCCATCGATCACAGCGCTCTCGTCCATCTGCTCGGCCCGGATGTCTGGCACGCAGATTGGCATGCCTGTGGATTGAACGTGGCGTGCCACTTCGTGGGGAAACACGATGCGGCGGGTGCGCAGATGCTCTGGCTTCACACCAGCGGCGGCAATCACCACGGGTGCACCGTCGCCGCCAAAGGTAGCGACACACCCGCGCCGCATTGCAGCATAGGACGACAACAGATTCAGAACGTCATGTAAGGTTGCCGCCACATCCAGCGCGCCGGCAAGCATGCGGCTGACCTGATAGAACAGGCCAAGGGAAAGATCGGACCGGGAAGTGCGCTCGGTTGTCATGTCCTACCATCGCCCAAGGGGATGGGGTGTCGGGAACAGGACAGAACCGCGCACTCCGACACCTATCCCCTGTCATTGTGCATCGCATCATTGAGGGGGCAACGCTCAAGAAAGCGGCAGCTGCCTTACACCTTTGAGAATGATTGTCATCAAACCTCAAACACAGCCGTGACAGATGGGAAATCACGCATAAAATCATATGGTTAGGCTGGTTTTCGGGGACTGCTGCAGAATCAGCGTCTCTGCCCGTCTCCCAGGCAGTCACTGCGACAGGCTGCTATCGCGACGGAGTGTCGCGCTTGCCTATCGCAGGTGCGATCTAGCGGCGGTTTAGTGGGCGCGGTGAACCGCAAACGACACGGCCTCAATCAGCGCGGCCTTGGCAGCGCCGTCGGCGAACACGTGCAGGGCAGCGACCGCGTCATCCCGATGGCGCTCGGCCGCCGCGATGGTGTCGGCAATGGCGCCGTGACGCTCCAGCAATTGCTGGGCTTCTGCTAGATCGCCATCGTGCTGGTCCAAATCCTCAATGCAGCGGCGCCAGAATACCCGCTCGCTGTCGCTACCACGGGCATAAGCCAGGATGATCGGCAGGGTCACCTTACCCTCGCGGAAATCATCGCCAACGGTCTTGCCCAGTGCTTCTTGACTGGCTGCATAGTCGAGAGCGTCATCAACCAATTGAAAGGCCGTCCCCAACGCCATCCCATATCGAGCCAGGGCGTGCTCTTCCGCTTCGGGCCGTCCTGCGACGACAGCACCCACCTGCGCTGCTGCCTCGAACAACACCGCAGTCTTGCCGCGGATCACCTCCAGATAGGCTGCTTCATCCGTGGACAGGTCATTCTGAATCTGCAGTTGAGCCACTTCCCCTTCGGCAATCACAGCCGAGGCACGGGACAGAATCGCCAGCACCTTCAGCGAGCCATCGGCGACCATGAGTTCAAAGGCGCGGCTGAACAGGAAGTCACCCACCAGCACGCTCGCCTTGTTGCCGAACAGCGCATTGGCGCTTTCCTGCCCCCGGCGCAGGAGGCTTTCGTCCACCACATCATCGTGCAGCAAGGTGGCGGTGTGGATGAACTCCACGCAGGCCGCCAAGCTGACATGGCGATCCCCGTCATAGCCGCACAGGCGCGCCGCCGCGAGGGTGAGCAATGGGCGCAGCCGCTTGCCGCCAGCGGCAATCAAATGCGCCGCAAGCTGCGGAATCAGCGCCACGGGGCTGTGCATCCGCTCCACAATCAGCCGATTGACGGCTGCCATATCCTCCTGCACCAGCGCCAACAGCGGCTGTAGCGACGGAGCTGAGGCAGACGAGGAGCCCGGCAGCGCGGGCGTGTGGGCAACAGCAGACACCGGAGCTTCCTGACACAAGGGGACACCACGCGTCGAACGCGACCGCAACGAGCGGCGCGCGAGCATAAGCCGCCCACCGCTTGGGTCAAGCGAGGCGGGGTGAGACAGTGTCTCGGCGGCTGCGATGCGGGTCGGCCTCGGGTATCCTTCGCGGGGGAAGCGTGTTTTGGTGGCTGGGCGCCCAAGCACCCTGCCCCGCTTGGGAGCCCAGCATGGTTGAGTTGTTGCGAACCAATGACCCCGTCCGCCTGTCGTTCCTGCAAGCCGTGCTGACCGACGCCGGGATTGAGAGTGTGGTGCTGGATGCCTTCAGTGCTGCCGTCGATGGCTCAATTGGCGCCGTGCAGCGCCGCCTTGCTGTGCTGGAGGAGGACCTGCCCGCCGCCCAACGCCTGCTCAAAGAGATTGGTGAGGCATGGTAGCCCTCACCCAGGATCGCCTGCTGGATGGCCGAGTGGTGATCGATCAGCCAACCGATGGTCTGCGGGCAACGCTGGATACGGTCATGATCGCAGCCACAGTCACTCCCGAGGCCAACGCAACGATTGTTGAGCTGGGCGCCGGCAGTGGCGCGGCGCTGGCCTGTGTGCTCCATCGCCGCCGCGATCTGACCGCCCTCGCCGTGGAGGCAGAGCCGGAGTTGGTTGCCCTGGTCGGGGCCAATTGTGCCCGTGCGGGCGGAAGCGTGCTGGCCCTGGCGGCGCGGGTGGAGGCGCTGCCACTGCGGCACGGGATCGCCGATTGGGTGTTCACCAATCCACCGTTCCACACCCCGCATTCCCGCCCGCCCCATCCGCAGCGCCGCAGAGCGATGCAGGAGGACACGCCGCTCGCCTGCTGGATTGTTGCGGCCGCCCATCTGCTGCGTCCAGGCGGGCGCTGTTCCCTGATCCATCGGGCGGATCGCCTGCCCGAGGTGCTGGCCGCGCTCACCCCGCGATTCGGCGCGATCACGGTGTTGCCGTTGTGGCCGCGCGCCAACCAGCCTGCGCGCCGTGTGCTGATTGGCGCCACCCTCGGCTCGGGCGCGCCCGCAGCCCTGTTGCCAGGCCTTGTCCTGCACGAAGCCGATGGTCGCTTCACCGCAGAGGCCGACGCCGTGCTGCGCGGTGGGGCCACTCTGCCGCTGACCAACCCGGCAGTCGCGGCTAGGTTGCAGAGCCGCAGTGTTGTCCTAGACTCACGCGTCGGAATGCCGTAGGCGAAGTGGCTATGGGTTGCGTGCTGACAATTGCTGCTGGGGCTCCCTTCGTCGATGTGCTGGCGGAGCGTCTGCTGGCCGCGGCCGCCCCACAGGACTTGCCGCGCTGGACCGTGCTCATGCCCAACCGCCGGGCCTGCCAGTCGCTGACCGAGGCCTTTCTGCGCGTCAGCGATGGCCGCACGGTGCTGCTGCCTCGGCTGCTGGCCCTGGGCGATGTGGAGGAAGACTCCCCCACCCTCTGGCCGGGCGGGGCAGAGGCCACTCTGCCCCCGGCGATCCCGCCGCACCTCCGGCGCTTCTTGCTCGCCCGGCTGGTCAGCGCCTTTCGTGCGGCCATCGCACAGCCCGTATCAGCCGATCAAGCCGTCGCCCTTGCCGATGCGCTGGCAGACTTGCTGGATCAGTTTCAAACGGATCGCGTGTCCCTGGCCGAGCTGGCAACGGTGGTACCGGAGGAGCATGCCAGCCATTGGCAGCAGACCATCGACCTCCTGGCGATCATTGCGGAGCATTGGCCAGTGGAGTTGGACCGCCTCGGCATGCTTGATCCTGTCGACCGCCGCAATCGGCTGCTGACGGCACAAGCAGCCGCTTGGCGGGCAAGCCCGCCCGCGGACCCGATCATTGTTGCTGGCTCCACTGGCTCCATCCCGGCCAGCGCCGATCTGATCACGACTGTCGCCCACCTTCCACTGGGAGAGGTGATCCTGCCCGGCCTGGACCTGTTCCTGGGGGAGGAGGACTGGGAGGCAGTGCGCGACGACCCCACCCATCCCCACTATGGCCTGCTGCGCCTGTTGGACCGCATTGGGATCACACCCCGCGACGTGGAGCGGTTGGGTCCGCCACCCAGTCCGCGGGCGGCGCTGGCCTCTCTTGCCCTGCTGCCGGCCTTGCGCACCCAGGCGTGGCGCACGGCGACGCTCGGCGCCTCCGTCGCCGAAAGTCTGGCTGGTCTCTCTCGTATTGATGCTGCGGGACCGGCGGAGGAAGCCACAGCCATCGCACTGGCTTTGCGCGAGGTTCTGGAGGTACCAGGCCGCACCGGCTGCTTGATCACGCCCGACCGCGGCCTCGCCCGCCGCGTTGCGGCCGAGTTGCGCCGCTATGGCGAGGGCAATGCGCGACTGGAGATTGATGACTCGGCGGGTCGCCCGCTGCACCGGACCCGCGTCGGCGTGTTTCTTGGCTTGATCGCCGGGTTGACGGGCGGGCGCGTCCAGGCCGTGCCACTGCTGGCGCTGCTGAAGCATCCCCTGGCCGGGTTTGGCTACCACCCCGCTGAGCTGCGGCGCGCGGCGCGATTGTTGGAGCGCAAGGTGCTGCGCGGCCCGCGTCTGGCCGGGCACCTCTCTGCTTGGCGCCAAGGCATCGCCACCATCACGTCCGAGGCGCAACGGCTTGTCTGCCTGGACCTGTTGGAGCGGGTGGAGCAAACCTTGGCCCCGATCCTCACGCTGGGTCCGTCCCCGCCGCACCAGATTGCCGACGCCTTGGTGCGTGCGGCCGAGGCTGCCGCGGCGACAGCCAGCGATGCCGGTGCCGACCGCCTGTGGCGCGAAGAAGATGGCGAGGCTGCCCGCCACCTCCTGGCCGATCTGATCGCCCTGGACTTGCCCGAGGTTGAGCTTGACCCCGTCACTGCGACCGAGGTCGGCGATTTGATGCAACGCTTGATGGCCGATGTCGCGGTCCGCCCCCGTTGGGGTGGGCAGGCGCGGCTGAAAATCTTGGGGCCAATTGAGGCGCGATTGGTGCGCGCTGACGTGGTGATCCTTGCTGGCCTGACCGAGGGCATTTGGCCTGCCCCGCCGCCGCTCGATCCCTGGCTTGGCCGCGCGCTGCGCGACACCGTTGGCTTATCGCCGATGGATCGCCGGATCGGTCAGGCCGCCCACGACGTTGCGCAAGCGCTGGCGGGCGAACGGGTGATCCTGTCGCGCAGTCGCCGGGTCGATGGCGCAGACACTGTGCCCTCTCGCTGGCTGCAGCGGCTGGAGGCGGTGCTGGTTGCCCTGGGCGGGCCGTCCATTGAAGAGGCACCCTACAGCGGCTGGGTTGCAGCCTTGGACGAGGCGGCAACGGTTGTCGCGGCCTCTCGTCCCAACCCCTGCCCACCGCTGGACTGGCGTCCGACCAGCCTGTCGGTCACGCAAGTTGAAACCCTGATGCGCGACCCCTACGCCGTCTATGCCCGCCATATCCTCCGCTTGGAGGCGTTGGACCCCATCGATGCGGAGATCGACGCTGCGATTCAGGGCATGGTGATCCACGAAATCCTGGAACGCTTTGTGCGCGCCCATCCGAATCAACTTCCCGCTGACCCAGCCGCCCGTCTGATTGAGCTGGCCGAACAGGAGTTCACCGACGCCAGCCACCGGCCCGAAGTGGTGGCATTCTGGCGCCCGAAGATCCACCGGCTGGCACTCTGGGTTGCGGCACAGGAGCAGCAGCGCCGCGCCGACACGCTGGCAATTGCGACGGAAGTCACAGGCTGCCTGGAGATCGCGCGACCGGGTCGGCCCGCCTTCACCATCAAGGCAACCGCCGACCGCGTGGAACACCGGCGCGATGGCAGCATTGCCATCATTGATTACAAAACCGGGTCTGTGCCAAAGCCCGAAGAAGTGCGCGCTGGCTACGCCCCGCAACTGCCGCTGGAGGCAGTGATTGCAGCCGCGGGCGGCTTTACGGGCATCCCCGCAGCACCGGTGACGGAGCTGGCATTCTGGAAGCTCGGCGGGCGCGAGGGCGGGCGCGACATCCCCGCCATCAAGCCAGAGAAGGGGGAAGACCCAGCAGCCGCCCTCAGCGCCGCCATCGCAGCCGCGCGGGTTGGCGTGGAAGGCGTGATCACCGCCTTCGATGACCCCAGCCGCTGCTACACCGCTCAGCCTCGGCCCGACACGGCGCCGCGCTACAATGATTATCGTCATCTGGCCCGCACGGCCGAATGGGCGACGGGGTCAGACGGATGATCGCGAGCGCCACCACGGGTCAACGCGCCCACGCCGACCAGCACCAAGCCTCCGACCCCGCTGTCAGCGTCTGGGTCAGTGCATCGGCCGGCACCGGCAAGACCAAGGTGCTGACCGACCGTATGTTGCGCCTGCTCATCGCAGGCTCCGCCCCCGATCGCCTGTTGTGCATCACCTTCACCAAGGCAGCCGCCGCGGAGATGGCGAACCGCTTGAACCGTCGACTGGCGGCTTGGGCGACCATGCAGACGACGGAATTGGATCGCGATTTGAAGGAGTTGCTGGGCGGCCCCCCCGACGATGCGACGCTGATCCGCGCACGCCGGTTGTTCGCTCTGGTGCTGGATGCGCCGGGGGGCCTGCGCATTCAAACCATCCACAGCTTTGCCCAGACCATCCTGGGGCGGTTCCCACTGGAAGCAGGCCTTGCCCCCGGCTTTCAAGTGCTACAAGACACCGTCGCCGACAGCCTGCTGGATCAAGCAATTAACGCCAGCATCGAAGCAGCAAGCCTGGATGGCACCACGACTGACTTGGACCGCTTGGTCGCCCGCCTGCCAGAGGATCGCTTTCGCACCCTGATGGCTGGTCTGGTCAGCGATCGTGGGCGGTTCGCCGATGCCATTCAGCGCTATGGCGGCCTAGACGGATGGACCGCAGCCCTCGCCCAGTATCTTGACGTTCCGGCGGAGATCGAACCAGACACACCGCTCCTGCAGCTGCTGGGTCCGGCCCGCGATGCAGCGGATTTCACCTGGGCCGCGGGTCTGTTGAGCCGCGGAGGCAAGACAGAGCAACGTATGGCCGAGGCGTTGGTCGCAGTCCGCGACGCGCCCGACCGGCTGGCCCAGTGGGACCTGTATCGCAGCATTTTCCTCACCACGGAGAACACACGGCGTGCCCGCACGGTGAGCAAGGCGCTGGCCGCAGCCCAGCCCGACCTTGTTGCCTGGGTGGAGCGCGAAACAGACGCCGTGGAGCGCGCGCTCGACCAGCGCCAGCGGGCCGAAACCCTGGTCAACAGCCGGGCGGCCGCACGCCTCACCTCGGTTGTACTTTCACGCTATCAGCAATTGAAGCGCCAGCGCGTTGCGTTGGATTTCGACGATCTGATCCTGGCAACCCGCCAGGTCTTGACCACCCGGGGCGGAGCAGCGTGGGTTCTGTTCAAGCTGGACGGCGGCCTGGACCATGTGCTGATCGACGAAGCGCAGGATACCAACCCCGACCAGTGGCGCATCGTTGCCCAGCTGGTGGAGGAATTCGCGGCTGGACGCGGGCGGGCGGAGCGGCCGCGCACCTTGTTCGTTGTGGGCGATCCCAAACAGTCCATCTACAGCTTTCAGCGCGCAGACCTCGCCGTGTTCGAGGCCATGCGCCGTCAGTTTGAGCAGCGCTTTCAGCCCAGTGAAAGCGCCTTCCAGCCCCGCTGGCGCTCGGTGGCGCTCCAGGTCTCCTTCCGCTCCAGCCGCGCTGTGCTGGCGCTGGTGGACCAGGTGTTTGCCGACGGCCCGGCGCGCCAGGGGGTGCCCGCGTCAGGTGCGCACATCCCCCACCGGGCCGAGGTTGGCGGCAGTGTGGAGCTCTGGCCGCTGGCAGAGCCTGAGGCGATGCCAGACTTGCCAGAGTGGCAGCCGCCAGTGGCCCATCCTCTGCCAGACATCCCGAAACTGCGCTTAGCCAAAGCACTGGCCGGACACCTCGCGACGGTGATCGGGCGCGAGGTGCTGGCGGAGACGGGGCGGCCAATCACCCCAGGCGATGTGCTGGTACTGGTGCGCAGCCGCGACGACTTCGTCGACCTGTTGATCCGCGAGTTGAAACGCGCCGGTGTGCCCGTCGCGGGCAGCGACCGCATGGCCTTAACCAGCCAGATTGGCGTGGAAGATCTGCTGGCCTTGCTGCGCGTTGTCTTGCTGCCAGAGGATGACCTCAGCCTCGCCTGCCTGTTGCGGTCCCCATTGATTGGGATGAGTGAGGACGCGCTGATGCAACTGGCTGGGGGCCGGGCCGATGGCACCCACTTGATCGCAGCGTTGATGGCTGACGCCGAAGCGACACCCTATGCGACCGCGGCCAACAGCGTTCGGCACTGGCTGGCGCGGGCCGACGCTGTCCCACCATTCGAGTTCTTGTGCGAAGTGCTGGGCCGCGACCGTGGTCGCCACCGCCTGCTGGGTCGCCTCGGCTCCTCCGCGCTAGACCCGGTCGATGAGTTGCTCAATCTGGCTTTGCGGTACGAGGCCTTGGGACCACCCACCCTGCAAGGCTTCCTAGCCTGGATTGACAGCAGCGCCATCGAAATCAAACGCGATAGCGACACGAGCGCGCGCGCCGTGCGGATCATGACAGTTCACGGGGCCAAAGGGCTGGAAGCACCGCTGGTGGTGCTGGCCGACGCCTATCGTGAGCCGGTTTCGGTTGCCAATGCGCCAATGCTGCTGTGGCCGGGGGCAGATGCTGCCTTCAGCGGGCCGATTTGGTCGCCCAGTTCGGCCAATGCCGATCCTGTGACCAAAGCCCTCTATGACCAAGCGCGCGAGCGCCAGCTGGAGGAGCATAATCGCCTTCTCTACGTGGCCCTGACCCGCGCGCGGGATCGGCTGATCATCTGCGGTGTCAAAGGCAAGCGCGAGCCGATCCGCCAGGATTACACGTGGTGGGCATCGGTTGCCGCTGGCCTCACGCGGCTGGAGGGGGTGGAAAGCCTGACCGACGCGATTCCTGGCCTGCCGGGCGTGGTGCGCCGCTATGCCTTGGCAAACACTGGACCAGCACGATCCCCAGCCGCCAGCAGCCCGCATCGCACCGCCACGCCGCCACCGGCTTGGCTGCACCAGCCACCACCACCAGAGCCGCCGCGCCCGCGCCCACTGGCTCCATCGCGACCGATTGATCTGCCCGCCCTCGCCTCGCCGATCAGCGAAGGACGCGCGACCGCCCTACGCCGGGGTCGCCTGATCCATCGCTTGCTGCAAGTGCTGCCGGAGGTGCCCGCTGACCAGCACGCAGCCCAGGCGCAACGCATCGCAAGCCGCGCGATCTATGGTTTGGCGCCGACTGAGCAATCAACCGCAGTTGCCGAGGCGTTGCGCGTGCTGGGCGATGCCCGCTTTGCTGCTGTGTTCGGCCCGCACAGCCGTGCCGAAGTACCGGTGGTCGGCGATGTCAATGGCTACCTGGTCAATGGCCGGATTGATCGCTTGGCCGTGCTGCCCAGCCATATCCTGCTGGTGGATCTGAAAACCGACCGACCGGCCCCAACCAGCATCGATGGCGTTGGTGCTGGTCATTTGCACCAGTTGGCGCTGTATCGTGCCCTCCTGACCGCGCTTTATCCCGACCGACCCGTGGAAGCCGCCCTCTTGTGGACTGATGGGCCGCACCTGATGCCCATTCCCGCTGACCGGTTGGACCAGCATGTGCCGACAGTTCCCAACCGTTAGCGCCCCGCCGCGGCGGCGGATCAACGAGAAAAACCACCAGCCTTAACTCCCATCGCGTGTAACGGCTGTTCTTGACCATCACGGCGGGCCCTGGCTAGAGTCCGCGCGATCCGCCTCACCGCAACCGACTTTGGTTGCGTGCGAATGAAAGGAAAGTAGTCATGGGTACCCAAGCAGTCAGCGACGCCTCTTTTGAAGCGGACGTCTTAAAGGCGCCGGGCCCGGTTCTTGTTGATTTTTGGGCGGAGTGGTGCGGACCTTGCCGCCAGATTGCACCAGCACTGGAAGAGCTGGCCACCCAGCTGGGTGACCGGGTCACCGTGGCGAAGCTGAACATCGACGAGAATCAAGGCGCACCGCAGCGCTATGGCGTGCGCGGCATCCCGACCCTGCTGCTGTTCAAGAACGGCCAGGTGGTGGCCCAGAAGGTTGGCGCGCTGCCGAAGTCGGCGCTGTTCCAGTGGGTTGAATCCGTCCTGTAGCCGGCTCACCACACACACCCTTCCCAAGACATAAAGATATGTTTATATCTTTGTGCGTCCGCCCCAGGCGGTCGGGAGGGTTGCGTGATGGAGACCGTGCTCACCTGTCTGCGCGCCGCGGCGGAGCCCACACGGCTCCGCCTGTTGGTGCTGTGCGCGCGGGCGGAATTGACGGTCTCTGACCTTACTCAAATCCTTGGCCAGTCACAGCCGCGCGTCTCGCGCCATTTGAAGTTGATGTGCGATGCGGGCCTGCTAGAGCGGTTTCGCGAAGGGGCCTGGGCGTTCTATCGCCTCGCTGCGCGGGGTCGCCCGGCCGCCATCGCCCGCCAGATGGTGGCGATGGTCCCAGCGGATGATGCCGAGGTGATGCGCGACCTAGAGCGGCTGGCCCAGGTCAAACGTTCGCGCGCCGAAGCAGCCGACGCCTACTTCACCGAAGCCGCTGCCGACTGGGCACGCATCCGCGCCATGCATGTGGATGAGCGGGAGGTGGAGCGGGCATTGCTGGATTGTCTGCCCGCCCGCGCCGATGGTCGCCCGATTGCGGACCTGCTGGACCTGGGCACCGGCACAGGTCGCTTGCTGGAGTTGCTGGGACCGCGGGTCAGCCAAGCCATTGGGCTCGACAGCAGCCGCGCCATGCTGTCCGTGGCGCGCGCGGCGTTGGAGCGCGCGGGCCTTGCCCATTGCTCGGTCCGCCAGGGCGATGTCTATCAACTGCCCTTCGCGCAGGCGAGCTTTGACGCCGTTACCCTGCACCAAGTGCTGCACTTCCTGGATGACCCCGCGGCGGTGCTGGCGGAGGCTGCCCGCGTGTTGCGTCCCGGCGGGCGCCTGGTGGTGGTGGATTTCGCGCCCCACACCTTGGAAGAACTGCGCGAGCGTCATGCCCATCGCCGCCTGGGCTTCCGAGATCCCGACGTCGTTTCCTGGCTGGTAGGGGCTGGCTTGACGCCGGAGCCTACCCGCCACTTGCCCGGCCATCCCCTGACCGTATCGCTGTGGCCTGCCCTGCGCCCTGGCGCGGTCACCCCGACCATGTCTGCCCACCCCGCTCCGGAGTTCGCATCATGAGCCAGACCCCGACCATCAGCTTCGAGTTCTTCCCGCCGAAATCGGCGGAGGCCGAAGCCGGGTTGTGGAGCGCCTTCGACCGGCTGGCCCCGCTTGCCCCCAGCTTTGTGTCAGTTACCTACGGTGCGGGTGGCTCAACGCGCGAGCGGACCCACGCCATCGTCCGCCGCATCCGCCAGGAAACCGCGATCCCGCCCGCGGCGCATCTGACGTGCGTTGCGGCCACACAGGCAGAGATCGACGCCGTCGCTCAAGACTATTGGGATGCGGGCATCCGCCACATCGTGGCCCTGCGCGGTGATCCACCGGCGGGCGCCAGCCAGTACGAGCCGCACCCCGGCGGCTATGCCTATGCCAGCGACTTGGTGGCTGGCCTGAAGCGCATTGGCGACTTTGAAATCTCTGTCGGCTGCTACCCGGAGGGACACCCCGAAGCCGCCTCTCTTGATGCAGATGTTGAGGCGCTGAAGCGCAAGCTGGATGCCGGGGCAACCCGCGCGATCAGCCAATACTTCTTCGGCACTGAGATTTTTGAACGGTTCCTGGAGCGCTGCGCGCGCGCAGGCATCACCGCCCCCATCGTCCCCGGCCTGCTGCCGATCAGCACGATTCCTCAATTGGTGCGGTTTTCCGCCACCTGCGGGGCAACTGTGCCAGATTGGATCAAGGCGCGCTTTGCGGGGCTCGACTCCGACCCGGAAACCCGCAAGCTGCTGTCCGCACAGGTGTTGGCGGAACAGGTGCAAGACTTGCTGCGCCTGGGCTGCACCACCTTCCACTTCTACACGCTGAACAAGGCGGAGCTGGTGTATGCAACCTGTCGGTCTCTTGGCATCGCACCGGACACAGCCCCGGAAACCCGCCTCGCCGCGGCCTGATCGCGGCGGCGGCTTGGTTCTGGCGCTTGGTCTCGTCAGCCTGCTGCTCAGCACAACCGCGCTCGCCTGCACCGGCACACCCGCCCCGCGGGTGGACTGGGCGCGGTGCGTCCTGGACGGCCAAGGCCTTGTCGGTGTCGACCTCACCGGTGCGCGATTGCGCGACACAAGCTTTTTGCGTGCAGACTTAAGCCGTGCCCGCTTGGACCAGGTCGATGGCTTCCGCTCCAAGTGGGTGCGGGCCACCATGGTGGCGGCAACGCTGGACCGCGCACGCCTGCAGGAGGCGGATTTCACCCGTGCGAACCTACGCGGCGCCAGCTTTACGGCCACCGACCTCCGCCGCGCCCGGCTGGACTATGCCGACTTGACCGGCGCCGACCTGACCGGCGCGCAGATCGAGGGGGCTGTGTTTTTGCATGCCACCCTCGACGACGCGCGCTGGCCCGATGGCCGGGTGTGCGCCAAAGGCTCCATTGGCCGGTGTGAGTGAACCGGCTACCCCCGCTTCAAGCGCTTGAGCAGGGGCGCTGACACGCACAAGGCCGACAGAATCAACAACCCAAGAGTGACCGGGCGTTCCCACAGGAACGCGAAGGACCCATCGTGGACCAGCAGCGCCCGGCGCAGGTTCTCCTCCATCAGCTTGCCCAGCACGAAGCCCAGCAACAGCGGCGCCATCGGGTAGTCCACCAGCCGCAGCACAACTGCCACCCCCGCGAGCGCAATCATCAGCCACAAGTCGAACGGGTTGAAGGAAACGAGGTACACCCCGACTAGGCAGAAGAACAAGATCAGCGGTACCAGCATCGTCTCTGGTATCGCCAATGTGCGCGCGATGTAAGGGATCAGGGGCAGGTTGATGATCAACAAGATCACATTGCCCAGATACATGGACGCGACGACGGCCCAGAACACCTCGGCATGCTCGATGTATAGACGCGGTCCCGGCTGTACCCCGAGCGTGATCAAGGCACCCAGGATCACAGCCGTGGTGCCAGAGCCCGGAATGCCAAGGGTCAGCAACGGCACATAAGCACCGCCGGCAGCGGCGTTGTTCGCTGTCTCCGGTGCGGTGATGCCGCGCAGCGAGCCCTTGCCAAACATCTCCTTCGCGGGGCCGCGGGCCAGATTGCGCTCCACGGCGTAGGACATGAACGCCGCAATTGTGGCGCCAGCCCCCGGCAGCACACCCACCATAAACCCAAGGATGGAGGACCGCACCGCGGTCGGTGCCACATCGCGCACCTCGGCGGCCGAGAGCTTCAACGAGCCAACCTTGCCGCGGGCAGCGGCTTTCGCCTCCTCCGACAGGCGTTGGTTGCGCAGGGCAGCGATCAACGCCTCCGACAGCGCAAACGCTGCCATCGCCAGAAGCACGAAGGACAAGCCGTCGGACAAGTCGGGGATGCCGAACACATAGCGCTCCACTCCATCGGCGATGTCGGTGCCAATGGTGGCGAGCATCAAACCCAGAACCGCCATCAGCAGCGCCTTGATCACGCCCCCTTCTTCCGTAAAGGCCGCAATCGCCGTCAGCCCCAACACCATCAAGGCGAAATACTCCGACGCCTGAAAGCCAACGGCCCAGCTGGACAAGGTGGGCGCGGCCAGCATCAGCATCAGTGTCGCGATGGTACCCCCGACGAACGAGCCCCAGGCACACAAGGCCAGGGCCTTGCCGGCCTGGCCGTTGCGGGCCAGCGGATAGCCATCGAAGGTGGTCGGCACCGAACTCGATTCCCCCGGTGCATTGATCAGCACCGACGCGGTGGAGCCACCAAACATCGCCCCATAGTAGACCGCCGCCAGCAGGATCATCGCCCCCGCTGGGCTGAGCCCATAGGTGATCGGGATCAGGAGGGAGACTGCGGTCACCGGTCCCAACCCGGGCATCATGCCAATGAAGGTGCCCAACAAGCAGCCGCCAAACAGCAAGACCAGGTTGGCCGGGCTGGCGACGGCCGCAAGGCCAGTCAGCAAGCCTTCAATCATCGCTTGAGATCCTCAAACCAGCCCCAGTCCAGTTCGACGTCCAACTGGCGGAACAGAAACCAGAAGCCAACCGCCGTACCCGCCGCCACCAGGGCCAACACCAGGGGCCGTCGCTCACCCAGCAAGCGGAAGCCACCAGCGAGGAACAGGGCCGTGGTGATGACAAAGCCCAGGCGCGTCACGGCCAGCGCGTAAAAGCCCATCAGCGCCAACAGGCCGAGGCTTCTAAGCCAAGCCTTGCGCTCGAACGCGATCACGTCACCATGGCTGGGCTTCAGGGCGACCAGCGCCGACAGCACCATCGCCACGGCGCCCAGCGCGAACGGGAAGGAGCGCGCCGACAACGGGCTATCATCGCTGGAGGGTGGCACCCGGATTTGGAATGCCAGAAGGAAGTAGGCGGCAGCGAAGGCGAACACCGCCAGCGCCACCGCCCGGTCAAGCTGCCGGAACGGCACGGTCCGCTCAGCCGATAAAGCCGAGTTCGGTCAACAGCTCGCGCAGTTCCTTTTCGTGGGTCTCAAAGAACGTCGCGAGGGCTGGGCCGCGCAGGAAGAAGGTGTTCCAGGCGTTGCGCGCGCGCACCTCTTCCCAGGCGGGCGTGGCGATCAGGCGCTCCATCAAATCGGCAAAGGCATTCACCCGTGCTGGCGCCATGCCCGGAGCAGCCATGAAGGCGCGCATATTGTACATCAGCGCCTTGGGCAGGCCCTTTTCCCCCATCGTCGGCACGGTCGGCACGTCGGGGGACCGCTTGTCGCTCATCAATGCCAGCAAGCGCACTTGACCGGAGCGCACCTGCGGCAGCGCCTCGGTGAAGGGCATGAACAGGGCCTGCGCCTCGCCGCCCAACAAACCAGCCAGTGCCCGCCCGCCGCCGTCATAGGCGATGTATTGAATGGCGCGCGGCTGCACCCCTGCTTCCTTGGCGTACTTCGCAGCCGCCATATGGTCGATCCCACCGCGTGGGCTACCACCAGCAAGGCGAACCGCGCGGGCATTGCCGCGCAGCGCCTCGGTCATCTGGTTCAGATCGGTGTAGGGGGAGTTGGCCGCGACCAGCACGCCGTAAATCTCGGACGTGATCGCATTCACCAGCGTGACATCGCGGAAGGTCTGGTTGAACTCCCGGCTCAGAGAGCGAATGACGATGGACGTGCCATTGACCATCAAGGTGTTCTGCTGACGCGGTGCCGTCTCAATCAAATGGGCTATGGCGATGGAGCCACCAGCACCCGTGCGATTCTCCACGCTGACATTGGCCATCAGCCCAGACTTCTGCAGCGCTTCCATCGTACCGCGCGCAGTTTGATCGAAACCGCCGCCAGCGCCGAACCCAACCAGGAAGTGAAGCCGGTCAATCGTCTCGGCAGAGGCGCTGGTGTTGAGCGCCAGCGTCGCAGCGACCGCACCGCCGCCCGCCAACACGGCCCGACGCGAAACCGATGCCCCAGTAATCCGATGATCCGTCATAGAATCCTCCCTCGCAGGTGTCGCTTGCCGCGACTGGTTTGATCACGTCGCTTGGTGCGACTGTGGGCTGCACGCTAGCGTGCCAACCTGTCGCGCACCTGACGGATGCCCTGATGCGAATTCTCCTGGCCGAAGACACCCACGATGTTGGCGAGGCGATTGCCGCCCGGCTGCAGCGCCTTGGCCACGCCGTGGATTGGGAACGGGACGGCACTCTCGCCGATGAATTGCTGCAGGTGCAGAGTTACGACTTGGCCGTTCTGGATGTGATGATGCCAGGCCTCGACGGGTTCGAGATTCTGCGCCGCCTGCGGGCCCGCGGCGCGCGCCTGCCCGTGCTGATCCTGACCGCCCGCTCGCAAGTGGAGGATCGCGTCAGTGCGCTCGACCTCGGCGCCGACGACTATCTGGTCAAACCCTTCGATGTTCGGGAGTTGGAGGCGCGGGTGCGGGCGCTGCTGCGCCGTCCACTCGGCAGTGCCACCAACCTGACCCGCTGCGGGGACTTGGTGGTGGACCGCACCGCCATGCTGGTCACCCTCGCAGGCCAACCCTTGGCGCTGACCCGGCGGGAGTTTGCCTTGCTGGAGGTGCTGGCGGCCCGGCCCGGTCGCATCGTCACCAAGGATGATCTGATCGATCAGCTGTTCGGCATCGACGACACGCCCAGCGCCAATGCGATTGAACAGTATGTCGCCCGCCTGCGCCGCAAGCTGGAAGGCGGGTCGGTGCACATCCGCACCTTGCGCAATCTGGGCTATCGATTGGAGGCAGAGTGATCCGCCGACCGCTCTCCCTCGCCACCCGGTTGATCGTGTTGATGGCCCTGGTGCTGATGGTGGGGGCTGCGGGTTTGGTCGCCCTGGCAGGCGCCTATGCCCGGCTGGCGGCTGATGAGGCCTATGACCGGCTGTTGGCCGGTGCGGCCTTTCAAATCGCAGGCAGCATCGAGATTGTGGACGGTGTCGCCGGGGTTGACCCACCGGTGAGTGCGTTTGAGACCCTGGCCCTCGCCCAGGATGACCGGGTGTTCTACGCCGTGATCGGCCCCGATGGCGCCCTGCTGACGGGAGAGGAGGCGCTGGCCCGCCTGATCGGCCCTGGCCCTAGTGGTGGATTGGAGACGGCAAATCTGGTGCATCGCGGCGTCGCCGTGCGGGCAGTCGCGATCGGGCGCGCCTTGTCGGATGCGCAAATCCAGGGCCAAGCCCAGGTGGTGGTGGCACAAACCACCCTGGCGCGCGAGCGGCTGGCCCAAGATCTGACCGTCAAGGCGGTGGTCATCGTCGCAGCCCTGTCGGCGCTGGCGCTGGCATCGATGGCGCTGGCGGTGCGCTTCGCGCTCAGCCCCTTGAAGCGGCTGGAGGCGGTTCTGCGCGAGCGCGGACCAACCGCGCTCCATCCGATCACGCTCGCCACGCCGAAGGAAATTACCCCCCTTGTTGGCGCGCTGAACCAGTTCACTGGGCGGCTGGCGGAGCATCTGTCGGCAACCCATCGCTTCATCGCCGATGCCGCCCACCAACTGCGCACGCCGATTGCCGCCCTGGCCGGGCAGGTCGACCTGCTGGCCCATGACGGGGACGAGGGCCGCCGCCGCCACCATTTGCAGCGCATTGAGGAGAGAACCGCCCAACTCTCGCGCCTAACCACCCAGTTGTTGAACCACGCGATGGTGATCCATCGCGCGGGCACCGCCACGCTTGACCGGCTGGACATTACTGACTTGGCGGGGCGGGTGCTGGCCTCTGCCATCCCGTTGTCCGATGATCGGGACATTGAAATCGCCTTCCACCCACCTGCCCAACCAGCGTTGGTGGCTGGCGATGCCGTCAGCCTGGGGGAGGCGCTGGGCAACCTGATCCACAACGCCCTCAAGCACGGCGTGGAACGCCGCTTGAGCGTTGCTGTTCTGGTGGACCCCGCCAGCGTCACAATACAAGTGATTGATGACGGCCCCGGTATCCCCGTGGACCAGTTCGAAGCACTGCTGGAACCCTTCCGCAGCCGTGGCGGTGGCTTCGGCCTTGGCCTCGCCATCGCCAATGAAGTGGCGGAAAGCCATGGTGGAAGCCTGTCTGTGGCACAGGTGGAGAGCGGGTTCGCCGTGCAACTGCGGCTGCCCCACGCCCCAACCCGCGGGCAGGAGGCAGTGCCGTGATCGCTTGGGTGCGCACCCTGGCAGCTCTGCTCGCCGTTGCCTGGGCTGTGCCAGCGCTCGCCCAACCCGTAGCGCCGACGGTCCACCTTTTCCCCGCCAGCGACGGGACGCAGGCGCCAGCCCTTGCCATCCATGCTGCGACCGACCTGGTGGCGATGGCACCGCTGATCCGGGACTTTCAGCAGCGCTACCCCGATATCCCGGTCCGATTTGAGGAGTATGTCACCACCCACTTGTTCCAGCGCGCCACAGCTGACTGTGCTGCTGGCCGGGGGGAGATGGATTTGATCCTGTCCTCCTCGGCCGACCAAGTGGTGGCACTGGTCAATGATGGCTGCGCCCAGCAACACCGCTCCCTTGAGACCACGCGCCTACCCGCCTGGGCGCGCTGGCGCGATGAAGTGTTCGGCTTCACGTTCGAACCTGCGGCGATTGTGGTGCATCGCGATCTGGTGCCGGTGACCGAGGTTCCGGAAACCCGGCTCGACTTAATCGCCCTGCTGCGCGCCCGGCCGGAGCGCTATCGCGGTCGCATCGGCACCTATGACATTGAACTGTCCGGCATTGGGTTTTTGTTCGCAGCGACCGATGCCAGACAGTCCAGCCTGTTTGGCCAGTTGATCGAAGCGTTTGGCCGCACCGGTCTGGTGACCCGCTGCTGTTCGGCCGACCTGTTGGACGACATTGCAGCCGGTCGCTTGCTGATCGGCTACAACATCCTGGCCTCCTACGCCTATGGCGCGCGCGAACGCGGGGCACCGATTGAGATTGTGTTGCCCCACGACGGCACCATCGTGCTGTCCCGCGCCGCCATGATCCCCACCCACGCGCCCAACCCAGCCCTGGCCCGGTTGTTCCTAGACCACCTGCTGTCCGAGCGCGGACAAGCCATCGCCCGCACCCAATCCTTCTTCTTCGGCATGGATGGCAGCGTCCCCCTGGACGTGATCGCCCCCGGCGGCATGGCGGCCGCAGGCCTGTTGCGCCCCATCACCATCGGCCCCGCCCTCCTCGCCGAACAAGACCGCGCCCGCCGCCAACGCTTCCTCACGACTTGGCGACGCGCGGCGAGACCGGTGCCGTAAAGCAAATCGCTGTCAGGTCCGATCATCTGACTTGTGACGATGCTCTTAAACCAAGGAGTTTGGGTGGTTTGGCGGAGCGTATGCAATGTCAAACCACCCTAGTGGATCAAACCAACTGGTTCGAACGGTTCGTTTTGATCGAAAAGACATTGTGCTTGCGGGCTGATTGACGCAACGCATAGTCGCGGGGAGCGCAACGCACCAACCCGCGTCTACCCGACATGAGGGAAACTCGCCCCTGTGCGCCAGAAGCACGAAAGGCGCGCTTGCGACCGTCGGACGAAAACTTGTCCATCGCTTTGCTCAGGGTGGCTCCATCTTCTCAGCAGTGCGAGCCTTCGCCTGACTTGGGACCGTTGCTCCTGCGATGCCGACCGGGAGGGGGGTGTCCAACCCATGGGTTCACTCTGGGGCCCCTTAGTTGGTGCTTTGGTGTATTCTGCTGCTTTTTGCGTAATCCTCTAAATATTAGAACCTTTAACGCGTTTTTCTGCTCTTGCTATATCTCTTTTTTGTATCTATCTGTCAGCGACGGGGCTACCAGTGCTACCCTACGCTCTTAAAAAGCTTTTTCCTTCTAACTCTCCCTTTCCAGAGGATACTACCATGTGTCGCATTTTTGGATATTTGTTGGACCAAGGGGGCGGTTACCCGCCCCGTATCGCTGCAGTTCCAAGGATGCAGATACATGGTAGACCAGACTCTCAGCGCTTCGTGGCCTCCCATGGTTACTGAATAGGTGCAAACCGACTCTCTATCGTCGATCCAAAAGGGGAAGATCAACGGACGCCGGCGCATGAAACAATTGAGCCCTATCGCAGCGCTTGATCGATTGAAAATCTTCTTCTTTCACGAAGACTATTGGTCAATTCGTAAATTGGAGGCGACTATGCGATGTATATAAGACATCTCAGAAATGGCGCCCGCCTTCCATTATGACTGGAGATCATTATGTTAAAGAGATCCTTGATCGGACCTGTTTTTGTACTCTTAGCCGCAATACTATGGGGCTTCTCTGCATTTACGAAGAAGTGGTTACTCGCATATATTGATCCACTTACCCTCATGGTATTGAATTCAATTGCTACCGCTCTGACGCTAGTCTTTGTCTGGACCCGACCAGTTGCTGCGCTGAGTTCCTTCAAACGGTTCGCATGGTTTTTTCTTGGACTCGCATTCTTTGGAACCACGATTGGCACGACCCTCCTCTACGCTGCGATTGACAATCTTGATCTCGCAGTTGCAAGTATAGTTGGTAAGATACAGCCGGTGTTTGTGATAATACTGGCTGCGATGTTCCTACGAGAAAGGATTTTTCTGTCAGATTGCCTGTTGTCGCTAGCTGCAATCATCGGTGCAATACTAGTGACAATAAGATCACCTGCTGATCTGCTAACAATCTCTCATGTTACTGTGATTGGTTTATCCGCTGCCGTTGGCAGTTCAATTGGCTGGTCAATCAGTGGCGTAATTGGCCGACATCTCTCCAGCCACGAGCAGTCTCCCACTCCGTCTGAAATCACGTTTTTTCGCTACCTCTTGGGCGCCATAATCGTTACGCCGCTTGTCGACTTCCCCGCGTTACAGAACGTCGACCAACGGTGGGAATATGATTGGCCCTTCGGCGCAGCAGTCGTTGTATTGGCATTTCTTACTACAACACTCCCAGCATGGTTCTACTATAAGGGGCTGAAGACCGTATCCGCCGGATACGCGTCTGTGATTGAGCTATTTTCGCCCCTCACCGCGATTCTCCTTGGCGTTGTATTCCTTGGAGAGAGACTCAGCATCTGGCAGTGGACGGGCGGCCTCATCGTCCTGGCCTCCATCACCGTCATGGAAGTCATGAGAACGAGACGGAAGCGTGTCAATCTGTCAACCTGATCCCAGTAATCTCTAACGGATCATGTCAAGTGAGAGGCCGCACCTGCGAGTCAATACGTCTGCGATCCGCGACCGTGTTCCCAGAATGCCCTCTAAATCGCGCCGGGTCAGGCCCTACCCCCGCGTCGCTTCCATCACCAGGGTTTCGAAGCGGTTGGCGGCGTCGTCGCCAATAACCCGACCGTGGTGTTCCAAGTCGCGGAACCAGGGGTCGCTGCTGTGAGAGACAGACTGGCGAACCGGGTTGACGAAGCCACGATCAATCAGCACCGCGGCCAGCAGGCTTTCATCAAACAGGCAGCGGTGACCGTGGCCGTAGATCAACAGGTTGGCGGCAATCCCGGGGTGAACCGCGGCCCCAGTCACGCCCGCGGCCCGGCAACTGACGGCGACATAGTGGGCGGCCTCAGCATCCAACGGCGGGGTCACCAGACGGGTGATCTGGCGCAGGTCGGGGGTGGCGATGCGCACCCGGCCACCGGGGGCGAGGCAGCGGCGGAGCTCCCCCAGCAGGGCGACGGCAGAGGGAAGGTCCAGATGCTCAATCATGTGCTCGCTGAACACGCGGGCCAGCGCGCCGTCGGGCAGCGGCAGCGGGCGGGTCGCATCCATTGCCACCACGCTGGCGTGGGCGGGAGCGATGTCAGCGTTCAGCCATCCCTCCAACAGCACAGGACCACAGCCAAGGTGCAGGCGCGGCACCTCGGCTGTGGAGAGATAGTGCTGGATCGCGGCGTGGCCGGTCATGGCGATTGAGTCATGGCGTTTGGGTCATGCCGTGCGCAGAACCGGGGCTGCCTTCTGCCCCAGGGCCCGCCAGGTGCCAATCATGCCCAGAAGGATGGTCAAGGCCGCGCACGCAGCCGCGGTGACGGCAATGGTCCAGGGCAGCAGCACAAACTCCGCCCGCATCACGGTGGTCACCACCAACCAGCCGCCGATGCCACCCAGCACCGAGGCGATCACCGCCGTCATCAAGCCCAGCAGACCGTATTCGATCAGATAGGCCGTGAGGACATCGCCGCGCGTCGCCCCCAACACCTTCAGCACCACGGCGTCGCGCACCCGTCGGCGATGGCCGGCCACCAGGGCGCCGATCAGCACCAGTGTGCCCGCCAGCAGCGTGATCGCCGCGACGGCGCGCCCTGCGGCTGCGATGCCACCGATCACGCCCGCCACCGTGTCCAACGCATCCTTCACCCGGATCGCCGAGACATTCTGGAACGCATCGGTGACACGGCGCAGCAGGGCTTGCTCGGCTGCGTCATCGGCGGCGTAGGCGACCGCCAGATGGGTGTGGGGTGCGGCCTCCAACAGGCCCGGCGCGAAGATGATGGTGAAGTTGATGCCTAGGGTGGTGAAGTCAATTTCCCGCAGGCTGCCGATGCGCGCGGTCACATCCCGGCCCAGCACGTTGATGGTGAGCGTGTCGCCTACGCCAATCCCCATGCCACGGGCAATCCGCGCATCGAACGAGATCAGCGGCGGGCCGGAATAGTCAGCAGGCCACCACTCGCCCGCAACCACGCGCGCGTCCGGTGGCATGGCTGCGGCGTAGGTGAGGCCGCGGTCATTGTCCACGGCCCAGGCCACTTCCGGTGCAATGCTCGCCTGGGCCACCGGCACGCCATTGATGCGAATGATGCGCCCGCGCAGGCTGGGCACCCGCTCCAGCCGGGTCACCCCTGGTGTTTCGCGCACCACTCGGTCAAACGCCGCCACCTGATCGGACTGCAAGTCGATGAAGAAGAAGGACGGGGCGACACCGGGCAAACGCTCGGTAATCTGACGGTTCAGATTGCCCTCAATCAGCGCCACCGTCACCAGTACGGTCAAGCCCAGGCCCAGGGACAACACCACATGCGGGGTGGCAGCGCCCGGCCGGTGCAGATTGGCGAGCGCCAGCCGCAACCGCGGATCAGACGGGCGCGGCAAACGCCGGGCCAGAGCCATGATCGCCAAGGCCGCAGCGCGGAACAGCGCGAAAGCCGCCAGTGCCGCCACGACAAAGCCTGCTGCCAAGCGCTGCGCGGGAGGTGGCTGCACAACAACGGCCAGGATCGCCAGGGCAGCAACCGCCGCCACTGTGCCCGCCACATAGGGCCAGCGCGGCCAACGACCCGCCGGGGCGACAACATCCCGAAACAGGCTGGCAGCAGCCACATCGCGCGCCCGACCCAACGGCCAGACCGAGAACGCAATCGCCGTCAGCACACCAAACAGCCCCGCCAGCAACAGCGGCAAGGGGTAGACCCCCAACGCCAAGGGCACGGGCAGCAGATCAGCCGCCAGATGTGCCAGGGCAAACGGCGCCAAGCTGCCAAGCATCAGGCCAGCTGCAATCCCCACCAGCGACAACAGCAGCACCAGCACGAAGTAGGTGGTGAACACCAGCCCACCGGGTGCGCCCATGCCCTTCAAGGTGGCAATGGTCGCCGTCTTTCCGTCCAGATAGCCGCGCACAGCGTTGCCCACGCCGACGCCGCCCACCAGCAAGGTGGTCAGGCCAACCAGGATCAAGAACAAGCCGATTTGCGTGATGAACCGCTCCGCACCCGGTGCGGATTGGCGCAAGTCGCGAATGCGCCAGGGCGCCTCAGGCCAATCACGCCGCAATTGCTGGGCGTAGCTGATCGAGTCTGCTCCCTCCGGTAGGCGCAGCTTGTAGTGGTACTCCACCAGCGAGCCCGGCAGGATCAGGCCGGTTTGGGGCAGTGCCGCACTCTGAATCAGCAGCCGCGGGCCGAAATCCATCGCGCTGACGCCGCGATCAGGCTCCCGCAAGACGATGCCGCGCACGGCAAAGTCAGCATCGCCCACCCGCACCCGGTCCCCTACGCCAATGTTGAGGCGAACCGCCAGGGCCCGCTCGATCACCGCCCCGAACACACCAGCCTCTGGAGCAAGCAACCGCTGAAGATCGCCCCCGCCGTCAATCTCCACCTGACCGAACAGCGGGTAGGCCTGATCCACCGCCTTCAACTCCACCAGGACCCGGCGGTCCCCGGCGCGGGCCATGGCTCGCAATTCCGAGGAGGCAGCAATCGCCACCGTGTCGCGAGCCAGGTAGGCCATCTGCTGCGCCGTCGCCGGCTGGTGCATGATCCGCAACGCGATGTCACCGCCCAAGATGGAGCGGGCATCGCGCTCCAATCCCGCGCGCACCGACTGGGCCACCGAGCCGACAGCCGCGATGGCGCCGACGCCAATCGCAAGGCACGCGAGAAAAACGCGGAACCCTCGGATGCCGCCGCGCAGCTCCCGTCGAGCTAAGGTGATAGCCAGTGCCAGCATCGCTTAAGCCGCCGCAGCCACGCCGCGCTCATCGGCGGCGATCAATCCATCGGCAATTCGGACCACGCGACCGCACTGGCGGGCAAGGTCCAGATCATGGGTGATCAGCAACAGCGTGGTGCCGTGCTGGCGCGACAGCCCAAACATCAAATCGATGATTTGCCGCCCGGTGCCGCCATCCAGATTGCCCGTTGGCTCATCAGCCAGCAGCAGCTTTGGCTGGCCGACAAAGGCGCGGGCCAGAGCCGTGCGCTGCTGTTCACCACCCGATAACTGGTCCGGATAGTGGTCCAGACGATGGCCAAGGCCGACGGCTGCCAGTTGCGTGGCCGCCCGGTCAAAGGCGTCCTTGGCACCAGCCAGTTCCAATGGCACTGCCACATTCTCCAGTGCAGTCATGGTCGGGATCAGCCGGAAGGACTGGAAGACAATCCCCACCTGCGCGCGCCGCCACAGCGCCAGTTGATCTTCCGACAAGCGGGTGAGATCAGCACCGGCGACCTGGACGCGACCGGAGGTTGCTTGTTCCAACCCCCCGATCACCATCATCAGGCTGGATTTGCCAGCCCCAGACGGGCCGACCAGGCCAACCGTCTCGCCTGCCGCGACAGCAAGGCTCACGCCGCGCAGGATGTTGACCTCACCGGCAGCACTCGCCAGTTTCAGATGGACGTCTTGAAGCTCGATCATGGGCGAGGCGCTCAGCAGCAAGGGGATGGGAACGGTGTTCAACGACCTGAAGGTTCTACGGCTCAACCAGACCGGCATATCCCTGACGCGCGACTGCGGTCTTGGTGTGGCTTCATTGCTTCAGGCATATGGCGCGCGCGCTCGCCGCTTCAACCGCGTCTGGCTCGCAACACTGCTGGTGGTGGTCAGCGCAGCCGTGCTAGCCCCCCTGCCAGCCAGCGCACAGCAGCGCTTGTTGATGCTGGGCGACAGCTTGACCGCGGGCTATGGCTTGGGCGCCCAGGATGCCTTGCCCGTCAAACTTCAGGCCGCGCTAACCCGGTTGGGGCACCGGGTTGAGGTGCTGAATGCCGGGGTCTCGGGCGATACCACCCAGGGCGGTGCTGCGCGGGTTGGCTGGGCGCTGGCAGATCGGCCAACCCATGCGGTTGTGGCACTCGGCGGCAATGATGGCCTGCGCGGGCTGGAACCTCGGGTGACCCGGGCCAATCTTGACCGCATTCTTCAGCAATTGCGCACCGCCGGGGTACCCGTGCTGCTAGCGGGCATGGTCGCCCCCCCTAACCTTGGCCGCGAGTATGGGGAGGAGTTCAACCGCCTGTTCCCGGAGTTGGCGGCCCAGCATCAGGTGGCCCTCTACCCCTTCATCCTCGACGGTGTCGCGGCTGACCCTGCCTTGAACCAAGCCGATGGCATCCACCCCAATGCCCGCGGGGTGGAGGTGATGGTCCAGCGCATGCTGCCCCAGGTGTTGACGCTGCTTGGCCTGCAAGGCAGTTGAGCCGTGCCGGGCACGGGGCTGGACTTCGATCTGCTGCGGAGCTTCGTCGCGGTTGTCGACAGTGGCGGCTTCACCCGCGCTGCGGAGCGGTTGAGGGTCAGCCAGTCGACCATGTCCCTCCACATCCGCCGGTTGGAGGAGGCGCTGGGCCGCAGCGTGCTGGATCGCGGCCCGCAACTGGCACCGACCGCGGCGGGCGAAGTGCTGCTGGGCTATGCCCGTCAGATCCTGCGCCTTGTGGACGAGGCAGGCATGGCCTTGAAGGAGGGTGAGGTGGAGGGGCGCGTGCGCCTTGGCACGCCGGAAGACTTCGCGACATCCCACCTGCCCTCCGTGCTGGCGGCCTTTGCCCGCTCCCATCCGCGGGTTGCACTGGATGTCCGCTGTGACTTCACCCTAACCCTGCTGGATGGCTTTGGCCGCGGTGAGTTTGACCTCGTGCTGGTCAAGCGCGAACCCCAGGGCCCAGGTGGCGGTGTTCCTGTGTGGCGGGAACCCTTGGTGTGGGTCGGCGTCGGGGACAGCCTGTTACCGCGAGACCAAGTCGTGCCTCTGGTCGCTGCCCCGCCGCCCGATGTCTACCGCAGCCGCGCGGTGGCGGCCCTGGAGGGGGTGGGCCGCGGCTGGCGGGTGGTCTACACCAGCCCCTCGCTTGCGGGCATTCAAGCCGCAGTGCGCGCGGGTCTGGGCGTCACCATCCTGCCACGCGGCCTGGTGCCAGAGGATTTCACCGTGCTGGGCCGCAGCCACGGCCTGCCCCCACTGCCCGACGCGGAAATCGCCCTGCTGCGCGCGCCTGCCCTCGCCCCCGCAGCCGAGCGGCTGGCAGAGCACCTGATGCGCAGCCTGAATTCGTAATCAACACTGGGTCGGATCAACCACGCTGAGACCAGCGCATCGCGCGCCGCCGTTGTTCCGGCAATCGCCCTCTCCTACCGAGCCGTTCGGCGGGTGGCGATGAACAGGGCGCTGCCAGCAAGCGCGATTGCCTGCAGGGCCAGCGCCAAAGGGCTGAGGCCAAGGGCGATCGACAGCGTGAACACTGCTATCATCGCCACATAGGCGGCCCGCTTGGCACCCGCAGGGATGGAGCGGTCCCGCTGCCACGCGGCGATCAGTGGGCCGAAGATACGGTGGGTGACCAGCCAGTGGTGCAGGCGTGGCGATGACTTGGCGAAGCAGAATGCCGCCAGCAACACAAACGGCGTGGTGGGCACCAGCGGCAACACCACGCCCGCCGCTCCGCAACCAACGGCCAGAAGACCAGAGCCAGTCCAGAACCACCGGCGCATGCCTGCTAGACCTGTTGTCACCCCAGGCATCTCGTCCCCCGCACTCCCCCGCGACATCTCACCGCAGACGGTGGAGGATCGCAAGCAGGGAGATGGGCTGTCTTGACCGTCCTGTCCAGCCACCCATCAGCCGCCAGCGACGCCACAGTGCCGGAGGATTGCACCCCAAGGGTTGCGCCTGCCCATGGGGAGAACACCATCCCGATCCCGCGGTTTGCGGGCCGCCCACTGCACTAGGTTCGGGCACTTCGCCGGCCCGTCAGCTGGGGGGATCGGACGGCACCCGGCTCTCCTCCAGCCGTTCGTAACAGCTTTGCGCCTCGGGAGCGGGGCCGCGTCGGGTGGGCAGCGACAGGATGCGGATCACCTGGATGTGATTGGCCTGCGGGAAGGTCAGCACGTCGCCCACCCGCACGGGTGCGGCCGCCTTCTCCACCACCCGGCCCGAGACCCTGACGCGTCCGTCGCGGCACAGATCAGCGGCTGCCGCACGGGTTTTGAGAAAGCGCGCGTACCAGAGAAACAGATCAAGGCGCAGGCTGTCCGCGCTCATCGTGCGCGCAATCCTGGCATGCGAAGCCCCGCCAGGGCCGCGAACGGGCTGTCTGGATTGGCTGGCGCCGTGGCGGTGCGGCTGCGTCGGCGGACAAGACGCCCCGTGCCTTCGCCCCGGCGCGGTCGATAGCCAAGGGCTGCCAGCACCGCTGGCACCTCCGCGATCTCGCACCCCGCCAACCCAGCAAGGCGGGCTGGGTCGGAAGTGGCCTCGCCAGCCTGCTCCGCGGCCGTCTTGGCGTCTTGGCGCACTGCCTGGGCAAGGGCCTCCAGCCGGTCAACCCGCATTGCCATGGGCCCGACGCACCGATACCCCACCAGACGGTACCATGCCTCGGGTAGGGCAGGATCGCGGCGCACGACGATGGCCTCCGGCGGCAGAGGCGGGGCGATGTCCAGCCAGACTGCCGCCAGCAGTGATTTCAGTGCCACCGCCTCCGCACTCAGTTGCGAGGCGACATAGATCACCTCCCGCCCGAAACGGACGTCCAGGCGGGACAAAGCCGCACGGTCGGCGGCCTCCATCTCCATTGGCCCTGCTGCGGCAACATCAAGGGTGCCGAGTGCCTCGACCAGTTGATGGGCCACGCCACGGGCAACCCCGCCCAACCTCGCCGCTGCAATTTCGCGCAGGTCACCACACCAGCCATCAATCAGACGACGAACCCAACCGGTCAGGTGGCGCTGCACCCGCTCGGCATCGGTGGGCCGCATCAAGTCGGCTGGAATGGGCTGCACGCGCGGCGCCAAGGGCGAGGGGCCAGCGAGCAGACGGGCGACGGGCCAGCGGTCCTCCCCCTGACACCACACCAGAGTCCCATCGGGCAGCAGCCTGACCCCCTCGTCGGGAGTGCTCAGCAGGGCAGCCACGCGGCGCGCGATCTCTGGCCCCAGCGTGCGGCGGGCTGCGGCCAGAAGGGGCCGGGCCGCCTCGCGATCCCCAACAATGTCAGGCTCGAACTGAAACCCTGCCAGCCGCCCCACGGGGTGACCTTCCACCACCACGGCACCATCGGCAGCCACACCGGCCAGCAGTTCGGCTTGATCGGCCAAGCGACGGATCAAGAACGCACCGCGCCGATCGACAAAGCGCTGGGTCAGACGCTCATGCAGCGCATCGGACAGCTTATCCTCAATCTCCCGCGCCTGGGCGGCAAAGCGATCGGCCGTTGGCAGCCAATCGGGTCGGTGGGACACATAGGTCCAGGTGCGCACATGGGCGAGACGGGCCGACAGCGTGTCAATATCGCCATCGGTGCGATCCAGCCGGGCGAGGGCACCGGCCACCCAATCGGCTGGCAACCGTCCCGACGGCCCGGTGAGATGGAGGAAGATTTGCTTGATCAGGCCCAGATGGGTGTCTGACAGGGTTTTGCGGAAGTCTGGGATCTGGCACGCCTCCCACAGCAGGCTGACGGCCGTGCGGCCTTGCGCGCGGGCAGTCACCTCCTCCTGCCGGGCCAGCAGGGAGAGCACGCGATGATCCTCCGCGTCACGCTTGCGGTGCAGAAACCGCAACGGCGGCGGTTGATCCAGGCTGCGCAACAGCGCCGGGACGGAGCGAAAATCCAGCTCAGCCGAGCGCCAGAAAATCTCCGTCACCGGTGGAAAACTGTGCGCCTCCACCTGCTCCACAATCTCAGCATCCAGTTGGCCCGCCTCTGGCGTGGTGCCGAAGGTGCCATCATTCTGATGGCGACCCGCCCGCCCGGCGATCTGGGCGACTTCAGCCGCGGTTAGCCGCCGCGGCCCACGACCATCGAACTTGGTCAGTCGAGCGAAGGCGACATGGTCCAGGCTCATGTTCAGGCCCATGCCGATTGCATCAGTGGCAACCAGAAAGTCCACCTCGCCCGATTGATACAGCGCCACCTGGGCGTTGCGCGCGCGCGGGCTGAGCGCCCCCATCACCACTGCACAACCGCCGCGGGAGCGGCGCATCAGTTCGGCAATCTCATACACCTCCGCCGCTGAGAAGGCGACCACTGCGCTGCGCCGCGGCAGGCGCGATAGTTTTTTGGAGCCCGCAAAGCTTAAGGTAGAAAACCGTGGCCGCTGCACCACCTCCAACCCTGGAATCAAGGCGCGCAGAATGGGTGCCACCGTGTCAGAGCCGAGCAACATGGTTTCCGACATGCCACGGGCGCGCAACACGCGGTCGGTGAAGATGTGGCCGCGCTCCCCATCCGCGATCAACTGCACTTCATCGACGGCAAGGAACTCAACCAGCCGGGTGACTGGCATCGATTCGACTGTGCAGATGAAGTAGCGCGCTGTGGGCGGGTGGATTCGCTCCTCCCCCGTGATCAGGGCGACGGCAGCTGGCCCTTTTTTCTGCACAACGCGGTCGTAGTTCTCCCGCGCCAAGAGGCGCAGCGGGAATCCAATCATGCCGGAGGCGTGGCCCATCATGCGCTCTAGCGCTAGGTGGGTCTTGCCGGTGTTGGTCGGGCCGAGCACGGCCGTGACACGCCGTTCCATCGCGTGATCAGTTTGCATTGCAGCGCGGCCAGGGCAAGGGGAAGCTCGCCATCAATCCGCCGCACCGCCCTGGCGATGCTGACCTCGCCCACCACAAGGAGCCCAGCACCCATGCAGACCCACCTGCTCGCCGCTGTCACCGCCCTCTGCCTCGCCGCCCCTCTGGTGGAGGCAAGTGCCCAGCAACGCCCCGCCGGGTCGGAAAGCGTTGAGGTAACGGTGCGCAACATGGAAGCCGCGATCAACCGCTTGAACCAGATGCGCGACAACCCGAAGGCGGCCCAAGCGGCCCTGGTGCTGCAACTGCTGCGCGGTGCCGGCCGCCCCGGCCCAGCCGAGAATGGCCGCTCCCGCCTCGACTACCGAATCGACGTCGCCCCCGATGGCCGGGTGTTGGTCAACGATGTCGATGTCAATGCCCTGATCGACACCATCAATCGGATGCAACGTCGATGATCAGTACCAGAGCGGCATCTTCAAAATTGAGGTGAGAATTTTTGATTAATTTCCATATTCTTGATGTGATTGCGCTAGACAGGCGCTGTTGATTCGCGAACGCTCTACTTGTCAGCGGCCACACGGCGTTGGCGGGCTTTGTGACCCGCTGAGGCCTGTCGGTCAGCCACTGCAAGCAAGTGGACCGGCAATGAGCAACGAAGACGCACCCGGGCAAGCCAACAGCGGCGCCAATCGCCGGACGTCGGACGCGGCAGCAAAGCCGCGACCCGCGCAGCCAACAAAGTCGTCGCCGTCGGGCCGCGTGCCAAGGATCACCTTGGACGAGTTGATGCGGCGCTTGGCCGACCCGGAGGTCGACTTCAACAGTCTGGAACCTTACCTCGTCGCTGAGCGCAACCCCCGCCTCGGTCTGGCACCCATCCTGCGCGAGAACCGGAACACCGTGATCTCGGAGGGAGATATCTCTGGAGCCCTCGGTGAAGCGCGGGCGCGCGGCGATATCGGTATGGGGTTCCTCAATGACATCGCCCGCGGTCGCCGCCGCGTGCAGTTTGAACGCGCCCAGCGGTTCGGCAAGAAGCGACCAGTGTTGCTGGCAGAGGGCGACTCCTGGTTTCAATATCCGATGCGTCTTAAAGATGTGGTCGACCATTTGAGTGATGACTTCAGCATCTTCTGCATTAGTGCGGCTGGTGCAGAATTGAAAACGATGGTTGATACACACGAATATCGCGACTACCTAATCCGCCTTGCCAAAGACACCGCTGTCACGGCGATGATTTTCTCCGGTGGTGGTAACGATGTTGCAGGAGAAGAACTCAAAGAGTTGTTGATCGACTATAATCCAAGGCTGAAACCACACGAACACATCAAGACCGAGGTGTGGCAGCGCAAGCGGGACGATATTCGTCATGCCTATCGTCGCATCTTCACCACGGTTCACGAAGTGATCCCAAAGCTCCCCATCCTGGTTCACGGCTACGATTATGGCAATCCGTTGCCGGATCAGGTGTCTGTGTGGCCCGTTGACGGCTGGCTGGGCGAGCCAATGCGCGCACGCGGAATCCCGGATGGGGATGTCCAACGCCAGATCGTTGCCGCTCTGATTGATGACTTCAACGAGTTGCTCGCCGGGTTGGCCGGGGGCAATCGCAGGGGCGGCCTCAGCCCGCACGTGTTTTACGTCGATAACCGAGGTGTGGTGAAGGACCGCTGGTTCGATGAACTGCACCCCGATGATGACGGATACGGCGCCGTCGCCCACCAGTTCCGCACCGTGCTGAAAACGCTGTAGGCCACACCGCAAAAAGAGGGGCGCTGCGTGCGCTGACGCCATGACCGCATCAACCTCACGCCGACCCAATCCTGCCCGCCCTGCCGAGCGCGCTAACCGCACCCGTGTGGCCGAAGCGATGACCGCGCGGTTCGCAACGGATGCTGAACACAGCAGCACCAAGGGCCGCATCCAAGGCGTCGTCCTGAATGTCCGGCCCGATCCCGTTGATTTCCGCGATTTATTCTATCAAGCATCACTGGTCGATCTGCCGACGCAGATACTGCCGCCGAGCCTTGCAGCCATTGGGCTGGAGGTGCGCAATCAGGGTACGGAGGGCAGTTGTACCGGGCAAGCTCTGGCGGCTGTCATTGACCTGCAAAACATCCATCGTTTTCAAGCCGGTGCGGCGGTGCCGCGCCAAGTCAGCGCACGGATGTTGTATGAAAGCGCGCGGCTGTTTGATGAATTCCCCGATGATGGGATCGTCGGCTCCAGCGCGCGCGGCGCAATCAAGGGCTTCTTCAATCGCGGGGTGTGCGGCAGCGACTTAGCACCCTACTTTCCCGGCGACCTCACCTGGACCTTGACGGTCGAACAAGCCAAGGCCGCTCGCTCTGTTGCCCTCGGGGCATATTTCCGTCTGTCCCATGTGCTGAACGACTATCATGCCGCGCTGGCGGAGACCAAGGCACTGTTCTGCACCACCATGGTCCATGATGGCTGGTCGCACGAGTCTGTCGCACGCAATGGCAATGTAATCCGTGCCCCGAGCGGTGACCCCAAACAAGCCACCCTGCAAGGCGCTCACGCCGTTGCCATTGTCGGTTACACGCCTGAAGGGTTCATCGTCTTGAACAGTTGGGGATCAGGCTGGGGTGGAGCGCCCCAGCCTGGCATGGCGCTGTGGCCCTATGCCGACTGGGCGGAGACCGTGCTGGATGCCTGGGTGCTGCGCTTGCAGGTACCAACAACCCTGCCGTCAGGCTTCGTTGGCGGCCATTTGGCCTCTCGCGGTTCAGGTAAGCGCAGCAGTGATGCCACTGATCGCGCCAGAGCACCGCTGGTGAGCGAGGTGCTGGGCCATGTGATTAATGTCAAAGATGGCTTGTTCCAGACACGCACGCGCTATGGCACCTCGCTCGAGACCCTCAAGGAAACCGCAGACCTGCTGCAAAGTAAGATCAAAGATACGCCAAGACACTACAATCATCTGCTGTTCTTTGCCCATGGGGGGCTGAACAACGCCAATCGAGCCGCGGAGCGGGCTTCGGCATTGATCCCTGCTTTTAAGCGCAACGGCATTTACCCAATGTTTTACCTGTGGAACACAGGATTGCTGTCTAGTCTGATGGACGTGCTGAGCGGGTTGTTCCAAAGCCAGCTGACGCGCGCCCAGGGCATCACCAGCGATCCGACCGATGCCCTTCTAGAAGCGGCCGCTCGCACGGCTGTACGACCGATTTGGCGCGAGATCAAAGCCGATGCTCAGCGCAGCTTTGCCAGCGACGGCAATGGTGGCGCGGCGTGGGACGCAACCAAGGTCTTGGCCGAGGCTGTCGCCCCGAGCCATCCCAACGGCTTGAAAATTCATCTCGTTGGGATGAGTGCTGGAGCGATCTTCTTGGGCGAACTGTTGGCGCGCGCCCGACGTGAGGGGCATGCGCTGGCCAACGCGATTGCCAGCGTCAGCCTGTTTGCACCGGCCTGCACCCAGGCGTTCTTTGACAAGCACTGGACGCCCCTGGTGAGAACCGGCACCGACATCGCGCTTTACAACATGACCGATCAGGCCGAACAGGACGATACCGTTGGGGCGCTTTATCGCAAGTCGCTGCTCTACCTCGTTTCCAACGCGCTGGAAGAGGTGGATGGCGCACCGCTCACAGGCATGGCGAAGCATGCCAAGCAGCGCCGTGGCGTCACCCTCCACTACACACAGGGCGAAAAGACTGTTCCGACCTTCCCCAAATCCCTCGGCAGCACCGACAATCATGGCGGGTTCGACAATGATCCCGCGATCATGAACCACATGCTGGCACGGGTGCTTGGCTCAACCCCGGAAACGCTGCGCCACACCGGCTTCAGCCAGGACGAGTTGGCAGGTGGCTTCTAATCCTTACCCAGCCGGGCACGCGCGCAAGAAGCGCTGGCCCAACGCGCGCAGGCCCGCCAGATCATAGCTAAGCCCGCGCGGCTCCTGACGCAGCACGCGGGCGAGGCACTGGGCGAGCGGCTGCTGGTCGGGCGGGTCGAGCATGGTGGCGGCGTCGAAGGTCACACGCTCCACCCGAGTTTGCCCATTGGCGGGATCAAGGCGGTGGCGCACCGTGCCGCCGCAGGCCATCGCGTGATCCTCAAAGCTGGCCTCGGTGATCCCAGTGGCATCGGGGGCTGCCAAACGGACCAATGCCAGCGGGGTGGCGGCGCGCACCTCCACCAGACCGGCACTGTCACTCTCCAACTCTTCAATACCACCAAAACAGCGGCTGCCAGACGGGGTGACCCAGCGCCGCTCCAACACCCGCACACGCCGCTGATCCAGCTGTCGCTCAGCGATCGCGAGGCCAATGGTCTGCTGGCCTGCACCAGAGCCAGCAGCACTGGTGGTCGCCAGCACGGCCGTGACACCGCGCTGGGCGGGCTGTGCCTCCAGGGTGAAGGCACCAACCTCATCTTCTCGTGTCACGCCGACACACGTCCGAACGTCGCACGCCTCGCCAAACCACCGCCAAGCAACTGGCTGGCAGTCGTCCAGCACCACAAGACCGCGACGCGCCCGCTGCGCCACCGGGGCTGGCGGCTCGAAGGCAAGGTCCAACAGCAGGGCCACGCAATAGCCGTTGATGCGCTGACCACCGATGACCACGGTTGCCTCCGCCGCCGCCGCCCCGCGCAGCCCAGCCAGCATCAGCAGGACGGCAAGAAGCAGCAGCCGCGGCGGAACGATCATGGCAAGGAGCCTGCAAACCGCACAATGCGCCGACAGGCCTCCCCCAGCTCCTCTGCAGGCACAGCCAGCGCCATACGCAAATGGCCCGCGGCGGAAGGGCCAAAGCTGTCGGCTGGAAGGATGGAGACCCGCTCCTCCTCCAACAGACGCTCGGCGAAGGGCAGCGGCTCCAGGCCGGTACCGCGCACATCCAGCATGACGAACATGCCGGCGTCCGGCTTCACCACCTTCACACGATTCTGACCACCCAGATGGTGCAGAACCAGATCGCGGCGTCGGCGCAATTCCTCCCGCATGTCGGCCACCGCTGCATCTTCGCCCAGGGCCGCCAGAGCGGCCGCCTGAATGAAACCAGGCACGCCGTACATCATTGCCAGGGAGAGGGTGTAGAGGTGGTCCACCAGGGCCGTTGGGCCCTGCACCCACCCGATCCGCCACCCCGTCATCGCATGGCTTTTGGAGAATGAGGACACCACCACGGTGCGGTCTGCGATGTCCGCCAGGGAGCCAGCGCTGGTGAAAGGCACATCAAAGCACTGGTCGGCATACACCTCGTCGGAGATCAGCCAGAGGTCATGGGCTTTCGCCAGATCACCAATCGCGCGCACGGTGGCTGCAGGCAGGACAGCACCCGAGGGATTGTGCGGGCTGTTGATCACAATCGCACGGGTGCGCGGCGTGATCGCCTGGGCGATCTCCGCGAGGTCAGGCTGAAACCCATGCTCAGGCCGCAACGGCACTGTGACCAAGGTGGCGCCACCAGCGCGGAAGGTCGCTTCATAGGTGGCGTAGGTCGGCTCCAGCAGCACCACTTCGTCGCCAGTGCCGACGAGGCACAGGGCAGACGCAAACAAGGCATTCTGGGCGCCCGGCATGACGATCAAGGTCTCAGGTGCCACCGGACGGCCATAGCGCTGGGAAAGCTTGGCCGCCAGTGCCGTCCGCAGAGCCGGGGTGCCGCGAATCGGCGGATAGTGGGTGTCACCCGCCTCCAACGCGGCGTGCGCTGCATTGCGGATCGCAACAGGGGTGTCGAAGTCAGGATCACCAATGGTTAACATGATCACTGGTTCGCCTGCCCGCTTGGCGGCGATGGCCCGTTCGTGAATGATCCAGGCATTGGCACCCTTGCCACCGATGCGGCGGGTGAAATCAGAGTAACGCATGAGCATCCTGCGGTGTGGCCTGCGGCGCGGGCGGAGCATGCCGCGCGGCCCGGCAGCCGTCTAGAGCGGATCGCGCGCCGCGCACAACTGTTGCCGCGACGAAGATGGACTGAACTCAAAGACTTAGAGCGGGATGGCGGGCAGCACCGTCATCGTGTCGAGGGATAGGCCTGAGCTGGCGGACGCCATTTCCCTGGGACAGAACCGACCAGACACCGCAGGATCCGAGCCATGCCTTCCTGCACCGGCAGGATCAAGTGGCGCCCATCACCCATCGTCAGGTCGCAGACGGCTCTAGGGGGCGCTGCGCGGCGTGCGCCACTCGCCAGGGAGGGAGCCGACCAAACAGCGGGTAATTGTGCCATTGCCATCCTCCAACGGCAGCATCAGGCGCGTCCAATCCGCAACAGCGATCTCCGGTGGTGCTGGATGACGGCTCCAGACCGGACTGCCAGACTCCAGCATCATGCGCAGCAACGCGATGTGGAGCGGCAACGAGGCCGCGGGCAGACCGCGGCTCATGCGCTTGCCGGTCAACTCGGCACCAAACCGTTCGGCCAGCAGCGTGCCAAACACCCGGTAGCGGCCATCCCAGCCGTCATCGGTGACATCCAGCAGCACCACTTGACCCAGGGCCGGGCGAATATCCATGGGGTCGATCGCGCGGGCCAGCGGCAGCGCCTTACCGCGCGCCATGGTGGACCAGTGCTGGAGCAGAAACACCAACAGCGGCTCAGCAATGGCTGTCGGCGGCGGATTGATGCGGACCTGGCAGGCACTGGCGGCCCAGGGGGCGAGCGGCTGCAGCGCCCGCTCATTGCCCGCCAATGCTGCACGGACAGCACTGGTGATCCGTTGACGATCAGCCTGTGACAGGACCAACGATACCTCCGCTCTCAGCCACCGCATTGGGCCAGCCACGTCGGAGACGCCCCCGCCTGTCTGGGGACGTGGCACACAGCTAGGGGGCTGGCAGTCGCCAGCGCCACCCGCTGCCGATGTGTTTGCCAGCCTGTGCCGAGTCAGAATTTCACAAGCCGGTCGTGTTTCCCACAGGCGAAACGTCACAAAGCCAGGGGCGAGCGCGTTGTTTGCGCCGAGTTACCATGTGCCCCGATTGCGATGTGCCGCCAGCTGTGGGGTCCAATCCCATTGATCCGCTGCTTAGAACGGCAGCCCGTCTACGGCTGCCAGCATGGCCCGCGCGATGTCCAGTTCCGAGGGAACGGGATCCTCGCCAATCGGGCGCAAGGCCCCTGCGGGGTCGGCTGCAGACAGGGTGGCGACTTTGGCCGCCACTGCCTCGCGATCAATGTCCTTCATCGGGGTGGCAGTTTCGGCCAACACCACGCACCGATCAGGCGTGACTTCAGCAAAACCGCCGCCAACGAAGATTCGCTCCGTCACACTGCCATTCTCATGCACGTCCAGCACCCCTGGACGCAGAGTCGCGATCAACGGTGCATGGCCGGCGAGCACGCCGAACAGACCCTCGCTGCCCGGCAGCACCACCATGTCCACGGGTTTGGACAACAGCAGCCGCTCCGGGCTGACCAGTTCGAACGTCACCTGCGCCATGACCGCTCTTCCCTACGATCAGGCGGCTTCCGCCGCCATCTTCTTGGCCTTCTCAACGGCTTCTTCGATGGTGCCAACCATGTAGAAGGCGGCTTCCGGCAAGTGGTCATACTCGCCAGCCACAATGCCCTTGAAGCCCTTGATGGTGTCCGACAACTGGACGAACACACCCGGCGTACCGGTGAACACTTCCGCGACATGGAAGGGCTGCGACAGGAAGCGCTGGATCTTGCGAGCGCGCGCCACTGTCAGCTTGTCTTCTTCCGACAACTCGTCCATGCCCAGGATCGCGATGATGTCTTGCAGCGACTTGTAGGTCTGCAACACCTTCTGCACCGAGCGGGCGACACCATAGTGCTCGTCGCCGACCACGCGGGGGTCCAGCACACGGCTGGTCGAGTCCAGCGGATCGACGGCCGGGAAAATCGCCATTTCGGCGATCTGACGGCTCAACACCGTGGTGGCATCCAAGTGAGCGAACGAGGTGGCCGGCGCCGGGTCAGTCAAGTCGTCGGCGGGCACGTAGATCGCCTGCACCGAGGTGATCGAACCCTTCTTGGTGGTGGTGATCCGCTCCTGCAGGGCGCCCATGTCGGTCGCCAGCGTCGGCTGATAGCCCACCGCCGAAGGAATGCGGCCCAACAGCGCCGACACTTCCGAACCCGCCTGGGTGAAACGGAAGATGTTGTCGACGAAGAACAGCACGTCCTGACCTTCTTCATCGCGGAAGTATTCCGCAATGGTCAGACCGGACAGACCGACGCGAGCACGGGCCCCCGGTGGTTCGTTCATCTGACCATAGACCAGGGCAGCCTTGGAGCCCGGACCGTCGGTCTTGATAACGCCCGACTCGATCATTTCGTGATAAAGGTCGTTACCCTCACGAGTCCGCTCACCCACGCCCGCGAACACGGAGTAGCCGCCGTGCGCCTTCGCGACGTTGTTGATCAGCTCCATGATGGTCACGGTCTTGCCGACACCCGCACCACCGAACAGACCGATCTTGCCACCGCGGGCATAGGGCGCCAGCAAGTCGATGACCTTAATGCCGGTGACCAGAATCTGTTGCTCCGTCGACTGATCGACAAAGTCTGGCGCCGAGCGGTGGATCGGCAGCGTGCGCGAGTGGCCGACGGGCCCACGCTCGTCGATCGGCTCGCCAACCACGTTCAGGATGCGACCCAGGGTTTCCGGGCCAACCGGGACCATGATCGGGCCACCGGTATCGACGGCCTGGGTGCCGCGGACCAGACCATCGGTCGTATCCATGGCGATGGTGCGGACAGTGCTTTCGCCCAGATGCTGCGCCACTTCCAAGACCAGCGTCTTACCCTCGTGCTGGACGTGCAGTGCATTCAGGATCGGGGGCAGTTCGGCGTCGAACTGAACGTCGACGACCGCGCCGATGACCTGCGTGATGCGGCCGATGTTGTTGTTCATCTTGCCCGTTCTCCTGATCAAACTGCTTCAGCGCCGGAGATGATTTCAATCAGCTCCTTGGTGATGGTGGCTTGGCGCTGGCGGTTGTAGTTGAGGGTCAATTTGTTGATCATGTCGCCTGCATTGCGGGTGGCGTTGTCCATCGCCGTCATGCGGGCGCCATGTTCGGAGGCAAAGTTCTCCAGTACTGCCGTGTAAATCTGTACCGACAGATTGCGCGGCAGCAGGGCCTGGAGAATTTGTTCTTCGTCCGGCTCGTACTCATACAGGGCCTGTGGACCTGCCTGGGCCGAGTTTGCAGCGTTCGAGGGCTTGGCCTCGGGGATCGTGGCCGGGATCAACTGACGGCGCGAGACGATCTGGCTGATCGCCGACTTAAAGCGCGCGAAAATGATCGTCGCAGCCCCAATCTCGCCAGCGTCGAACATCTGCCGAACCTTGACGGCAGCGGTTTCGACGTCAGCAAAGCCCACCTTCTTCTTGCCCATGAAGTCCAGGGTATCGACATATCGATCCCCGAACTCCTTGCGCAACAAGTCCCGGCCTTTGCGACCGATGGGCAGCAGCTTCACCTGCCGACCAGCCGCTTCCAACTCCCGGATCATAGCACGGGTTTCGCGCACGATGGAGGTGTTGAAGGCGCCGCATAAACCGCGGTCAGCCGTGGCGAACAACACGAGATGCACCGGGCTGTCATTGCCAACCAGCAACGCCGGGGCCTCGCCCGGACCGAAGCTGCCAGCGAGCGACCCAATCATCCGGCCAAGCCGGTCGGCATAGGGCCGGGCGGCTTCAGCCTGTTCTTGAGCGCGCCGCAGCTTCGCCGCGGCGACCATCTTCATCGCCGAGGTGATCTTCTGCGTGGACTTCACGCTGCGGATGCGCAGCCGCAGGTCCTTCAAGCTGGGCATATCGGGCTCCGATCCTCAAGCGTCGCGGGCCGCGATCAGGCGAAGGTGCGGACGAACTGGTCGAGGAAGCCCTTCAGCTTCTCTTCCGTCGGCGCCTTGATCTCCCGATCCTCACGGATCGCCGCCAGGATGTCCGGCGCCTTGGACTTCAGATCGGCGCGGAACTGAGCTTCCCAGCGGACCACGTCACCCGTCGCCACCTTGTCGAGATAGCCACGGACACCGGCGAAGATCGCAGCAACCTGCTCTTCCACCGGCAGCGGCTGGAACTGACCCTGCTTCAGCAGCTCAGTCAGACGCGCACCGCGGGCCAGCAAGCGCTGGGTTGCCGGGTCAAGGTCAGACGCGAACTGCGCGAAGGCCGCCATCTCGCGGTACTGCGCCAGTTCCATCTTGATGCGACCGGCCACCTGCTTCATCGCCTTGATCTGAGCGGCCGAACCGACGCGGCTGACCGACAGACCGACGTTGATCGCCGGGCGAATGCCCTTATAGAACAACTCGGTTTCCAGGAAGATCTGGCCGTCGGTGATCGAGATCACGTTGGTCGGGATGTAGGCCGACACGTCACCCGCCTGGGTTTCGATCACCGGCAGTGCCGTCAGCGAGCCAGCACCCATGGAGTCGTTCATCTTCGCCGCGCGCTCCAGCAAGCGCGAGTGGAGATAGAACACGTCGCCCGGATAGGCTTCGCGGCCCGGCGGACGGCGCAGCAGCAGCGACATCTGACGATACGCAACTGCCTGCTTCGACAGATCATCATAGATGATCAGGGCGTGCATGCCGTTGTCGCGGAAGAATTCACCCATGGCGCAGCCCGTGTAGGGCGCCAGGAACTGCAGCGGAGCCGGGTCGGATGCAGTGGCGGCAACGACGATGGAATAGTCCATCGCGCCGAAGTCCTGCAGCGTCTTCACGATCTGCGCGACGGTGGAGCGCTTTTGCCCAATCGCCACATAGATGCAGTAGAGCTTCTTCGACTCATCGCCCAGCGCGTTGACCGACTTCTGGTTCAAGATGGTGTCGATGGCAACGGCCGTCTTGCCAGTTTGACGGTCGCCGATGATCAACTCGCGCTGACCGCGACCGATCGGCACCAAGCTATCGATCGCCTTCAGGCCGGTCTGCATCGGCTCATGCACCGACTTGCGCGGGATGATGCCGGGGGCCTTCACTTCAACGCGCTGGCGGGTCACATCGGTCAACGGCCCGCGGCCATCAATCGGGTTGCCCAGACCATCGACGACGCGGCCCAGCAGGCCACGGCCAACCGGCACGTCCACGATGGTGCCGGTCCGCTTCACGGTGTCGCCTTCGCGGATCGACTTGTCGTCGCCGAAGATCACGACGCCGACATTGTCGGTTTCCAGGTTCAGGGCCATCCCCCGGATCCCGTTCGGAAACTCCACCATCTCGCCAGCCTGGACCTGGTCCAGACCATAGACGCGGGCAATGCCGTCGCCGACCGACAGCACCTGGCCGACTTCGGCCACTTCCGCGCCAGCCCCGAAGCTCGCGATTTGGTTCTTCAGGATTGCCGAAATTTCGGCGGCACGGATGTCCATCAGGCCACTCCCTTCATGGCGAGCTGCAGACGCATCAGCTTGGTTTTGAGACTATGGTCGACCAACTTGGAACCGACCTTGACGACAAGACCCCCGATGAGGGTCGGATCAACCGATTGGTTGATCGTGATCCGAGGTGCAACGCTGGCACGCAGACGCTGGCTGAGCTGTTCCACCTGTTCCCACGACAGCGGCTGAGCGGAGGTCACCTCCACCGTCACTTCACCGCGCTTGTCGGCTAGGCGCGCCAAAAAGGCGTTCGCCACCGGCACCAGCGCCGCAAGACGACGGTTCTGCGCCAGCACACCGACCAGATTGCGGGTCAGCGGCGTGACACCCAGATGGTCGACAACCGCCATCACCGCTGTGGCGACGACGTCGCGCTTCAGCACGGGAATGGTGAGCAGGCGCTGGAATTCCGGCACTGAGGCCACGCTGGCGCTCAGTAGCCTTAAATCCTGCGCCACCGCGTCCAGTGCGCCCTGGCTGTCCGCCAAGTCGTACAAGGCCACGGCGTAGCGTTCGGCAAGCCCTTTCAGGCCGGTGGTCTGTGTCGCCACGCGTGCGATCCACTGTTGTTGAGAACCACACTCCGGAGGAGCCCGAAGCGCGGCTGCCGGTGGGTTCCGGCAAGAATTGACGAGGCCGGGACGTGCGCCCGTCCCGAAGCGGCGCGATGGGTAGCATAGGCACTTCGACCCGCGCAACACGCGCCATCATCGCCGCAACGTCGCAGGCCATGCCGCCGCAGCATCCCCCCACACTTTATGGGGCGATGCTGCACCCGACCAATCAGCGCCGTAACAGAAACACTGCCTGTTGACCGAAGATGTTGGCCAGTCGCTGCGACCGGATGTCCCGTCGCCGCCCACCCGCATCGAACGCGACAGCCCGCTCCACCACCAACCCCTCCAACAGCGCCAAGTCCAGAAAGTCCTGGATCGTGCACAGGTGAATGTTGGGGGTATCGAACCAGCTTTGTGGCAGGGCGGTTGTCACTGGCATGCGCCCCGTTGCCAACAGGGACCACCGTACCCGCCAATAGCCAAAGTTTGGCAGGGAAACAATTGCGTGGCGCCCAATCCGCACCAACTCCCGCAAGACTGTCCGCGGCTCCCGCGTTGCTTGCAGGGTTTGAGACAGGATTGCGTAGTCGAAGCTTTGATCGGGGAAATCAGCCAAGTCAGTGTCCGCATCGCCCTGGATCACCGACAGCCCGCGGGCGACCGACATATTCACGCCAGCCTGCGACAATTCCAACCCGCGCCCTTCGCACCCACGGCCATCGACCAGTGCCTCCAGCAGCAAGCCGTCGCCGCAGCCAACATCCAGCACCCGGGCGCTCGGCTCGACCAGATCAAGGATCAGGTCGAGGTCAACGCGCCCGGTGCGACCAGTCGTCACCGCCGCGGTCATGATGCCCCCCGTGAACGGTCCCGCCCGTTCAGGAACCCGCGCAACACGGCTTCCAGTTCTGGTTCCTCCAGCAGGAAGGCATCGTGCCCGCGGTCGGTTGCGATCTCACAAAAGCTGACATCCGCCGCCACTGCAGTCAGTGCTCGCACCAATTGGCGGCTCTCCACTGTCGGGAACAGCCAGTCGGAGGTGAAGGAGACCACGCAGAACCGGGTACGCGTGCCCCGAAACGCCGCGGCCACGCTGCCATGCTCGGCGGCGAGGTCGAAGTAGTCCATCGCCCGCGTGATGTAGAGGTAGGCGTTGGCGTCGAACCGCTCGACAAAACTGCGGCCCTGATGGCGCAGATAGCTCTCCACCTGAAAATCCGCATCGAACCCGAAAGACAGATTCGCCCGATTCTGCAAGGTTCGACCGAACTTTCGCTGGAGCGCCGGTTCCGACAGATAGGTGATGTGGGCCGCCATCCGCGCCACCGCGAGGCCGCGCTCAGGACGGGTGCCCGCCTCGAGATACGCGCCACCGCGCCAATCCGGGTCCGCCATGATCGCCTGGCGACCAACCTCGTGGAAGGCGATGTTCTGGGCGGAGTGCCGGGTGGCCGTGGCAATCGGCACCGCCGCGCGCACCCGGTGGGGGTAGGCGGCGGCCCACTGCAACACCTGCATGCCGCCCATTGAGCCGCCAACGACAGCGGCCAGCTGGTCAATCCCCAGCCAGTCCACCAACGCCGCCTGGGCGCGCACCATGTCGGCGATGGTGATCACCGGGAAGGTCAAACCATAGGGTCGCCCGGTTGCGGGGTCGAGGTCGCGCGGGCCGGTGCTGCCCATGCAGCCGCCAATCACATTGGCGCAGATGATAAAGTGCCGCTGCGGGTCAATCGGCTTGCACGGGCCGACCAACGTGCTCCACCAGCCGGTCTTGCCAGTGATCGGATGGGTGTCCAGCACATACTGGTCCCCCGTCAGCGCGTGGCAAATCAAGATGGCGTTGGACTTGTCGGCGGCCAGCACACCGTGGGTGGTGAAGGCGATCCGGACATCGCGCAGCACCTGCCCCGAATCCAGCGGCAGCTCTGGCAAGGTTAAGAATCGCCCCGGCAGCGCCTGGGGATAAAACGGCAGCGCCAGTGGTCCATCGACCATGGCAGCGCGCTGTGGTCCAGCGACCACATTGGGTACATCGGTGCGTATCGTCATTGGACGGGCGGTTGCCACTCCCGAGCAGTGGCCCCTTTCGTGTGCGCCGTGATCGGTCGCTTGGCGGGGCTTGGAACCAATGACGACCGTGCGGCCCGCTTGTCACTAAGTCAATTGTTCGTTTGCACCGCCCTACCCCTCTGGCTATGCAGAGACATGTTTAGTTGGTTCACGCCATGACCTCGTCTAACTCCCCCCCCTCCCTGGCAGACCTGCGCCGCGAGATTGATGGCATCGATGATGCCTTGCATGATCTGCTGATGCGCCGGGCCGCCCTTGTGGATGCCATCGCTGCCGCCAAACGAGGCGAGCCGAGCCTCGCCGGGCCGGGACTGCGCCCAGGGCGCGAAGCGGCCATCCTGCGCCGTCTGCTGGCCCGCCATCAGGGGCGGTTTCCACGCAAGGCGCTGGTTCGGATCTGGCGGGAACTGGTCAACGCGATGACCAACCTGCAGGGCCCCTACGCCGTCGCCGTTCACATTCCCGATGGCAACCCCGACTTGTGGGACTTGGCGCGCGACCATTTCGGCACCGTGGTGGCGGTCCGCGAGTATGATTCGCCGGGCGCCATCATCCGTGCGGTGGTGGAGCAGCCGGGCACGGTCGGCGTGCTGCGCTTCCCTGCCGAGGGCGAGGCGGAGCCTTGGTGGCCTGCCCTGCTGGTGACGGATCCGAAGGCACCCCGGCTGGTCGCCCGCCTGCCCGTCGCGCGTCAGGGTGAGCCTGACGTCGACGCCGTGGTGATCGCACGCAGCCCGCTTGACCCCTCCGGCCACGATGTCAGCCTGTTCGCGCTGGAAACCAATGGCCCTGTCAGCCGGGCGAGCCTGCTAGAGCGGTTGGCCGCCGCGGGCTTTGGCGCTGCCATTCTGGCAACCCAACCAGGCACCACGCCCGATAGTGGGCGCTGCCACCTGATCCAGGTGGATGGCTTCCACGATGCCACGGCGATTGCGTCCTTGCGAGCAGCCGGTGGCGATGCAGTGGTTGCGGGCGTGTGGCTGGGCGGCTATGCCGTGCCGATCGTGTTCTGACACACCCGCGCGGTCGACCGTGGCACCCAGCCCTCGGCACCCAGCGGTGGAGGGTTCCTGGCTATGACCTCGCCTGCTCCCAAGCCCGGCATTCTGGAGATCGCAGCCTATGTTGGCGGCAAGTCGAAAGCCGCCCCTGGCGTAACGCCGATCAAACTGTCCTCCAACGAAGGGGCATTGGGTCCAAGCCCGAAAGCGATGGCGGCCTTCACAGCTGCCGCACCCGACCTGCATCGCTACCCCGATGGCGGCGCAATCGCACTGAGGGCCGCGATTGCGCGGCGCTATGGGCTGGAGGCGGATCGGATTGTCTGCGGGGCCGGGTCCGACGAGTTGATCGCACTGTTGACCAAGGCCTATGCCGGGCCGGGTGATGAGGTGCTGTACAGCCAGCACGGTTTCTTGATGTACCCGATTGCGGCGAAGAGCGTTGGGGCAACCCCGATTGCCGTACCGGAGCAGAACCTGACCGCGGACATTGATGGGTTGCTGGCGGCTGTGACGCCAAACACCCGCATCCTGTTCCTCGCCAATCCCAACAATCCAACTGGCACGCTGTTGCCAGCAGAGGCGGTGCGGCGGCTGCACGCGGGTCTGCCGGCGTCAGTGCTCCTCGTGCTGGATGCCGCCTATGCCGAGTATGTTGACCGCAACGACTATGACCCCGGCATCGGGCTGGTGCAGGCGGCCGACAATGTCGTGATGCTGCGCACCTTCTCGAAAATCTACGCACTCGCCGCCCTGCGGCTCGGCTGGGCCTATTGTCCGCCTGCCATCGCCGATGTGCTGAACCGGCTGCGCGGCCCGTTCAACACGGGTCTAGCCGCCCAAGCCGCTGGTGTTGCCGCGATGGAGGATCAAGCCTTCGTCGATGCCGTCAAAGCCCACAACGACATTTGGCGTCCCTGGCTGGCGCAGGAATTGGCAGCAGCGGGGCTGAGCGTGGTGCCTTCGGTTGCGAACTTCCTGCTGGTGCGCTTTCCCGGGGGGGCCGCAGCCGCGGCTGCCTGCTATCGCTTTCTTGAGGCGCGCGGGCTGATCGTGCGGGAGATGGGCGGCTATGGCCTTGGCGATTGCCTGCGCATCACGGTCGGCACAGAGGCCGAGTGTCGGGCCGTGGCAGCTGGCATCACCGCGTTCTGCACGGAGCAATCCACCACCGCCGCAGCGGGATCAGCCGCATGAGCCTGCCGGTTCAGCGCCTCGCAATCATTGGCATCGGGCTGATCGGCTCCTCCATCGCACGGGTTGCGCGAGAGAAGGGCTTGGCACGGGCCATCGTGTGTTCCGACGCCTCGGCCGAAGCGCGCGCCGATGCGCTGGCCCTGGGCATTGTCGACGCAGCCGAGGCGGACCCTGCTGTCGCAGTGGCTGGTGCCGATCTGGTGATCCTCTGCACCCCCATCGGTACCTATCGTGCCCTCGCCATGGCCATTGCCCCGGCTTTGGCGCCGGGGGCGATCCTGTCTGATGTCGGCTCGGTCAAGCAGGCGGCGATTGCGGCCGTGGCGCCCCACGTGCCACCAGGGGTTCACTTCATTCCTGGCCATCCCGTGGCGGGGACAGAGCATTCCGGCCCAAAATCCGGCTTTGCCAGCCTGTTCGATGGCCGCTGGTGCATCCTCACGCCGTTGGAGGGGACTGACCAAGCCGCCCTGGCCCGGCTGGAGGCGTTTTGGCAGGGGGCAGGCTCCAATCTCGCCACCATGACGCCGCTCCACCATGACCGGGTGCTGGCGATTACCTCCCACCTGCCGCACTTGATCGCCTACACCATCGTCGGCACAGCCGCCGACCTGGAGGAGCATTTGCAGGCCGAGGTGATCCAATACTCAGCCGGTGGCTTCCGCGACTTTACCCGCATCGCTGGCTCTGACCCCGTGATGTGGCGTGACGTCTTCCTGACCAACCGCGAGGCTGTCCTGGAAATGCTGGGCCGCCTGCACGAAGACATCGCCCTGATGCAACGCGCGATCCGCATCGGCGACGGCAAAACCCTCGAAGACCTGTTCACCCGCACCCGCGCCATCCGCCGCGGCGTGCTGGCGGCGAAGCAGGCGTAGGGGGGGTGTCGAGGACTAAAACTATCGTCTGGCGGTCAAGCTTGAGACAGCCAGCGGCATACTGGGCTGTTCATTGCGGGAAACTGGTAGTTCATACTCTCTGCCAACCTCGTTAGCCTCGGGATTTGAGCGTTCTTCAGTTTGACTGGTGACCAGGCTGGATTCTGGTTTGCATTAAACAAGATCGACATTTTCGATCTGTACGTACCAAACCGCCAGTGACTGAACCTTCTTTGCAATCTTGGCGGTGCCCCAGACCTCGCCGTGATGGTCGTTCCCCGGCAGCGGGACAAATCCAACCCGACACCCAAGACCACGAAGCGCCCCAGCGGTGAAGCGAACCGAGCCCATGAATCTGGGCGTAGTGACAAATTCCTTTGGCTTCAAGCCAGCAGCGAGTATCGACGCCTCTAAGTCTACTGACATACCAGCATTCGCGCCGGAAGATGGTTTGAAGCACATGGATGAGATGCGGCGACCGCCGCGGCCATCATCAACGATGTGATACTCTGATACCCGCCGAATCACCCCATCATCAGGCGATATGTCTGGATGATCATAGGGGCTGACAGTACCGTCAGCATTACGCTGCGGTGGCTTCAGCAGCACGGCCATTCCCCATCAGTGATTCCAGCCAGCCGACGACCAAAGTAAAGTCATTGGTCAAAGCTACTTCCTTAACCTGCTGGTCATGGTCTAGATACCAAGCCTCAACACGATTCGGCGCGAGAACGTGCAACTCAATTGATCCGCTCTCTGTGTGCCATTCCGCTTGGAGATCGCCATTCACGCCGGGAACAAGCTGCGGCACTTCACATCCTGGGATCTTTAACTGCGTCAACATGCTCAATGTAAAGTAGGCCGTGGAAAACTGTACTGGACGCGCTGCATACCCGTCCCACCCAATTGGCAGGTGGACGAGATCGTCGAGCCGCCGGACAACCGTCTCTGACCAAGGGTCATGTTCTGCCACTAACACATGCGACCGCGAAGCGTCCAATGAAGTGACGTTGGTACGCCGCGGACTGAAGAAACCCTCGCTGAAGGCAGTGATCATTGAGTTCGCTCCCAAACCGCGTGTGCCGCCTTAGAAGTTATCTCGGCGAACATCTTGACGATCAAATCGCGCCCTATGCAAAGGAAATCAAGTGCATCGGCGATGGACGTAGACCGCGGCGCTCCTCTCGCGGATAGTTGAACGACCAAAAGTGGCGCACCAACGCTGTCCAGCTGGCTATTCACCTCGCAGATCAGGCGACCCGTTGGGCTATTATCGGAACCATGAATTAGTTTGGTGAAGGTTAGTGACATATTCTCAACGTTAAAATCGTCTAAACCCATAATTCGGAACCATTGGCTTGGATAAATTTGACTACCCTTCAGTGAAATCTGATTGGTATAAGTAATTTCACATTGATTTATCCGAAGATCTTGGGTATTGAGATTTTTCATGTATTCGTTCAATAAATAAAGCTCCGCCTCAAAGTCTTTGATTAAACTCTCAAATCTAGGGTATTCATTTTCTGTATTCAGACCTTTTCTCCAATTATGCAGGAGCCGGTCTGATTGAAACTGAATTAATTGGTCCTTCTCTCGAGATAGAAACAAAAATCGATTGTGCAAAGCACAACTAACGAACCCGAACTCAACTCGTGGCCCCCGCTGAGGCAGGCCGAAGGTTTCAAAGGCAGGTGGTATCGGTTGCCGTTCCTCAACGATTGGAAATTGATCTTGATATAGCATCCATACCTCATAAGCTCGGATATGGTGATAGCGCTCGGGTGTTTCAAATTGCACACCTATCCCAACCTCGTTCAAAGGGGGAGTACGGAAGTCCGGTAGGTCGGTAGGCCGTTGGATCACGTCGATTTCGCCCTTGCTGCCGAATCGGTATACAAGGTTTGCGATTGGGCGGGAAGGTTCGGAAAAAATGCAGGCGCTGAAGTCAAGCGCCACACCGGCGCCGTTGGTCGCGCTCGCCTCGCGATTTCAGCCTTGACGCGGTTCCGGAATGCCGGATCAGTCCGATTGGCGCACGGGCGTTCCCAAACACACTCGGCGACGCCCCAACCAGGACGCTAAAACTCTAACCGAATCATGGGCTTAAAAAGCGGCTGGCGTCCCGTAGGGGAGTCGAACCCCTGTTACCGCCGTGAGAGGGCGGTGTCCTAGGCCACTAGACGAACGGGACAAAGCCAGTGATGCCTGGCCGTAAGACATACGACCGGTGGCCCCGGTGGTGCAAGAGGTTCGTGCGCCGCGCCGGGGTGAAAGTCCACCGGCAGCTCAGCGTCTCGGCTGCCCGTTACTCCGCCCAGGTGCGGCTGGTGCGGGTGGCGGGGTCGTAGCGCAGGATGCGGTGGTGGTTGGTGTCCACCACCAGCACGGCGCCCTCGGCATCCAGCGCGATGCCAGCGGGTTCGTTGAGGGGGCGGCAGACGGCGTCGGTGCAGGTGTAGCCGTCGTCAAGGTCGCTGATCTGCTGGCGGGCCAAATCGATCACCCGCACCGTGTCGTTGTAGCTGTCGGCAACGAACACCAGCGGCCCATCGACGGCCAGACCGAGGGGGTGCTGCAACCTTCCATCATCCAGGGAGCCGTTGACGTGCCCAAAATCGAACAGCCCAGTGCCAATGATGGTTGCCACCTCTGGCTTGTCGCGGAACACCAACGCGCGGATGGAGGAGGTTTCGCTGTCGGCGAAGAACACCACTGGACGGTCTGCCAACGCCGCCAACCCGCTCGGCTGGGCCAGGGCAGCTTCAGGCGCGAAGCCATCGGATATCGCTTCCCGACCTGAGCCTGCCAGCCGCGTCACCGAGCCGTCGCTGGGGTCAAACAGCCCCAACTGGTGGGTGCCCGCGTTGCAAAACAACACCGCTCCGGAGAACACCTCAACATCCCAGGGGGAGGCCAGCGCCTGCTCCAACCCCAAGGTGGGTTGAGCCAGCGCAGGCCCGCGTTGACCTGTGCCTGCGACGGTGATCACCAAGCCGCTGGCGCGATCAATCCGGCGCAGCAGGTGGTTGCCGGTGTCAGCAACCCAAATCGCGTCCTCATCCGCAGCAACGCCCTCAGGGCGGTGGAAACTCGCGTGCAGCGCCTCGCCATCCTCGGCCCCCGGAAGACCGGAGCCATAGCGCACAAGCTCGTCGCCCTGGCTGGACAGCACGACGATTTGATGGTTGCCCGCATCGGCCAGCACAAAGCCGCCCTCGGGCAGTGCTTTCAGCTTGGCTGGAAAGTGGAAGCGACCAGGCTCAGGCGCAGCCGGGGCGACCAGCGCACCGCCGGGGGCAAGGCGCCCACCGGCCCGATGCTGGGCCACCATGCCTGCAATCAACTCCTCCAGCGCGTCGGGGTCGGGCTCGCCCGAGGTCGCGCCCACCACATAGCCATCGGGATCAATCACAGCGAGGGTCGGCCAAGCCCGTACGCCAAATTCCTGCCATAGCCGCATGTCTGGGTCGTGAACCACTGGATGGCCGATGCCATAGCGCTGGATCGCGGCGGCAACCTTGGTTGGATCCTTCTCCGCCTGGAACTTGGGCGAGTGGACGCCAATCACCGCCACCTCCTCCGGGAAGCGGCGTTCCAGCCGCGCCAGAGTGGGCAGCACCTGCAGGCAGTTGATGCAGCAGAAGGTCCAGAAATCGAGGATCACCAAGCGCCCGGCCAGCCGGTCTTTGGTCCAGGGAGCATCAGTGTTCAGCCAGATCAGGCCGTCGCGGGCAAGCTCTGGAGCGCGAACCCGCGGCAGCTCTTTGGTCATTGATCCCTCACGCAGCGCAATCAAGCATCAGGCGAATGTTTTGGACTGCAGCGCCGGAGGCACCTTTGCCCAAATTGTCCAACCGCGCGATCAGCACGGCCTGACGATGCGCCTCATTGTGGGCAACGCGCAGTTCCAGCCAATCGGGATCGGCCAGCGGCTCCGCCCGCACCCGGCCTGGAGGCGTGTCCAATGGCAACACCGTCACAAGGTCCGAGGCTGCATAATGCTCCACCAACGCTGCATGCAGGTCAGCCGCAGTCACCGATGGGCCCAGCACGTCCAGGTGCAGGGGAATCTGCACCACCATGCCCTGCGGGATATTGACCACTGCTGGCACGAAGATCGGGCGCCGGGTCAAGCCAGCATAACGCTGCAGCTCTGGCACATGCTTGTGGGTGAGGTCTAGACCATAGGCCTCGTAAGCCGCTGCCCCGCCATCGGCATTGGCCGCCTCATAGGCCTGGATCATGCTTTTGCCGCCGCCGCTATAACCGGAGACGGCATTCACCGTGATCGGCGCATCGGGCGGCAGCAGGCCTGCATCCACCAGCGGGCGCAGCAAGGCGATGGCGCCAGTGGGATAGCAGCCAGGATTGGCAACCCGACGTGCCGTGCGAATGGCGCCTGCTTGGTCAGTTGTCAACTCCGCAAAGCCATACACCCACCCCGGTGCGACCCGATGGGCGGAGGAGGCATCGAGGATCTTCGGTCCATTGTCCCCGGCGAGAACGACGGACTCCTTTGCCGCCTCGTCCGGCAGGCACAGCACCACCAAATCCACCGACTGCATCAAATCGCGGCGTGCGGCGGGGTCCTTGCGGTGCTCTGGCGCGATCGATCGGATGTCGATGTCCGGAAAGGCGGACAGGCGCTCAACTATGCCGAGCCCGGTGGTTCCGGCTTCGCCATCGATGAACACAGTCGGCTTGGACATGACACACCTCATTCAGCTTGGGCCGCGACAGTATCGGGAGCGGGCGCGTTGCACAAGAGACCGCACCAGCCCAAAGACAGGCCAGCCGAGCCAACGTCGCGGTCAGATGCAACCGCCTGCTCACCAAGCGTTTTGTGGATCACGGCAGACAATTCGACCGAGCTAACGGGATCCACTAAGATCGTGGCGTTTACCTTATCCCTGTCGACACACCACAGGAGGCCAGTCTGAGCGAGGGGTTTGCAACACTCCATCCCGTGGCGGACGCACTCGCCGCACTGCTAAACGGGCTTCAGCCCGTGCCACCGGAGCCGGTACCTCTGGCCGAGGCACTGGGACTGCGGGTGGCCGACGCAGTCGCCTCCCCTCCCCTGCCAGCCACCGCCGTGGCTCTGGCGCCAGGCTATGCCGTCAGCGCGGCTGATCTCGTTGGTGCTGATGCTTACAGCCCAGCGTTCGTTCCGATGCCACCTGCCATTGCCATCGACCAGCCGCTGCCAAGCGGCACCGATGCTGTGCTGGCCGCCGATGCTGTCCAGTCAATCGGCGGGCAGGCAGAGATTGTTGCCAGCCTCGCCCCCGGCACACGGGTGCGTCAGCCCGGCGAGGATTGGCCGGGCGACACCGCGCTGATCCCCGCCGAGCACCGCATCGGCCCTGCCGATCTGCTCGCCTGCCAGCGGGCGGGCCTCACCCATCTGCCGATCCGCCGCCCGCGGGTGGTGGTGGAGCAGCCTGAGGCGTCCCCGGCGACGGCCCTCTGGCTCACCAGTCTGGCGGTCACCTGGGGGTGCCGCACCAGCGGCCCTGCCGACTTGATCCTCCGCCTCACCCGGGGGCCCAACGATGGCACGGCAGCAGCAAGCCACCACGGCCTTGCCCTCGCACCGGGCGAGTCCGCGGGTGTCGGGCGGCACAACGGCACCCCTGTGGTTTTGGTACCCGCCCGCTTTGATGGGGCTGTCGCTGCCGTGGTCGCCCTGGTGCTGCCAGTGCTGGCCCAGTTGCTGGCGATGCCGCTGCGGCAGGAGCGCCATCCCGTGGCGGCCAAGATCGCCTCCGCTCCTGGCGTCTGCGAGGTGGTCTTGCTGCAACGCACCCGTGGCCGCTGGCAGCCGCTGATGACCGGCGATGTGACCCTCGCCGCCTTGATGCGCAGCGATGCCGTGGCCCTGATCCCACCGGACAGTGAAGGATTGGCCGAGGGCAGCGTGCTCGCTGGCCTGTCGCTCAGCCAGCCGTTCGCACCCATGCGCGGCGACCGGATGCCCGCAGACGCGGGGGGCTAACCCTCCCGCGGCTTGGCCGCGGTGATCCAATGAGGCCGCCCGGCTGCTTGGGTCAGGCGATCCACCAGGATCGCCAGCAGCACAATGCCCAGTCCACCCACGGCCCCTTGACCAGCATCGGCGCGTTGCAGGCCGATCAGCACGGTCTCGCCCAATCCGCGCGCGCCGATCATGGAGGCGATCACCACCATGCCAAGCGCGCCCATCACCGCTTGATTGACCCCAGCCATGATCGAGGGGCGGGCCAGCGGCAACTCCACCAGCAACAGCATCAACCGATCGGACAAGCCAAGGGCAAGGGCGGCGTCGCGCTCCTCCACCCGCACCGAGCGCAGGCCAAGATCGGTCAGCCGTGCCACGGGCGGCACCGCCACCACCACCGTCGCCAGCAGGGCCGGCGCTGTGCCCAGGCCCAGCAGCATCGCCGCTGGGATCAAGTAGACGAAGCTGGGCACGGTTTGCATCAAGTCATAGACGACCCGTGCCGCCTGGCCGAAGCGGCGATAGCGCGCCCCGGCGATCCCCAGGGGCAGGCCAATCGCCACGGCAGCGACCACCGCCACCGTCACCAACGCGGCTGACCGCATCGCGTCCGACCACAGGCCCAAGAGCCACAGGCCCGCCACTAGGGCGCCCATCGCCAATCCGAACGGGAAGGAGCGGCCAAGCCGCCAGCCAAGCAGCAGGATGGCAACACCGATCACCCAGGGCGGTGGCACCGTCAACAACCAGACGAGCCATCGAACCGGTGTCGCAAGCGCCCGGCCAAACGCTTCAACGCCGTCGGGGTTGACCTGCAACAGCCGATCAACCAGCCAGTTCACACCGAGGCGCAGAGCCGCGCCAAGCTCACCATTGGTCAGTGGACGAACCTCTACAGCGCAGCCGCAACGCGGGTCGCGACGTCAGCGGGCACCCAGGCACGCCACACCTGCGGCTGCTCCTTCATGAAACGCAGGGCTGCCTGCTCCACTGTGATCCCAGCCGCACGACCCGCCGCCAGGGCAGTGGAGGTTTCCTGCGAGCTGGATCGATAGGCGCGCAGGAAGGCACTGATCTGCGGTGCGGCTTCGACAAATCGTGTGTTGGCGCCAATCACCACCTCCGAGACCGGGTACGCCGTCGCCTTGTCGGGGCGGGCAGCGGCCAGCATTGCGGCCCAGGTGTCGCGATCAAACGCAGGTTCTGTCAGGCGCACCAGATCATAAGCGCCGACCAGCCAGCTGGGGGACCAGTGGTAGAACACAACGGGACGACCGCGCCGCAGCGCCGATTCAATCGCCGCCACCAAGGCCTCGCTCGCGCCGGGGCGAACATTGGTGAAATGAGGCTCCAGCCCATAGGCGATCAGCTTGCGGCTGTTGACCAGCTCACACTGCCATCCCGGTACGCAATTGTAGAACAGGCCCTTATCCGGCGCGTCGGGATCGGCGAACAGGGCCTTGTGGGCGATCAAATCACTGACCGAGCGCAGCCCCGGTGCGCGGGCACCCGCCCCCTCGACCAAGGCGCGCGGCACAAACCAACCCTCGGTGGCATCGGGGAAGGTGGTGCCAAGCCGCACCACGCGGCGGTCCCGCTCTGCATCCACCCAGGGCTGGACTGGATTGGCGAGCCAAATCTCCATTGTCACGTCAACATCACCGCGCGCCAGACCATTGACCAGCGGGATGGTGGCGCCGGGAATGCGCTCCGTCCGGCAGCCAAAGCCCTTCTCGACGATGGTGCGGGCAATCGTGGTGTGGAATGCCGCGGAATCATAATCTAACCCCGCGAAGGTGACGGGCCGGGTAAGCTCACACGCCAGTGCAGTTGTGGGGGCAGCCATCAGCCCGCCAACAGCCGCCACTGCCACAAATGCCGCCGACCATGCAGCCTTCAGCGCCCGAAACCCTGCCGTCCATTCACCACGCTGCTGCATCCCGCCCTCCAAACTCACACCAAAGGAAGGCACGGCGCCTTCAACCCGCTTGATATAGATGCGCGGCGCTGTGAATTTTTCCACCCTCTTCGCCTCTATCGGTCCGATAACCTGGGGCTGGTTTATCCGATCCTCACCGTCAGGGGCTGGCCTCGCGCCCCGTCCCGCGGCACTGTCGCGGGTCTGGTTGGTCTTTGGGGTTTAGCGTCGATGTCCGTGCCCACCCAAGAGCAGTTTCTGGACGTACTTGCCCGCGACGTCGCCCTCGCACGCTTCACCGCCGCCCTTACCCTCGCTCCGCTGGGACGGGAGCATGTGGCGCTGGCGGCATCCTTGAGCCGGGTGCTGGCCGAGGATGTGGTGGCAGCTGTCGATGCGCCGCCGTTTGATCGCTCGGTCGTCGATGGGTTTGCCGTGCGCGCGGACGATCTGGCGGGCGCCTCCGAAGCCTCCCCCCGGCTGCTGCGCTTGACGGGGGAGAGCATTCACTGCGGCACTGCCCCGGTGCGTGCCCTCACGGCGGGGGAAGCAAGCGTGATCGCCACCGGTGGTCCGATCCCACGCGGCGCCGATGCAGTGGTGATGATTGAACACACAGACCCCGCCCCTGATGCCGACGGCAACGCCTATGTGCGCGTGCGGCGCGCAGCGGCACCGGGGCAGTTCATCGCCTTTGCTGGGTCAGACATTGCGCGCGGCGAAACGCTGTTGCGCGCAGGCACACCCGTCGGCAGCCGAGAGATCGCCATGCTGGCAGCGGTGGGCGTGGCCGAGGTGCCGGTGTGGCGACGCCCGCGGGTCGCCGTGCTATCGACGGGGGATGAGTTGGTGCAGCCCGGCACCCCGCTGGGTCCAGCACAAATCTACGACTCCAACGGCGCCATCGTCGCGGCCGCCGTGCAGGAGAATGGCTGCGAGGCGATCCTGTTCGGGGCCGTGCCTGACCGCGCCGACGCGCTGGAAGCAGCAATCCAGACCGCCCATGCCACAGCGGATGTGGTGATTCTGTCGGGCGGCACGTCCAAAGGTGCTGGCGATCTGACCCATCGGATTGTCGCTGGCTTGGGGGCACCGGGGATTTTGGTTCATGGCGTGGCATTGAAACCGGGCAAGCCGCTGTGCCTTGCGGTGGCCGATGGCAAGCCCGTGGTGGTGCTGCCGGGGTTTCCCACCTCGGCCATGTTCACCTTCCACGACATGATTGTGCCGATCCTGCGCCAATTGGCAGGCCTGCCCGCGCGTGCAGAGACCACCGTGGAGGCGCGGGTACCCGTGCGCATCGCCTCTGAACGCGGCCGCGATGAGTTTGTCATGGTCGCACTGGTCGATGCCGCGGACGGTCTGGTGGCCTACCCCGTGGGCAAGGGCTCTGGTGCCGTCACCGCGTTTGGTCAGGCCGATGGCTTCCTGACCATCCCTGCCGCTGCCGACCACTTGCCAGCGGGGGAGCGGCGCACCGTCACCCTGTTCACCCCGCACGTCCAGGTGCCCGCACTTGCCATCACTGGCAGCCACTGCGTTGGGTTGGATGCCGTGCTGGGCCGCTTGCGGCGCCGCGGCATCGCCAGCCGCTGCCTTGCGTTCGGCAGCCTGGGCGGTCTCGCCGCCTTGCGCCGGGGGGAATGTGACCTGGCCCCGATCCACCTGCTGGACCCTGCAACAGGCCGCTACAATGTTGGCGTCCTGCCAGCGGGGGCAGACTTGATCCCCGGCTGGCAGCGCTTGCAGGGGGTGGTGGTCCGCGCGGACGATCCCCGCTTCGCGGCAATCACCGAGGCCTACGCCGCCGTCGCCATCGCCCTGGCCGACCCCAGCTGCTTGATGGTCAACCGCAACCAGGGTTCTGGAACGCGGGTGCTGATCGACCAAGTGCTCGCCGGGGCCAAGCCCCAGGGCTATTGGAACCAGCCGCGCTCCCACACGGCGGTGGCAGTGGCGGTCGCTCAAGGCCGCGCCGACTGGGGGGTCGCAATTGAGCCGGTGGCGCGCGCAACGGGCCTCACCTTCCTGCCGCTGACACCGGAGCAGTATGACATCGCCGTCGCCCCGGCTCCGCGCAATCCTGCCGCCATCGACGCCTTCCGCGCCGCTCTGGCCGAGGCGGCCGACGATCTCTGCGCACTGGGATTTCAGCCGAGCGGTGCAAGCCCAGCCTGACAGCCTGATCGGCTGACGCAGGCACCCCCTCCAGCCAACGTCGCACCACCCTGCCAGCCCATTGGCGGGGCAGGCATCGTGGCTGCCAATGCACCGCGGATGGTTGAGCCCTGCTTCACCACCCGCCCGGATCGTGGTGGCACCGGGAGGAAAGCGGGCTGTGAGGTCCGGTTTCCAGAACGCATGCCGCGATAGGCCAAGACGGCGGTTTTGGAGTGGATCCAACACCGACGCTATCCCCTTGACCTTGATCATTGTGGGTGCACTGCACGGTGTCCTGTGATTGGGCAGCCAATCAATTGGAGGAGGCACCCATGTCCATCGCACTCACCGTCACCCACCTCGACCCGTGCGAGCCGGAGGGGATGGCACTTGGTCTGGCGGGCGCATTAGGCTTTGCGAGCAACTATGGCTCCGCCCTGACCGCACTGGTGTTTCCTGCTGAAGTGGTGGGCGAGAAAACCGCCACCCGCACCGAAGCAGAGATCGCGAGCGCGGAGGCCAACGCAGCGATTACCATCACGACTGCGGCTGAGCGCGCTGGAGTGGCAGTGGACATTCGCACCCGCTCCAGCTTCGCCCATGGCATCGGCGCGGTTTTGGCCGACCAGATGCGCGTCGCCGATCTTGGCCTGCTGAGCGTAGCACCAGAGCCTGCGATTGGGGTTCGTCACTTAATCGCCGGGGCGCTGTTCGACAGCGGGCGTCCCCTGCTGCTGATGCCGCAGGCTGCGCCACTCGGGACGATCCAGCGCGCCTTGGTCGCCTGGGATGCGACACCAGCCGCGGTGCGGGCGCTGCACGCAGCCCTGCCCCTTCTGCGCCGGGCAGGGGAAGTCCGCATCCTGTCCGTGTCCGATGATAAGGAGGTGCGGCCCGGACAATCGGGCATTGCCGTCACCCACCACTTGGCCCGCCACGGCATTGCCGCAACGTTCGAGAGCATCGAGCGCGGAGACAAAGGCGTGTTTGCCGCCCTGACCAGCGCGGCGCCAGCGGATCTCTTGGTGATGGGGGTGGTGCGGCATCATCCCGTCCATTCCCTCGTGTTTGGCAGTGCGACAGGTGACCTGCTGCAGGCAGCCCCACCGTTGCCTGTGCTGGCGATGGCGTAACGACCACGCCCCTTGGCGGACCAGCGGCGGGCCTGTTGAATGGCGCGAGCAGACGAACCGGGGGGATCGACCGATGGCGCAGCGGGTTGGTGTGGCAGAGATGGTTGGGGTGCTGGGCATGGTGCCCACCCCCTCCACGCCAGATGCGGATCAGTGGTCCTGCACGCAATCGGTCGCTCTGGACGAAACGGCCGCGATGGTGGAGCGGATCGTCACCGGGGGTGTGCGCATCCTGTTGACCAATGGCAGCCTGGGCGAAGGCGCCACCCTGACAGCGGAGGAGCATCGGCTGTTCACAGCCTGCATCGCCGACACGCTGCGCGGTCGAGGATTGGTGTTTGCAGGCGCCACCACCCTCAATACCCGTGACACGATCACCCGCGGTCGGGCGGCACTGGACGCCGGGGCCGATGGCCTGTTCCTGGGACGACCGATGTGGATGGCCCTGGATGGGCAAGCAATTGTGCGCTTCTACCGGGATATCGCCGACGCGCTGCCAGGGGTGCCGATCATTGTCTATGACAACCAATTCGCCTTCAAAGGCAAGATCGACACCGCAACCTATGCCGCCTTGGCCGCAATCCCAGAGGTGATCGCCACCAAACACATCGGCGGGCCGTCGATCGCCGCCGACCTCACCGCCGTGGCGGGACGCCTGCGCGTCCTGCCGCTCGACACCCAGTGGCCCGCATTGGCAGAGCAGTTCCCCGCCGAGGCGCTGGGCTGCTGGTCGGGCAATGTCGCCGATGGCACCGAGCCGCTGATCCAGCTGGCTGGCTTGGTTCAAGCCCAGGACTGGCCCGCCGCCCGTGCCTTGGCCGAGCGGATGCTGTGGGCGCAAGCCCCGATGTTCCCCGATGGTCGGCTGGAGGTGTTTGTCGAGTATAATATCCCCATCGCCCATGCCCGCCTCGCAGGCTCCGGCCTCGTCCGCTCCGGTCCACCGCGGCCACCCTACACGGTTTGCCCACCCGCTTATTGGGAGGGTGGGCTCGAAACCGGGCGCCGCTGGGCCGCCCTGGCGGCCGCAGTGAGGGACGGGCAGACCTAACCAACCGCCCCGGCTGCCATTGCCGCCCGCCAGCCGCCGAAACTGGAAAGGTCACGCGCACCGGCGAGCGCTACGGGCTCACACAAGAACCCCGGCGCGGTGCTGCCATCGGCAAGGGTGACGGTCCCGATGCCAAGGGGGGCTGGGATGCCCGCGACGAAGCGACCGAACGCCTCGGCTGGTAGGTCCCACACCTCGACGGCAAGGGCAACGCCATCCTCGCTCACCCGCACCATGCCAGGGCGGGGCGGCGTGAAGCCCGCCAGCGCATAGAGGCGATAGATCGCTGCCGTGTGGGTAACCGCCAACAACCGTCCCCCGGCGCTGGTCAATTGAGGATTGAGCGGCAGCCCCGACAGATGGGCGCCCACCACCACCACGGGAATGCGATCGGGGCTGGTGGTCGGACCAATGCTCGCGGGAGAGACCAATTGGGCCTGGGTCGCGCCGATCTGCGGGGACAGACGGCGGTGCAACCGCTCCCCCACCGCTGCCAGCAACGGGTCGGCCAGGGCCGGGCCGATCAGCGTCACGCCCACTGGCAGGTCATCGCGAAAGCCTGCTGGCACCGCCAGCGCTGCCATGTCCAACAGATTGACGAAGTTGGTGTACCGACCCAGTGCGCTGTTGGCGGCAATCGGCTCAGCCGCCAGATCGGCCAGGGTTGGATGACCCGGCACCGTCGGCACCAGCAACACATCCACCTGGCGCCACAGCGCCCGCGCAGCTGCTGCCACCTCCGCCAAGCGATACTGGCCTGCGAAAGCGTCCACCGCGCTCATGCGCTCCCCCCCGCGGATGATGGTGGACACCACGGGGTCCAGACCCGGCACACCAGCCGCAATCACCTCGCCCACGGCTGCCGTCCGCTCGGCCACCCAGGGGCCTGAGTAGAGCATGGCCGCCGCATCGAAGAAGGGCTGTAAGCCAACATCAACGAAGTGCGCGCCATCGGCTGCCAGCGCCTCACGGGCGGCCTCAAACCCAGCGCGCCAGGCCGGTGCGGCGGCGAGGTCAGCCTCGGCCGGGACTGCCACTCTCAGTGCTGGCGGGGCCACACCCACCGGCACAGCGACGGCCTTGCCGTCAACCCGCGCCATGGCGTCGGCCCCATCAGGACCAGCCGCTACGGCCAGCACCGCCGTCGCATCAGCAACCGAACCCGCAAACACGCTGACGCAATCCAGCGAGCGACAGGCCGGCACCACACCGGTGGTTGGGATCACGCCACGGGTTGGCTTCAAGCCGACGATGTTGGTGAATCCGGCTGGCACCCGCCCGGAGCCCGCCGTGTCCGTGCCCAAGGCAAAGGTAACCAGTCCGCGCGCCACTGCCACGGCCGACCCTGAGGAGGAGCCGCCGGGCACCCGATCGGGCGCCAGCGGATTGACCGGCACACCATAAGGAGAGCGGGTGCCAACCAACCCAGTGGCGAACTGGTCCAGGTTGGTCTTGCCAATCAACAGGGCGCCCGCCGCCTCCAACCGCTCCACCACTGTGGCGGAGGTAGCAGCAACGCGGGCAAAGCCTGGGCAGGCAGCTGTCGTGACCAGACCTGCGACGTCGATGTTATCCTTCACGGCAAAGGGCACGCCCCACAGCGGCAAGCGCTCCCGATCCGCAGGATCAAGGGCCGCGGCCGCTGCCCGTGCCCGCTCGGCCGTGACCAACAGAAAGGTTGGGTCCTCTGCTGGGATCGCTGCCAGGATCGCCTCCACCACCGCCGTGGGGGTAAGGCCAGTGCCATAGGCGTGGGCCAAGGCAGCGCGTTGCAGGTCGGGCAGAGGCATGGATGGCTCCAGACAAGTCTGCGCGCATCCATTCAAAAACGGCGCCAGAGGGCTTCCGCGAGCGACAGCACCACACGATGGTCGTTCTGAAGTTCAGCGCACGATGGAACTTACCGTTCCGATTATTCGAACGCTCAGCCATTCAGCACCTGATCGCCAAGCAGGGTGGCAAACTCCGCAGCGGCGAGTGGCAGGGCACGCCCGCGGCGCGTCAGCACCTCCAGCCGTCCGCGGAACAGCGCTGGGTCCGACAGCGGAATGGCCAGCACAGCGCCATCGGCAACGGCATGAGCAACACCGGGCAGAATCTGAAACGCGACCCCCTGGCCGGAGCGGGCAAAGGCAATCAGGACGGCAAAACTAGAGGACTCGATGGCTGGCTCCAGCCGCTGGGACGCCCCAGCCAGAAACGCCTCCATCAACGGTCGCACGCCGGAGGTGCGATCCGGCAAGGCCAGCGGATAGGCCAAACACTCCACCAACCGCACGCTCGCCCGGCTGGCGAGGGGGTGGTTGGGTGCGACCAAGGCACACAGCGGCTCGTCCCGTGCCGCCAACACTTGCAACTCCGCGCGGGCCGGGGGGTTGAACACCAGTCCCACCTCGGCCCGGTCGTCAGCAACGGCTGCAGCGGCTTGCTCGGCTGGCAGAATCACGGTGCTGAACCCAACCCCGGCATGGCGCGCGCGAAAGGCCAAAATCGCCTCTGGCAGCAGGCTTTCCGCCACTGCCTCAACAGCCGCGATGGTGACATGACCGCGGCGCAAGCCCGCCAGGGCATCCAGGTCCGAGGCCAAGCGATCCAGGCGCTGCCGTTGGCTGCGCGCCTCAGCGATGACCAATTCGCCTGCTGCCGTGGGGCGCATGCCGCGTGGCAATCGCTCAAACAGCGCAAGGCCGACCAAGGCTTCCAGATCCGCCAGGGCAACGGTTGCAGCGGAGGGGGCAAGGCCCAAAACCGTCGCCGCAGCGCGGACACTGCCTGTGCGCGCAATCGCGTCTGCAACCGCCAAACCCCGTGGCTGAAGAGCGTGCAAATCCATATCGCCTCTATGGCACGTCCCTTGCTGCAACGCATCCATCCTGTTGTGATCGAAGAGGGGAGCGACCAGCATGAAGCGCCGCGAGTTTTTGAAGGCATCGACGGCATCGGCCGCGATTGCCAGCATGCCCTGGAACCCTGCTCTGGGTCAGGCCCGGCGGGACACGCTTCTGGCGATCTCGGAAAACGGTCCGAACAATCTGGACATCCATGGTGTCGGCACCAACCGGCCTGGGTATGAAGCGTCGTGGAACGTGTATGATCGCCTGTTGACCTTTGGCGTCAAGAAGGACGCCCAGGGCCAGGATCACTACGACTACACCAAGCTGGAACCCGAGCTGGCCGAAAGCTGGAACCTGACCCCCACCTCGGTCACTTTCAAGCTGCGCCGGGATGCCAAGTTCCACGACGGCACGCCGGTGACCGCAAAGGACGTCAAATGGTCGTTTGACCGCGCGGTTACAGTCGGCGGCTTCCCCACCTTCCAGATGCGCGCAGGCTCGCTGGAAAAGCCGGAACAGTTTGTCGTCGTCGATGACAACACCCTGCGCATCGATTTCCTGCGGTCTGACAAGTTGACCATGCCGGACTTGGCCGTGCCGGTGCCGGTGGTGATCAACAGCGGACTTGCCCAGAAGAACGCCACGGCGGCTGATCCCTGGGCGATGGAGTGGTTGAAGGGCAATACCGCTGGCTCCGGCGCCTACATGGTGGAGCGGTGGGTGCCCGGCACTGAGTTGGTGTTCCGTCGGAATGATGACTGGAAGGGCGGGCCCCGCCCGGCCCTGCAACGGGTGATCTGGCGGACCATTCCGCAAGCGGGCAATCGCCGCGCGCTGCTGGAGCGCGGTGACGCCGACATCTCCTTCGATCTGCCGAACAAGGATTTTAACGAATTGCAGGGCAATCAACGGCTGTCGATCATCGGCACGCCCGTGGAAAATGCCTTGCAGTACATTGGCATGAACTGCGCGCAGCCGCCGTTCAACAATGTCAAACTGCGCCAAGCCGTCGCCTACGCGATCCCCTACCAAGCGATCATGGACGCCGTGGTGTTTGGCCGGGCGAAGCCGATGTTCGGTGGGCGCCCTCAGGCAATTGATGCCTCCTGGCCTCAACCACATCCCTATACCACCGACCTGGACCGCGCCCGCGCGCTGATGGCGGAGGCAGGGTTCCCCAACGGCCTAGAGACCACCTTGTCGTTCGACCTTGGCCTCGCCGGGTTGAATGAGCCGATTTGCGTGCTGGTGCAAGAAAGCTTGGCCCGCATTGGCATCCGTACCACCATCAACAAAATCCCCGGTGCGAACTGGCGCAATGAACTGCTGAAGAAGTCGATGCCGCTGATCACCAACACGTTTGGTGGCTGGCTGAACTATCCGGATTACTTCTTCTTCTGGGCCTATCATGGTCAGGACGCGGTGTTCAACACCATGTCCTACAAGAACCCGCAAATGGACAAGCTGATCGACGCCAGCCGGTTTTCCAACAACCAAGCCGAGTATGAAGGACTGGTGAAGGATTTCGTCCGCCTTGCGTTTGACGAGGTGCCGCGCATTCCTCTGTTCCAGCCGTTCTTGAACGTCGCAATGCAGCGGTCGATCACTGGCTATCGCTACTGGTTCCACCGCCAGTTGGACTATCGCCAGCTGGTCAAGGCCTGATCCCCCCGTCTAGAGACCGGAGGCAGCGAATGTTGACGCTGGCGATCCGACGCTTGATGGCAGCTTTGCCAAGCCTGGTGGGCGTCGTCATCGTCACATTCCTGCTGACGCGGGCGTTGCCGGGCGATCCGGCCGCCTACTTTGCTGGTCCCGCTGCCACCGTGCAGGCAATCGAGGAGGTGCGCCAACGCCTCGGCCTCGATCAGCCGCTGTGGGTGCAGTTTGGCAATTACATCGGCGATCTGGTGCGGGGCGACTTCGGCACCTCGCTGTCCACGGGCCAGCCCGTCGGGTTTGAGTTGGCAACTCGCCTGCCCGCGTCGGCCGAACTCACGCTGTTGGGTCTGTTGCTGGCAGTGGTGATCGCTGTGCCCGCTGGCATGGTCGCCGCCACACGGCCCAATGGCTGGTTCGATCAAGCGGTGCGGGTGACGGCGACGGCGGGCGTGTCGCTGCCAACGTTCTTTACCGGCCTGCTGCTGGTGTATGTGTTCTATTACATCCTCGGCTGGGCACCGGCACCCCTGGGGCGGCTGGATATTTTCTACACAGCACCGCCGCACATCACGGGTTTCTACACACTGGATGCGCTTCTGATCGGCGATGCGGAGACGTTTCTGCAGGCCCTGTCGCAACTGGTGCTGCCTGCACTGACCCTTGGCATCTTCGCGTTGGCTCCGCTGGCGCGGATCACCCGTGGCGCGATGCTGGAGGTGTTGGGCTCAGATTACATCCGCACCGCCCGAGCGGCCGGGCTGACGCCAACCCGCATCTTGATCGTTTATGGGTTTCGCAACGCCATCCTGCCCGTGCTGACGGTGCTGGGCATGGTGTTGTCGTTCCTGTTGGGGGCGAATGTGCTGGTGGAGAAAGTATTCGCGTGGCCGGGCATCGGATCCTTCGCCGTCGAGGCGTTGGTCGCCTCCGACTACGCGCCAGTCCAGGGCTTTGTGTTGACTATGGCGGTGTTGTACGTCGGCCTCAATCTGGCGATCGACCTTGCCTATGGCCTTCTGGACCCGCGCGTGAGGATTGAGTCGTGAGTGCGGCCAGTTCCACCTTCCTTGCCCATGCGCGCCACACGCTGGGGGGCAATCCAGTCACGCTGGTAGCGGCCTGTCTCGCCGGGCTGTTGATCCTGGTCGCGCTGTTGGCGCCCTGGATCGCGCCCTATGATCCACTGGCGACCGATCCGATCAACAAGCTGCAACCCCCCTCAGCCAGCCATTGGTTTGGCACCGACCAGTTGGGCCGGGATGTGCTGTCGCGGGTGATCGCAGCGACGCGGCTGGATTTGGCGATCGCCGTTGCCTCCGTCGCGCTGGTATTTGTGTGCGGTACCTTGGCCGGTGTGGCGGCGGGCTATCTGGGTGGCTGGACAGACCGCATAGTCGGTCGCTTGGCCGACACGATCATGGCTTTTCCCCTGTTCGTGCTGGCGATGGGGATCGTCGCGGCCCTGGGCAACAGTGTCGGCAACATCGTGCTGGCGACGGCCGTGGTGAACTTCCCCCTCTATGCCCGAATTGCACGCGCCGAAACCTCAGTCCGCCGCACCCAGGGCTGGGTGGAAGCGGCACGGCTGTGCGGCCACTCCGAACTCTCGATTGTGTTGACCCAGCTGCTGCCGAATCTGCTGCCGATCATGATGGTGCAGGTGTCGCTCACCCTCGGCTACGCCATCCTGAATGCCGCGGGTTTGTCGTTCATCGGGTTGGGCGTCCGGCCACCCACGGCCGAGTGGGGGATCATGGTCGCTGAAGGCGCCACCTACATCATTTCTGGCGAGTGGTGGCTGGCCCTGTTCCCCGGCCTTGCGCTGATGGTGGCGGTGCTGACCTTCAACCTGTTGGGGGATGGCTTGCGCGATTTGTTAGACCCCAGGCGGCGGACATGAGCGCCCCGCCGCTGCTGGAGGTGCACGACCTCGCCGTCTCCTTCTCCACCCGCGCTGGCCGGGTTCCGGTGCTGGAGCATGTCTCCTTCACCCTCGCCAAGGGCGAGACTGTCGCGATGGTGGGGGAGAGCGGATCGGGCAAGTCAGTCACTGCCTATGCCATGCTGCGCCTGCTGGATCGCGCGGGGCGTATCGATGCCGGGCGGGTGCGGTTTGGCGGGGCGGACCTGTTCGCCCTATCCGATGCCGAGATGGCGGACATCCGTGGGCGCGAAGCCGCGATGATCTTCCAAAACCCGCGCGCCGCCCTGAACCCCACCCGCCGGGTGGGCGATCAGATTGGCGATGTGCTGCGCCGCCACGGCGCGATCCCGGCCAATCAGGTCCGCCAGCGGGTGCTAGACCTGCTGGACCAAGTGAAGATCCCCGATCCTGCCCGGCGGGCCAATGCCTATGCCTTTGAATTGTCTGGCGGCATGTGCCAACGGGTGATGATCGCGTTGGCGCTGGCGTGCTCGCCTGCCCTGTTGATCGCTGACGAGCCGACCACCGGGCTGGATGTCACCACCCAGGCAGCCGTGATGGCGACCATCCGGGCGCTGGCCAAGGATCGCCGCATGGCCACCATTCTGATCACCCATGATCTGGCCCTCGCCGCTGAGCAGGCCGACCGGGTGATCGTGATGCATGCAGGCCATGTGGTGGAGGATGCGCCGACGGCTGCCCTGTTTGCTGCCCCGCGCCACCCCTACACCCGCGCCCTGCTGCGCGCCACGCCGCGTACCACGGGCAGTCTGGCTGATCTTGAGTCGATCCCAGGCTCCCTGCCCACCCTCACCGCACCCGACCTGCCACCCTGTCGCTTCGCCGCCCGCTGCCCCGGCGCCACGGCTGTGTGCCGACGCGAGCCGCTGCCACGCCATCGCGGCGACGGTCGGCTGGTGGCCTGCCATCACCCGCTGGAGGGCGCGCCATGATTCCGCTGCTGGATGTCGCCGAGTTGCAGGTGAAATTCCCCGTCGCCCGCAAGATCGGCTTCGGCCCGGCGCGCCCCAGCTTTGTCCACGCCGTCGATGATGTCTCCTTGACCCTGCAGGCGGGGGAGACCGTTGGCCTGGTGGGAGAGAGCGGGTGTGGCAAATCCACGCTGGCGCGCACGCTGTGCCGCTTGATCGACGCCACCTCTGGCTCGATCCAGTTGGAAGGTCGGGAGTTGTCCCATGTCCCGATCCGCCGGGCCGCGCGCGAGCCCTGGCGCGGCGACATTCAGTTGGTGTTCCAGGACGCGCTGGACGCAATCAACCCGCGCATGACTGCGTTCCAGGCAATTGCGGACCCGTTGAAGCGTCTGCGCGGCCTGAAACCAGGACCGGAGTTGGACCGCCGGGTCGCCGAAGTGGCGGAGAGTTGCGGCGTGTCGGCGGGCCTGCTGGGGCGCTTTCCGCATCAGTTGTCTGGCGGCCAGCGGGCGCGGGTGGGCATTGCCCGCGCGATTGCCTGTCGGCCCAAGCTGTTGGTCCTGGACGAGCCGACGGCTGCCCTTGATGTCTCGGTGCAGGTGGTGATCCTCCACCTGTTGGCCCAGCTGAAGCGCGACCTGGGCATGAGCTATCTGTTCGTCTCCCACGATTTGAACGTTGTGCGGATGTTCTGCGACCGGATTGTGGTGATGTATCTCGGCAAGATCGTTGAGACGGGTCCGGCTGCCGAGCTGTTCGCCAACCCCCGCCACCCCTACACGGCGGCGTTGCTGGCCGCGATTCCCTCCGGCATTCCAGGTGCTGCCCCGCCGCCCGTGCTGGAGGGCGAGCCCAAAAGCCCAATCGACCCCTCCCCCACCGCCTGCCGCTTCGCCGGACGCTGCCCCGCCGAACAACCGCACTGCACCACCGCTGCCCCGCCCTGGGTGCGGGTGGGCCATGGTCATCACGCGCTCTGCCATTTGGTGACAGGCGCTTAGCGCTGGCCTAGGCTCCAAACCCATGGAGTGGGTGTGGATACCGATCACCTGCGCGGCGGCGTTCTTTCAGATGCTGCGGACGGCGGTGCAGAAACAATTGAAGGGCGTGCTCTCCACCAATGGGGCCGCCTTCACGCGGTTTGGCTTTGCGGTGCCGGTGGCTCTGCTTTATGGGGCGCTGCTGCATTGGGGTTGGGGCCTGCCGTGGCCGACGGTACCGCCCGAGTTCGTGGCATGGGTGACGCTGGGCAGCGTGGCGCAGATCCTGGCCACCTCCCTGCTGCTGATCGCCGTAACCCGCCAGAGCTTCGCCATCGGCACGGCCTATTCCAAAACCGAAGTGGTGCAGGCCGCCTTGGTGGAGGTGGCGGTGCTGGGCTACGCGATTACCGGCCAGAGTGCGGCTGCGATGGCGCTTGCCACTCTGGGCGTGATGCTGACGGCGATGAAGGACAGCCGCCAGCCCGTGCAGGCCCTGGTGGCGGGCCTTGCCGATGCCGGGGCGTGGATTGGCATTGCAGCTGGCGGCCTGTTCGGCATCGCCGCCGTCGCCTTCCGCGCGGCCGCCCTCGGCCTTGGTGACACAACCGTCGCGATGGCGGCCGCAGTCACCCTGATTGTCTCGACCAGCTTGCAAACCCTGTTGATGGCCGCCTGGCTGGTATGGCGTGAGCCCGAGCAACTGCCCCGCATCGCCACCCACTGGCGCCAAGGCGCGCTGGCTGGCCTGACCGGCGCGCTCGCCTCCGCCTGCTGGTTCACCGCCTTCACCCTGACCGTCGCCGCCTATGTCCGCACCCTCGGCCTGATCGAACTGTTGTTCGCCTATGCGGCCTCGATGTTTTGGTTCCGCGAACGGGTCAAACCGTTGGAACTCGTCGGGATTGGGCTGCTGGCGCTGGGGATTGCGGTGTTGTTGCAGCGGTAGGGGGAACTCTGCGTTCTTTTAAGATAAACAGTTAGAAATCTAACGCTAACCGGTTGCCGTTCAAGTTGCAGAATACTATCCTAATGGGCGTCGGGTTGGCCAGATTGATCTGGCAGTAGGGCGGGTGCTCCCCCTTCTTCGCAGGAGATCGCAGCGTGGCGTACTCCGATGAGATCATCATGACTGCCGCGAAATGGGCTGAAGAAGAGATACAGCAAAAACTTGATGCTGATGTACTATACTTTGACTCCACGATTGATTTCTCGATAATTACCTACTTTCGAGACACAATTGAGCAAATTGGGGCGCACCATGAGCGCCGATCTGCCATTGCAATTGTTTTGACATCACCAGGCGGCTACCCTGTAGCAGTGGAAAAACTCGTTGAGATTGTCCGCCATCATTACAAGTCTGTTTATTTTATTGTGCCTGTCATAGCCATGTCTGCAGGAACAATTTTCTGCATGTCTGGCGATAAAATTTATATGGACTATACCTCATCTCTTGGCCCGATTGACCCGCAGGTTCCTGATCGTGAAAATAGAACTTTGATACCAGCGCTTGGACACATCGATAAGATTGATGAAATTGTTGAGAAATCGAGAAATGGCACGATAACACCTGTAGAGTACGAGTGGTTTCTCCGACAAGATTTCGGAATCATTCAGAATTATAGACAGGCCTATAATCTGTCTGTCGCATTGATAGAAAAATGGCTGGTCCAGTTTAAATTCAAGGACTGGGATAGCCATCGTACAACTAATCCGGGTGCCCGCGTTACAGACGATGAAAAGAGAGCGCGTGCCAAAGACATTGCTCGACTACTATCCGACAATGCGCACTGGCACTCGCATGGGCGAATGATCGGATTACAAACGCTTCGGGATGTATGCCGCCTCGAAATTGATGATTTCGGTCTGGATCCAGATCTGCGAAACTCAATCCGGCGTTATAGTGATACGCTGACCGATGTCAAAAGCAGACGCGGGTTCCGTGCTTTGATTTTCAGCAGCCTTATCCGGGAGTAAACCATGCGCAATACCCGAGTTGACGTCACGCTTGATGAGCAGAGGCGGCTGGTACTGGAAGCAGGAGAGCGGGCGCCATCACAGTTCCACGAGCAGATTGAGCAAATGCGCAAGGCTCGCCAAGGCGCGTTGGGATACCATGACATCCGACCTGAGCCGCAGGGTTTCGATCTGTCCCGGATGTTCGAGCCAATCGCCCGCCCCGTCCTCGTCCGCACGCTTGATCGGGGGCGGTAGACGGAGCCAACACAAATCAAGGCACTCAGTTGCCGAGGCGATAAATTTTCACCAAGCAAAAAGCTCCGCGGCTTTCCAACGGAAGCAAGCACGCGGAGCGATCATGGTGCCTACACCAACGGGCGATCTTGCGCCGTCGCCTGGGCTTGCGCCTCGGCTAGGCGCTGTTGGTAGAGCGCGGTGAAGTCGAAGGGTTGGATCAACAGCGGCGGGAAGCCGCCGTCGCGGCTGGCGTCGGAGATCAGGGCGCGGGCGTAGGGGAACAGCAGGCGCGGGCATTCGATCAGCACGATTGGCTGCAGGTGCTGCTCGGGAATGTCCTGGGCCACCTGGAAGATGCCGGCATAGGCCAGATCGACGACGAACAGCTTGGTGGCGCCCGCGCTGGCTTCGGCTTCAATGTGCAGCACCACTTCGTACATCCGGTCGGCCAGCGGCGTGGCGTTAACGCGCACGTCCACTTGCACCTGTGGCGCGTCGCGCTGCTCCATGTACACGCGCGGGGCGTTGGGGTTCTCGAAGGAGAAATCCTTCAGATACTGCATCTGGACGACCAGCGGCGGGGGCAACGGCTGCTGGGTGGTGCCGTTCGCGGCGTCGGTCATGGCGGGTCCTTTGGACTGGGGCAAGGAAGGCCGCGGCCTAGCACGGCTTAGGGTATGTGGACAACCTCTGCGGCACCGTCCCGCGGCACGCGCACCACTGTGCCGTTCGTAACGGCGAGGCCGGTCAGGCCGCGGATGAAGCCCCAGTGGGACACCACCAGCACCTCATCACGCTCCGGGTGCTCGGCCATAGCGGCGTGGAAGCGCTGGCAGCGGATGGCGAGTGCGGCCTCGCTTTCCTCCATCTCCGGCCACCAGCGCGGCGGCAGATGGTCTAGCGCAACAGTGGGAAAGCGAGTGGCCAGCACGGCGGGGTGGGAGCCGACATCACAGGCGAATGCCGCCCGCTCCCCCACCAACGGCTCGACGTGGGAAAGGTCGAGGCCCAGATGACCGCAGATCACTTCAGCGGTTTGCAGCGCGCGCGAATAGGGGCTGGCAATCACCCGCCGCAGGCGCACCCCCTCCAGCGCGCGAGCAGCCGACAGCGCCTGGGCGCGGCCAAGGTCGGTCAGTTCCGGATCTTCAATGCCGGGGTCAACCCGCGTCTGAGTGAAGTGCAGGTTGAACAAGGATTGACCGTGACGCACCAGGATCATGGCTTCGGGTCTCCCCACGGGTTGCGGCGACCGTCTGGCGGTCGATGGTCGGGGCCAGTCGCGGCGGGACCGGCGCTCGGCCCGTCCAGGGTGCCAGGACGATGGGGGGTGGGCTGCACCTCCTCCACCGGAACATCAATGATCACGGGCCCCATCCCCGAAGCCGACGCCCCTGGTGCGGCGGGTGGCACCGGGGGACGGCCAAAGATCAAGCGGGCCAAGCGATGTTGCAGGGGTCGGGCCAGCAGCGCCAGGGCCAACAGGTCGGTCACCGGACCCGGCAGAATCAGTAAGATGCCCGCCAGCACCACGCACAGGCCCCGGGCCACATCGGCCACCGGGCTCTCACCCCGGCGAAAGGCCTCCGCCAGATCGCCCAGGGTGGCGCGGCCCAACACGCGGAGCACCAGCACCCCCACCACAGCCGAGAGCAGCAGCAACCCCAGGGTTGGCAGCGCGCCGATGGCGTCTCCAATCACGATCAGCGCGACCAGCTCGATGATGGGGAGCGCAATCAGTCCGTAGCGAATCAGCATTCCCATGCTTGCTCTCTGGTGTAGGGCCGCCTATCTCACTGAAGACCGGCGCGGCCCTCCACCATGTGGGGGAGGGTGGGGCAAAGGCAACCGGTGGCGGCACGAACGATGGGCGACAGCTTTCCCGTGATTGATATTCTGTTGTTCGCAATGGTGGCAGTGTTCCTGTTCCTGCGCTTGCGCAGTGTGCTGGGACGACGCACTGGCCACGAACAACAACGCCCCAACCCCTTCTCGGTCCAAGATGCCGCCACCCGCGCGGCGGATCGGCCCGCGGCTGACAGCACTGTGGTGCCGTTCCCCGGTCGTGTGACGGTGGAGCATGACCCCTCGGTGCCGGTGCCCTTGGCAATCGGCATGAAGCAGGTGCGCGAGGCCGATCCAAGCTTCTCCGAAGCCGATTTCCTGGATGGCGCACGTCAGGTGTTCCCGATGATCGCGGCGGCCTTCGCCAAGGGCGATCTTGCCACGCTGCGCACCTTCCTGGCTGATGCCGTCTACGGCGGCTTTGCCCGCGCAGTGGAAGAGCGCCAGCGCCAGGGTCACACCCTGGAGACTGAAATTGTCGAGCTGCCGGGTGTGGACCTGTACGAGGCCCGCATGGATGGTCGTCTCGCCGCCATCACCGTGCGCTATGCGTCACGCCAGATCAGTGTCACGCGCGACGCCGAGGGTCGTGTGATCGACGGCAACCCGAACGTGCCGGACGACTTGGTGGACCTCTGGACCTTCGTGCGCGACGTGCGCTCCAGCGATCCGAATTGGCAACTGGCTGCAACCCGCGTTCCGGAATGATCACCGGGGTGCTGCGGCGTGGGCCGCAGGCGGTTCGGGCACTGGGGGCTTTGGCCCTCACGGCCCTGATGCTGGCTGGCTGCGCAACTGAGCCCCCCGCCCCTCCTGTTGCACCCGGTCGCGAGCCGCCTGATCGCCTGACCCTCACCCCGGCCCGCTTCGCCGACCTGCCGGGCTGGGCACAGGATGATCCAGTCGCCGCCCTGCCAGCCCTTGCCCGGTCCTGCCGGGTGATCACCCGCCTGCCCGCCGACCGCGCCATCGGCCCGGATGCTGTGGGGGGGCGGGCTGGAGATTGGCAGGCCGCCTGTGCCGCGTTGCCGACCGGTGCCGCGGCAACCCCGGCTGCCGCCCGCCAATTCTTCGAGACATGGTTTCACCCGTTCCGCGCAGTCGGCAACCGCGGCGCCGATGGCTTGTTCACGGGCTATTACGAGCCAGAGCTCGTGGGCGCGCGCACCCGGTCCCCTACCACGCCGGTGCCGCTGTTGCGGCGCCCGGATGATCTGGTGATGGTGGAGTTGGGCGATTGGCGCACCGACCTGCGCGGTCAACGGGTCGCTGGTCGCGTGCGCGATGGTCGCCTCATCCCGTATGCAACGCGGGCGGAAATTGACGCAGGTGCGCTGGCCAATCGCGGGTTAGAGTTGATTTGGGTCTCCAGCGCGATTGATGCGTTTTTCCTCCACATCCAGGGCTCCGGCGCGGTGCGCCTGCCCGATGGCAGCCGCGTGCGGGTCGGCTATGCCGCCCAAAACGGCCACGCCTATGTGCCGATCGGTCGACCGATGGTGGAGCGCGGGCTGCTGCCGCGGGACGGCGTGTCCATGCAATCGATCCGCGCGTGGTTGGAGGCCAACCCGGCTGACGCCACTGCGATCATGAACCTGAACCCCAGCTACATCTTCTTTCGCGAAACCCCGGACGGGCCTGTCGGCGCGCAAGGGGTCACGCTGGTCCCTGGGCGTAGTCTTGCCATTGATCCCGCCTTCCTGCCGCTGGGGGCACCACTGTGGCTGGACATCGGCGATGAGGCGGCCCCCGGTGGGCGCTTGCAGCGCTTGGTCATTGCCCAGGACACCGGCGGTGCCATCCGCGGCCCCGTGCGGGGCGACGTGTTCTGGGGCACCGGGGTGGACGCGGGCGAGCGTGCTGGCCGCTACCGCCAGACCGGCAGCTACTGGCTGCTGCTGCCGCGCAGCGTCACTCCACCCCAACGCTGACCGGCGCTCAGTGCCGTGCCGACCACGCGCTTCGCCCCTTCGCCGACGGGTCTGCTGCACTTAGGCCACGCGCATTCCGCCCTGTTTGCGTTTCAGCAAGCCAAGGGCGGACGCTTTCTGCTGCGGATTGAGGATATCGACCACACCCGCTGTCGGCCTGAGTTTGATGCCGCCGCCCTGGAGGATCTGCACTGGCTGGGCCTGCGTTGGGACCCTCCCGTGCGGCGCCAGTCAAACCATCTGGACAGCTACACCATCGCCCTCCAGCAGTTGGAGGCCGACGGGCTGCTCTACCCGTGTTTTTGCACGCGGCGGGATATTGAGGCCGAGATCGCCCGCGCGGGCAGCGCGCCCCAAGGCCCCGATGGGCCTGTTTATCCGGGGGTCTGTCGGGCCCTGGATGCCACCACCCGCGCCGTGTGGCGGCAGGAGGGGCGCCCCCACGCCTGGCGCCTCGCGATGGACCGTGCCGTTGCACGCGCAACCCAGGCGGCAGGCCCGCTGCGCTTCTACGAGCGCAGCCGAGGGTGGGTGCTGGCCGAGCCAGCCGTGTTCGGCGACGTGGTGCTGGCGCGCAAAGACATCCGCACCAGCTATCACCTTGCTGTCACCCTGGACGATGCCTTGCAGGGTGTGGAGGTGGTAACCCGCGGGGAGGATTTGCTGCCCGCCACCCACATCCACCGGTTGCTGCAGGCGCTGCTCAAGCTACCGGTGCCAGAATGGCACCACCACGGGCTGATTCGCGACCAAACAGGCAGGCGCCTTGCCAAGCGCGACGGTGCGCGGGCGCTGGCGGATCTGCGGGCGCAGGGTCTGACAGCGCCAGAGGTGCGGGCTTTGGCGGGCTTTGGGGAGATTGACCTCAACCACTCTCCCTCACCGTCGGGCGCGGCTCAGCAACCGGGTGACGACAGCGGGGGAGATCGCTAGACTCTGGGCTCCTTAGCGTCTAGCGGATCAACGCCCCATGTCGTTCTACGAGTTCCAGGACGTCATCACCCCTCTCAGCCACTGTGTCCATCGCATCCGGTCGCTGATGAACCAGGGGCTTGGTGACCCGACGGTGCTGAACGAAGCCATGGTGCGGCTACAGGAAGCCCTCTACATCCTCGAGGAGCCAGAGGAATTCCTGATCTGGTACGACACCATGCTGGCCGAGCAAGCCGCCGCCGAGGAAGAAGCCAACCGCGCGGGCTAGCCCCGTCCCCGTCAGCCCTTGGTGGTGGCGTGTTCGGGTCCGCGTTCGGCGGGCGGTGCAGCGCTAGCCTTGCGCGAAACGCGCTTTCACGCTGGGTGGCACCAGCCCCCCAAGTTTGGCGGCGACGGTTTTCAGCTTGGCCACCTGACCCGGCACCTTCATCACCTCGGCGATGCGACGATCCAGGAACGCCCAACTCTCGCTGAACCCGTCGGAACGGTCATCCAGCCAGAACAGCAACGTGCTGGAATAAACCGCCGCCAACAGGCCGCGCTTGGAGTAGAAATTCCAATCGGTGGAGCGATCCCCAGCGGCCCACCAGATGGCATCCACGGTGCGATAGAGCAGCCGTGTGCCGGTCAGGGCATTCTGTGGCAGAGCCAGCAGGCCAAGCGCCCGACGCACCGCTTCGCGATGCTCCGCAGCCGCCATCAGGCGGGTGCGCACACCGAAGGCAATCCGCTCCCGCACCTTCATGGCGGCGATGTCAGGCCCGGCCATGGCATCCAGGACCGCTTGGTCACAGCGGCCATTCCAGTAATCGATCAGATCGCGAATCCCACCGGGGAAGGCGATCTCAGCCTCCACAGGGTCCAACCCCTCCGCCTTGCAGGCAAGGGTGAGGCTACGCGCCGATAAGCCCTCAAAGGCTGCTTCGGCCAGAACGGCCGCCAGCAAGCGGGCGCGAAGCGGTTCGTCATCGGCCAGGGTGGCGTCGGAGATCATGCTGTGGCTCCTGTGGCAGCGCGGGCGGCTTCAAACTCAACCAGCGTCAACTCATCGCGAAACACCAAACTGGTGGGGTCGGCCAGCTTGTCGATGTACAGCACACCGTCCAGATGGTCGCACTCGTGCTGAACAACGCGGGCGTGATAGCCCACCGCCTCGGTCGAGACCACCTCGCCCGCCAAAGTTTGGTACTGGAGGCGGAGGTGGGGGCTGCGCGCCACCATGCCAACCAGCCCCGGCACGGAAAGGCAGGCCTCGGCCCCAATCGGCCCCGGCGGGGCGACGGGGGTGAGCACTGGATTGATCATCACCGTCATCGGCACCTCGCGATCCCCCGGCAGGCTGCTCACCCGCTCGGCTGGAACACGATAAATCACCACGCGCAACGACACGCCGATCTGCGGTGCGGCCAGACCAATCCCGCCCACCTCGGCTAGGCTGTCGCGCATGTCTTGCACCAGGGCTGCGATGGCAGGGTCGGTCGGATCGATGACTGGTGCTGCGACCTGGCGCAGCACGGGATGCCCTGCGCGCAAAATGCGACGTGCGACCATACTGTGCTTTCCTCACTGATGCGTCAGCCTAGGGCTTCCCAAGGCGCCTGCACCATGATAGATCAACGGCCCTTTCCTCGACCACCCGCTTCATCCCGAGAGGAGCTGGAGAGCCCGTGAACGTCGTCGTCCGTGACAACAATGTCGATCAAGCGCTGCGCGCCCTGAAGAAGAAGATGCAGCGCGAAGGTATCTTTCGTGAGATGAAGCTGCGGCGGAACTACGAAAAGCCCTCTGAGCGCCGTGCCCGCGAAAAAGCGGAAGCTGTGCGCCGTCACCGCAAGCTGCTGCGCAAGCGGATGGAGCGCGAGGGCTTCTAACCCTCCACCGCCTGATGGACGATGACGCCGTGCTGAGGGTTCCTCGGCGCGGCTCTCATTGTTTTGCGCAGATGATGTTTATGCTTGTGCCGGATAGGGCCAGTGAAACACGCCCTTGATGCAGTCGGGGTTCACCACCGCGATCTGAATGTGCGTCTTCTGCATGATGCCGCTGCCAGGGAATGCTGGGCGCCCTTCGATGAACAGGCCCCGTACCGAATCGAATACCTCATTCTCATGAAGATAACTGATCACGGCACAGTCAAGTTTCCTAAATAGCTTATCATTTTTTCTCTTTCCTTTTGGAGAAAAATTTCTGGGGAGGTTTGAGATTCCTGTTTTCCTTAAAGTCTTCCTGAACTCTTTATACATCTCGGATAATAACTTGAGATTTTCCGCGGACATAAGGTCCAGACAGTTTCCAAGGTCAATGACCGCTCCGATCACTGCGGCTTTTGAATATCGTCCGGCCTGTTGTTTTTCCAGTGCCCACTCTTCCGCTCTGAAAGGATCAGACTCCCAGAAATAGGTTCCAGGCCCTAGCCAGTCATAATCGTTGCTGCTTGCGCCCAGTCGTTCCCTATAATTCACAACAGCGTCAGCCGTTGCGGCGTCGCATCCATGGTACCCCAGCACAAATGATGTGGCGAGGCGGCTCAACGGCGACGCACCGCAACGGGAGTGCTGACCTCAGGGTCGTACTCAGGCCGAAGAGTCCCATCCTCCTTCAGTATCCCAACTCTGATCAGCGCCGCCTTGGCTGCCTGTGGCGATGCTTGATCGATCTTTGCCTGACGCCGGATCGCTTTCAGTATCCTCTGGTTCCGTTGTTGAATGGTTTCCATCCCTGGTGCCCTCCGACCTTGCATGTGGCCCTCCAAACTCGACTGCCACTGCAGAGCGTGATCATTTACCAGCACACCGTCGCACAGTCAGAGCAGCAGTGCCTCAACTGTTTTGTGCTGATTGCGGCAATGAGTATCCTATCCCCCAATCATCACCCACATGCACCACGGTCGCGGGCGGTCGGCGTGACCAGCAGTTTACAGCGTCGGCAGGCCTGACCAGGATCGCGACAACGACGCACCACGGGGATGGGGGGACGGCATGGCGGGCTTGAAGAAGGGTGTCTACGCGGCAGCGGTAACACCAATGGACCCGGACGGCACCCCGAACCTGCCGCACTTCCTGGCTCATTGCCGGTGGCTCCTGGCCAATGGCTGCGACGGTGTCGCCCCGCTTGGCACCACGGGCGAGGCGAACTCGATCGGGTTTGCCCAGCGTCTAGCGCTGATCGCAGCCGCGGGAGCCGAGCTGCCAGCCGACCGGCTGTTGTTCGGTGTTGGCGCGTGTGCGCTGGCCGATGCAGTCGCTTTGACCAGTGCTGCGCTGGCGGCAGGCTCCACCTCCGTGCTGGCACTGCCGCCGTTCTACTTCAAGAATCCTAGCGATGATGGCCTGTTTGCCTTTTATTCCGAGCTGATCCAGCGCGTTGGCTCCAGCGATCTCAATCTCTACCTCTACCATTTCCCGGCCCACGCCGCGGTGCCGATCCGCCTGCCGCTGATCGAGCGGTTGATCAAGGCCTACCCCACCACCGTGGTTGGCTTGAAGGACAGTTCTGGTGACTGGGCGCACACCAAGTCGATTTGCGATGCCTTCCCCGGCTTCATGACCTTCGCGGGCACAGAAAGCCTGCTGACCCAATGCCTTGAAGCTGGTGGGGCTGGCTGCATCAGCGCCTCCACCAACATCACTGCCCCGCTTGCCCGCCAGGTGTTTGACGCTTGGAGCCGGGGCGAGGACACCAGCGCCCTCCAGGAGGCACTGACCAAGGCGCGCCTCGCCATTCAATCCAAGCCGCTGATCCCCGGCCTGAAGGCCCTAACCCGGCGCCGCACCGGCGACGCGATTTGGCGCACCATGCTGCCGCCCAACTTGCCCCTATCCGAGGCCGAGGAGGCGGACCTAGTGGCGGTCGTTGCAGCTGCTGGGTTTGGCAGTTAGGACGAGGAGACTTGGCGGACCGCGGGGCTAGCGGCGTCGGCGGGCTGCCAGACCGTCCTACGCCCCCTCCTCCCCCAGCACCGCGCCGTTGCCTGAAATCACCAGCCCCAGCTCAGTGCGAGCGAGGCCGACCAGCACCGGATCGAGGTCCGGTGGGTTGAGGTCCACCCCAGCGCTGAGGGCTTTGGCGATCACAGACAGCGCCTCCACCCGCGCCCACCACTTGTAATCACCGGGAATCACCGCCCAGGGAGCTTCCTTGCTGGTGGTTTCCCCCACCATCTCGGAGGCGGCTTTGCGGTAGGCGGCCGCAAAGCGCCGCGCCTCGAAGTCGCGCGCGGTGATCTTCCACCGCTTCATCGGGTCCACCAGCCGGTCCACAAAGCGGCGGCGCTGTTCGTCGGCATCAATGTCCAAATAGAGTTTCACCAGCCGGATGCCGTCATCGACCAGTTGACGCTCAAACTCTGGAATTTCGCGAAAGCCGCGCTTCCAGTCGGCCTTTGGGATCAGCCCCTCCACCCGCTCCACCAACAGCCGCCCGTACCAGGAGCGGTCAAACACTGCAATCTGCCCCGCATCGGGCAATCGCGCCCAGAACCGCTGGAGATAGTGCTGCTCGCGCTCCACGGAATTGGGCGCGCCAATCGGCCAGACCTTGCAGAACCGCGGGTCCAACTTCTCCGTCAAACGCCGTACCAAGCCGCCCTTGCCAGCGGCATCCGCCCCCTCCAACACAATCACCGCCCGGCGCTTTTGCAGCAAATACGCCTGCTGTACCGCCAACAACCGCTTCTGCACCTTGCGCAAGGCTGCCAGATACTCTGCCTCATCCGCGAAGGATTGGTTGCGGTCGAGGGTATCGAAGATCGTTTTCGGCATGGCTGGCTCTTTCGCAGCGGATCATGCAACAGGGCAAGACGGGCGTACCGATCCTTACCCCACCGCCGCCAGCACTTCGCGCTTGCCGACATGGTTGGCGCCGCCGACCACGCCCTCGGCTTCCATCTGCTCCACCAGTCGGGCGGCGCGGTTGTAGCCGATTTGTAGGTGGCGCTGGAGGAAGCTCACGGTGCATTTACGCTCGCGCAGCACCAGGGCGACCGCCTGGGCGTAGAGATCGTCGCTCACCTCGGGGGCTGGGGCAGCCGCCTCATCGACGTCAGCGACGACGTCGGCGACATAGTTGGGGCGGCCCTGACGGCGCAGATGATCGGCCACGCGGGCGACATCCTCGTCTGAGACAAAGGGGCCGTGAACGCGGGTGACGCGGCCGCCATTGGCCATGAACAACAAATCACCCTTGCCTAGCAGCTGTTCCGCGCCGCCATCGCCCAAAATCGTGCGGCTGTCGATGCGCGACGTCACTTGATAGGAGATGCGGGTGGGGAAGTTCGCCTTGATCGTGCCGGTAATCACATCGACCGAGGGGCGCTGGGTCGCCATGATCAAGTGAATCCCAGCCGCACGCGCCATCTGCGCCAAGCGTTGGATGGCCGCTTCAATCTCCTTGCCTGCCACCATCATCAAGTCGGCCATCTCATCAACCACGACGACGATGAAGGGCATATCGTCCAGGTTGAGCGACTGTTCTTCAAACACCGGCTCGCCCGTGGCCTCATCAAAGCCCACTTGCACACGGCGGGTGCGTTCGGTGCCGTCTTTGGTCAGCTGTGCGATCTTGCCGTTGTAGCCTTCAATGTTGCGCACACCCAGGCGCGACATGGCGCGGTAGCGCTGCTCCATCTCCCGCACCACCCATTTCAGCGCGACGATGGCCTTCTTCGGCTCGGTCACAACGGGCGTCAGCAGGTGTGGAATGCCGTCATAGATGCTGAGTTCCAGCATCTTGGGGTCAATCAAGATCAGGCGGCAGCGCTCCGGCGGCAGGCGGTAGAGCAGCGACAGAATCATCGCATTCAAGCCGACCGACTTGCCGGAGCCGGTGGTCCCAGCAATCAGCAAGTGCGGCATGCGCGCAAGGTCGGCAACCACTGGCTCGCCGCCAATGTCCTTGCCCAGCACCAGCGGTAGCGCACTGGCCGTGTTGCTCCAGGCCGAGGACGACAACAGGGCTGGCAGGTTCACTGTCTCCCGCTGCGGGTTCGGCAACTCAATGCCGATCACCGTCCGGCCGGGCACCAGCGCAATGCGCACCGCGAGCGCGCCCATAGCCCGGGCAATATCATCGGCCAAACCAATCACGCGGGCGGACTTCGTCCCCGCTGCCGGTTCCAGTTCGTAGAGGGTGACCACAGGGCCGGGGCGCACCTTCACAATGTCGCCGCGTACCCCGAAATCCGCCAGCACCCCCTCCAGTCGGCGGGCAGTGGCGGCCAGCGTCTCATCGTCGACACCCGCC
>RDXE01000021.1 GCA_004292755.1 Alphaproteobacteria bacterium
GGCTCATAACCTGAAGGTCACAGGTTCAAATCCTGTCCCCGCATCCACATCAACCCGCTTGGGCAAACCCCAACGCGGGTTTTTTTATGCACCCGCTGCGCGCGCAAAGACACGGCGCTGCCGAGCATTCACTAAACGCCGTTGGCGCTACAGCTGCTCCAACACTGACGGAGTGTCACCCTGTTGCGATTGTGTTAGATCGCGATCGCCCAGGTGATCGCATGGCTAAGAGTGACCACCGACTGTGCTGTGTCCCGCTAAGGCCCCTTTCCCAGCCTATCATCGGTCAAAGCCGAAACGCGTCCCACCGCTCTGGCGTTGACCCTTTCCATTTCCCTGCGGTCAACTCTATCTTGACCTCGTCGCTGTCAACCCGCCCGTTCCAATCTGGTGGGACACAGCTGATGGGGGGAAGAGTATGGGGCAGACCCAAGCGCCATCACGGCGCGCGGTATTGGCGTCTTTGGCGCTAGGACCCACCGCGGCCCGTGCTGAAGCGGTACCGCCGCAGGCCATCCGGTTCGGGCTCACGCCGGTGTTCCTGGACTCCGACCTCGCTCTCATCCGCGATCTTGAAAGCTATCTGAATGCCGCGACCGGCGTGCCGGTGGAATTGATCAAGCGGCGCACCTATCGCGAAGTGACCGCAATGTTGCTCTCAGGTCAGCTGGATGCAGCGTGGATTTGTGGCTACCCGTTCGTGCAACATCGCTCTGCCCTGGCGCTGCTGGCGGTTCCCTTGCACCGCGGTTCCCCTCTGTATCAAAGCTACTTGATCACGGGGGCTGATAGCAGCGCGAGGCACCTGGGCGATCTCCGCCACCAAAGCCATGCCTTCTCTGACCCGGACAGCAATTCCGGTTTCTTGGTCACCCGCTGGCTGCTGGCGCAGCACGGCGACCGGCCTGAGGGTTTCTTCACGCGCACCTTTTTCGCCCATGGTCACCGCAATGTGATCCGCGCTGTGGCGACCGGCTTGGCACAATCCGGCAGTGTTGATGGCTATGTGTGGGAGGTGATGGCAGACCGCGAACCCCATCTAACCGCGGGCACGCGTGTGCTGGCCAGATCCGACTGGCATGGTTTTCCGCCTATTTGTTGCCTTGCTTCCACCCGCGGTGGTGCCGTCGCCCGCGCTTTGTCTGCAGCGCTGGTGGAAATGCCGCGCAGCGATTTGGGCCAGCGCATTCTGGGTACGCTGCACCTGGATGGCTGGGTTGCGGGGGACCCCAGTTGGTTTGATGGCATCGCACGCATGAGTGCGGCGGTGCGCAGCTCTGATCCATGAGCGCGCTGGCGCCCAATCGTTGGCCGCTGGCGCTGCGCGTGCCCCTGATCGTGGCGGCGTTGATGGTTGGAGCGGCCATGGTATTGAGCCAGGGCGTCCTACACCGCTTGGCGCGCGATCAAGAGCGTCACTTGTCAGAGCTTTCAGCCGCCTATCTCGACGGCTTGGCAACGGCGCTACAGCCGGCCGCTGTGCGGCGCGATGTTTGGGAAGCCTTTGATGCGCTGGACCGCGCGCGCGGACGTTACACCGCTCTGCAGCCCAGCTCAGCCCTGCTCGTGCTGCCCGACCACACGGTGCTGGCAGCATCGCAGCCGCGGCGGTTCCCCGTTGGCAGCCGCGTGCCACCGGCGTTGGCCGAACGCGCTGCCGCGGCAGTGCGTCAGGGTGCACCGATCCTAGATGAGGAGCGTGCACGGGCAACTCTTGGGCGGGATCTGCTGGAGGGAGAGATCACCGTCGGTCGCATCATCACCGAGGTCGATATCGCTCCCCTGCTGGCCGAGCGGGCAGAGGTCCGCAACACCCTGTTGCTGGCCAATGCTTTGTTAACCTTGTTGTTCGCCTCGATTGGCTTTTGGTTGGTGCGCCGGTTGCTGCGCCCGTTGGAGCAATTGCGCGCCTCTGCCGCGGCTGGCGGTGACACCGGGCGGATGACCCCATTGCCCGAGCGC
>RDXE01000093.1 GCA_004292755.1 Alphaproteobacteria bacterium
CAGATTCCACAACGGCCATAAACAGTGAAGCACAGTAGCGTTGAGTCTGGAAGCCCTTGGTTGGGTCGCGACAGATCACTGATCGACGACAGTGGGGATTTTCTAAATAAGTTTGCATGTCACAGAAAAACGTAAATCAATACCCATCTATTTCATTCATATGTGCTTCACTTCAGTGCCGTATTGAAAGATATTTTGACGACTCTCCACCTATTGTTTACCAATGTCACCGACTCGAGCCTTTTGTTCGGTTTCGGAGTTTTGATTATATCTGGTGAGCCCTGTCTTGTTACTGCCGATCATTCCTTACTGATACCCAGCAAGAGCAGTCTCGAACACTATATCGATGCTGCTGATCTCGAAAAACTCGAACAGACCATAGCTAATATTCCGCAGACTACTCTGGCCCAATCGTCAAATTTCGCTCTGGTCGCGCGAAGTTGGTGGTATTTATGATGGGAAATCGCTTTGTAATTACCACTTTAAGACAAGTCCAAAGCACATCCGACGCGCGCCCGGTCCCTCCGCTGGCGGGGCGGCCGCGCTTTCGGGTCTGTGATGCTTGGGCCCCTACCGCTTGCGCGCTGTCAGCCGCTCAGCGATTTGCACGGCATTGGTGGCGGCGCCTTTGCGCAGATTGTCCGCCACCACCCAATAGGCGATGGAGGCGTCGGTGCCGCCATCCTTGCGCACCCGGCTGATGCGCATTCCACTGGCGTGGCGTAGCCTTCGTCGGTGCGATGGTCGATCACGGTGATGCCCGGCATGGTCTTGAAGGCCGCGCGGGCCGCCTCGGCACTCAACGCCATGCCAAGATCAACATGCACAGCCTGGGCATGGCCCAGGAACACCGGTACGCGCACCGCTGTTGCACTGATCTTCAGATCGGGGTCGAGGATCTTGCGCAGCTCCCGCTGCAAGCTGGCCTCGGCCCTGGTGCTGCCATCGGTTTCAAAGCTACCGACATGGGGAATCACGTTGAAGGCAATTTGCTTGGTGAACTCCTGCTTCTCCACCTGCTGGTTGACGAAGATCGCACGGGTTTGATGGAACAACTCGTCCATCGCCGCGCGGCCCGCTTCGCCAACTGGCTCGAAGGTGGTGACGGTCGCGCGCAGCACGCCTGCCTTCACATGCAACGGCTTCAAGGTGAGCGCCAGCAGCACGGCACCCGTGGAGGGGCTGGCGATGATCCGCTTTTTCGGCGGGCTGGCAAGCACATCACCGTTCACTTCCGGCACCACCAAGGGCACGCCCACCTCCATGCGGAAGGCGTCGGAAACATCAATCGCCCAGCCACCGGCGGCAGCCGCGCGCGGGGCATGCAGGCTCGCCACTTGGGCAGAACCGGCAAAGATGGCCACATCGCCGCTTTGGAAGGTGAAATCCTCCAGTCGGCTGACCGGCAGCACATCATCCTCGCCATAGGATATCTCGGTCCCCAGCGAGCGGTCGGAGGCGAGCGCGGTCACCTGCCCCGGTGGAATGTCGCGGTCGGCCAGCACCTGCAAAACCTCACGCCCCACCGCACCGGTGGCGCCGATCACGGCGATCCGTGCCTGCATGCCCATCTCCCTTGCGCCCTCGCTGCGGGGCGCCCCACACCGGGTCTGGCGCGTCAGTGCGCCAACAACACGCGGTCGCGCCCATCGCGCTTTGCCCGATACAGCGCTTCGTCCGCGCGATGCAAGACTGCATCACCCGATTCCATTGGCCGCGCCTCGGCAATCCCGGCCGAGAAGCTGACGGAAAACTGTACCCCCTCGGCCCCGATGAACCGTTCGGCGCGAAAGCGCTGACGCAAACCGTCAACCACGGTTTGAGCGTGGCTCGCCTCAGTGCCTGGCAGCAGCAGCGCCATCTCCTCCCCGCCGAGGCGGCCGACGGCATCGGTGGCACGGCGATCCGTGCGCAACATGCGCCCCAGGCGCCGCAGCACTTGATCACCCACCCCGTGGCCGTGGGTGTCGTTGACGTGCTTGAAGCGATCCACATCAATCAAGGCGACGCTGACGGGTGTTGCCCCACGCTGCCCAGCCGCCAGCGCGCGGCGCAGCAACTCGCGAAACGCAGCATTGACCAGCAAGCCGGTCAGACCATCGTGGCGCAAGTGGCGCAGCAGACGATCCCGGCGGGCGGTCGCGGTTTCCACCCAGCGCACCAACTCTGCCGGGGGGGCTGGCTTCCGCATAAAGCCATCGCCACCTGCCATCAAAGCAGCGCGCTGCCGGTCCATATCCGCTTCACCCGACAGATACAGGATCGGCGTCGCCGCCAAGCGTCCGCGATGGCGGATCACCGTGACCAGCTCGTCGCCATCACAATCGGGCAGCGTCAAATCCATAATCAGCGCGTCGGGGTCGCCATCCTCCAACAGCTTGAACGCCATCGCGCCGGAGCCGGCGATGGTGACATTGTGGCCTTGCTGGGTGAGTGCTCGCGCCACCAGCTGAGCGACGAACATCTGATCTTCCACCAGCAGCACCTGGCGCGGTCGGGTTAGGCCGGAGCGATCAATCCAGCTGGTGGCAGCAACCAGATCGCTCGCGTCCGCATCGGCGGTGATCCAGGCAACGGCACCCGCCCGGCGCGCCGCCAACTCCTCCTCAAAGCCGAGGCGCGGCAGAACCGCAATGCGCGGCAGCGCCTCTGGCAGTGCTGCCAAGCGTTCCAGTGGCGCCAAAGCCGCCAGCGTGGCAGACGAGGCTTCAGTGGCAAGGCCAAATCCTGCAGCTTTGACGATAGCGCGCAGACCCGCGGGGACCGATGGGTCCACCACCAGCAGTCCGCCGCCGTCAATCACCTCGCCCTGTTCGGAGATTGCCGTCAAAGGACCTCCCATCCCACCCAGCACCACCCCGGCCCTGCACCGGTGAGCACCCCAAGCCGCCCGACCGGTGGTTAGCACGCCCCGCCGCCCGCCGCCACTCCCCCGCCGCCAATCTGCCCACGGACCTACCGCGCACCGGGAGCAGTGCGGGGGGTTGGGCCGCGGAAAACCATTTTCGCTAACAGAGTATCTGAGCGAGCGTGAACTCGCTGGATTGGTGCTTATTGAGGACAAGAGAGATTGGTAGACTCCCTGTCCCCCTTGCGACCCCGACTGCCTTCGTCAGCCTACTTCACCAGGAGTGGTTGCCGCGGACGTGAATGACACGGTCGAGACGCCCGCTAAACGAGGCCTTGCCGAGTTGAAGCGCGAGTTGCCATCATCGCCGCGGACTTGAGGCCACAGCTATGCCACAAGGCTAACTGTCTCACCCCTCAGTTCCCGTGGTAGACAAATCGGATGACTGCGCCACCACGCATCGAACTCCTGACGGTCAAGAATTTCCGGGCGTTAAAAGATGTCACGCTCGACCACCTCACTCCATTGTCAGTCTTGCTCGGCCCGAATGGAAGTGGCAAGTCGACTGTGTTTGATGTGTTCGCATTCTTGTCTGAGTGCTTTGCCGATGGTGTCCGCAAGGCGTGGGATCGACGGGGGCGATTTCGGGAGCTACAAAGTCGTGATAGCAAGGGTCCAATTGAAATTGAGATCAAATACCGCGAGGTACCGGCTGGTCAAAACATAACGCCACTCATCGCCTATCATTTAGAAATTGTCGAAAAGGGTGGGCGTCCCGTTATCTCCAGGGAGTTTTTGAAGTGGACTAGAGGCAAGCAAGGCAAGGCGTACAGATTTTTGGATTACAGTTACGGCAACGGAAGTGTCATCACTGGGGAACAGCCAGAGGCAAACGATCAGCGCATACCGCAGAAACTGGCCGGAGAAGACGTACTGGCAGTAAGCACTCTCGGCAACTTGGCCGAAAACCCGCGAGTCATCGCGCTGAAAACCTTTATTTCCAGTTGGCACTTGTCGTATCTGTCAGCCGGAGAGGCGCGCGTTAGCCCGGAGAGCGGACCCGCGGAACGACTGTCCCAGACGGGCAATAATTTGGCAAATGTTATTCAGTACTTGGCCGAACAGCATCCTGAGCGGCTTGAGCAGATATTTGAGGTGCTAAGACGCCGTGTTCCCGGCATTGAGCGGGTTCGGGCGCAACCCATGGATGATGGCCGCCTGCTCTTGCAGATCAAGGACGCTCCGTTTACCAAACCGATTCTCGCGCGCTTCGCATCCGATGGCACATTGAAGCTGCTGGCCTACCTAACCCTACTGTACGATCCCGATCCACCGCGGTTGATCGGGATCGAAGAACCGGAGAACTTCCTGCATCCCCTGCTCCTGCCAGATTTGGCGGAAGAATGCAGTCTCGCCTCCGACCGCGGACAAATCATTGCCACAACCCATTCGCCCTTCTTCATCAAGCGGCTAAGCCCAGCTGAGGTGAGAGTTCTGCATCGCGATGCCGACGGCTACACCAAAGCGACTCGTGTCGCCAAGTTACCGGGGATCACAGGACTTATCGAAGAAGGCGCGGACCTCGGGCAATTATGGCTCGAGGGTCACTTCGGTGTTGGCGACCCGTCTGGCGGACTGGTCTGATCCATGACCCGGTATTCGTTGAAAAAGAATCAGCCGAAGCGGCATTGAATATCTTGATTCCAAAGATGGTTCCGACCTCAATTGAGAAAACAATCATCAACTAACAGAGCAAGCAGTCATTTTTGAGAGAAGTACCGGCCCGTTTGCGGGGTTACGCCCGTTCCTTTAACAAAGCTGATCTTAGAATAGTGCTATTGCTGGATCGCGACCGTGATGATTGCAAGATTCTAAAGCAACGATTGGAAGGAGCCGCGCACGAGGCAGGCCTGCCAACTCGGAGCAGGCCGCACCCGTCCGGCCAAGTCAGCGTGCTAACGCGGATCGTCGTCGTTGAGTTGGAATCCTGGTTTCTGGGTGATCCCGATGCGCTGACGGCGGCATTCCCAAAGCTTGGATCGCTCAACCCGGCAAAGCCGCCGCTGCGCGATCCTGACCAGGGCACGTGGGAAGCGCTGGAGCGCTTGCTCCAACGCGGCGGATATCCCGGGCGGTATGCCAAGATCGCCGGGGCGCGCAGGATTGCGGCCAATATGGAGCCAGCGCGCAACGCCTCGCCGAGCTTCCAGTCGTTCAGACAGGGGCTTCACGATCTCCTGGCGGGTCCGAGCGGTCTTCGCGCTGACTAGTCCAAGGACGCCCAAGTCCGGAGGTGTGGCGGCTGCTGACCCACACCTCCAAACCAGTCCTTGCGGGCTACTGCGCCGTCCAGCCGCCATCCATTACTAGGTTCACGCCGGTCATGCCCTGGGCCGCTTCGGAGCACAGGAACAGAACTTGGGCGGCCAGTTGCTCGGGGGTGACAAAGCGGCGGGAGGGTTGCTTCTCGCCCAGCAACTGGTCGGTGGCAGCCTCCACGGTGATGCCTTGCTTGGCGGCGCGGTCGTCGATCTGCTTCTGCACCAGCGGGGTTAGCACCCAGCCGGGGCAGACGGCATTGCAGGTGATCTGGCGGGTCGCGTTCTCCAATGCAGTCACCTTGGTCAGGCCAATCACGCCGTGCTTGGCGGCGACGTAGGCTGACTTCTCAACACTGGCAACCAGCCCGTGGACGCTGGCGACATTGACGATCCGGCCCCAGTTGCGCGCCTGCATGCCCGGCAGCGCGGCCTTGGTGGCGTGGAACACAGCCGAAAGGTTGATGGCGATCACCGCGTCCCAGCGCTCCTCCGGGAAGGACTGGATTGGCGAGGTGAACTGGATGCCCGCGTTGTTGACCAGGATATCCACTTTGCCCATCAAGGCCTCGCCCGCGGCGACCATGGCGCGCACGGCCTCCGGCTTGGACAGATCAGCGCCGTGGAAGCCAACAGTCACGCCGGTGTCGCCTGCAACCTCGGCGATCAACTCGGCTTCACTGACGCCAGGCGGCAGAAAGCCATTCAGCAACACCGAACAGCCCTCCGCCGCGAAGGCTTTCGCGATGCCAAGGCCAATCCCACTGGTGGAGCCGGTAACGATGGCCGCTTTGCCGGATAGAGTCATGATCCCCTCCCTCTCTGCCTGACTGCATGGTTGATGTGCGTCAGCGCCGGAACAGCGCTTCGGCCCCGCTGCGATGGGCGGTTTTGGCTGCAATCGCCGCGCGCAGGCGGGCGATCTCGCGCTCGTGGTCTTGGATCAAGGCCTCCAAATCCGCAACGCTTAAGACCTGCAGGTCAACTGGTCGCGTCGGCGGTGGCTTTGCATCGTCGTCCATAGCGTTTTTCCTCGCAGCTTCCTATGGTTGCCGCACCCAGGCGAGAGAGTGCCCGATATGGCGACGATGCTGCAACCGCTGCCCGAGACCATGCTGGTGGTCGAAATCGTCAACCCCGGTGGACCGGAGGTGCTGCGCGCTGTGTCGCGTCCGGTGCCCAAGCCCTCGGCCACCGAGGTGCTGATCAAGGTGGAGGCAGCAGGCGTCAACCGCCCCGATGTCGCCCAGCGCGAGGGGCGCTATCCGCCGCCGCCCGGCGCCAGCGATATTCCGGGGCTGGAGGTTGCCGGCAAGGTGGTGGCGGTTGGCTCGGCCGTGCGGCGCTGGCATTTGGGCGACACCGTGTGCGCTCTGGTGGCGAGTGGTGGCTATGCCGAGTATTGCGTCGCCCCCGCCGTGCAGTGCCTGCCAGTGCCGCAGGGACTGGATATGGTGCAGGCGGCTGCGCTGCCGGAAACCTTCTTCACCGTTTGGCACAATGTGTTCCAGCGCGGCCGATTGAGTGCGGGCGAGTGGCTGCTGGTGCATGGCGGCGCCTCCGGCATTGGCACCACGGCCATCCAACTTGCCACGGCCTTCGGCGCCCAGGTGATCACCACTGTTGGCGCACCCGACAAAATCCCCGCGATGGAACGCTTGGGCGCCGTGCGGGTCGTTGATCATCGCGCCGATGATTTTGTCGCCGTTGTGCGCGATGTCACCAACGGGCGCGGCGTCGATGTGGTGCTGGACATGGTTGGCGGCAGCTACATCGCCCGCAATATCGAAGCCCTGGCGGTGGACGGCCGTCTGGTGCAGATCGCCTTTCTGCAAGGCCCGAAGGTGGAATTGTCACTGCTGCCGGTGATGACCAAGCGGTTGACCATCACAGGCTCCACCTTGCGACCGCGCACGGTGGAGGCCAAAGGGGCGATGGCGGCCGAGCTGGAGGCCAAGGTGTGGCCGATGATTGCGTCTGGCCGCATCCGCCCCGTGATCCACGCAACCTTCCCCTTGACCGATGCCGAGGGGGCGCACCGTGTGATGGAAAGCTCGCGCCATATTGGCAAGATCGTGCTGGTACCCTGAGACCGGCTTTGGTAATGCTGGCGGTCCGCGCGCGGGCAACCGCGCCTGCGAACAAAGGCCTATTGTCCGGGACTTGTGCGGACCCCTGTGTGGGCACAGCACCCCGGTCGGTGAGGAGGAATGATGGCTCTGCCGTTGATGCCGAAGGCCACCGCCGTGTGGCTGGTGGAGAACACGACCCTCAGCTTTGATCAGATCGGCGCGTTTTGCGGTCTGCACATGCTGGAGGTTCAGGCGATCGCCGATGGCGAAGTCGCCCAAGGCATCGTTGGCCTGGACCCGGTTCAGAATGGTCAATTGACCCGCGCAGAGATTGAGCGCTGCCAAGCCGATCCCAAGGCGCGCCTGCAGTTGAAGGTACCGGATGTGGTGTTACCGCAGGCGCGCGGGCGCTCCGGTGGCCGCTACACGCCGATCACCAAGCGGCAGGACAAGCCCGATGCCATCGCGTGGCTGTTGAAGAACGCGCCGGAATTGTCGGACGCCCAGATTTCCAAGCTGCTGGGCACCACCAAGGAAACCATCGAGCGCATCAAGCATAAGGAACATTGGAACAGCCCCAACATCAAGGCACGCCACCCCGTGCAGTTGGGTCTGTGCTCGCAGATCGAACTGGATCAGGCAGTTGAGCGCGCGCGCGCGCTGTTGCCCCCCGATGCGCCACGGCCCGCCCCGCAGTTGGACGTTGAGGGCGAGTGAGGCATCGGGCTGGCTGAGACCAGCGCCAGCACCTGACGGAGATCCCAGTGCAGGCGCTGTTCCAGTGGTTTGAACGCCGCGTTGCGGTTACAGCGGCGCCCCCGGCCGGGGCGCCGCCGCCAACCACCCTTGCCTTCTATTGGCATTTCATCCGCCAGATGCGCGGCCTGTATGCCGCGATGTTCGTCACGGGCCTGGGTGTCTCGGCTGTGGATGCCTTGATTCCAGTGTTCATTGGCCAGTTGGTGGCGTTGGCCGCCGCCCCAGACCCAGCCACCGCCCTGGCCGAGGCCGCCCCCATGCTGGCTGCCATGGCTGCTGTGCTGCTGGTGGTGCGTCCGGGTGTTCAGATTCTGGATGCACTGGTGCGCAACAGCGCCGTCGCCCCCGCTGGCAACAGCATCGTGCGCTGGCAGAGCCATTGGCATGTCGTCCGCCAATCCTGGAGCTTTTTTCAAGGCGACTTCGCCGGGCGGATCGCCAACCGGGTGATGCAGGTGGGCCACGCCTTGCGCGAGACGGTGATCTCCGCGGTGCGGGCGGTCTGGCACATTCTGGTGTTTGGCGCGACCGGTCTCGCTGTGCTGGCGGTGCTGGAGCCCTGGTTGATGCTGCCGCTGCTACTGTGGGCAGCTGCGTATCTCAGCCTGCTGCGCTGGTTTGTGCCGCGCCTACACGCCCGCGCGCGCGACTCGTCTCTGGTTCGCTCCCTGTTGATGGGGCGGATCGTGGACAGCTACACCAACATCCTCACCGTCAAGCTGTTCGCCCGCGCCCAGGACGAAGACCGGCATGTGGAGGAGACGATCCATAGCCATCTGGTGGCGATGCAACAGCAAAACCGCGTGGTCGTGCTGTTTATCGCTGGGCTGGTCACCCTGAACGCGCTGCTGCTGACCAGCATGGCAACAGTGGCGCTCAGCCTGTGGGCAGACGGTCGCATTGGCGTTGGAACAGTGGCGACAGCCCTGCCGATGTGTGTGCAGATCGCTGCCATGTCCGGTTGGGTGGCGATGGAGTTGGCCTCCATCTTCGAGAACATCGGCGTGGTGCAGGAGGGAATGGAAACCATCGCTGTCCCCCACAGCTTGACCGACCAGCCCGGCGCACCGGACCTGGTGGTGACCGGGGGTGCAATCCAGTTTCAGGCCCTCCGCTTCGGCTATGGCCAATCCCGCCCGGTGATCGATGGTTTGACCCTCGACATCCGCGCGGGCGAGCGCATCGGCCTGGTTGGCCGCTCGGGTGCGGGCAAGTCCACGCTGGTGAACCTGCTGCTGCGCTTCTATGAGCCCGAGGGCGGGCGCATCCTGATCGACGGTCAGGACATCGCAATGGTGAGCCAGGAGAGCCTGCGCCAAGCCATTGCCATGGTGACCCAAGACACGTCGCTGCTGCACCGCTCGATTGCGGAGAACATTCGCTACGGCAAGCGCTCCGCCAGCGATGCCGAGGTGGCGCACGCTGCCGCCCAAGCCCATGCGGACGCGTTCATCCGCGGCCTGTCGGACTGGCGCGGCCGCACCGGCTATGACGCTCATGTTGGCGAGCGCGGCGTGAAGCTGTCGGGCGGTCAACGCCAGCGCATCGCGATTGCCCGTGTGATCCTCAAGAACGCGCCCATCCTGGTGCTGGATGAGGCGACCTCTGCCCTCGACAGCGATGTCGAAGCCGCTATTCAGGATCAGTTGGACGGGCTGATGGCGGGCAAAACTGTGATCGCCATCGCTCACCGCCTGTCCACCATCGCGCGGCTGGACCGCTTGGTGGTGATCGACCAGGGCCGCGTGATTGAGCAGGGTAGTCACGCAGCCCTGCTGGCGGCCGGCGGAGTGTATGCCGACCTGTGGCGCCGCCAATCCGGTGGGTTCCTGGCGGATCACTGATTGGTGGCAGTGCAACCCCTCATGTCTCTTCGGGCCGCGACAACGCCGGGTGGCAGGGCGGCTCGATCCGCAACTCCCGCAGCCGAGCGATCAACGGGTCGTCAGCACAGTTTTCCGTCCAATCCCGCAGCGACAACAGCGGCACGGTTTTGGGCTCGCCTCCGGTTTTGCTGCGTCCATTGTCGAAGGTATGCAAAATCAAACGGTTGGGTGTTAGGTGTTTCTGAGCATAGAGTGCTGTCATCAGATGGACAGCATCAGCCGTTGATATATTACGCTTTTTTTGATTCTCTTGTGGATCTTTGTGGATATAGGACCGCCCCTTGACTTGCGCAACATTCTTCATAATCTCATTGTTTGTGTGAATAACAGTGAAATGTGCCATGAATGTGTCATAGAAATCTTTTATTGTGCGTCCTGAGGTAACGATTGCAGTTGGAGTGATTTCTGCTAAGGCCATACCTGAACAGAAAACACCGATTCACTTCTGTTCCAAATCACTCACGAAACGTGCGATATGCTCCAGATAGTCAGGGTGGTCCGCTGTATCACGGTTTAAATAGCGGAAAAAGACACAACTGTCCCAAAAGAAAACCGGCCTGTCTGTGTTCATCTGTCAGACACATCCCAATCAGAGGCTGCCAATCCTTGGAATGCCCCCTTCCAGGATTGTGCCATGGCAGGATTGTGCCATGGCTGACGTAACCAGCACCTCATGGCGAAAAACTTCCAGGTGATCGGGCGTCTCCTGAGAGTGAAGGTAGCACGCGTTTGCCTCTATCATCACGCGATGCCCCCTTAGGGCCAGCAAGTCGCCTTGTGACAGGCTGGGGTAGCTCACTGACACGTGGCGACCGCCAACACCCAAGCTGAACACCAACGGGGCCTCAGGACCATGATCGGGGTCACGGACAAACACCCCTTCGTAGCTTTCGATTGCCACCACGGGTGCCGGGGCAGCGTCTTTGGCCACGCGGGGGGGCAACGGTGTCGACGCAGGGCCGACATACGGACGTCGCACACCGGTGTCAGGCCCGGAATTGTCAGCGGCTGAACTGCGCATGCCATACATGGATCAGCCCTCCCCGTCACCCGGCCACAAGAATCGGTGGTGCGGATCTCGGCGCCAGCCGAACAGCCACCTCACGCTTGGCTACCCAGCATTCCATGCCGAATCGCTCTCTTGCGCGCTCGAATCAGTAAGATATCTGAGCAAATAGATATTGTCAATCTTCTGAGACCGCATTGTTTACAACCCGTCTACCCAGACCCACTGACATCGGATGCACTGCATTCGCGGGGAAGAGCACCATAGCGCGGCTGACTATGTCCGCCATACCATCTTTGATCGCCCTGGACATGCATGGAACGGGCCTGCTTTGGCTCGGCCTAGCGTCGGTGCGGTGATGCATCGGCGCAAGCTCATCCCAGCCCCTGAGCACGCAGGATTTGACGCTGACGGTTTGCCTCTCCCAAGCTCTCGGGCCTTGTGTCTCAATACGTTGGAGGGTGGCGTGGGTCGAGCGCTGGTCGGATGGGTGGTCGCTGTGATGTTGGGCCTCGGGCACTGGATGCCTGCTGCGGCGCAACAGCGCGCATCAATCACCATCGCGCGCGCCATCGATGCGGATCGCTACGACCCCCACCGCACCGCGGCGCGGGCGGCAGGCGAAGTGCTGCATATGCTGGCGGATACCCTGGTCACGCTGGACTGGGATCAGCGCTCGATCCGTCCCGGCCTTGCCCGCGAGTGGGAGGTGTCAGAGGACGGACTGCGCTACACATTTCGACTGCGGGATGATGTCCGCTTCTGTTCCGGACGCGAAATGACAGCTGTAGATGTTGCATGGTCGCTGTCTCGCTGGGTTGATCCGGCAACCCGCTCCCCCACCGCGTGGCGGGCGGGGCGGGTGGTGCGCATTCACGCGACCGACGCCACGACGCTGGTCTACGAGTTGGCCGAGCCACACGCTGATCTGTTGCACCAACTCAGCTTGTTCTTCGGCGTCGTTTTGGATCGGGAGGCCGTCGAGCGGCTGGGCGAGGGCTTTGGCATCCGCGGATTTGGGGGCACTGGTCCCTTCTGCTGGGGGGAGTGGGTACCGGGCAGCCGGTTGACTCTGGTCCGCCACGCTGCCTACCGCTGGGGGCCTCCCATCTATGCCAATCGCGGCCCTGCGGAGATTGATCGTGTGGTGTGGACGGTCCAAGCCGATGACGCCGCCCGCGGTGCAGCCGTCATGGCCGGCCAAGCCGACCTCACCCCCTACCCGCCGCTGGCGATGATGGAGGCGCTGCGCCGTCACCGGCTGGTGCAGATTGTTGAGCCATCGCAACCGCAATGGCTGGCGTTCCTTGGCTTCAAAGTCGATCGCCCACAGGTCGCCGATGTCCGGGTGCGCCGCGCGATTGCCCATGCCGTTGATCGCGCCGCGCTGGTGAGGCAAGTGTATTTTGGCGAGGCGCATCCGGCGATCAGCCTGCTTGCACCGGGCACGCTAGATTATTCCGCTTCCGCATCAAGCTCCGGCGCGGGCTATGATCCCGCCGCAGCCGTCGCCCTGCTGGAGGAAGCTGGTTGGCCGCTTGGTGCTGACGGGTTTCGCCAGCGCAACGGGCAACGCCTGAGCCTGGACGTGTATGGCTTCGCGGGGCCCTGGCAGCGTGTGTTGGAGGCGGTGCAGGCCGACCTTGCCCAAATTGGCGTGGAGATGCGGGTCTCGCTGTTCGACCCGGCCATCGCCTGGGGCCGTCTGGCTGGCCAGGACTTCGACGCCTTCGTCCTCAGCGCACCCTACGTCTCGGCGGGGGACCTCCTGGGCCTATACTTCGACTCTCGGCGCATACCCACGCCCAATCGAATGAACTGGCGCGATGCGGAAACCGACCAATTGCTGGCGCGCGGTCGCACCGCCCTCACCGCAGACGAGCGCGCGACCGCCCACGCTGCCCTGCAAGCGCGCCTGCAGGAGGCGACCGTCTGGCTCCCCCTGGTCCATGAACGCCTGCCGGTTGCCGCCCACACCCGCATCACTGGTTTGCGCGCCCACGGCCTGTACGGCATTGCACTGCATCAAGCCCTCGATCTTCGCCTGCGTTGAGCCGGACAAAGATCACCGACGAGGTGCTGTCAGCCGGTGCGTTTGGTGGCATGCCAGCCGTGACTGAAACCGCTGCCAAGACTGGGACGAGCCCAGACACCCCCGTGCTCAACGACCATACCCCGCTTACAGCGTGAGCATTTTTTCCCGGCGGCGCTGCACGGAGGAGGGAATCTTCTGAGCTTCGCGGTACTTGGCGACGGTGCGCCGCGCGATGTCGATACCTTCGGCTTTCAGCAATTCGACCAGTTTGTCATCCGACAACACGTCGGAGGCGGGCTCAGCATCGATCAAGGTTTTGATGCGATGGCGCACTGCCTCAGCTGAATGGGCGTCGGCACCAGTGGTGGTGGAGCCGATGGAACTGGTGAAGAAATACTTTAGCTCGTAAATGCCTCGCGGTGTGGCAATGTATTTATTGGTTGTGACCCGGCTGACCGTGCTTTCGTGCATGCCGATCACTTCAGCAATATCGCGCAGAATCAAGGGGCGCAGATACTGGATGCCATGGCGGAAGAATGCATCCTGCTGACGTACAATCTCCGTCGCCACCTTCAAGATGGTGGTGGCGCGCTGGTGCAGTGATTTCACCAGCCAATTCGCTGAGGCAAGGCGTTCTGCCAAGTATTCTTTGTGCGTTTTGTCCAGCTTGCCGGTGTTGACCCGCGCGTAGAAGCGCGTGTTGATCAATACGCGGGGCAGCGTATCGGCGTTCAGTTCCACCAGCCAGCCGCCACCGGGCTGTGCGCGCATCAGAATGTCTGGGGTGACCGGCTGGGCCGGTTCACTGTCAAACGCGTCACCGGGCTTGGGGTTCAGGGCGCGGATCTCGGCCACCATCTCGGCCAGATCGTCTTGATCGACGCCAGTGACCCGCAGCAACGCCTCCACATCCCGGCGGGCCAGCAGATGCAGATTGTCCAGCAACGCCTGCATCGCCGGGTCCAGGCGGTTCTTTTCCGCCAGTTGCAACGCCAAACATTCCTTTAGATCGCGGGCGCACACGCCGGTTGGGTCCAACCGTTGCAGCCGCGCCACCACTGCCTCCACCGCGGCGCGGGGGCAGCCGAAGCGTTCGGCAATCTCCTCCAAATCCGCGACCAGATAGCCTGCTGGGTCGACCAGATCGATCAGTGTCAGTGCAATCAGTCGCTCTGATGGCTCCACCAAATCGAGCATCGCTTGGTCCACCAGATGTTCGCGCAGGGTTTTGGTCCCGGCCGCGAAATCTTCTGAGAACCCATCTTCGTCATCAAAGCTGCCAGAGGTGCCGCGGGTAAAGGCGGACTCGCCAAACGCCCCCTCGTCCAACCCCTCGGCCTCGGCTGCCCAATCGCGGTCCAGCGGGTCGTCGCGCTCTGAGGGCAGAGTGTCTCTGCCAACCAAATCCGCTGAGTCCGTCGGGGCGGGGGGCGCATCAAACCCGTCAGAGGCCTCCGGCAGCTCTGGCTCCGCTGCCGGGCTGCCGCTTTCATCGCGTTCCAACAGCGGGTTTTGTTCCAACTCGCCTTCGACAAACGCCGAGAGTTCCATGTTGGACAGTTGCAGCAGCTTGATTGCCTGCTGCAACTGCGGTGTCATCACCAGCGCCTGAGATTGACGAAACTCCAGCCGCTGTGCCAGCGCCATGGGGCCGCCTACAAGCTGAAGCGTTCGCCGAGATACACCCGGCGGACATCGGTGTGAGAGACAATCTCGGCGGGTGACCCCTCCATCAGCACCTTCCCTTCGTGCAGAATGTAAGCGCGATCAACGATATCCAGCGTCTCCCGAACATTGTGGTCGGTGATCAGGACGCCGATGCCCCGATCCTTCAAGTGTCGAACAAGATCGCGAATGTCACCAACCGCAATGGGATCGATGCCCGCCAGCGGCTCATCCAGCAGCATGAACACCGGCTGGGCCGCCAAGGCGCGCGCAATCTCCACCCGGCGCCGCTCGCCACCCGACAGGGCAATCGCTGGCGTGCGCCGCAGATGCTCGATAGAGAACTCGGCCAACAACTCATCCAGCGTTTGCTCGCGCCGGTGCCGGTCACGCTCCACCACCTCCAGCACAGAGCGGATGTTCTGCTCCACCGTCATGCCGCGGAAGATCGACGCTTCTTGCGGCAGATAGCCAATGCCCAACCGCGCCCGCCGATACATCGGCAACCGCGTCACATCCTGACCATCCAGCAGCACGGTGCCGTAGTCAGGCGCAACCAGCCCGGTGATCATGTAGAAGCAGGTGGTTTTGCCAGCGCCATTGGGGCCCAACAGGCCCACGGCCTCGCCCCGCGCGACAGCGACCGAGACATCGCGGACAACGGGGCGCTTTTTGTACTGCTTGCCAAGATTGAACGCCGCCAACCCGCGCGGAACGCCGGAATTGTCGGCGATCACATAGGGAGTGGGGGCGGCTGGACGCTCGGTCATCGCGGGGTCCCTGGCCGGGCCGTGGGCTGGGAGCCGGGCGGTGGCTGGCCTTCGGTTGGTTGCAACAGCATACGCACTTGCCCACCGCCGCCGGGTCGCCCGCAGGCCGATCCCCCGCGCAGAACGGCATTCCCGGTGGTCATGTTCACCTCGGCACAGTCACCAGCGCCCTGATTCTGGTTTTGCGTCAGCCGCACGTTGCCCAGGATGGTGGCCATGTTGGTATCAAGATTGTAGCTGCCCCGGTCGCCTGCTGCGAACTCCGCCCGGCTGGAAACGCGCAGATTGCCGAACCCGTTTACCTGGGTGATGCGCGACTGGCGGGTGCGCGGATCCTCGATCACGGTTGCATCGATGATGTCGGCGCTAACCCGGCGGTCCGGCCGCTCGGCCACGGCATCGCCGCGGGCGACAGCCACCTTGCGACCATCCCACCACTCCAGACTATCACGCGCCGTCACCACATCGGTTGCGGTGGTCAAGCGCAGATTGCCGCCCGTAACCACCAGCAATTCGCGATCAACATTGTAGACTGCCCGCTCGCCAACGATTCGTTCGGCTGCCGTGGTGATGGTCACCCGACCGGTCGCCTCCAGCTCATAGATATCAGTGCCGCCGTTGGGTGTTTCGCGATAGCGGGCGACCAGCCTGTCGGCTGCGACGGTGACGGCACCGCGCTGGGCGCGGGCATTGCCGGTGGCGATGTAAAGCCGCTCGTCCCGCCGCCACTCAATCCCGTTGTCGGCATCCACCAACAAAGGGCCGGTGCCGCCGCCGGGCAGTTGCGCCTTCGCAGAGCCAGGGGCGACAACCAACAGGGCCGCCAATGCGAGCGTCGCCAGCCGGATCATGGCTCGGTCTCCGTCGTCCGATACAACACCAGGGAGGAGCGACCAGTGAACAGCACAACGGCCCCACGCTCTCGCACCTCAAACCCCTGGCCGGTGACGTAACCGGCGGGCCCCTGCGCCTCTACGGGTTGGTCGCCGATGATCGTGCTGCGATCCAACAGCACGCGCGCCTTGCTGGTGCGCACTTCGCCGCCCGCTTCCTGAAACATTTGCACGGCGCCTTCCAGATCGAGGGTGCGCCCCGTGCGGTCATACAAGCCATCACGGGCCGACAGCGCAATCCAGGCACCCGCAGAATCCGTCAAGTCGGCCTTCGGCTGTTCCAACTGCACGGCACCGTCAGCATTGCCGATCTGCGTGGCGCTGTTGGCTGTCACCTGGAATGGCCGCTGATCCTGATCGACGCCAATGTAGCGTGGGTTCAGGACCCTTAGCGCTTCGATGTCGCGTGTTTCGATGGTGGTTTGTCCAATGCGCACCGCCCGCTCGTCAGGCATCACCTGCGGCCAAGCCAACACCAAGGTCACAATGGCCAACGCCACAGCGGGCAGCATCAGCTTCAGATAGGCAACCCGGCGCGAATGCCAGCCGCTGGTCCGCCGTGGATCGCTGGCGAACGCGGTCGGTCGAAGCTCGGCTGGTGGTGTGGAGAACGGCGACAGGCTGGTCACCCCAACCCCGCTTTCAAGCAATCATGCACATGGATCACGCCAACGGGGCGCCCCTCCTCCACCACAAACAACTGGGTGCGGCTCATCGCCTGCATCACACCCAGCGCCTCCGCCGCCAGTGCCTGCGGGCGAATGGTCAGCGGGTTTGCCGTCATGATGGCACTGACAGGGCGGCCCAGCAGCTCCGGCGCCATGTGTCGCCGCAAGTCGCCATCGGTGATGATCCCGATCAAGTGCCCGGCGCCATCCACCACGCCCGTGCATCCCAGCCGCTTGGCCGACATTTCCAGGATCGCTTCGGCCATCGACTGGTGCGGGCGGACCACTGGCATGCTGTCGCCGCCATGCATCAGATCAAGCACGCGCGCCAGCTTTCGCCCCAGCGAGCCGCCGGGGTGCAGCGCCTGAAAATCCGCCGCGGTAAACCCCCGCCGATCCAGCAGCGCCACGGCCAAAGCATCGCCCAAGGCAAGGGTGGCGGTGGTGGAGGTGGTGGGCGCTAGGCCCAGTGGGCACGCCTCCGCCACTGAGGGCAGGCACAGCGTCACATCCGCCGCCTCCCCGAGGGCTGAGGTGGCATTGCGGGTGATCGCCACCAGGGGAATGCCGTAGCGCCGCGTGTGGACAATCAAGTCCGACAACTCGGCCGTCTCGCCCGAGTTTGACAGCGCCAGCACGGCATCGGCTGGGGTGATCATGCCCAGATCGCCGTGAGAGGCCTCAGCCGGGTGGACAAATTGGGCAGGCGTGCCAGTAGAGGCGAGGGTGGCCGCAATCTTGCTGCCGACATGGCCGGACTTGCCCATGCCTGAGACGATCACTCGTCCGGCGACAGTCGCCAGCACCTCCACAGCTTGGTCAAACGCCTGATCCAGGCCGTTGGCCAGCTGGCGCAACGCCTCGGCCTCCAACTCCAGCGTACGCACGGCGGCGGCACGGCTGCGAGAGGGGGGCTCGGCGATCGGGGTGGCGGCGGAACGGGCCATGGGCTCCTG
>RDXE01000063.1 GCA_004292755.1 Alphaproteobacteria bacterium
CTACGATCAAGCTCGGATACCCCCGAGACTAAACCGCCAGCCACGCATCCCTTCCTAAACGCGCTCTGTCTCTCAACCTTGCTCACTTGTTCAATAGCGTCCCGCCAGCCCCTCCTTTCGAGAGAAGCCGCTGTTCAATCCTTGGTGAGGACTGATCTGCGGGGCCGGAAGACTTGCGCTTTTCAGTGACCGGTGTCAAGCACCTTTTTCTGTAGCACCGCGGCGCTTGCCGCTTCGTCTTCCGTTCCTTGGCGCCACCAGCGCCGCGGAGCCGTGTTTCTATGGATCGGACCCCGGCCTGTCAAACGCTTTTTCTCCCGCGCCGTCGATTTTTTTGGGCCGCTGCTCAAGTGCTTGAGATTCTGAGGTGATTCGGATTGACAGCGCCTACCAGCCTCCGCACCCTGACTGGGCACAGCGACAGATGCGCAGCGGAGGACGGTGAATGACGGGACATGGTCTGGCAGCGCGGGGGCTCGCCGCGCTGACGGTGTTTGTTTGGCTGTGCCTCCACGCCCTACCGGTCTTTGCACAATCGGAGGCCGCCCCGTCGGCCTCAGCGCAAACCGAAGAACGCTTGGCACTGAAGCGCAACGAAACCCTGGTCCAGGTGCTAATGCGTGCTGGTGCCACCAGTGGCGAGGCACATGAGATCGCCGCCAGCCTGCGCCCGCTGGTTGATCTCCGCGATCTTGCCATTGGGCAGGAGTTCGTAATCACCCGGCCCACGGACGCTGAGACCGAGGGCAGCCGTCTCAGCCGTGTCAGCTTTCGCCCCTCGCCCGACCGCGATGCCGTCGTCGAACGGTTGGGTGCCGGTGCCTGGGCCGCCAACATCATCCCGCGCCGTCTTGAGCGCGAGACCGTCCGGGTCAGTGGCACCATCACCCACAGCCTAGCCCGTGCCGCCGATCAGTCTGGCCTGCCTGCGGAGTTGCTGGTCGAAATGGTGCGCCAGTTCTCCTATGACGTGGACTTCCAGCGCGACATCCAACCCGGCGACCGCTTTGATGTGGTGTTCGAGCGCTTGCGCGACCCCGATGGCGAGGTGGTGCGCGCGGGCCCGCTGGTTGCAGCCTCCCTTACCCTCAGCGGGCAGGCCCAGCGCATCTTCCGCTTCACACCCCGCGGCGGCGAGCCCGAATACTTCGGCCCGGGGGGCGCCGCCGTGCGCAAAGCGTTGCTGAAAACCCCCATCGACGGCGCCCGCCTGACCAGCCGCTTTGGCATGCGCAATCATCCGATCCTGGGCTTCTCCCGCATGCATGCCGGGGTGGATTTCGGTGCGCCCACTGGCACGCCGGTGCAAGCCGCGGGCGATGGCGTGGTGGAGCGGGTGTCGCACGAGCCGCGCGGCTATGGCAATCTTGTGCGAATCCGCCATTCCGGCGAGTTTGCCACCCTCTACGCCCACCTCTCGCGCTTTGGACCAGGGATTCGGCCGGGCCAGCGCGTGCGTCAAGGCCAAGTGATCGGCTTTGTCGGCTCCACTGGCCTGTCAACGGGCCCGCACCTGCATTATGAGGTGCATCGCGCCGGGCGCCCGGTCAATCCAACCGCCCTGCGCATGCCCACAGGGCGCAGCTTGACGGGGCCAGACTTGCGGAGTTTCCAGGCCCATGTGGCTGAGCAGAACCAGCGCTGGGAGGCCATGCCGATGGCCGTTGACCCCCGCGTTGCACGGCGCCCCGACGACGAGGCGCGGTGACCGCGCTGCCGTCTCCCGCTGATCTGGTCGCCCTGGCCGGTGCCGGGCGCTTGCAGGAGGCATTCGACGGCTGGGAGGCCCGCCGCCTCGCCAATCCAGAGGATGCCGAGGCCTGGAAATCCGCAGGCCTGCTGCTTGTGCGCACACGGGCCTGGCGACAAGCATTGGAGCGTCTGATCCGGGCTGAGACATTGGGCCTTGCCACCCCGGATCTGCTGACCGCCCTCGCCATCTGTCGGCAGGCGCTGTTCGATCCAAGCCACAGTGACGCGTGGGCGCGGGCACGCGCCGCAGCGCCGGACGCACCGGATATCCTACTGCGCCAACTTCTGGCCGAAGCGATGAGTGGCGATCCGCTGCGCTGTGCGCCGCTGATCCCAGCATTGGAGAGCCACCCTGTCTTGTCGGCAGACGGCCAAACGGTGCTTGGCCTCGCGCTGTCCCTTGGCGGCGACGCCGACCGCGCCCGCGACGCACTGGTGGCGGCAACGTTGGCTGATCCCACTGTCAGCCTTGCCCGCACTGTCCTGCCGCGGGTCTTGCCCCGACTTTACCGCACGGTTGAGGAGATTCCCCTCTGGCGGCGGCGACTCGCCGATGGGTTGGCGGCGCTGGAGGCTGGGCTGGCGCTGGATCAACCTGCCATCGCCGATGCTCTGCTGCAGGCCACCCACGCGCGCCCGCTGTTCCAGTTGGCCTACCAGGGGGAAGATGATCGCCCGCTGATGGAGCGGATGGGCCGCATGACCGTCCGCGCCATGGCAGCCCGCTTCCCGCATCTCGCGGCGCCGCTGGCCGTCAGCCGCCCCGACGGTCGCATCCGCGTTGGCTTTGCCTCGGAAAGCCTGTTCAGCCACACGGTTGCGCGCTTGTTCACCGGCTGGATGTTCGGGTTGGACCGCCAGCGCTTCGCCGTGCATGCCTACCAAATTGGCGGCCTGAGTGATTCAAGCACCGAGGTGATCCGCAACCGGGTTGATCGCTTCGCCGACCTGCGCGGTGCCATCGATCAGGCAGCCGAAACCATTCGGGCCGACCGGCTGGATGTCTTGATCTATCTGGATCATGGCATGCGCGGTCGCACCGCGCTGCTGGCGGCGCTACGCCTCGCTCAGCATCAGGCGATCGCCTGGGGGCACCCGGTCACCTCGGGTCTTGCGACCATCGACACCTTCCTGTCCTCCGCCGCGATGGAGCCAACAGACGGCGCCAGCCACTACTCAGAACGGCTGGTGGCCTTGCCCGGCTTGTCCATCGCCTACACCCCAACGGCTGCGCGGGCACCGGGGACCCGCAGCCAGTTCGGCCTGCCAGAAGACCGGGTGCTGTGTTTCTGCGCCCAGAGCCTGTTCAAATACCACCCGGAGGATGATGACCTCTGGCCCAGGATCGCCGCAGGTGCGCCCGAGGTGTTGTTCCTGTTCCTGACCGACCCTCTGGGCGAGCACATTACCCAGCAGTTTCTGGCCCGCCTGCAACGCGCCTTCGCCCGTCACGGGCTGGACGCCACCCGGTTCTGCCATGTGCTGCCGCGGTTGGATTGGTGGCAGTATCTGGCGCTCAACACTGTCGCTGATCTGTTCCTGGACAGTTTGCGCTGGTCCGGCGGCAACACCAGCCTGGAAGCCATCGCCAATGGCTTAATCCCGATCACCAGTCCTGGACGGTTTATGCGCGGCCGCCATACCGCAGCGATGCTGTCGCTGATGGGCCTGACCGACTTGATCGCCCCGGACCGAGACAGTCTTGCCACCCTCGCCATTCACCTGATCCGCTCTCCCGATCTCCGCCACACCCAGCGCGAGCGCTTGCGCGCTGCGGCACCGACGCTGTGGCAGGACCGGCGCTGCCTTGAGGCGTTGGAGGGGTTCTTACTTTCCGTCGCTGGCAGGTAAGGTGGGAGGACGGTAGGAAAGCGATTGGGCGCAAGCCGCACCGTCACCCACGGTCCCGTCAAGCCTTTGCTGCCACCCGCGGACGAAGGTAGCTGTGCCAGATGCGGTAGGTTTCGAGGGCTATCAAAGGGGCAAAGTGAACCAGGGCAGGTGCGATGCCACCCCAATCGTGTAGAGCCGCCCAGTGCGCTAGCGTGAGGATGGCCGCAGCGTAGGTCCAGCGCTGCAGTTGCTTCCACCGCGCCCCCAGTGTGCGCATGAACCAGTCATTCGAGGTCACGGCAAGCGGCACGAAGATCACGAAAGCAACCCAGCCCGTCCAGATGGCGAGGTTCGGCAGGTCCGAGAGCACTGGATCCAATCCAGCCTTGTCGATGAGGTACAACACCGTGTGCAGCGCCGCATAACCGAAGGCCGCCAGCCCAAGATACCGCCGATTGCGCTTCATCCACAGCGGTCCGCGCCAGCCACGCAGCAACAGCGCAAGCGGTGTTGCCATCAAGGCCAGAATGAGGAACCGCGCCGCAAACTCCCCGGATGGATGGACCATCGCATGGATGATCCTGGGATCGGGCGAGGTGGCAATCGCAGCCGACATACCAAAGGCAGGCAAAGCAAAGAGGCCCCAGAGTATATAGGGGTTAAGGGCGGCCCAAAGCTTCAGCATTGCGTCCTCCATAGGCCAAGCAGCGGCGCAGGTGGGTGCCGGACGGCACGCTTGACCTCACCCGGTGTGGCTCTGGCACCCGCGGACAAGCCGTCCGCGTCTCTGCCCCGGATGGTCAAGACGGTGAGAGTCTGGCACGCAGCCCAAACTGCGGGAAAGGATTAAAGCAAACCTCCCAACCCCTTAGCGCGGCAGGATCGGCACTTTGCGTGTCCGCCCCCAAGTCACGAACACGGCGAGGGCGACGTAGATCGCATTGAACGGCAGCGGCTCAAACTCACCGCGCACGGCGTGGAATGGGATGGCCAGCGCCTGGATGGCCAGCAAGCCTCTGGCCGCCCAGACGGTCAGCTGCGGCTGGATGCGGGTGGCCGCAGGCAGGATCAGGCCGATCACGCCCAGCAACTCCATAACGCCAATGAATCGGACCAGGAGCAGCGGCGCCTCAGACATCCAAACCGCACCCATGGCGACGGCCTGCTGGGGGGACACGATCAGGTGCATCCACACCCCCAGCAGGTACAGCAGTGCCAGGGCGATCTGTGCTGCCCACAGGCCCAAATTCCAGCGTGGATTGATGGTTGGCTCAGACGTGGCGGTCATGGTCATGGCTGTTCTCCAAGCGCGTCGCTTCCCAATGGAAGGCCCGCGCGGTTGCGACCAGACAGAGCCTATTGCTTTCGCTCTGGTTGATCATGGCTGGTTTACTTGATACTCAGTTTCTTAGTATGATAGGAAGATGGATGGCTTGGTCGGTCTTCGTGTCTTTGCGCTGGTCGCTGACCTGCGCAGCTTTTCCGCCGCGGCAGAGCGGCTTGGGCTGTCGCCTGCGATGGTCAGCAAGCATGTTCAAGCCGTGGAGCAGCGCGTCGGCGCCCGGCTGTTGAATCGAACCAGCCGCAGCGTCAGCCTGACTGAGGCGGGCACACTTTATCTAACCACAGTGCGCGGGCTGCTCGATGGCCTCGACCAGACCGAGGCGCAACTCTCGCAGACGACCCTGTCTCCCAGGGGTGTTTTGAAGGTGAGCTTGCCGGTCTGGATGGCGAACCCGGCCTTCGCGCGCCTGTTGGCCGGGTATCATGCGCGTCATCCGGAGGTCACGCTGGACCTCGACCTCTCCGGTCGCATGGTCAACCTCGTCGATGAAGGCTTCGACTTGGCACTGCGGGTCACGCCCACTCTGGATGAGGCGCTGATTGCACGGCGCTTGGGGACTGTGCTGTTCATCCTGGTGGGCTCACCCGCGCTGCTCGACCGCCTGGGGCGTCCAGACCGGGTGGAAGCTCTGGCAGGGGCGCCGTTCCTGGCCTATTCCGCGATTGCCGCCGATGGCCGGGTGCGGCTGGGTGCCGGGTCGACCGCGCGGGAGCTACAGCTGCGCCCTGTCCTGCTCTCTGGGAACGAGACGCTGCTGCACCTCGCTGTCCGCGAAGGGATCGGGCTTTGCGTCATGCCCCATTGGCTGATCCGGGACGATCTTGCCGATGGCACGCTGGAAGCCGTGCTCCCGCGTGACCTCTGGCCCGCCGTAACGGTGCACGCGGTCTATCCCAATCGCAGCTACTTGCCAGCGAAGGTGCGCAGCTTCCTGGATTTCTTGAGCGGCCCCCACGGAATCCTGGGGGCAGAAGACCTCAAAGCCGGGTAGCCGCCGGAAGCGCAACCACACTCCACAGGACAGGACGTGCCTGCGGACGCTGCAGGCGAATGCCTACCGCGGCTCCACCCCACGCCTGCGCAGTTCGCGGGCGATGTCGGAACAGGGGTTGGTCATGGAGGCATAGCGGAGCTTCAGCACCCGCTTGTTGGGGTCATGGCGCACGATCTCGGCCTTGTCCGATGCGCGCAGCCCATGGTCCGGCTCCAGCAGCTCGATCGCGACGATGTTGCCACGCTTGCGCAGGAATGCCAGTTCTTCAGCCCCGACATTGCCGATGGCGAGGCCATTGAGCGACCAGTCCGCCACTTCAAACAACCGGTCAGCCGCGCGAACTTGCAGTTTGGGCCAAGTATAGCGCACGAACTTACGCTGCTCGCGGCCTGAGGGCGGCGCATTGGTTTTGGCGGGCGGACCGTGATCTTCTTCGGTGCCAGCGGCGTCTTGCTGCGCCTCAACCGGCTTCGGCAGCACCTCGGCCAGTTCCTTTTCAATCCGGATCAGTACGTCTTGGTCACCTTGCAGGAACTGCCAGCGCTCAATGAAATTCTTCAGCTGGCGCACAGCTTGACCCATCACGTCCTTGCGGCCGCGCCGGGCGCCCTCCACGGCAACGCGCAGAGTGCGATCCATATGCTTGACCAGCACCTGCTGCTCATCGGCAAAGGCGCGCATGCGGATCTGGTCTTGCAATTTCTGAGGCAGGGGTGACTGGCCCAGCATTTCATTGAGAGCGTTCACCGTGGCGCTCAGGGCTTCCAAGTCCTCAATCGCAGCATGATTGCGGATGCGCTCCAGCATTCGACGAATGCGGCTTTTCTCCGCCTCAATATCCATTTGCTGCATTGCAGCAGCAGCGGTGGTGATGCGCGGTTGGGGCTTTTCCATCTTCGTCCCAATGTGCGGTGCCTTGGCGCCTGTCCAGGTGTTCTACCGAACCGCGGCGACCGTCTGCCGATCTTCGCGCGAAACCACCTCAATCTCAAGCAATTGCGTGTTGCCGGAGGCGGGGCCGCCGCGCTGCCTCCGGCAACACGCACGCTTTTGGTTATAACGCCGTCGGCTGGCCGATCACCAGCCCGTCGGCGTCAGCGCTGACCGGCACCAGATCGCCATCCTTCACCGTGCCATCCAGCACCTTCAGCGCCAGCGGGTTTTGCAGGGAGCGTTGGATCACCCGCTTCAGCGGACGGGCACCATAAACCGGATCATAGCCAGCATCGGCCAGCCAGGTGCGGGCGGCATCGTCCATCGCCAGGGTGATCTTGCGCTCGGCCAGCATGGCCTCCAGGCGCTTCAGCTGAACCGCCACCACTCCGTCCATGTGGGCGCGGGTCAGGCGATGGAACAGCAGCACTTCATCGATGCGGTTCAGAAACTCCGGTCGAAAGGCCGCGCGTACCACTTCCATCACTTGGTCGCGGGTGCGTGGGCTGTGACCCGTCTCTGCCTCCGAGGCTGGTGCTGCGGCCAACACCTCAGATCCGAGGTTGGACGTCAGCACGATCAGCGTGTTCTTGAAATCCACTGTGCGCCCCTGGCCATCGGTCAGTCGACCGTCGTCCAGCACCTGCAGCAGCACGTTGAACACGTCCCCGTGGGCCTTTTCCACTTCATCGAACAGGATCACCTGATAGGGCCGACGGCGCACGGCCTCGGTCAGCGCTCCGCCTTCGTCGTAACCGACATAGCCCGGCGGCGCGCCGATCAGCCGGGCGACGGAGTGCTTCTCCATATACTCCGACATGTCCATGCGCAGCAGGGCGGTTTCGTCATCGAACAGGAAGGCGGCCAAGGCCTTGGTCAACTCCGTCTTGCCAACACCCGTCGGACCCAGGAACAGGAAGGAACCGATGGGTCGGTTCTGGTCCTGCAAACCCGCTCGCGCCCGGCGCACCGCGTCGGATACCGCGATGATCGCCTCCTGCTGCCCCACCACACGGGCCGCCAGGGCGGACTCCATGGCCAACAGCTTCTCCCGCTCGCCCGCCAGCATCTTGTCCACGGGAATCCCAGTCCAGCGCGAGACGACGGCGGCGATGTCTTCCTCGGTCACTTGCTCACGCAGCAACCGCGCTTGGGAGGCAGACTCGGCATCGCCCAGCTGCTTTTCCAGCGCCGGGATCACGCCGTAGGTCAACTCACCGGCACGCTGCCAGTTGCTGGCGCGTTGCGCCTGCTCCAACTCGGCGCGCGCTTGGTCCAGCTGTTCCTTCACCTTGGAAGCTGAGGCGAGCTTGTTCTTCTCAGCCTGCCACGCGGCCGTCATGGCTGCCGACCGCTCTTCCAGATCGGCCAACTCGCCTTCCAGCTTTGCCAATCGCTCGCGCGAGGCCGCGTCATTCTCCTTGGTCAGTGCCTCACGCTCGATCTTCAGTTGGATGATCTGCCGATCCAAGGCATCCAGCACTTCTGGCTTGCTATCCACCTCCATGCGCAGGCGGGAGGCGGCTTCGTCCACCAAGTCAATCGCCTTATCCGGTAGGAAGCGATCGGTGATGTAGCGGTTCGACAGGGTCGCGGCCGCGACAATCGCGCTGTCGGTGATGCGAATGCCGTGGTGAACCTCGTACTTCTCCTTCAAACCCCGCAGAATGGAGATGGTGTCCGGCACTGTCGGTTCCGACACGAACACCGGCTGGAAGCGACGGGCGAGCGCCGCGTCCTTTTCCACATACTTGCGGTACTCATTCAAAGTAGTGGCGCCGACACAATGCAATTCCCCGCGCGCGAGTGCTGGCTTCAGCATGTTGGAGGCATCCATCGCGCCATCGGCTTTGCCCGCACCCACCAGCGTGTGCATCTCATCGATGAACATCACGACGTCGCCGGCCGCGGCTGACACCTCCTGCAGCACCGCTTTCAAGCGTTCTTCGAATTCGCCACGGAACTTGGCGCCGGCGACCAAGGCGCCGAGGTCGAGGGCCATCAGGGTTTTGCCTTTAAGGCTTTCAGGCACATCGCCATTGATGATGCGCAGCGCCAACCCCTCAACAATGGCGGTTTTGCCCACCCCTGGCTCGCCGATCAGCACGGGGTTGTTCTTGGTGCGGCGGCTTAACACCTGGATGGTGCGGCGAATTTCTTCGTCGCGCCCAATCACAGGGTCCAGCTTGCCGGAGGAAGCCGCTTCGGTCAGGTTCCGCGCATACTTCTTCAGCGCGTCATACTGGTTTTCAGCGGTGGCGCTGTCGGCCTTGCGGCCCTTGCGCATCTCGGTGATCGCGCGGTTCAGCGCTTGCGGCGTCACCCCGGCAGCAGCCAGCGCCTTGGCCGGTGGCGTGCCTGCGGACAGCGCCAGCGCCAGCAGCAGATACTCGGCCGTGACATACTGATCCCCCGCCTTGGTGCTGGCCTGCTGGGCTTGGTCGAACAGCTTCACGCTCTCGGGCGAGAGATAGAGCTGGCCCGCACCACTGCCCTCCACCTTCGGCAAGCGGGCCAAGTCTGCCTCAGCTGCCGCCAGGGCTTGGCGCGAGTCCCCCCCCGCAGCCGCGATCAAGCCCGCAGCCATGCCCTGCTCGTCATCCAACAGGGCCTTCAGCACATGCTCTGGCACAAACCGCTGGTGCCCAGAGCGCATTGCGATGGTCTGCGCGGCCTGAATGAAGCCGCGCGCCCGTTCGGTGTATTTCTCGAAGTCCATGTGATCCCTCGTCCGTCCCGCTTGGCGACAGAGTGACGCCCCCCCGCTCCGCGGCAAGGGCACACATTCCATATGGGCGAAGCCCCCCGCGCTGCCAAGGGGGCTGCGCGGCAAGAGACCCAGCCTCAGCCCGTACCTGAGCCAGATATCGAAAGCTGTCTGTCACCCTTCTTTGCCTCGGTATTGAGTCAGAGGCAGGCAGGCACCCATCGCCGAAAGACACGTCGCCCTCAAAAAGGCGAGTGACAGTCTCAATGCGGCGCAGCAGGGGAAGCGGTTAGGCTGCGACGTCTTGATGCCCAAGGAGCGCGGTCATGGCCCTGCCCAAGTTCGGTCCCGGCTTTGATGCTGGTGAGTGCTTTGAAATCCTCCAGTTGGCCGCGGCGGTCTCCGCCTTTGTGGAGCCAACTCTTCTGGAGAAACTCGAAGGCGACGCAATGCGCGCCATCCTCGCCAAGCTGACTGGCAAGCCCGCGGGCCAACCCGCTGAGCACGCAGTGTTCAACCCCTTCGCGCCAGCCGACAAGCCACCGATCGCCGACACGGCCGATCAAGCAACGGTGCTGTTGCCCTCCTTGACCTATCGCCGCTGGCCGCAGGGGTGGAGTGCCGGTGTTCGCCCGACCAATGCCCTGGAGGCGGCAACCTGGGTTCACTCCGTCGCGCTGTCCAATCGCACCTACTTCTCCAATCAGGCGATGATTGCCTACAACGCGGCTGCCGATGCCTACTGCCTCGCGTTCCGCGGCACGATGAACCTGCCCAATGCGCTGGAAGACGCGCTGGCTGTGCTCGCACCGGCTGGTCCGCTCAATTATGCCGACCTGCTGCAGGAGATCACCCAATCCCTGTCGAAGCTGGCCCCCCACATCGCCGCAGTGTTGGACAACGGCATCCTGACTGTTCTGCGCGACCTCCTGGGGAAGATGCCTGACACCAGCACCTATCGCTTCTGCCCCGACACTTACGCAGGCATCTCAGAGCGCGCGCGCGTGCATCTGGGCTTCCGTCTCGCGGTGGAGTCGCTCACCACCTTTGCGTCCTACGTCAATCTGCCAGGACTTGGTCACGGTGTGGCTGGACTAACCGGCCACCGCAACACGCTGGTTGGCATGCTGGAAGCCGTCGTTGCTCAAGCGAAGAAGAAGCACGGTGGTGAAGACCGTCCGATCCGCATCTATGTTACCGGTCACAGCCTGGGTGCGGGCATGGCCTCGCTGGCGGCGGGCTGGTTGAAAACCCAGCCAATCGCCGGGGCGACCTTCGATGTGAAGATGTATGCCTTCGCCCAGCCGAAGCCAGGCAATGATTACTTCAGCTACGCCAGCGCCCTCAGCCTGGGCGAGACCAAAGGCTTCTGCGTGATCAATTCACTCGACACGATCCCGCAGCTTGGCTTGACCATTCAGCCGCTGGGCAGCGTGAACTATGAAGAGTCGATGGACTTCTTGACCAACCTGATCGCGAAAGTCCCGTTGGCGGGACCGGCAGCTGTGATGTTTTTCAAAGACCTGCCACCGTTTAACTTCGTCCACATGGGCACGCCGATTGTGCTGGAGGGCGTGCCGGTGTCAGATGAGCCAGGCGCAGCGGGTCTGTACACCCTGCCGTCCACTGGTGACAGCGAACACCCCTACACCTATCCCGCCTACCTGTTCGAGCCTTGCCCCCCCGGTGCATCCTCGACGGCAACCCCACCGCCAAGCACCTGGACCGTGTCTCCCCGCGCCCCGTACGAGCGTGGCAGTCCTGCGGTGTTTGCCTCAATGTGGCAGCACATGCCCTGGGTGTACATGGAGGCGCTGCTCCGTCGCAAAGGCGCCTAAGGGCGAAATTCCCGCTTGCCAAGGGAGCGCACTCACGGTATCTCCCTGGCCCCGGCCACGCCCCAGTGTGACCGCCAAGTTTCGGGCCCATAGCTCAGCTGGGAGAGCGCTACAATGGCATTGTAGAGGTCGGCGGTTCGATCCCGCCTGGGTCCACCACGTGAGCAAACCCCAGCCCGTTGCGGCTGGGGTTTTTGTTTGTCAGCTCGCCAGCGCGGCCCCCACTTCCACACCGTTGCGGCCGCGACGCTTGACGACGTACAGCGCCTCGTCAGCGCGCTTCAGCAGATATTGGGGATCGGCTGCGCGGGCAATGGCGCTGACGCCGAAGCTGCCAGCAAGGCGGACAGTGGCCCCGGCTGGCACCTCAATCGCCGTCGCGCGCATGGTGCTCAGGATGCGCTCCGCCACGCTGCGGGCGGCGTCGGTATCGGTTTCCGGCAGCAGCACAGCGAATTCATCCCCGCCAAGACGGGCCACCGTGTCCGTCGGGCGCACGGCTGCGCGGGCGATCTCTGCCACGCGTTGCAAGGCCAGATCCCCAACGTCGTGACCATGGGTGTCGTTGATTGATTTGAAGAAATCGATGTCGAACAGGATGGTCGCCACTGGTCGCCCGGTGCGCTGGCTGCGCGCGATCTCCTGGGCCAGCGCTTGATCAAACGCCCGGCGGGTGGCAAGGCCGGTCAAAGCGTCAATGCGGGCGTCGCGGCCAACCTTCGCCGCCATCCGCTCCGCCACCACGATGATCTTACCGATGGCTTTGGCAAGCGCGATCACCGTCGCAGCGATGACCAGGAACGCCGATTGCTCCACCACCACAACTTCGCCACCCAGCAGGATGCTGATCGCGTCCATCACCACGGCGACCAGGGGAATGGCCCCAGTTGCCAGAGCCACGGGTCGGCCCAGGGCGTGGTCCTCCTTCGGCAGGCGGGTGACCAGCAGCAAGCCATAGATGGTCAAGCCAACGATAAACACCTGGAAGCTGAGGAACCGCAGCGGCAGTGATGGGATCGCATAGGTGAACACCGACACCGCAACCACCAACAGCGCCAAGCTGATCGCCCACCAGATCGGGCGAGGGGGAGCATGGACAAACGCCCGCATGCCATCGACCAAGATGGCAGGCCCCAACCAGCCGACCACCATGCCAATCACCCGCAAACCATCATGGTCATGACGTTCCGCCAGGCCACCGACCACCATCACCAGCGGCATCAGGAAAAAGCCCACAGCCCACTGCACGGGGAACCCCCAACCGCGCTCCAGCACGGCAATCGCAGCAAACACCAGTGCGATGGTCCACATCATCACCGTGTGCAGGAGGATCAGAGAGGTGGGATCCAAACTCATGGCTGGGTGTCCTGGTGCAATCGCGACAAACCGTCTCAGTATTAGGTCGTTATCGCAAGCGCTTCAGCAAAACATAGAGCGCTCCGCCGCCACCATGGTGCGGGCGGGCGGGCATGATCGCCAGAATGCGTGCCCGATTGGGCGGCAGATTGAGCCAATCGGGTACGCGGTCCTTCAACACACCGGCGCCGTCCCGAAACCCCTTGCCGGTGATGACCAGCACACAGCGCCGCCCTGTTGCTTGCGAGGCGGCGAGGAACCGATCGAGGGCGGCGTGCGCCTCCTCCTGCCGCAAGCCATGCAGATCCAGGCGGCCATCAATCGAAAGTTCCCCGCGGCGCAACCGCTCGCCCGTGCGCCGATCCACCCCGGCAATTGTACCGGGGTCCAGATGGGCCGGCGGCGGGCGATGCAGCGGTTTCGACACCGGGGCCAGTCGCTGCGGCGGGGGGGCGGGCTCCGGCGCGGCTGGTGCCGACGGCTCCACAGGCGGTGGCGGTACCGCCATTTCCTCCCGCTCGTGGCCACGGCGAGAGAGCGGGGTCACCGTCTCCGCCACTTGACGCCAGAGATTGAGGTCGGCGGGGGTGAGACGGTGCGACCGGCTCACGACCCCGGCCAGTCGCCCTGTTCAACCACAAGGATCAGCAGGCGACGTGGTCCATGGGCGCCGAGCTGGATGATCTGCTCAATATCGCCAGATCGCGACGGGCCGGTGACCAGATTGACCGTGCGGGGCAGCAACCCACCCTCGCCCACCCGGTCACGCGCGCGCAACCGATCCCAGGCATCCTCATAGGGACCAACGATGCGGGCGCTGGGGAGCACAACAATGTGCGTGTCGGGTAGGAAATTGAGGGTGGAGGGAGTGCCCGCACCTGACGGCAGCATCAAGGTCCCCGTCTCGGCAATGCCCGCAAACGCAGGCGTGACCGACACCAGATCGGCATCCCGGGCAGCATCGAAGCGTACCGAAAGCGTTGGCCGCCCTGCCCACGGCAACTCCGCCAGGGCCGGACTGGCCACCAGTTCGGCTGGCAGATTGTGTTCGGCCAGGAACCCCTGCACGGCGTCGGGTACCGATGCGAAGTCCGGCACCCGGCGGACCACGGCAGCAGCCTCGCGCGCCATGGTCTCAAACAAGTCGACCAGTTCCGGCTGCGGGCGATCCACCCGCGCTGGCACAATCCCGCGCGGGCGGCTATCCAAACGGCTGTCCAGATCCGCCTGTTGAGACGGGTCCAAGGGGCCGCGACCAAGGCTGCGCCGGATCGCCCCCAAAATTTGCTCCCGCCCGCTCATTGGCCGCGCCGCTCCCGCCAAAGGTCTTGGAACGTGCGTCCCGCCGGGGCTGGCATGTCTCGGGTGCGGGTCCAACCACCCGCCAGCGGCAGCGAGGTGAACCGCCCGCGCGACCGACCGAGCCGCCCGAGCACTGCGGCGCCGACGCGTGCGGCAAGCCGATACAGCCCCGGTCGTTGTGCAAAGAACGCCCACACCCCCAGGCCGCTGCGCACCGTGGCGGGCGTCAGGCCGCGATCAAACTGCCGCTCCCGCCAGTGACGCATCATCTTTGGCAGTGGGATCTTCATCGGGCATACACTCTCGCACCGCCCGCAGAAGGTGGAGGCGTTGGGCAGATGCCCCGCTTCTTCAATCCCGATCAGCGTCGGCGTGAGCACGGCCCCCATGGGTCCCGGATACACCCAGCCATAGGCGTGCCCCCCGACCGAGTGATAGACTGGACAGTGGTTCATACAGGCCGAGCAGCGAATGCAACGCAGCATGTCCTGGAATTCCGTGCCCAGCATCGCACTGCGGCCATTGTCCAGCAGCACCACGTGATAGGCCTCCGGCCCATCCTTATCACCTGGACGGCGCGGACCAGTGGAGATGGTGGTGTACGCCGAATACTCCTGCCCAGTGGCGGAGCGGGCCAACAGCCGCAAGATCGCCGAAGCATCCTCAAACGTCGGCACCACCTTCTCGATAGACGCCAACACAATGTGCGTGCGCGGCAGCAATTGCGTCAGGTCACCATTGCCTTCGTTGGTGACGATGATTGAGCTGCCGGTCTCCGCCACCAGAAAATTGGCGCCGGTGATGCCGACATCGGCGGCCAGGAAGCGCGCGCGCAATTCCTGGCGGGCCTCATCCATCATCGCCCGCGGCTCCACGAGGGGACGGTCAGCGGCCAAGTGGGTGTGATTGGCGCGGAAGGTGTCGGCCACCTGCTCCTTGGTCAAGTGCACGGCCGGCGCGATGATGTGAGACGGCGGCTCATTGCGCAGTTGGATGATGTACTCGCCAAGGTCAGTCTCAACCGGCTGGATGCCATTGGTTTCAAGATGATGGTTGAGTGCAATCTCCTCCGCGACCATCGACTTGCCCTTGGTCACCGTGCGGGCGCCAGCCTCGCGGCACAGCGCCAAGATGATCTCGCGCGCTTCTTGCGCCGTGCGCGCCCAGTGGACATGGCCGCCTGAGGCCTCCACGGCTGCTGCATACCGCTCTAAGTAGTAGTCCAGATGGGCCAGGGTGTGATCCTTGATCGCCCGCCCACGGTCCCGCAGGGCTTCAAACTCCGGCAGTTTGGCAACGGTGGCCCGCCGCTTGTCCTGGAAACCGGCTTTGATGTTGCCCATTGCCTTCATCAAGGTCGGGTCCGCCATCGCTTGGCGGGCATTGGCGACAAAGCTGCGGCTGGTTGCCTGCATGACGACTCAATCCTCCCCAGAGTGCGGCCCAATCTGATCCGCAGCATGAAGACCGATCCGCCGGACGGCAAGCAGCTCGCGCTTCGGTCCGTGAAGAGATTTTTCTCCTCCTACAAGCGTCTCTGCTGGTGATTTTTTCTCCCTTTCACTGCCTTCACGAACAGGTTTCTCTCCTGCTACAGTAACCAACGTTCTTGGGGGGAGATCGCACCATGTCCAATCCGTTCACGGCCCATCCAACCGCCATCGGCGAGAGCTATGGTCAGCATCTGCGCTATGCCAGCGGCTTTGGCTGGCAGATGATCAAGGGGGGATTGGCCTGCCTGATCCACGGGTTGTTTCCGTTCTGGTTTGAGACGACAGGCTCCACCACCATCCGTCGCCTCCATGCCCGGCTGCACTGTACGGCCGCGCGGGCCGCTCGCACGCAGGCGCAGGACGAGGCGGAGAAGCAGTCGGCCATCGCCGCTTAGGGGGCGGCACGAATCATCCGTTGGTCACCCTTTCCGGTGCGACGAACTGTCCTACCTTCGTTCGTAACAGAGGAGGGGGCGATGGCACGGATGCATTGGACGGGACCGGCATTGATGGTGGCTGTGGCGCTGCTGGGCGCCCGCTGGATTGATGGCACCGCCTCTGCGTCTTTGTCAGAACCGCCGCCGGTGTCGCTGCCTCGTGTCAGCGTTGCCCCACCCTCCGCCGTGACCACGGTGAGCGACAGTGCCACCCTGGCCGCGTGTCGGGAGGAGGCGGGGCTGCCATCCTTGCGGGACAATCGCATCACGGGCCAAACCCTGGCCGAGATGGATGCGCACAGCGCCATCCGCCTGTGCCGACGGGCGTACGAGACAAACGACCCTGCTATGGCCCGGCGCGACGCCGCCTTCCTGACCGGCCGGGGGTTTGAGGCGCTCGGCGACCGGACGGGTGCTGCTGATTGGTATCGCCGCGCGGTCGATGCCGCCCCGGCGCAAGCGCCCGATGCTGCTTATGCTTTGGCGCGGCTGAGCCTGGGCAATGCCAAGGAGATGGTGGACTGGCTGGCCGCCGCGCGCGACAGCTTTCGCCGCTACGAGGTGCAGGTGCGCCTGGCCGGTCAGATCGAACCGCCAGAACGCACCGCCGTCGCCATGATCGACTTGGCGCTGCGCCAAACGGCAGGCTTGGCGAACACGAATTTCGTCCTGGTAGAGCGCTCATGGCTGGAGCAAGCGACCGATCGCTTGCCGCCTGCTGGCGTGCGCCATCTGGCCCTCAGCTACCTGCGCACCCCCGATGGGGAGGAGGCGCGACGGATTGGCGTGCTGCTGATGCACATCGCCGCCAAGCGCGGCGATCAGGCTGCAGCCGACCACACCACCCGGCTTGGTCACGCGATCTGAACGATCCGCTGACCACAGCCCTTTACTTGGCCGCGCTGACCGCCTATCTGCCGCCCCGTCGGTTCGAGACAACCGGCACCCACCGCAAGGGGCAGGCGGTATGGCATCCATGATTGTATTGAACGAGTTGTCGAAGCGCTTCGGGATCATTCGCGCCGTCGACCGGGTCAGCTTCACCGTCAATCGCGGCGAAGTGCTTGGGTTCCTTGGCCCGAACGGGGCAGGCAAATCCACGACCATGAAAATGCTGGCCGGGTTCCTGACCCCCAGCGGCGGCAGCGCCAGCATCTGTGGCCACGATGTCGTTGCGCAGCCGATCCAAGCCAAGCAAAGGCTGGGCTATCTGCCGGAAGGTGCGCCCGCCTACCCGGATATGACCGCCCGCGGCTTTTTGATGTTCATCGCTGGCGTGCGCGGCTTGAGCGGGCGGGAGGCGACCCAGCGGATCGGTTGGGCTGTGGAACGCACGCAATTGACCCGCGTGCTGGACCAGCCGATCGACACCCTGTCCAAAGGGTTCAAGCGCCGGGTCGGCTTGGCCCAGGCGATCCTGCACGACCCAGATGTGTTGATCCTCGACGAGCCGACCGACGGTCTGGACCCGAATCAGAAGCACGAAGTGCGCGGATTGATCCGCGACATCGCTGGTGACAAGGCGATCATCATCTCCACCCACATCCTCGAAGAGGTGGAGGCGGTGTGCAGCCGGGCCATTGTGATTGCCCGTGGGCGCGTGCTGGCGGACGACACCCCCGACGCCCTCGTGGCCCAGGACCCGGACCATGGCGCGGTCTGCCTGACCGTTGATGCCGCCGTTGCCGAAACTGCCATCCAGGCGCTGGCAACCCTGCCGGGCGTGATCGCGGCACGCATCGAGCCGCGCGGCCCGCGCGCATTGGTGTTGGTCCGCAGCGAGCCGGGAGTTCCCATCGTGGATGCTGTGCGCGAGTTCGCCACTGGTCAGCCGTGGGACTCAGCCGACCACGGCACAGTGCGCGGTCGCCTAGACCAAGTGTTCCGCACGATCACCACTGACGCCGCCTAAGGGAGACGCCCGATGGGAGCGACTATCGCCATTGCGCGACGCGAGTTCGCAGCGTACTTCGCGACACCGCTGGCTTCTGTATTCCTGTGCATCTTCCTAGCCCTAGCGGGTGCCTTGACCTTCTATCTAGGCAACTTCTTCGAGCGTGGGCGGGCTGATCTGCAAGCTTTCTTCACCTTCCACCCATGGCTGTATCTGTTCCTCATCCCGGCGATTGCCATGCGCCTGTGGGCGGAGGAACGGCGCTCTGGCACCATTGAGTTGCTGTTGACCCTGCCCGTCAGCACGGCAGCCGCCGTGATTGGCAAGTTCGTGGCCGCGTGGGCTTTCTGTGGCGTGGCACTGATCCTCACCGTTCCGCTATGGATCACTGTCACTTGGCTTGGCAATCCCGACCACGGGGTGATCCTGGCCAGTTATCTTGGCTCCTGGTTGATGGCGGGGGCGTTTTTGGCCGTCGGCCAGGCGGTGTCGGCCTTGACCAAGAACCAGGTGATCGCCTTCGTGATCGCGGCCGCTGTCTGCTTTGTCATCACCCTCGCGGGCTCGCCCCTGGTGCAGGCGCCGTTCTCTGGGTGGGCACCTGCCTCAGTGTTGGAGGCTTTGACCAACCTGTCCTTCCTCACCCGCTTCCAAGCTGTGACGCGGGGCGTGATCGATGCGACAGACCTGGTCTACTTCGCCAGTGTGATCGGCACCTTCCTGGTCGCCACGGTCGCCATCGTTGATCATAAGAAAGCGGATTAAGGCGATGCAAAACCGGCGCTTTCTGTTTGCTGCCACTTTGGTGTCCTTGGCTGTGCTGCTGGTCGGGGTCAATGTCATGGCATCGCGTCTGGTCAGCTCGGCCCGCATCGATTTGACAGCGGATCGGCTGTACACCCTGTCGGCAGGCACCCGTCAGGTGCTGCGCGACATCCCCGACACAGTGACCCTGCGGTTGTTCCTGTCAGAGCGGCTGGTGCGCGAAGTCCCCGCCTATGGCAGCTACGCCACCCGTGTGCGTGACCTGCTGCGCGAGTATGTCGCCGCTGCGAACGGTCGCTTGGTGCTGCAGGTCTTCGATCCGCTGCCCTACAGCGATGTCGAAGATCGCGCCACGGCGCTGGGCCTGCAGGGCGTGCCGGTCGATCAGACAGGGGAACTGGTGTATTTCGGCCTCGCCGGTGCCAACACCACCGACGATGAAGAGGTGATCACCTTCTTCCAGCCGGAGCGCGAGCGGTTCCTGGAGATTGACCTGACCCGCATGGTCCACGCGTTGTCGCGTCCGAAGCGGCGGGTGGTCGGTGTTCTCTCCAGCCTGCCGATTGAAGGCGACGCGTTGATGGGCCGCGGTCAGCCGCAAAGCTGGGCGATCGTGGATCAACTGCGCCAAACCTTCGATCTGCGCACGCTTGGCCCCGACATCACGGCCGTGCCAGAGGGGATTGACGCCCTGATGTTGGTGCATCCAGCCGGGCTGTCGGATCGCGCCCTTTACGCCATCGATCAATATGCCCTGAGCGGCGGACGGCTGCTTGTCTTGGCTGACCCACATTCTGAGGCCGCTGCCATGCGCGGGCAGGCGATGATGATGCGCGGCATGCCTGCCTCCCCCACGGCGTCCAGCCTGGGGCGGCTGGGCGAGGCATGGGGCGTCGATCTGGTGGGAGAGCGGGTGGTTGGCGACCGCCGCCTTGCTCGTCGCGTCCAAGCGGGCAGCGGACCACGCGCCCAGGCCGCCGACTACATCGCATGGCTGGCGGTTCCAGCGGAGTACATGACCAGGGATGACCCAGTGACTGGTCAGCTGCAAACCCTGGCCTTGGCAAGTGCTGGTATCCTGGAGGCAAAGCCCAACGCCACCACGCGCTTTGAGCCGCTGGTGCAATCCTCGCCCGTCTCAATGCAAGTGCCTGTGGACCGGGTGCGCGCCAGCCAGCCGGACATTGTTGGGCTGCTGCGGCAATTCCAGTCCGGCGGACAAAGCCTGACGGTGGCCGCACGCGTCACGGGCCCCATCCGCACCGCCTTTCCCGACGGCCCACCGCCTGCCGAGGCTGCAGCTGGTGCGAGCGACACTGCAACTCCGCTGGCACCCCATCGGACCGAGGGCACGCTGGCCGCAATCCTGATCGCCGACACCGATCTGCTGGAAGACCGCTTCTGGGTCCAGATGCAGAATTTCTTCGGCCAGCAGGTGGCGCAGCCGATCTCCAACAATGCCGACTTGATCGCGAATGCGCTGGACAGCTTGACCGGCAGTCAGGCGCTGCTGGGCCTGCGCGCCCGTGGCATTCAAGAGCGGCCTTTCACCGTCGTGCGGGACATCCAGCAAGCCGCCGAAACCCGCTTCCGCGAAAAGGAACAAGGCCTGCAAGATCGTCTGCGCGAAACGGAACGTCGCCTAGCCGAACTGCGCGGAGGTCAGGGCCAGCAGAGTGCGGCGCTGACGCCAGAACAGGCGCGGCAGATTGAGCAATTCCGCGCCGACCTCGTCCAAACCCGTGGTGAACTGCGACAAGTCCAGCGGGACCTGCGCGAGGACATCGAAGGGCTGCGCGCCGTGGTGCAAGCACTCAACATCGCTGCCATGCCGGTGTTGGTCGCCGTGTTTGCGATTGGCGTCGGCGTCGTTCGACGCTCCCGGCGTCGGGCTTGAGGGAGGAAGACCGTCATGCGTCCGACCACAGTCCTGGTGCTTGCTGGCCTAGCCGCCGCCAGTGCCGTTGGCGCCATCGTCGTCACCAGCGGCGATGCAGCGCGCACCACCCTCACTGCCGGGGAGCGGCTGACCCCCGGCCTCAGCGATCGATTGACACAAACTGCAGCCGTCGAGATTGCAACCGGCGGCCAGACCATCCGCCTCCGGCGGGAGGGCGAGGGGTGGGTGCTCCCCGACCTCGCCAACTATCCCGCCCGGCTGGAAACCGTGCGGCAGCTGTTAACTGGACTGACAACGCTGGAAACCATCGAGCCGCGCACCCGCAGCCCCGAGTTGCATGAGCGCCTTGGCCTCAATGACCCAGCCGAAGGCCGCCAGGGCACCCGCGTCACCCTGCGCGACCAGGGTGGTGCCATCCAGGCGGACATTGTGCTGGGCAAGCGCCGGTCACCACCGACTGGGGCAGCGGCACCGCCCGCGGGTCAGGAGATGATCTATGTTCGCCGCCATGGCGACCCACAAAGCTTCCTCGCCCTTGGCCGCCTGGACGTGCGCCCCCAAACCATCGAATGGGCCGAACGCCAGGTGGCAGACTTCTCCCTCGACGATCTGGTGCGCATCGACCTGTCGCCCGGCCCGGACCTGCCCGGCTACAGCATGACCAAGGCGCAGGGAACCGGCGACCTCGCCATCGAGGGGTTGCCCGAGGGCAAGGAAATCCGCTCGCGCTTTGAAGCCAACGCCCAGGGCCGCACCCTGGAAGCGTTGACCTTTGAGGATGTCCGCCGTCGCCCCGCCACCCTGCCCAGCGCCCACGCCCGCGGTGTCTATCGCTATCACAGCGGCCTCGCCGTCACGGTCACGCTGTTTGACATTGATGGCGCCCACTGGGCCACACTGGAGGCCGAGGGCACTGAGGCCGCCACCCACACCACACGCTGGCAGCCCTGGATGTTCCGACTGCCAGACTGGAAACGCGATCAAGTGACCACGCCGCTCGATAAGCTGATCCGGGACAAGGAAGGCAGCTGAGCCCACAATGCTGCCTCCCGGTCCTTGCCGGTTGGTGGTAGCGTCGCGCAATGCAGCGCCTGACCATCACTCTGGATGACGATCTGGTCGCCCTGATCGACGGCCACATGGCCGCACGGGGCTATACCAACCGCTCCGAAGCCGTGCGCGACCTCGTCCGCGCAGGGCTTGCGGGTGAGCCGGAGGCGCTGCCAACTGGCGAGTGCGTCGCCACGCTGAGCTATGTGTACGACCACGAAGCGCGCGACCTCGCCCGGCGCTTGATGGGCACCCAGCACGACCATCATGGGCTGGTGTGGTCCACCCTTCACGTTCATCTGGATCATGACGCGTGTTTGGAAGTTGCCGTGCTGCGCGGTTCTGTCGCAGCGGTCAAGCGCTTCGCCAACAGCGTGCTGACTGAACGGGGCGTCCGCCATGGCACCCTGCACTTGGTCCCCGTCGCGGCCGACCACCACCATAGCCACGATGACGACGTCCACCCCCATCATCACCTGCGCCCCGTCGGGTAAGCGGGATGCTCAAGCCGGGGACGGCACAACGTGATGCCCTGCCGCTTCAAGAGCGGCCAGGGCAGCGGCGCGATGTTCGGCCTTAATCAGCACATGGTCGGTGTCGAAGGTGGACAGCGCGAAGATGCCGACCCCTGCCGCCGCCAAGGGTACGGCGACCGAGGCAAGGATGCCCGTGGCCTCAAACGCAAACGGGCCCTGGAACTCAAAGCGCAGCCAGCCCGCCTCGGCCTTCAGGCCTGCGGGCACTACGCCAGCGTCCACGACAATGCTCACCTCGCGCTCAGCGCGCACCACGCACAGGAAGCCGGTGGGTGGCAGCCAGCTTGGCCAACCATCGGCGGGGTCAAGACGAACGACGGCCAGGGTACCGGGATGCTCGATCAAGGTGAGAGCAATGGTCATGGCTAAAACCACCCATCGGCGCCAAAGGCTGGGCGATCCAGCGATGGCTTGGTGATCCCTTCCTCCCGCGCATCCAGCGCCAGCACGCAGGTGAGAAACGCTTGCGGCCTGCCATCGGCGCCCGCATAGGGCAGGATCTGGCGTACCCACATGCGGTCCGACAGCCAGGGCGGGCTTTCGTGCACGGTGTAAAGCGGGCGCGCCCGGTCACGGCACGCTTCATAGGCGGCCAGGTAGAACAGGGCGACCCCACTGCGCAGTTCCCGGCCCATGTCGCGGATGGTCTGGCCGGTCCAGTCACGCGCGGCCCGCACCGCGGTTCGTGAGCCGTAGATACGATAGCGAAAATCCAGCGGCGGCCCTGCCTCCCGCTCCACCAGAAGCACATGGCCAAGGGCACCCAGAAACCGCATGGGATCATAGTGACCCGCGGGTGGGATTGCTTGACCCGCTGTCGCGCGCGCTTCCTCCCAAGCTGTTAGCAATTCGATGAACGGCGCCCGGCGCGGCGTGCCAGGACCCCAGACAACCACTGCTGCATCGCGTCCCGGTGGCAGCATGCCAACAGGAACCATCGCTTGCTCGCACTCAACCAACCACGCGCTGTAGCGTGCGATCTCGCCATCCGCAGGCAGATCGCGCCAGGATGGCTGTTCGGGTGGAATCAACTGAATCACGCGGTCCTCCGTCGCAGAGGATTGCGCTGTGATCACCTGCGGCGCAAGACCGGTGGCGGTGTCCGGTCTATCTGCCTATAGTCGCCTCGCCATGACCAAGCCGCCGCGCAAGGACGATCCGGGTGCGTCGGACGCCGGACCGGCAGAGTCCGCGCCGTCCAGCGGGCCGTCTGCGTCCCCGTCGTCCGGCGGTGACCCGGCTGACCCGGCGGCTTTGGCCGAGGCATTTCTCGACCTGTGGCAGGATCAATTGGCTGCCATGGTCGGCGATCCCGAACTGCCGCAGATCGTGGCGCGGTTGTGGGGGTTGTGGACACCGCCGCCGTTCGAGACCTCGGACCAGACCGATGATCCAGCAGCATCCCCAGGGTCTGGCGTCAGACCCGCCGCCCCCACCGGAGGGGACACCGCCGACCGTGAGGGGGCCGCTCGCGCCACCGACGAACCGACGGCTGGGGCCGCGCCCGCTTCCCCTGCATCTCGGGTGGCTGGCAACCACGTGGGCGACCTCCTCGCTCGCATTGGCGAGTTGGAACGCCGGATCGCTCACCTGGAAGCCCGCCCTCGGACCGCGCGCCGCCGCTTGGATCGAGGCCGCCGCCGCGGTCGATCGTGATCGGCTGCTGACTGCAGTGGAGCATGCCGGGCGCGCGCGCCTCGGACGGTTCATGGCGGGTGTGCTGGCCTATCGCCGCCATCCCTACCGCCGCACGGTGGGCGACGTACCAGTGCTGTGGCGGCAAGGGGCAACTCAGCTGCTGGTGTTTGGGGATGATCTTGCCGTCACGGCACCCGTGCTGTTGCTGGTGCCGTCGCTGATCAACCGGGCCTACGTGCTCGACCTGTCGGAACGGCGCAGCTTCTGCCGCTGGCTTGCGAGCCAAGGCGTGCGGGTGCTGCTGGTGGATTGGGGCACCCCGACGGATGTGGAGTTGGGGTTCAATCTGGCGGATGTGGTCTGCGGCCCGCTGGAAGGTGCGCTGGATGCGGCCCTGGACGCTTATGGCGGTCCCATCGGCGTCGGTGGCTATTGCATGGGTGGGCTGTTGGCGCTGGGGCTCGCCAGCAGGCGCGCGCGCGACATCGCCCACACGGTGATGCTGGCGACCCCCTATGACTTCCACGCCGACGCGGAGCAGGCGTGCCGTCTGCAAGCCGCAGTGCCGTTCCTGTTGCCGTGGATCGACCGCATCGGTTTCCTGCCGACCGATGGCCTGCAAGCCCTGTTCGCTGGTCTCGACCCCTCGCTGGTGATCACCAAGTTCGTTGCGCTTTCGCGATTGGCGGCTGACAGCGCCACGGCCGAAGCCTTTGTTGCGTTGGAGGACTGGATCAATGATGGCGTGCCCCTGGCCGGTCCTGTGGCACGCACCTGCTTGGCCGAGTGGTACGGCGCCAATGCGGTGGCGCGCGGCGGCTGGCGGATTGCGGGGCGCCCGGTGCGGGCCGCCGCCTTGGGCCACATCCCCAGCTTGGTCATGGTGCCGGAGGGGGATCGCATCGTGCCACCCGCCTCCGCCAAAGCGCTGGCAGCGGCGTGGCCAGGGGCACAGTTGATGCCGATCCCCTTGGGGCACATCGGCATGATCACCTCGGCACGCGCACGCACCCAGGTGTGGCAGCCTGTCGCGAACTGGTGTCACGCGAGAGCGTAGCCAGCGCCGATACAACGCACTAAGAGTCCCTCACACGCGGTCAAGAAACCACCAAGGGGAATCGACCATGACGGATATTGTGATTGCTGGCGCTGCTCGCACACCAGTTGGCTCGTTCAACGGCGCGCTCAGCAGCCTGACTGCCCATGATCTCGGCACCGTGGCGATCAAGGCCGCGCTGGAGCGGGCAAAGACCGATGCCGCGGAAGTCTCTGAGGTGGTGCTGGGCCAGATCCTGGCGGCGGGCCAGGGTCAAAACCCGGCGCGGCAGGCCGCGATGGCCGCTGGCATCCCGCAAGAGCGCACCGCCTATGGCATCAATCAGCTGTGCGGCTCTGGCTTGCGCGCAGTGGCGCTGGGCTTCCAGGGGATCCTCGCCGGTGACAATGACGTCGTGGTGGCTGGCGGGATGGAGAGCATGAGCCTCGCCCCGCACGTCATGCACCTGCGCAATGGCACCAAGATGGGCAATGCCCAGATGGTTGACACCATGATGCACGACGCGCTGACCGACGCGTTCCAGCACTACGCCATGGGTGTCACGGCTGAGAACATCGCCGAGCGCTGGCAGTTGACCCGCGACGAGCAAGACGCCTTCGCGATGGCGTCCCAGAACAAGGCGGAAGCCGCCCAGAAGGCCGGTCGCTTCAAGGACGAGATCGTCCCCGTCACCGTGAAGACCCGCAAGGGCGACGTGGTGGTGGCCGATGACGAGTATCCCAAGCACGGCACCACCCTGGAGTCGCTGGCGAAGCTGCGTCCGGCCTTCTCCAAGACTGGCTCGGTCACGGCTGGCAACGCCTCTGGCATCAATGACGGTGCCGCGGCTGTTGTGCTGATGAGCGCCAGTGCTGCTGCCGCCAAGGGCGTGAGCCCGCTGGCGCGCATCGTCTCCTGGGCAACCGCGGGTGTTGACCCCGCGATCATGGGCATCGGCCCGGTTCCAGCCAGCCGCAAGGCGCTGGAGCGTGCTGGCTGGACCATCGACGATGTCGACCTGATCGAAGCCAACGAAGCCTTCGCCGCCCAGGCGCTGGCCGTCGGCAAGGACCTCGGCATTGACCCGGCCAAGCTGAACGTCAATGGCGGCGCCATCGCCCTTGGCCACCCCGTCGGCGCCTCGGGCGCCCGCGTGCTGGTGACCCTGCTGCACGAAATGCAAAAGCGCGACGCCAAGCGTGGCCTCGTGACCCTGTGCATCGGCGGCGGCATGGGCATCGCAATGTGCGTTGAGCGCTGATCGCACGCGTCTCTGACTGACTTACCTGCACGGGCGGAGGGTGTTCCCTCCGCCCATTGTGCTGTCAGTGTCTTCTATCCACGCAACCCATCGGCAAAGGGGTCGCCAGGGGTGCGGATCAGGGTGGCGTCAGCGACGACATAGGCGCGACCGCGGATGCGGGGGATGATCGTGCCCGAGGGACCCGGCAGGTAGCGCGCCTCGAAGCGGCTGCCAACCACACTTTCCTGCACCCAGGGGCGACCCGGTGGCAGTTTGCCATCGGCGGCAAGGCAGGCGAGCTTGGCGCTGGTGCCCGTGCCACAGGGAGAGCGGTCATAGGCACCACCGGGGCAGAGCACAAAGTTGCGGCTGTCGGCGTCGGCAGCGACCGGTGGCCCGAAGAACTCCACATGGTCGATCCGGGCACCATCGGCGCCGCGGATGCCAGCGTGCTCCAACGCAGTCGCCACGGCATCGGCTGCGCGGGTCAGGTGCGGCACGGCTGCCAGTGTCAGCGCATGGGGTGCTTCTGAGACCAAGAAGAACCAGTTACCGCCCCACGCAATGTCACCCACCACCTGGCCCAACCCCGGTACCTCCACGGCAACAGCGGCGCGGTGGCGATAGCTCGGCACGTTTTCAATCTCAGCCTCGTTCGCGCTCAACAAGTCCACGGAGACCATGCCGACCGGCGTCTCAAAGCGATGGGTCCCCAGAGCCAGCCGCCCCAGATGGTGCAGCGTGACGGCCACTCCAATGGTGCCGTGCCCACACATGCCGAGATAGCCGACATTGTTGAAGAAAATCACGCCCGCCGCGGCCGTTGGATCGACGGGGGCGCAGACCAGGGCGCCAACCACGGCATCGCTGCCGCGCGGTTCATTGACGGCAAAGCTCCGCACATGATCGAACCGCTCAGCAAACCGCTGCCGACGCTCGGCCAGGGGGCCATCGCCCAAATCGGGGCCGCCGTCGATGATGGTGCGGGTCGGTTCACCTTCAGTGTGGGAGTCGATCACACGCATGGCAGGCCTCAAAACCGATGGAGGTCAAAGGGCGCGAGCGGCACCGCAGGGGTGCGCCCGCAGGCAAGATCAGCCACCAGCCGACCCGTGATGGCACTCAACGTGACACCCAAGTGGTTATGACCAAAGGCGTAAAGCAGATTGCCAGCCACGCGACTGCGGCCAATGGCAGGCAGGTAGTCTGGCAGGGTTGGTCGACAGCCGACCCACCGACGCCGCTCAGACCCTGCCGCTAGTCCAAGCGCCGTGGCATGGGCCTCCAGCCGGGTCCATTTGCGCGGATCGGGTGCCGCACCCTCGACGGCAAACTCCGTAAAGCCTGTCATCCGGAGGGAGTGCGCAAATCGGGTGACGATGGTGGAGCGGTCAGGAAAGGCAACCGGCGGCAGATCCCGCGGCCAGTCAGCCTCACTGACCAGGGCGTCCAAGTGATAGCCGCGCTCTGCTATCAGCGGCACGGCACCGACCAGAGGCTGCAGCAAGGCTGCCGAGCCGATCCCTGCTGCCACCACCACGTGATCGGCTGAGACCTGCTCGCCGGTGTCCAGCAGCGCGGTAGCACGGCCCTCGGTGAGGGTGAGGGCCAGCACCTCCGCCCGCGTGGTGATGCCCCCGGCCTGGCTAAACGCAGCACCCAGCCGCCTCAGCCATTCGGACAGGTCCACCACCTGCCCAGTATTGGCAAATCGCACCGCTGCCGTGGGACGATTGGCGAAGCGCGCGCGCAGCAACGCCAGCTCCTCTGCCGTGGCGATACGGGCAGTGGCGTAGCCATACTCTGTCGCCACAGCAGCACGAACCGCTTCAGCAGCCGTCCCCACCCGCTCGAAGGCGGCAAAGTGCCCATCGGTGCGGAGCAGCTCTGGCGCGCCAATCTCCTGGGCCAAGTGCCCCCAGGCGGGCAAGGCGGCGGCCATCAGCGGCTTCAACGCAGCACAGCCAGCTTGAAACCGACTGGGCCTGGCTGCCGCCAGCAAGCGGAGGCCGAAGGGCAGCCAGTGCCGCAGGTGGCGAAGCGGCAGACCAACGGGCCCACCCACTAGAAACAACTGGCGCGGCAGGCTGATCAGGGTTTCCAGCGATGCCAGCGGGTGGATTTGCTCGGTTGCGATATGGCCCGCATTGCCGAAGGAGGCTGCCCGCTCGGGCTCCCCTCGGTCGATCCAGCGGGTTTGGACCCCGGCACGCTGCAACGCCCAGGCGCTCGCTGCACCCACACAGCCACCACCCAGCACCACTGCCGTGGGCTGGCTCATGGGTGCCGACGGCGCAATGGCGCGGCGCCGAGACTAGCCGTCAAGGTCGGCACTCCATCGGGCGTACCACGCCTGGAAGCGATCCCACTGAGTGTCAGCCGCGCGGCGCTGGCTGTCGGATAGGGCATCGCTCGGGTTGAAGTGCAGGGCGTACTCTTCGTGCCCCGCGCGCACCATCAGATGCTTGTAGTACAACACCAAGTCGGGCCCTTCGTCATAGGTGGAGAGCACGTGGAGGGCGCGGTCCAACTCCATCGCGCGACGCTCCGCCAGAGGGTCACCGGTCGCAGCTGCCCGGCACAGGGCCACCAGCTGCAGCACTTCGCGCGGCAAGGCATTGCCGATGCCGGTGATCGCCCCAACAGCGCCACAGCGCACGAAGCCGTGATAAACTTGAGTATCGACCCCCACCATCAAGGTGAGGTCTGGGTCGCGGTTGGTGATGTGCTCCGCGGCATAGGTAAGGGCGGCGGCTCCCCCAAACTCCTTGAACCCGATCAGATGCGGGTGGCGCTCTCGCAACGCAAAGAACAAATCCGCCTTGGTCTCATAGCCATAATAGGGGCTGTTGTAGATGACCGAGGGCAGATCAACGGCCGCCTCCAGCACGCCCTCGAAATGGGCGCGCTGGGCGGCTGGCGAACTGCCGCGCGACAACACCCGGGGAATGATCATCAAGCCGGCCGCGCCAACAGCCTTGGCGTGAGCCGCCAGAGCCGCTGCCCGACGCGGGTTCTGCGCCCCGGTGCCGACGATGGTGGGCACACCGGCTGCCACCAGCCGCTCCACCCCCTCCATCCGCTCCTCATCGCTCAACAGCGGCCAGTCCCCCATCGAGCCGCAATACACCACCGCGCGCATGCCCGCCTGGACCAGCATCTTCCCCATGCGCGCCAGCGCATCGAAATCCGGCGTGCGCATCGGCGTGCAGGGTGTCATCAACGCTGGTATCGTGCCGTGAAATGGATTGTCTACCATGGTGTCTCCCCCGCATCGCCGGTTTGACAACGGTAGGGACCCGCCCGGCCCTTTGGCAATCAGCCCGTCAGAAAAAACCCTGCCGCGGGGCTGCCGCGGCAGGGTTCTTGGTCAACCCACAGGGCGAGGGTTAGCCCAGCGAATGCAGGATCGCCTCGGTCACCTTCTTCGCGTCACCGAACAGCATCATGGTGTTGTCGCGGAAGAACAGTTCGTTCTCCACACCGGCATAGCCAGTTGCCATGGAGCGCTTGATGAACAACACGGTCTTCGCCTTTTCCACGTCCAGGATCGGCATGCCATAGATCGCTGACGTGGGGTCGGTCTTGGCAGCCGGGTTGGTCACGTCGTTGGCGCCGATCACGAAGGCGACATCGGTGCTGGCGAAGTCGCGGTTGATCTCCTCCAACTCTAGCACGTCGTCGTAGGGCACATTGGCTTCGGCCAGCAGCACATTCATGTGACCCGGCATGCGACCAGCCACAGGGTGGATCGCGTAGCGCACTTGCACGCCCTCGGCCTTCAACAGGTCGCCCATTTCGCGCAGCGCATGCTGGGCTTGGGCCACTGCCATGCCATAGCCCGGCACAATGATGACGGAGCGGGCGTTCTTCATGATGAACGCCGCATCCTCAGCCGAGCCGGACTTGTACGGCCGATCACTGCCGCCCTTGGCACCACCGGCTGCAGCCGCAGAGCCATCCGTGCCAAAGCCGCCCAGGATGACGTTGAAGATCGACCGGTTCATCCCCTTACACATGATGTAGGAGAGGATCGCACCGGAGGAGCCAACCAACGCGCCGGTCACAATCAGCAGATTGTTCTCAAGCGTGAAGCCGATGCCCGAGGCTGCCCAGCCGGAATAGCTGTTCAGCATGGAGACCACGACCGGCATGTCCGCGCCACCAATCGGCATGATCAGCAACACACCAATCGCCAGCGCCAGGATCAGCAGCAAGAACAGCGCGGCACTGGACTGCGTGGCGCAGAACCAGATGGTCAGCAGCAGCATCGCCACGCCAATGGCGAGGTTGATCTGGTGCTGCATCGGAAACTGAAGCGGCTTGCCCGAGACCAAGCCCTGCAACTTCCCAAACGCGACGATCGAGCCGGTGAAGGTCACCGCACCGATCGCAAGGCCGAGCGCCATTTCGATGCGGGACAGGAGTTTGATGCCATCGCCCGATGCGATGCCGAACGAGGCTGGCGCCGACCATGCCGCCAGGGCGACAAACACGGCAGCCAAACCAACCAGAGAGTGGAACGCCGCCACCAACTGTGGCAGCGCCGTCATCTCAATCTTGCGGGCAATAAAGGTACCAGCGGCACCGCCGATCAAGATGCCCAGAACGATGGTGCCAAAGCTCATCACCTGCGGGCTAGCGAGGGTGGTGACCACCGCCAAACCCATGCCGATCATGCCGTAAAGATTGCCCCGCCGGGAGGTTTCCGGGCTTGACAACCCCTTGAGCGACAAGATGAACAGCACAGAGGCCGCAAGATAAAGCAGAGAGGCGAGATTGGGATTCATGTGTCAGGCCTCCCGGCTACTTGTTCTTTTTGAACATCGCCAGCATGCGATGGGTGACGACGAAGCCGCCGAAGATGTTCACGGCTGCCAGGACCACGGCGAAAAAGCCGAAGACCTGCGCGCCCAACTCCCCCGCCGTGCCAGCGGCCACCAGCGCGCCGACAATGATCACCGAGGAGATGGCATTGGTCACCGCCATCAAGGGCGAGTGCAAGGCCGGGGTCACCTTCCAGACGACATAGTAGCCGACGAAGCAGGCCAGCACGAACACCGTGAGGCCAACCACTGACGGGTCAAGCCCGGCATGGGCAACGCTTTGGGCAAGGGACCCGGCGTCGCCGGCCACACGCTCCGCCTGATCGGCAAGGTTGCGCGCCTGCTCCGCCAGGGTGCGGGCACTGGTGGCGAGGGTTTCGGCGCTCATTGGCTGGCCTCCGGAGCTGCGGACGCATCGGCAGGTTTTGGTTTGAAGGACGGGTGAACAACGGCGCCGTCTCGGGTCAACAACGAGCCCGCGATCACTTCATCGGCCGTGTCGACCGTCAAGGCGCCATCCTTCAGGATCGGCTGCAAGAAGGCGACGATGTTGCGCGCGAACAATGCTGAGGATTCGGCTGGAAGACGGCCCGGCAGATTGGCCAGACCGACGATCTTCACGCCATTCTCATCGTGGATTTCGCCCAGGCGCGACAATTCGCAATTGCCACCGGTCTCCACTGCCAAATCCACAATCACCGAGCCCGGACGCATGGCATGCACCATACCGGCCGTGATCAGCCGGGGTGCCGGGCGACCGGGGATCAGCGCAGTGCTGATGGCAATGTCGGTTTTCTTCAAGGTTTCTGCGATTTTGGCTGTCTGGCGCTGCTTGGTGGCATCGTCCAGTTCCTTCGCGTAACCGCCTTTGGTTTCCGCATCGGCCATCCCCTCCACTTCAACGAAGGTGGCACCCAGCGACTGCACCTGCTCCTTCGCTGCGGCTCGGACGTCAAAGGCGGAGACGATGGCGCCAAGGCGGCGGGCCGTGGCAATTGCTTGCAGGCCCGCAACACCGGCACCCAGAACCAACACTTTGGCGGGTGCCACGGTGCCGGCGGCCGTCATCATCATCGGGAAGGACCGGCCATAGACGGCGGCGGCTTCCAGCACCGCACGGTAGCCCGCGAGGTTGGCTTGAGAGGACAGGATGTCCATGCTTTGCGCGCGGGTGATGCGGGGCACCAGTTCCAGCGCGAAGGCAGTGATGGAGCGCTCGGCATAGCGTTCAGGCCCCGCTTGATAGGGCGCGAGGCCAGCCACCAGCGCGGCACCGGCGGGGATCAACGACAGCTCGTCAATCTCCCCCTCGCCCGCGGCGAGCGGGCGCTGAACCTTCAGCACCAGCCCGGCTCCAGTCAGAGTGGCAGCAGCGTCGGCTCCAATGCTGGCGCCAGCGGCTTCGTAGGCAGCATCGGGGATCGAGGCGCTGAGGCCAGCCCCAGCCTCCACCATCACCGACGCACCCATCGCCAGCAGCTTTTTCACGCTTTCCGGTGTCGCCGCGACGCGGGTTTCGTAAGCGCGACGTTCCTTGAGCACGGCGACTTTCATGCCGCTGGCCTCCTCCATAGGACTGTGGTGGGCGCCGGCATCGAATGTCCGACGCGCAAGATTGGTGCACGCGATTTATGCACATGCGACAACCCAGTCGGAAGGGGTTGCGACATTTGAGGACAGGCAGACGCGTCCTGGTTATGATTCACCCCATGAAGATGCTAATATACGCCGTTGCGATCATGGTCGGCCTGGTGGCTGCCGTTTCCTTAGGCTTTGCCTTGTCACCGTCGGGGGAAGAGGCGCCATTCAGCCTGCACGGCTGGATCGCGATTGCCCTTGGCATCGTTGGGACTGCAGTCGTGGGCATCGGCTTGATGGCCCTGGTGTTCCTGTCTCACCGCAATGGCCATGATGAGCGGGTCGGCAAAGACCCACCACCCCGGCCCTAGACGCGGCACCATCAGTCCAGCGAGAGCTTCAAGCCCGCTGCCGCAGCCAGCGGGGCCAGCGGCAGCGCAGCAGCCAGCAGCGCCGCCAGAATCATCAAGTGCGGACGCGCCCCAAGCCCCGTCGCCGTCGCCTCAACAGCTGCCACACCGAAAATCAGCACCGGTACCACCAGCGGCAGAATCAAAAGCGGCACCAATGCCGCTCCCCGGCGCGCACCCAAGGTCAAAGCGGCCCCAATGGCGCCAAACAAGCTAAGGCACGGCGTGCCGATCAGCATCGACACCATCAAAGTGGTGATTGCCGCTGGATCCAGGTTCAGCATGATCGCCAACACGGGCGAGACCAGCACCAACGGCAGGCCAGTGGTGATCCAATGGGCCGCCGCCTTCGCCACCGCCACGCCCGCCAGACCCGCAGGCGACAGCGCCAGTTGATCCAGCGAGCCATCGACTGCATCGGGTTGAAACATGCGATCCAGCGACAGCAAACCGGCCAGCAGCGCCGTCACCCAGACGACTCCGGCGGCAATGCGCGCCAAGATTTGTGGCTCCGGCCCAACGCCGAAGGGGAACAGCAGGGCTGCGACGGCGAAAAACCCAACGGCCGTGACTAAGTCGGCCGCTTGACGCAAGCCAAGCGCAAGGTCGCGGCGCAGCACGGCAAGAGTGGCCTGAATCACGCAACGGCCTCCTGATCCAGCGGATCGGCTGGTGGCTCGTCTGCCTCCTCCTCCCGGTGGGGGACAAAGTCGGCGACGGTGAGACTGTCGCCCGCGACGCCAAGGTCCAGGTGGGTGGCCGCCAAAACACGGCCGCCCGATGCCAGATGCGACTGCACCAGGTCGGCGAACAGTGCTGTGCCATCACGGTCCAACGCTGTGGTTGGTTCATCCAGCAGCCACACGGGCTTGGGCACGGCAACCAGCCGCGCCAGCGCCAATCGGCGCCGTTGGCCTGCAGACAAGGTGCGGGCCGGCAAGCGGGCAAGACCAGCAATGCCGGTAGCGGCCAGCGCTGGCTCCACCGCCACCGACACCCCATGCAAGCGACCATGCCAGACCAGATGCTCTGCAACACTCAAGCCCGGCTTGACCGCATCACCATGGCCCAGATACGCCAATCGAGCCAGATGCGTGCCGCGATCCACCTCCGCCCCATTCCACAGGACACGCCCCGCGGCAGGGGGTAGCAAGCCTGCCAGGACCCGCAGCAGCGTCGATTTGCCGCTCCCGTTCGGCCCGACCAGTTGCAGCACTCCACTGGGCGGAAGCACGAAGCCAAGGCCCCGAAACACCAAACGACCGCCGCGCCAGACGGCTAGCCCCTGTCCCGCGAACTCCCCCAACGCGCGCCATTCCGTCATCGGATGAGCTTGCCAGACCGAGACCACTGGCGACAACGCCACAACCCTGCGACCATGCGCCAGGGGGGCTTGACGCGGGATCGTTTGCCCTTACGCGACATTCCGGTTAAACACCGCCCGTTTCCCTCAAGCCTCTCCCGAGGAGACCGTCCCGTGAGCGCTTCTGTCGCCGTCGGCCAGGACACGCTGAAGGTCCGCCGCACCCTCACCGTCGAAGGCAAGACTTATGCCTACTACAGCCTGCCGGAGTTGGCCGCGCAGGGCCATGCAGGCGTTGCCCGCCTGCCATTCTCAATGAAGGTGCTGCTCGAAAATCTGCTGCGCTTTGAAGACGGCCGCTCGGTCAGCGTGGACGATGTCCGGTTCGTCGCTGGCTGGGACCCCGCGTCGAACCAAGAGCGTGAAATCGCCTATCGTCCGGCCCGGGTGCTGATGCAGGACTTCACTGGCGTCCCGGCCGTGGTGGACTTGGCCGCGATGCGCGACGCGATGACAGCGTTGGGTGGGGATCCGCAGAAGATCAACCCGCTCTGCCCGGTTGACCTCGTGATCGACCACTCGGTGATGGTGGACTATTCCGCCGCGGCCGACAGCTTCGACAAGAACGTGTCGCTTGAGTTCGAGCGCAATGGAGAGCGGTACGGCTTCCTGCGCTGGGGTCAAAAGGCGTTCAAGAACTTCCGCGTCGTGCCGCCCGGCACCGGTATCTGCCACCAGGTGAACCTGGAATATCTGGCGCAAACCGTTTGGGTTCTGCCGGACCAAGCAGGCGCCGAGGTGGCCTATCCCGACACACTGGTGGGCACCGACAGCCACACCACCATGATCAACGGCCTGGGCGTGCTGGGCTGGGGCGTCGGTGGCATCGAGGCAGAAGCGGCGATGCTGTCGCAGCCGGTTTCCATGCTGGTGCCGGAAGTGATTGGCTTCAAGCTGACTGGCAAGCTGAAGGAAGGGACCACGGCCACCGATCTGGTGCTGACGGTCACACAGATGCTGCGCAAGCGCGGCGTGGTCGGCAAGTTTGTCGAATTCTTCGGCCCCGGTCTCGATGATCTGGCCCTGGCGGATCGTGCCACCATCGCCAACATGGCGCCGGAGTATGGTGCCACCTGCGGCTTCTTCCCGATTGATGCCGAGACCGTGCGGTTCCTGGAGTTCTCGGGCCGTGACCCGCTGCGCTGCAAGCTGGTGGAAGCTTACGCCAAGGCTCAGGGCATGTGGCGCGACAGCTCCACGCCGGACCCGGTGTTCACCGATACGCTGGAGCTTGACCTCTCCACGGTGCAGCCGTCGCTCGCCGGGCCGAAGCGCCCGCAGGATCGCGTGCTGTTGAGCGACGCCACTGCCAGCTTTGAGAAAGCACTGGCCGAAACCGGTCGTGCTGCCACCTCGGTACCGGTCGAAGGGCGCAACTACGCCCTGGCCGATGGCGCCGTGGTCATCGCGGCGATCACCAGCTGCACCAACACCTCCAACCCCTCGGTGATGTTGGCGGCGGGTCTGGTGGCCAAGAAGGCCGTGGAAAAGGGCCTGAAGACCAAGCCGTGGGTGAAGCCCTCGCTTGCTCCTGGGTCGCAGGTGGTGACCGACTATCTGGCCAAGGCAGGCCTGCAAACCTACCTCGACCAGATCGGGTTCAATCTGGTCGGCTATGGCTGCACCACTTGCATCGGCAACTCCGGCCCGCTGTCGGACGAGATCGGTCAGGCGATTGACGCAGGCGACCTCGTGGTTGCCGGCGTGTTGTCGGGCAACCGCAACTTCGAAGGCCGAATCCACGCCCAGGTGAAGGCGAACTACCTCGCCTCGCCGCCGTTGGTGGTGGCTTATGCGCTGGCTGGCTCCATGGCGATTGACATCACCAAGGACCCGATTGGCGAAGGCTCTGACGGCAAGCCGGTCTACTTGAAGGATATCTGGCCCTCCAATCAGGAGATCGCCCGTACCCTTGATCAGGCGCTGACGCCGGACATGTTCCGCAGCCGCTATGCCAACGTGTTCCAAGGCCCAACCCAGTGGCAGCAGATCCCGGCTGGCGAGGGTGAAACCTACGGCTGGAACAGCGGCTCCACCTACGTCCAGAACCCGCCCTACTTTGTTGGCATGTCAATGACGCCGGGCACTGTGTCGGACATTGCTGGCGCCAAGGTGCTGGCACAGTTGGGTGATTCGATCACCACCGACCACATCTCGCCCGCGGGCTCCATCAAGAAGGACGGCCCGGCCGGTTCCTACCTGACCGAGCGGCAGGTCCGTCCCCATGATTTCAACAGCTACGGCGCACGCCGCGGCAACCATGAGATCATGATGCGCGGCACCTTCGCCAACATCCGCCTGAAGAACGAGTTGGCGCCCGGCACCTCTGGCGGCGTGACCAAGTACGCGCCCACCGGCGACGTCATGTCGATCTACGACGCCTCCATCCGCTATCAAGACGCGGGCACTCCGCTGGTTGTGGTGGCTGGTAAGGAGTACGGCACCGGCTCCAGCCGTGACTGGGCGGCCAAGGGCACCCGTCTCTTGGGCGTGAAGGCCGTGATCGCTGAAAGCTTCGAGCGTATCCACCGCTCCAACCTCGTCGGCATGGGCGTCCTGCCCTTGCAGTTCAAGGATGGTTTGGATCGCCACGCCCTGAAGCTGGACGGGTCCGAAACGATCGCGATCACCGGCATCGAAGCCGACCTGAAGCCGCGCATGGACGTCACCGTCACGATCACCCGCGCCGATGGTGCCGTGGACAGCTTCCAGGCGCTGTGCCGGATCGACACCCTGGACGAGGTGGAATACTACCGCCACGGTGGCATTCTGCCCTACGTGCTGCGCAGCCTCGCCGCCTAGAACTGATCGCGGTCAGGTGGACTCAGCTGACCGCGTGACGATGCTCGCAAAAACAACGAGCGAGAGGGGGTTGGGTGAACGAATGTGAACTCAACCCCCACTAGCACCACCACGCGCTGGGCAAACCCACAGCCGCCCGCGGGGGAAGACCCCCTCGCGGGCGTTTTTGTTCGGACAACGCCTTTCTGGGCGACCTTCTCGCAATTGGTGCAGCTGATACTGCCGAAAATAGGCATTTGGAATGAGATCTGGGCCGGGAGGGGAAATCCCCCTCCCGTCGCCTTTTCTTCGTTGTAGGACATCTGATTTCATCTATTGCGTTCGCTGGCACCGCCTGATACGTTAATGAGCCAAGGGAGATAACTAAGAATTATGACTACCTGCAGTCTCGTCGCGAGCATCCTCAATCCGCCTACCCTCACCGATAATTTCCTGTCGTGCCTTGCCCATCTGAAG
>RDXE01000094.1 GCA_004292755.1 Alphaproteobacteria bacterium
AGCCTGAGCCCTTTCGACTGCCGCAAGCCTAGGCGATCTCAATCCAGCAGGCGGGCTTTGGCATGGCGGCGAGACGCAGGCGTGGGTTCTCAACCGTGCGCTCCTCCCGCCGCACCGGCACAAACCCCGCGCGCTGGTACATCGGCAGCGCCCGCGGACTGTCCAGCGTGCAGGTGTTCACGGTCATCACGCTGGCCCCTTCGTCGAAGGCTTGAGCAATGGCCTGATCCAGCAGCCATGGGCCGATGCCTTGGCCGACGGCGTTCGGCATCAACCCAAAATACGCGAGGTCGATGGTAGGGGCTGCGCTGCGGTTCAGCTCAAAGTAGCCAATCGGCTCACCATCGCGATAGACGATGTGGATGCTGACCTTCGGGTCCGCCAGCACCTGCGCCAAGTCCTCGGCCGGCATCAGCCGCCGTTCAAACCAGAGCCAGGGGTCGCCGACGGAGGCGTAGAGGTAGCGATAGAACCGGACACTGGGCGTGTCGCACCGCAGCAGCATCACCGGCACGGTCGGGCGCGGTGCTGGCGGGCGGCTGGGGCGGCCCACCATCTCCAGGAAGGTGACGGTATAGGACAGGAGATCAGACATCACTCACCACCGCTCGCCGGGGATCGCTGCCCCACTCGGCCCAGGAGCCGTCATACACCACCGTGTCCCAACGGCCCGTCGTGGCGAGAGCCAGTGCGGCCACACAGGCCGTGACGCCAGACCCGCAACTGGCAATCACGGGCTGGTCCGGATCGATACCAGCCGCCTGGAACGCCGCCAGAATCTTGTCAGGTGGCAGCAGGGTTTGGTCGGGCGCGAGTAAGCGCGTGAAGGGTAGGTTGCGCGCATCCGGCATGTGGCCGGAGCGGATGCCCGGTCGCGGCTCCGGTGCCGACCCAGCAAACCGGTCGGCCGCCCGCACATCCACCACTTGCGCCGAACGCGAGACCAGCGCTGCAGCCACGGCATCACCATCGGCCAGCAGGTTTGGCCGCTCCGTCGCATGGAAGGCGCGCGGTGTTCGTGGGGCAACACCGCTTTCCACGGGGCGCCCCTCGGCCAACCACTTCGGCAAGCCGCCATCCAGTACGGCAACGGCATCATGGCCATAGAGGCGTAGCATCCACCACACCCGCGCCGCACTCATCAAGCCATGGCCGTCATACACCACCACCGGTCGGTCGGAGCCGAGCCCCAAGGCACCAACGGCCTCAGCAAACGCCTGCGGCCCAGGCACCATGTGGGGCAGGGGGTTGGACGGGTCCTTGATCGCATCGATGTCGAAGCGCACTGCGCCGGGAATGTGCCGGGCAACGAACTCCTCTGCGGCATCGCGTTGGTGGATGGGCAGGAAGTACGTGCCATCGACCACGGTGACGTCCGACAGATGCGCCGCCAGCCACGCCGTATCGACCATCGGCCCTGGCAGGGTTGGAGTGTGGGTGTTGACCATCTGTCGTCTCCTCTCGCACCGGAGCCTTGCTTTTCGGGGCGCGCCACCGCCACCGTCAAGCGCTGTTGCGTCGGGAGAGGGACATGCCACTGCTGCATCTGTTGCGTCACGCCAAAGCCGTGCGGGTTGCGGCGACGGATCGGGATCGTGCCCTTGCTCCGCGCGGCCACGCCGATGCCGGTGAGTTGGCCGGTGCCCTGGCGGAGCTTGGGATTCGACCTGGCTTGGTGTTGTGCTCAACAGCCCGCCGTACCTTGGAGACGTGGCAACACCTTGCCGGCTTCCTGGAGCCTGCCCCGGTGGTGGACCTGCGCGATGAGTTGTACCTAGCGGACCGGCCAACGCTGCTGGGCACCCTCCGGGCAGTGGGACCGGAGGTCGCTGAGGCGATGTTGATCGGTCACAATGACGGGCTGTGGGAGTTTGCCCACAGTTTGGTGGGCGCGGGCGACCCCGTGTTGCGGCGCGCCCTCGACGTTGGGCTGCCAACCCTGGGGTTGGTGTCGTTACAGGTGGACGGCGGCTGGAACGAGCTGGGCGCCGGGCGCTGTCATCTGCTGCGCTACCGCCTCCCACCGCGCCCCTGACGGCCAGCTTTATTTCGCCCCCGCGATTGACAGCCGTGTGGCGCGGCGCACGCAATGGGCCCGTCACAGCGTGAGTACGGGCGGATGGTGGGGTTGGAGTCGGTCTGGTTTGAGTGCCCAGTTGGGGCCGACACGAAGGTGTCCCGCGCACTCTCCCGCCTGCCCGCTGCGCACCCGATGGAGCGTGACCGCCCCGTCCCTCGTGATGGTGAAGAGGTCGCGGAAACGCGCTACTTCCTGCGGGCAGGGGCTGGTTCGATTTTTCCGGTCACCGTGCGGATGGTGCGCTATCGCCCGCTGCCTCTGGCAACGGACCCGTCAGCCCCCGCCCCGGCTGTGCGCGTGCGGGTTGGCCTCAGCGGGCAGGACTGCGCAGAAGCAACCCTGATGCGCGTCGCTCACACGCTTGTCTCTGCAGGCTTGCCGCTGGGCCCCGCTTGTGAGGATCAAGACCTGTGGCGGCGAACCGCCGCGGACAGGTGGCCCGCCGTCAAGGCGGATCGCGTGGCTGCCCCCTCCGCGCGTGGTGACCATTTGGTGGCCGCCATTGCGGGTCAGTTGGCGCTCAACCGCATGGCGGTGTTGGAGGGGGACCGCCAGACCGGGGTGCACCAGAGCCGGGTGGCGCTGCGCCGTCTGCGCTCCCTCCTGCCCATCCTGCGGCCCTTGCTGCCGGAGCCGATGAGCGAGAGCCTCGCCTACCATGCGCGCACACTGGCAGCAGCCCTTGGCCCGGCGCGGGACTGGGATGTGTTCGTCACGGAAAGCGTGCCGCCGGTGCGCGCCGCAGCCGATGATCTGGTTGGCTGGAGCGCCCTGCTGGACAGCGCGGAGGAGCGTCGCGCTGCGGCTGCAGAGGCCGCGCGCCGGGCCATGCGCGGGCCGGTGCTGGCGGCTCTGGCAGTCGAGCTGGCCTTCGCCGCACGCGCCCTTGCCTTGGCCGAGGCTGACCTCACCAATGCCCTGTGGCGGCGGATTCGCAAACGCGCACGGGCGCTTGCGACACTGGGCCCCGGTTTGGCGGAGTTGCCGGATGACGACCGCCATGAGGTGAGAAAAAACTTGAAGAAAATACGCTATCTTATTGAATTCGCACAAAATAATCCAGACTCTCCCCGGGTCTCCGGCTTTCTGTCCGATGTCGCAGTCCTGCAAGACAAACTGGGTTTGCTGAATGATGGCGCTGTGGTTCACGGGCTGGTGCGCACGGTCGGGGCTGAGACCCCGGCGGCTGGCGCGGTGGTGGGGTGGCATGCCCATGCCGCCCGCCGCGCTTTACCGGCGCTGGCAACGCCTTGGACGCGCTTGATCTCGACCCGCTTGCCGCGGGTGTCTGGCGCGTAGCGTCGGCTTTCTGGGGATGAACAGCAAAACGGGGTGCTGATGGCTATCAGCACCCCGACCTGCAAGCCGCGTCATGGCGGCGAATTGGCTCCCCGGGCCGGACTCGAACCAGCGACCAAGCGGTTAACAGCCGCTCGCTCTACCAACTGAGCTACCGGGGATCAGTCATCGAAGCCAACATGGCTCCGCGACGGAAACGGCGGTTGCTATACACACGCCCAAGCCGGGACGCCAGAGAGAAAAACCTGAGGATCGCCAGCGCTGACTAGCGCGATTACCCCGTGTTCAACCCTGCGGCGCGTCAGCCGCGGTGGAGGCCGAGAGCGGAATCGAACCGCTGTACGGGGATTTGCAGTCCCCTGCATGACCACTCTGCCACCCGGCCGCCCGATCCGTTCGGTGCGCCCTCCGCGAGGTGAACCGCGGCGGGAGCGGCGTTGTATTGCGCCCGTCATCGCGGGTCAAGCAAGAAGTCACAGACGCCACACTGCAGTCGCGCTTGGCTGTCGCGTTGCCAGGGGGGTAGCACACCCTCTATAAGCCATTCGAGTTTCTCCCCCGCCGCTGGATGCAGCCATGATGGATTATCGCCTCGCCCGCCTGAACATGGTGGAAAGCCAAGTGCGCACCAACAAGGTGATCGATCAGCGGCTGATTGCGGCACTCAGAGAGTTGCCACGCGAACGCTTTGTGCCCGCACCCCTGGTTGACATCTGTTACGTCGATGAGGAGTTGCCGCTGGCCAATGGGCGCTTCTTGCTGGAGCCGATGGTGCTCGCGCGGATGGTGCAAGAGTTGCGCCTGACCGGTGAGGAGCGGGTGTTGGATGTTGGCTGCGCCTCCGGCTATGGCGCGGCCTTGCTGGCCCGGCTGGCGGGCCCGGTCACCGCGCTGGAAAGCGATGCTGACCTTGCCCAGCAGGCGGCGCGAGCGCTGGGCGATCACGCAACTGTTATCACCGGTCCGCTGCCTGCCGGGCACAGTGCCGGTGCGCCCTATGACGCGATCCTAGTCGAGGGTGCGGTTGCCGACGTGCCGGAGGGATTGCTGCAGCAACTGGCCGATGGTGGCCGTTTGGTTGCGATTCTGCGGCCGACACCGGCAACGGGTGTGGCAACGGTGTTTGTGCGCTCTGGCACTGCCGTGTCGAAGCGCGGGGTGTTTGACGCGTCCACGCCGATGCTGCCGGGGTTCACCCGCACCGTTGGGTTCGTCTTCTAAGCAACCGCTATCGCCAATTTCGGGTCAGCTGCAGGAGCATGGGTGATGCACAGTGTCCAGGTAACGCCTGCGGAGGTTGCCGACTGGCGGGCAGGCCATGCAGTTCATCTGCTGGATGTGCGCGAACCGTGGGAGGTGCAGCTGGTCTCCTTCGCGGAGGCGCAGACCATTCCCCTGGCGCAACTGGCTCAGCGCTGGGAAGAAGTGCCGGAGGACCGGCGGGTGGTCGTGGTTTGTCACCACGGCATGCGCTCGCTTCAGGCGACCATGTTCCTGCGCGGTCGCGGCTTGGACAATGTGTGGAACCTCGCCGGGGGCATTGACGCCTATGCGGCCCAGGTGGACACCACTCTGGCACGCTATTAGGGGTGCAAAACCGCCCTCATCGTGGTGGTTGCAACCCTGGTGTTGGCAGCACCTTTTGATTCGTTGGTTGACTGGCGCCGTTTTCCTGCCAGCTTCTCTGTCGCCGTCTGTTTGATGTTGGAACCGATCATGGCCCGCTCCCGCACGCTTCTGCCCCGCCTTGTCCTTGCAAGCCTGTTGGCCGCCACCGCGCTCAGCAGCCCGGCACACGCGCAGACGTTGGAAGAGGCGCTGGCGGCTGCCTATTCCACCAATCCGCAAATCCTGGCCTTTCGCTCGCAATTGCGCGCAACAGACGAGCGGGTGGCGCAGGCGCGCTCCGGCTGGCGGCCAACGGTCACCCTCAGCGGAACTGCGGGCTACAGCCGGACGGAGCGCCAGGGTGTATCCAATGACCCGACGGAACTGCAGCCGCGCACCAGCACATTGACTGTGAACCAGCCGGTGTTCCGGGGGTTTCGGACCACCCAGGCAACGGCGCGGGCGCGCAATGAAGTGCAGGGGGACCGGGCGCGCTTGGCCGCGACCGAGGCGCAGGTCTTCCTGGATGTGACCACGGCCTACCTCAATGTGCTGCGTGATGCCGCGGTGCTGGAACTGACGGCCTCCAACGAGGCGGTGTTGACCCGCCAGCTGTCTGCCACCAACGACCGGTTTCGGGTGGGCGAGGTGACGCGGACCGACGTGAGCCAGGCGGAATCCCGTCTGGCTGGCGCGCGGGCGGATCGCATTGCCGCCGCTGGAACCTTGCAATCCTCCTCCCAAGCGTTTGAGCGTCTGCTGGGCACCGCCCCGCGCGGGCTGGTTGCCCCTGCCGTGCCAACGGGCCTGCCGTCCAGCCAGGATGAGGCGCAGCAGGTGGCGATGACCAACAACCCGCAGGTGATCGCCGCGCAGTTTGACGAGGCGGCCAGCCGCGAAGGTGTGGATGAGGTGCGTGGCGAACTGCTGCCCCAGGTCAATCTCGTCGGGGAACTGGTGAACCAGCGCGAAGTGCAGATCGGTGGCGTGCAAACCAACATCGCCCGCGCCACGGTGCAGGTGTCGGTTCCGCTGTACGAGTCCGGGTCGGTCTACAGCCGGGTGCGTGCGCAAAAGCAGGTTGCCAACCAGCGGATGATCTTGATCGAGCAGCAGCGGCGGGTGGCTGCGGAGTCAGCGGCTGTTGCGTATCAACAGCTCAACACGGCGCGCGCTCGGCTGACCTCCCTTGCCTCCCAGATCCGGGCGTCGGAAATCGCGCTCGAAGGTGTGCGCCAGGAAGCGGCCGTCGGCAGCCGCACCGTTCTGGACGTGTTGAATGCCGAGCAGGAACTGTTGAACGCTCAAGTGTCCTACGTCCGTTCCCAGCGCGACGAGTTGGTGGCGGCGTTCTCAGTTTTGTCGGCCATCGGGCAGTTGGGTGCCCGGCAACTCCAGCTGCCGGTTGAGTTGTACGACGTCGAAGAGAATTATCGCGAAGTGGAAAACCGCTGGATTGGCACCGATGCCAACATGGTGGCAGCGCCACCGCGCCGGTAAGCCCCGAGACTTAAGCGCGCCGTTCCCTGATCAGGCGTGGAAAATCAGCGAGATCAGGTCGCTTCCCACTCGCGTTAAGCCGCTGTTTAGCTTAGCGTGACGGGGGCGACAGGAGGAATTGAGAACAGGGATGAGCGACTCCAAGTCCCAGGGGCAGCAGCCGGAACCATCAATGGAGGAGATCCTCGCCTCCATTCGCCGGATCATTTCAGAAGACGGCGATGGCCCGGCCAAGGATGCCGCGCCCGCTGCGGCGAAACCTGCTTCGCCGCCACCGCCGCCGCGCGCCTCCGCACCGCCGATGGACGACATCGACGTGTTCGACTTGACCGAACGGTTGAAGGACGACGGCTCGGTGGAGCAGATGTCGTCGAAGCCGACCTTTGCGCTCGACCTTGATCCCGCTCCGATGGACTTGACCGACCCGATGGATGAGCCGCCGTCGCGTCGCCCTCAGTTCTCAATGGATGATGATGACTTCGCCGACGGCTTGATGTCGTCGCGCGCCGCCCGCAGTTCCGCCAGCGCCTTTGCGGCGCTTGACCAACTGAACGAGCCAGAGCCGGAGCCTGAACCGATGCCCCGGATGAGCGGCGTGCCCACGCCTTATGGCTTGGAAGACCTGGTGAAGGATGCCCTGCGCCCGGTCTTGAAAGAGTGGCTGGATCAAAACCTGCCGCCCATCGTTGAAGAACTGGTTCGCCAGGAAATCCAACGGGTCGCCCAGCACGGGCGACGGCGTTGACTTCCGGGGCGTAAGCCCCGACACCTCCCCAATCCCCGGTGCTGCGCTGGCAAACCTGCCAGCCTCACCTCGTCTGTCTGACCAGCCCGGCGCCACGCTGCTCCTCTCCGCGTGGCTCCATCCCGCGTGAGTGTGCGGGTGAAAGAGTGCGCGCAATGTCTGACCCCACTGCTGGCGACCTCGCCCTCGACAAGACCTTTGATCCAAAGGCGATTGAAGCGCGTCAATACCCGCGCATGGTCGCCTCCGGTGCGTTTCGCTCTGACCCCAGCAGCACCACCGCGCCGTTCTGCATCATGATGCCGCCTCCGAACGTCACCGGTGTGCTGCACATGGGCCATGCCTTCACCATGACCTTGCAGGACGTCTTGACCCGGTATCGCCGCGCCCAGGGCCGTGATGCCCTGTGGCAGCCCGGCACCGACCATGCCGGTATCGCCACTCAGATGGTGGTGGAGCGCCAATTGGCCGAGCAGGGCCTGTCCCGCCAGGGTTTGGGGCGCGAGGCGTTTCTGGAGCGGGTGTGGGATTGGAAAGCAACCTCTGGCGGCACGATCGTCGAGCAGTTGAAGCGTCTCGGCGCCTCCTGCGATTGGGAGCGCGAACGCTTCACCATGGACGAAGGCTTGTCGCGGGCCGTGGTCAAGGTGTTCGTTGACCTCTACCGCGCAGGCTTGATCTACAAGGACAAGCGGCTGGTCAACTGGGACCCGAAGCTGCACACCGCCATCTCTGACCTAGAGGTGGAGCAGCGGGAGGTCAAAGGTCACCTGTGGTACATTCGCTATGCCATTGAGGGTACGGACCGGACGATCACCGTCGCCACCACCCGGCCCGAGACCATGCTGGGCGACACCGGCATTGCCGTGCATCCTGAGGATGAGCGCTATGCCGATCTGATCGGGCGCCACGCGATCCTGCCGCTGGCGGGGCGGCGCATTCCGATTGTGGCGGACCTTTACTCCGATCCGACCAAGGGCTCAGGGGCTGTGAAGATCACGCCTGCCCATGATTTCAATGACTTTGAGGTGGGGCGCCGCCACGATCTGGCGCGCATCAACATCCTTGACCGCGATGCCAAGCTGACCCTCGCCGACAATGCCGCCTTCCTGGCTGGTCTGCCGCCAGAGGGGGCGGACCTGTGCATACGCGCCTTCCACGGCCATGACCGGGCTGTGGTGCGCACCCGCATTGTCGAGATGCTGACCGAAGCGGAGTGTCTGGAGAAGATTGAACCACACACCCACCAGGTGCCCCACGGTGACCGCTCAGGCGTGGTCATCGAGCCCTGGTTGACCGATCAGTGGTACTGCGACGCCGCCACACTTGCGAAGGGCCCAATCGAAGCAGTGGAGACTGGGCGCACGGTGTTTGTGCCGAAGTCATGGGAAAACACCTTTTTTGACTGGATGCGCAACATCCAGCCATGGTGCATCAGCCGCCAGCTTTGGTGGGGCCACCAGATTCCGGCGTGGTATGGCCCAGACGGCACCGTGTTCGTGGCTGCCGACGAAGCCGAAGCCCAATCCCAGGCCACAGCGCACTATGGCCAGCCCGCGGTGCTGGAGCGGGACCCAGACGTGCTGGATACCTGGTTCTCCTCCGCACTCTGGCCGTTCTCCACGCTCGGGTGGCCGGACAAGACCGCTCATGTGCAGCGCTACTATCCCGGCGATGTGCTGGTCACCGGCTTTGACATCATCTTCTTCTGGGTTGCCCGGATGATGATGATGGGCATGTGGTTCATGGGCGATGTGCCGTTCCGCACGGTCTACATCCACGCTCTGGTGCGCGATGAGCGTGGGCAGAAAATGTCCAAATCCAAGGGCAACATCATCGATCCATTGGATTTGATTGATCGCTATGGCTGCGATGCGCTGCGCTTCACCTTGACGGCACTCGCGGCACCTGGTCGCGACATCAAGCTCGCGACCAGCCGGGTGGAAGGGTATCGCAACTTCGCCACCAAGCTGTGGAATGCCAATCGCTATGCACGGATGAATGGCTGTGCCGTGCCAGACGGTTGGCAACCCAGTCTAGCGCGCGAAACCGTCAACCGCTGGATCATCGGCGAGGTTGTGGCGACGGAAGCGCGGGTGCGTGCGGCGCTGGACGCCTATCGCTTCAACGATGCAGCCAACGCGCTGTACCAATTCGCTTGGGGTACTCTGTGCGATTGGTATCTGGAGTTCACCAAGCCGATCTTGACCGGGGAGGCGAGCCCCGCCCAAGCCGAGACACGGGCTACGGCGGCCTGGGCTCTGCGTGAGGTGCTGCGCCTGTTGAACCCGTTCATGCCGTTCATCACGGAGGAGTTGTGGGGCGAGGGGCAGGACTTGCTGCTGCAAGCCTCCTGGCCCAGCTACGACGC
>RDXE01000064.1 GCA_004292755.1 Alphaproteobacteria bacterium
GCATGGGCGCTGAACACACACATCACCTGGGGCGTCGAGCTATCGATTGCCAAGCCTAGCGCCTCATCGGTAGTTTGCACAGCATGTTGCAGCTGCAAAGTCCTGTCGGTAGGTACTTGTGATGAGTGGCGATATTTTAATTGGCTTGAGCATTGCCGGTCTCTGTCTTTGGATTGGTGCGCTGGTTGTTCTTTTGACGTCTACAATCGTCAGTGTGGTGCGGCACCCACGCCTGGGCCCGACCAGCACTCCAGGCACTCTGCCATCGCTTGCTTTGATCCGACCGATTGCTGGAGTTGAGCACCGCATGGAAGCGGTGACGCAGTCCGTACTGGACCAGGATCATCCCGATCTGGACATCGTGTTTGCGGTGTCCTCAGAGCGCGATCCAGCACTCGCGATGCTGCACCGCCTCACGCATGATCACCCTGATCGTTGTCGGATTGTCTTTGGACAATGGCAGGCCAACCGAAATCCAAAGCTGAACAACATGGTTGGAGGCATCGAGGCTTGCAGTGCCGAGTACCTGTTCTTCAGTGATGGCAATACGCTGTTGTACCAGGACTCCGCGCGCCGCTGGCAGGGGGAGGCGATGGCGCTGGGTGGCATAGTCTCCGCCCTACCGGAGGGGGTGGACCCACACTCGGCGGCGGCGTGGGTTGAGTGTGCGTTCTTGAACCAGCATCACCTGCGCCTTGGCTTGACCCTCACTTGGCTGGGTGTCCCCATTGTGCATGGCAAGGCGATGATGGTGTCTCGCCAGCAGTTCGAGGCGCTTGGTGGTGTTGAAGCGCTCAGCCGGTACCCAGCAGAAGATTTTGCGATGGCTCAGGCGGCCAAGGCCAACCGAATTCCCGTGCGTCTGTCCAACGCAACGGCCCGCACGCCCCTGGGCGCGCGATCCTGGCGCGCCATGATCAGCCGTCAGCGGCGCTGGGCTCAACTGCGGGCGACCTCCGCGCCCGTCAGCTTGGTTGCGGAATTCCTGGCCGCGATGGTGCCCTCCGGCCTCGCCGGGGCAATGGCTTGTGCCGTTCTGTGGCCAGAGGCGCTGTGGTTCGCACTGCTTGGCCATGGGCTTGTGTGGCTCAGCTGCGATGCCATCGTGGCCAAACTCCGCGGTCAGGTGATCAGTGCCTGGACGCCGCTTGCCAGCCTGGGCCGGGAGGTGTTGATTCCAGTGGTGCTGGTCGCAGGGGCGCTGAAGACTCAAATCAGCTGGGGTGGCGAAGTATTTAGTGCCAAGCCTCGCGGTTGATTGCTACGCTCGCGCATCTCACGCGGTGGCTTGTCTCGTGGGCGAAGAGTTGTGGTGTTTTCTAATCAAAAAGTAGGTGCCAGCGATGAGCAGCATGCTGACAACTGGCTTGATGACTATTGGATTTTCTCTTTGGATTGCTGCCGTGGCTGTTCTGCTGGCGTCTGCTGTGGTCAGTGTCGTGCTGCACCCACGCCTGCGTCGCACCAGCATTCCAGACACTCTGCCATCGATTTCCCTGATACGACCCGTTGCGGGGCTTGAGTATCGGATGGAGGATGTCACCGCCTCTTGCCTGCGGCAGGACCATCCGGACTGTCGGGTGATCTTTGCGATCTCCTCCCCGCAGGACCCAGCATTGCCCTTGGTCCAGGAGGCGTGCCAAGTGGCACCACAGACATCCTGTATCGTCGTCAATGATCAGGATCGTTACACCAATCCAAAGCTGACCAACATGGCAGCTGGATTTGCCGTGCAGCAGGCAGAATTTGTATTTTTCAGTGACTCAAACACGCTTCTGCCTGCCAACACCGCGCGCTATTGGCAGGCCCAGGCACTGGCATTGGGTGGAGTGATCTCCGCCCTGCCGGAGGGTGTCGACCCGCGATCGCTGGCGGCTTGGACGGAGTGCGCCTTCTTCAGCCATCAGTTTCGCTTGAACACGGCTCTGGATTGGATTGGCATGCCATCGGCCCATGGCAAGGGCATGACAATGTCAGTCACCCATCTGCAGACTTTGGGGGGACTGGACGCTCTAAGCCGGTATTCAACGGAAGACTATGCCCTGGCGGTGGCTGCGACGCAGCATTCGATTCCTGCCCGGGTCTCGGAGGTTCCCGCCCGGATACCGTTGGGTCGGCGATCCTGGTCAGAGGTCTGGAGGCGTCAAAAGCGCTGGGGCCAGTATCGGGTTGCCCATGCCCCGATAGGGATTTGGCTGGAGCTGCCAATCTTGATGATTCCAGCTGGGACTGCGGGTGCCCTGTCGGGCGCAGCGCTGCTTGGCGTTGCGCCGCTGGTGCTGTTTGGCGGCCATGTCCTTGGCTGGCTGCTGGTTGACCTTGCCATTGCCAAGCGGCGGAACCAGCCCCTTGGTATCGCGTTCGTGTGTGGCTGCCTGATCCGGGAGGTTCTGAACCCCGTTGCCCTGGTACTGGGGTTTTTTGACCGCTCCGTTGATTGGAGGGGCCATGTCTTCCAGTCCGCCAAGACCTCGTAACGCCAGGGCGCCGCAATCGATCTTGATCACTGGTGCAAGCAGTGGGATCGGGGCGGCGCTTGCCATTCTGTATGCCGAGCCAACTGTGGTCTTGCACCTCACAGGGCGCGACCGGTCGCGTCTGGCGGCCGTGGCAGAGCAGTGCCGCGCGCGGGGGGCGACGGTGGCCCTTGCAGCCCATGACATCCGCGACCAAGAGGCCATTGCCGCGTGGATCGCAGCGGTTGATGCCGACGCGCCGTTGGATCTGGTGATTGCCAATGCTGCCATTGGGGGCGGAGCAACCCTGCAGGCCGAAGCCGACCAAGCCTCGCCAGAGGCGCGGGCGATCTTTGAGGTGAACTTGCTGGGCCTGCTGAACACGGTTCAGCCGATTTTACCGCGCCTGATCGCGCGTGGGCGGGGTCAGATCGCCCTGGTCTCCTCCCTGTCCGCTTGGCGTGGTCTACCCGATGCCCCGGCCTATTCAGCGGCGAAGGCCGCCGTGAAGATTTATGGGGAGGCGCTTCGTGGCCAGTTGGCACCAATGGGCGTGCGCGTGAGTGTGGTACTGCCTGGCGTGGTCACAACACCGATGAGCGCCTCGCTCCCAGTGCGCATGCCCTTTGCCGTGTCGGCCGAGCGTGCAGCAGAGATCATTCGCAGCGGGCTTGCGCGCAACCGCGGCCGGATCGCGTTCTCCCGTCCCTTGGCCATGATGTTTTGGGGGTTGGCACTCCTGCCGCCATCTTGGTCCGACTGGATCGTTGCCAAACTTCGCCTGCACACGCTGCCAAGGGGCCAATCATGACCAGCATCACCATTGTTCCGGTGGTCAGTGCCGCGCAGCAGCAACAGTGGCTGCGGCTGCCGTGGGTTGTGATGGGCGGTGACCCCGTGTTCGTGCCGCCGTTGCTGGCGTTGGAAAAGCGCCGGATTTCCAGCCGCCACAGCAAATTCTTTGAATTTGGCGAGGTTGCACTGTTTCTCGCCTTGCGGGATGGGCATCCGGTGGGGCGTATCAGCGCCCAGGTTAATCATCGCGCCAACCAGCACCATGGCCAACGCGCCGTGCATTTCGGCTTCTTTGAGTGTGTTGAGGATCCGGAGGTTGCCGAGGCGCTGGTGGCAGCTGTTGCCAGTTGGGGAACTGCGCGCGGACTGACAGAGTTGGTGGGGCCATTCAACCTGTCCATCAATGAGGAGTGCGGTGTTCTTGTCGACGGGTTTGACTCGCCCAGCGCGATCATGATGCCCCAGGGCCGTCCCTATTATGATGGCCTGCTGCAGCGCACCGGGCTGACCAAGGCAATGGACCTGGTTGCCTTTCGCATGGACGTTCAGGCTGCACCCCCGGAGGTGGAGCACATTCTGGAGCGCGTGACACCACGCGTGAATCTCGGTGTTCGTTTGCTGAACACCAAGCGGTTGCGCCAAGAAGTTGACGTGATTGTTGACATCTTCAACGACGCCTGGGCCAACAACTGGGGCCATGTGCCGATGACCGAGGCGGAGATTGACGCGCTGGCCGATACGCTGCGTCTGCTGTTGCGTCCGGACTCAGCGGCGTTTGTCACTCTGGATGGTCAAGACGTGGCGATGATGGTGGCTCTGCCGGATTTGAACGCATTGACGCAGGACTTTGATGGCAGGTTGACCCCCCTCACCATCGCGCGGCTGATCTGGCGGGTGAAGGTTGCCCGTCTGCCCTCGGCACGGGTGGTGCTGTTCGGCGTGCGCCAGCGGTTCCACAATCAACGCCTGGGTGGATTGATCATTGCCCGTCTGGTGGGACAGATCCGCCGTGCCGCGCTCCAGATGGGGCTGGATTGGATTGAATTCTCCTGGATCCTTGAGACCAATCGGCCTGTCATTGATCTGTGCACACGCTTGAGCGGCCCGCCCGTGAAGCGGTATCGCCTGTATCACAAGCCGCTGGTGTGTTAGCGGCGGCTACTTGGTCAATCGCGTGCCAAACACCCAATCCCACAGCGGCGTGCTGACGCCAAAATTGCCTGGCGTTGAGTGATCGTAGTGATGGCGCAGGTGATAGCGCTTCAACGCCCGACCGAGCCGCGTTGGCAGGCGCGCATTGTGGCAACCCCAATGAATGAGATCGAATACCAAGTATCCAACCAGAAAACCACAAGCGGCAATGTCCAGCCACGGCCGCTCCACCACCAATGCAGCCAATCCAAACAGCACAGCTGCCAAAGGGATTGAGGTGAAGGGCGGCATCAGCGCTCGCATGCGATCCTGGGGTTGTTTGTGATGAACCCCATGCATCATGTAAACAAGCTGCTTGCCCTTGGGTGACTTGGCCTGCCAATGGAACACAAATCGATGCATGGCGTATTCAAACAGCGTCCATACAAACAGACCCGCCAAAAACGCTGGCACGCCCACCTCAACTCGCCACAGGGGGGAGGACAGGGCGAGTGCCGCCAGCACGACGATGATGATGCTCCACACCGCCGCGACGGAGGCCGGACGGGTCAGCGTCAGTTCTTCCAGCAGCGGGGACTGAAAAATCCGCAGACGCTCGAATGGTACGGACTTGGTGTGATCAGACATCCAACACTCCCCTCAATCCGCAGCCGAGCGCCATGGGATCAGGCCAAGCTCTAACCCAACACGCGTGATTGCAGCAATCACCGCATCCAGATGCCAGGGCTCGTGTGTCGCCATGAAGCTGGTCCGGATCAAGTCCTGACCCTGTGGAACACCGGGAGAGACGAACGGATTCACAAACACCCCGGCCTCCAGCAGCGCCTTTGCCATCACAAAGGTGCGCTCTTCCTGGCCGACCAGGATGGAGACGATGCCGGTGCCACCGGGGCTCAACACAGTGAAACCTGCTGCACGCAACGCCGTGATCACCCGTGACACGTTCTGATGCAGCCGCGCGATCCGCTCGGGCTCCGCCTCCAGGATGTCCAGGGCGGCCAGGGCAGCCGCAACCACGGGTGGTGGTGGACTGGCTGAGAACATCGCCGGGGGCGCCACGTTGCGCAGATAGTCAATCACCACACTGGGGCCCGCAACAAACCCGCCTTGGGAGGCGAGAGATTTGCTGAAGGTTCCCATCACGAGGTCAATGTCGTCTGGCCCCAGACCAAAGTGCTCACCCGTGCCGCGGCCAGTACGGCCCAGGACCCCTGTTGCATGGGCGTCGTCGCACATGATCCGGGCATTGTACCGACGGGCCAGAGACACCAGCTGCGGCATATCGGCGATCACCCCCGTCGTGCTGAACACACCATCTGTTGCGATCAACTTGGGCGTCTCCAAGGGTGCTGCGCGCAGCAGAGCTTCCAGATGTGGCATATCATTGTGCTTGAAGCGCAGCACGCGCGCGCCTTGTCCCGTAGCCATGGCATTGGCGCGCACAATACTGGCGTGATTGTCCCTATCTGACAGAACAAGATCACCGCGCTGTGCCAAGACAGGGATGATGGCTTGCGGTGTCTGGTAGCCAGTTGCCAGCAGCAGCGCATCCTCATAGCCCAGGAAGCGGGCAAGACGGCGCTCAAGATCGCTGTGCAGCGTGATGGTGCCAGACATCAGTCGCGAGCCGCAGGTGCTGGCACCGTACCGCTCCAATGCAACGCGAGCAGCCTCAAGAACATGCGGGTGCACCGTCAGACCCAGATAATTGTTCGATCCAGCCATGATCACTGGCTTGCCATCGATCACAATGTCTGGCCCGTGTGCACCTTCGACGGTTTTGTAATACGGATAGAAACCCGCGGCCCGGATGCGGTCCGCACGGTCAAACTGCCTGCACTTCTCGAACAGATCCATCCGTTTTCTCCAGTGCAGCCCTGCACACCAATCTTTCTGGTGTGTTAACGACTGAGATACATCCTTTGAAGCTGTGTGCGGAAATCGGGGCTGCCTTTCACGGCGGCATCGAAGTTGGTTTTGCTCAGCACATAGGCTTTGCAGTCTTGACTGGCGATGATGCTGGCGGCCCGACGCTCCCCCGTCAACAGCGCACGCTCGCCAAAGGCGCTGCCCGCGCCGAGCGTGCTGACGCGCCCTGGTCCGCTGCCTTGGTCAATCAGCACGTCTACCTCGCCAGACCCAAGAATAAAGAACTCCTCCCCAATATCATTCTGCTGAATCAGGGGATCACCCTGCTTGTAATAGCGTACCGTCATCTGATCAGCGATGGCACCCAGCTCAGTTGGACTGAAGCGAATAAACAACTCGATTCTACGCAAAAATTCGCAAATCTCAATTGCTTGCTTCACCAGTGTATTACTGACGATCCGACCATCAATCATGTTGACAACACGGTCCGCTGTGTCGAGCACCCGGTGATCGTGGGTCACCATGATCACCGCGCTGCTGCATTCGGTGGTCAATTCCTTCAAGTAGTCGACAACATCGCGACCAGAGGCCTTGTCCAAGGCAGCAGTCGGTTCGTCGGCCAGGATCAGCTTGGGGCGATTGACCAAGGCGCGGGCAATGGCAACCCGCTGCCGCTGCCCACCCGACAGAGCGCGTGGCTTGTAGTCAATGCGGTGCCCGAGACCCAGGCGCTTGAGCACCTCGATGCCCTGCGCGCGGCCAACCTCGTCGCGCACGCCGGCGATCCGAGTTGCCATCAGCACATTCTCAATTGCAGTCAGGGATTCGAACAAATTGTGCAGCTGGAAGATAAAACCAATTCGCCGTCTCAGCAGCTGCTGGTCCTTGCGCGAAATACCCGTCAAGGGCGTGCCCAGAACGGTTAGAGCACCAGCTTGAACCTCGCGTAGTCCACCAATCAAGGTGAGTAGCGTGGTTTTGCCTGATCCTGACGGCCCGGTCATGATGGTAATCTCACCCGCACCGACCGACAGATTATTGTCGAACAGGACCTGGGTTTTTGAGTCACTCTCACCGTAAAAGTGCGAGATGCTTTCGACCTTGACCAGGGTTTCGGGGCTGGGGATCATGGTCATTAGCTGAACAGATCAAGAGGGTTGGATTTTTTGAGCTTGCGCATGGCGATCAACGACGCCAACACGCCCATACAGAGCACGGCACCGAACACGGTCACTGCGCTTTCCACTGTCATCGCCAGTGGGAGAGTGGTGGCGTTGGCGGCAAGATGATAGAGCAGTACCGACAGGGCAAACGATGGAATAAATGTGACCACAGCGACAATGAGGGAGATTTCAAGCACGATCATGCCAAGAAAAGATTCCCGATATCCCATCGTACTCAGCACCGCATATTCGCGGATATTCACTTCAACAATGCCCTGAAGCACCTGGGAGATGAATACGACGCCGACGACCATTCCCACGAGCAGGCCAAAGTTAAAGATGGTACCGATCGGGGTTCGTGTCGCGAAAAAGTTCCGTTCCTGATCCAGAAACTCCTGCCGCGTCAACACCCGCAGTCCATCGCCAACAGCGGTTTGGATACGCTGCTTCATTTCCTGTGGATCGGTGGCGGGGTCCAAGGTGACCAAGCCCAGGGACAAGCGATCCAGCGGGGTTTGCATCCAGCGATAATAGTTCAAATCGCTGGTGATCATCAGCCCATCGGCAAAGAATGTCGGCCCCTGGGTAAACAAACCAGCGACAATAAGGTAGGGGGACAGCGTTGCCGACCCCTGAGGCAGAGTTAAGGACGGCGTCTCACCATTGCGGACACGGGCTACCACGGTTTGGTATTCAAACCGCGACCGGCTATCCAACAGAACGGCATTGGGTAGTTTCAACAAATCTGCTGCTTGATTAATATCTGCGGCTAGAAACACCGGCTGGCGCAGATCATAGGCAAGCATCCAGCTGCCCATCTTGACGCCTTTGCTTGGGCTGCTGACGTCTACGGCCTGAACATACAACGGTCGAGCGGTAGCAACGCCGTCGATGGCACTGATCCGGTGCAGAGTCGAGCGGGGAAACCAGGGCGGCACCACCGTCATCGATTCATACAAGGCATTGGTCACGAACAAATCGGCCGAGACTGCCCGTGGCACGCCAACGGCACTTTCGTAGAGGGAGTTGCGAAATCCCAACTGCATGAACATCAACACAATGGCGACGCCGACACCGGCCAACATCGGCCCGGCTTGTCGCCCGCGATGGCGAAGCTGGCGGGTCGCCACAAACAAACTTTCCGCAATGAACTGGCGCATCACCGCACCTGAATTTCCACAGTCAACTCAGCGCCGATCAGCGCTGGCAGGCGGAGGCTTGGCAGCAGTTCGATTTCAGCGATGCGGGCATCCCGTCCGACTAGGACGTCGGATGTTGGGCGCCGTTGCTTAAAAATGGTTTCGGAGGTGCGGACGACGGTGGCCTCGATTGGTGTGGCGAACAGCGCGCTTCGGATGTTGGCAGTCTGTCCCACGGCAATCCGAGGCATATCCAATTCATTGACTTCGGCAATCGCGATCAGCGCGGACATATCGGCCATCTGCAGCAGGCCATCCTCACCCAGCAGTTCGCCCGCGCGCGCGAACACAGAGAGGACAGTACCATTGATCGGCGCGCGAATGATCGCACGGTCAAGGTCAGCCCGCGCCAAGTCCACGGCTGCACGCTGCGTGGCGACTTGCGCTTCCGCCACCCGAACATCGACCTCGCGCACTTCAGAGAGGGAGGCAAGAACTTCCTGGGACTGCGATAATGCATATCGTGCGGCATTGTACTCGAACAAGCGATCACTGAAGCGCGTCACCGATACCACATTGGTTTGGTAAAGCCGTTCCGCCCGCCGCAGTTCTTGTTCTGCCTTTTCCATATCCAATTGGCGCTGGCGCATCAGGGCTTGTTGCGCCGCGCGCGAGGTGGCCTTTGCAGGTGCGGTGATTTGATCAGCCACAGCCATGACTTCGGCCAGTCGCCGTTCCTCCAAAGCCAGCTTTGCAGCCAAGACGGGGACCGAGATCAACTCCGCCAGCACATCGCCCTTGCTGACCACATCACCTTCGCGCACGAGGATGGCGCGCAGCACGGCCCGATCGTGGCCATGGATCACCCGCACCCGGTCCTTCGGTTCAATCCGCGCCCGAGCGACCACCGTTGAGGGCGGTGGCAGTGCCTGAGCGACTGAGACCGCGGGTTTCGGGCTGTCGCTGACCCACCCGCGGACGCCCATCACGGCCAGCGCGACCACGGCCACCCCAATGATGCCGGGCACAGTGAATTTCCAATGCGACACGTCCGACGCCCCTATCGCGATCCAAAAGCCGTTGCCTGCACGTCCACCTGCACCAGCAAGCACGCGAAGCTGTAGACTGCCGCGTGGTAAAATAGCATCCCGCTGGAGCAAAGCACAAGTGCGCCTCACCGGTTGGAGGGTCTTTGTCTAACCGTAGAAAAATCACGCGAAGGCAATGGTTGCATGAGCGCTACTTGCTACAATTGTCTTCAGCCCACTGGCTTGGCTGGCGATATGCAGCAAGGTAGGACGATGACGTGAAGTGATCCACATAGGAATATTTTAAGATGACCGCCGTGTGCGATAGGCCGGGCAGGCTACAGCGCCCTGCAAGCCATCGCGTCTGAGGACGAACACGCCTCTGTCCGCGTGGATGATAACACCAAAGACATTGATTGCGCGCCTGAGGAGGATCGCGAGGCCGACGCCCGCCCAAGCCTCAACTGGGCGTTTCGCCCAGGGCTTCAATCACGCGGCAGGTGCGGACGGCATTGCCGGCACAGCTGGTTGCAATGCGCTCGATCTCCGCCTTCAGCGCAGTCAATTGTCCGATGCGATGATCAATGGTCGCAAGGTGCCGTTGGGCAATCTGGTCCGCCTCTTGGCAGGGGGCGTGCGGCGTTTGGGTCAGGGCCAGCAGGGTGCGAATGTCCTCAATCTCAAATCCCAACTCGCGAGCGTGGCGGATGAAGCGCAAACGCTGCACATCCTCCTCCCCATAGCGGCGGCGGTTGGACGTGGTGCGCGCAGCTGTGGGTAGCAGGCCAATCTGCTCGTAAAACCGAATGGTTGGTATCTTGACGCCGCTGGCCTGCGACACTGTTCCAATACCAAGAGCCATTGCACCCTCTTGATCCTCTAGTGACTAGAGATTCTAGACTCGGGACAGGTTGGAAGGAAAGGACCAGCAATGCCCGCCGATCTGCATCACACCCCTCCGTCTCTGGCGGTCAAGGCCACTGCCGGGTCCTGCGATTCTCCGACCCATAGTTGCGGTTGCCATGGCAATCCGGTGTTTGATGGCGTCGATGCGCGCTACAAGCGCGTGTTATGGCTGGTGATCGCCCTCAATGCGACGATGTTCGCCGTGGAGATGGTCGCAGGGCATATTGCCCAGTCCCAAGCGCTGCTGGCCGATGCGTTGGACTTTCTCGGCGATACCGCGACCTATGGCCTGAGCCTTGCCGTGATCGGTGCCAGCCTGCGAACCCGCGCATCGGCCGCACTGGTCAAAGGCGCTTCCCTCAGCGTGATGGGGCTGTGGGTGCTGGGCTCAACGCTCTACCAAACCCTGGTGCTGGGTCTGCCGCGCGCTGAGGTAATGGGTGTGATCGGTGTCTTGGCGCTGGCCGCAAACGTTGCGAGCGTGCTGTTGCTGCTACGCTACAAAGATGGCGATGCCAATGTTCGCTCGGTCTGGCTGTGTTCGCGCAATGATGCGATTGGCAATTGCATTGTGATTGCGGCGGCGTTGGGTGTGTGGGGTACTACCAGTGCTTGGCCGGACTTAGGTGTTGCGGCGATCATGGCGGCATTGTTCCTACATTCCTCCGCCCTGATTGTGCGCCAAGCCGTGGCGGAGTATCGCAGCGGTGCCGTTGCCGATCACCGCCAGCCCCTTAGCCGGATTGCGGAGTGACCAAGCCGTGGCGGCACGCGATCGCTGCCACGCCAGACAGGCGCCTGCATGTGCACGTCAGACCCGGCGCACAGCAGGTTTGCCTCACCCCAGCGAGGCTCCCAATCGCCGCATGACCTCTGGCACTTGGTCCTGGGTGGCGTTGGCGAAGGCAAGGCGAAGGAACGGGTCCTGGCCAACGCCGAAGAACGATCCCGGCAGCAACAGCATGTTGTGCTGGTCGGCCAATCGCTTGGCGACGCTGAGCCCGGCTTCCGGGAACGGGTGTTGAAGGTAGGCGAAATAGGCACCGAGGCTGATCAAGCGCCAGCCGCTGAGGCCCTGAAAGCCGCTGCGAAAAGCATCCGCGCGGGCGGCAAGGTCTGCGGTGTTGCCTGCAACCCAGGGACCCAGATGCTCCAACCCGAACAGGGCGGCCCGCTGGCCAAGGTTGGGTGCGCAGATCGCAACACAGTCGAGGATTTTCTCCACCTCGGCCAAAAACGTGGTGCTGGCCGTGATGCTGCCAACGCGATGGCCCGTCAGCGCAAACACTTTGGAAAAGCTGTAGAGCTGGACCACGGTGCCGCCCCAGGCGGGGTCCTCGAAGAGGCGGTGGGCAGGCTCGGCGCTGGGTAGATAGTCCTTGTAGGTCTCATCCAGCACCAGGGCGAGGCGGTGGCGCTGGGCCAGCGCGTAGAACGCCTCCAGCACCGCCGGGGGATAGATCGCACCCGTTGGATTGTTCGGCGTGACCAGAATGATGGCGCGGGTGCGGCTGTCGATCTTGGCGGCCGCCTCGGCCACATCGGGCACGCCGCCCGCATCGGGCCGGAAGGACAGCGGACGCACCTCCACCCCCAGCATGTCCAGCCACATCTTGTGATTGAAGTACCACGGTGTGGGCAGCAGGACATTGTCGCCCGCCGCCGCCAGCGCCTGCAGGGCTGCGCAAAAGGCCTGATTGCACCCTGCGGTGATGCCGACCCGATCCGCTGCAATCGGTGCCCGGTAAACCGTTGAGAGGTGGTTGGCGTGAACCTCCCGCAGGCGCGGCAGGCCCAGAATCTCGGTATAGCGATGGCTGGCCGGATCGCGCACGGCTTCTGCCAGATGGTCCAGCAGCGCAGCCGGTGGCGGATGGCCGGGAACGGCCTGAGCCAAGTCAATCAGCGGGTGGTCGCTGGGGAACTGGCGTCCCGCGACCCAGGCCCGGGCAACGGCGATGGCTGGGGCCTCAACGGCTTTCAACCACGGTGTGACTGCCAGCCCTTCCTCAGCCCCAGCCATCGGATTCTCCTTTGCGGCGGCGACGCGCTGCCATGCTGTCTTGAGCGGAGCGGGAGCCCGCGGGGGGAGGGGCCGGCTGGGGTGGTGGTGCCTTGCGGCGCACCGGCGGCGGTGGAATGTCAACCTTCAGCGACGGTCCCGTGGACGGCTCCGGTCGATCATCGAACAGGCCATAGCCGACCAACACCAGCAGCAGCAGGGGTGGGATCGCGTAGAGGCTGGCGAGCACCCAGTTCTCTGTGAGGTTGCCGCCGGGCAGACGCTCCATCCAGACAAACCACGCAACGGTGGAGATCGCGGCCAGCGCCAGCGTGCCCAGCAGCCAGAACACAGGCACCACCATCCAGCCACCAGTCTGTTGGCTGTGGCGACGGCTATCCTTTGGTGGCGGCGGACTTTGCCGAACGCCGGCGATCATCGCCGCGATGCCCAGGGCCCCCCAACGAAAGGCGTCCAGACCCAGCAAAGCCAGTCGGTCGCCATCCGGTGCCATGCCGGGATGGCTGAAGGGCGAGAATTGCCAGTGCCAGCCAATGGCAAGGAACAAGCAGGCGGCTGCGAGAATCGCCAGGGTACCGCCGATGATTTGCAGGCTGCGATCTGCAGCGCTGTGAAGGAGGTGCCACATCGCGCGCGAGTATCGTGCGCCGACCCCGCTCGGGCAAGCCGCAGCCTCAATCAATCCGGCTGAGCGGTCGTGGCGGCTTCTCCCCAATCAAGCCCTGGGGCCGGTACAGCAGAATCAGCTGCAGCGCGAGACCGATCAGGAACACCCGGACATAGGCAGCGCGCCCGCCCAACTCGGGGGGCAATTGCGCCGTTGCGATCTCGGTCACAGCCCACAGGCTCCAGATCGCAAAGGCCCCCAGGATGGCCCCGCGATTGTTGCCAGAGCCACCAGCGATCAGCATCACCCACACCAGGAAGGTGGCGATCAGAGGCTCCACAGCCTCGGGCCCGATGAAGCGGATGTTATGCGCCAGCAGCGAGCCACCCAGCCCCATCACCATCGCGCCGAGGACAAAGCTTTGCAGGCGGAACGCTTCGACATTCTTGCCAGCGGCGGCAGCCGCGACTTCATTTTCGCGGATCGCCCGCTGCACCCGGCCCCAGGGCGCACGATAGGCCCGCTCAGCCAGCCAATAGACCAGCGCGATCAGCGCCAGCACCATCCCCAGATACGCCAGTTGATCATAGGGAGCCGCCAGATCGGTGAAGGGCTTGGGCAGGCCCGCCACGCCCCGCGGTCCACCGGTTGCCCACTCCTCGTTGCGGACGACGAGGCGCAGAATCTCCGCAATGCCGAGCGTCGCCATCGCGAGATAGTCAGAGCGCAGGCGAATGCAGATCAGCGCAATCGGCAGGGCCAGCAGGCCAGAGGCCAGAGTCGCCGCCAGCATGCCAGCCCACACGGGCCATCCGAAGCCGCCGAGATGCATGCCCGATGGCGCGGTGGTCAAGATTGCCGTGGTGTAGGCACCAATCGCGACAAAGCCAGCCACCCCGGCATTCATCAAGCCAGTCATGCCCCATTGGATGTTCAGGCCAAGGGCCAACACCGCGTAGATGCCCCCCATGGTGAGCAGGGAGATGAGGTAGAGGCCCAGACTATCCAGCGTCATCGCAGCCTCCTAGCTTTGGCCCTTGAACAGGCCAGTGGGGCGGAAGATCAACAACAGCACCATCACTGCAAAGCTCAACCCCACCTTGTAGGCCGGGGAGAGGAGGGGCTGGCCGCCCCAAATCGGAGCTGCCACCAACTCCTCCGCAATGCCCAGCACCAGGCCGCCAAATACAGCGCCCCAGGGGCGGCCGACGCCGCCCAGGATCATCGCGGCGAAGATCGGCAGCAGCATGTTCATACCCATCATCGGGTTGACCTGGGTGTCGATGGCGAGAAACACCCCAGCTGTCGCGGCCGTTGCCCCGCCAATCGCCCAAGTCGCCAGGATCACGCGCTCGGTTGGGATACCGGTGATGCGGGCAAGGTCGGGGTTGTCGCTCATGGCGCGCATCGCCTTGCCCAACCGCGTGCGGGTGAGGAACAGATGCAGCGTCAGCGCCAGCGCAACCGCCCCCCCGATGATCCAGAGGTGGCGCTCTTGAATACGAAACCGGCCCCACTCCGTCGCAAAGATCATCGGGCGGCGGATGCCCTGTTCGTAAACCCCGCCATCTGGTCCGAAGAAAAACAAAATCGCCGCGCGCAGCATCAAGGCGACGCCGAACCCAGAAATCAGCAGCACAATCGGAGAGGCACGGCGCAGCGGACGATAGAAGGTGCGGTCAATCGCCATCACCAGCAGCACCGAGACCAGGATCGCCAGTGGAATGGACTGATAGGCCGTCAGCCCAAAGCTGACCACGCCGACGAAGGCCACATAGGCCCCCACGGTCATGACGTCACCATGGGCGAAATGGGCAAAGCGCAAGATGCCGAACAGCAGGGTCAAGCCCACAGCACCAAGTGCATAGATGCAGCCTAGGACCACCCCTGGCATCAGATAGAAGCTGACGAAGTCTGCCATCGCCGCTTACCCCTCACGCGCCAAGAAACATTTGGGCGACATCGGGGTTCGCCAAAAGCGCGGCCCCCGTATCGTCCACGCGATTGCGCCCGGTTTGCAGCACATAGCCACGATGGGCGATCTTCAGTGCCTGCTTGGCGTTTTGCTCCACCATCAGCACCGCCGTTCCAGTGCGGTTGATCTCCCTCACCTTGTCGAAGATCACGTCCATGTATTTTGGGCTGAGGCCTGCGGTTGGCTCATCCAACAGGATCAAGCGGGGGTCCAGCATCAACGCACGGCCCATCGCCACCATCTGGCGCTGCCCACCGGACAGCGAGCCCGCAGCCTGACGGCGCTTTGCTGCCAGATCGGGGAACAGACCATAGACCCGATCGATCGCCGCGCGTGGCGAGCCGCGCCGGATGAAATGGCCCATCTCCAAATTCTCTTCCACCGAGAGGGAGACGAACACATTGCGCTCCTGCGGGACATAGGCGAGGCCGTGATGGGCCATGCGGTCGGGGGCGAGGTTGGTGATGGTGGTGCCATCCAGGCTTACACTGCCCTGACGCAGCCGCACCAAGCCAAACACCGCCTTCATCAGGGTCGATTTGCCAGCGCCATTGGGGCCGATAATCACCACAATCTCATCGCTGGCGACGGTGAGCGAGGCGCCTTGCAGGATATCTGCACCGCCATAGCCGCCGAACACCTCGCTAACCGTCAACAGGCTCATGCTGCCCCCCAAAGCCAATGGCGGCTCATGCCGAACCCTGCGAGCCAAGATAGGCTTCCACCACGCGATGGTCGGCGCGGATGTCGGCCATGCTGCCCTTAGTCAGTACCTTGCCTTCCGCCATCACATAAATCGGGCGGCAGAGATGGCCGACGAATTCCATGTCGTGCTCAATGATCAAGAAGGTGTAGCCGGTCCGGTGCAGTTCGGCGATGCGCTCCGCCAATTCCGCCAACAGGGTGCGGTTGACGCCCGCGGCGGGCTCGTCCAGCAGGATGCACTTGTTGCCGGACATGATCGCGCGTCCCAATTCCAGGAGCTTTTTTTGACCACCGGACAGGGCACCGGCTTGGTTGCTCTCCACATGGGTGAGTTTGAGGAAGTCCAGCACCTCGCGCGCGCGCTTCACCACGGCAGCTTCCTGGCGGGCGACGGTGAATGGCCGGAACCAAGCCGCAAACAACCCCTCTCCCGATTGGGCGGGAGGGACGACGGTGAGGTTCTCCAGCACCGTCATGCGCTGGAATTCATGGGGAATCTGGAAGGTCCGGGTGATGCCCGCCGCGAAGCGCTGATGCGGCTTGAGGCGCGAGATGTCGCGGCCCTTAAAGCGCACGGCACCGCCATCGGGGCGATAGTAGCCACCCAGCAAATTGAACAGGGTTGTCTTGCCCGCGCCATTCGGCCCGATCAGCCCGGTGAGGGAGCGTTCCTCCACCGTTAAGCTGCAGCCATCCACGGCAGTAAAGCCGCCAAACCGTTTCACGAGGCCAGCCGCCTCCAACATGCCGATCTCCCTCCAGCGGCTTACACCGCATGCCCCACTGCCTCGATACAGGCTGCGACTGCCTGCCGCAACCCCACGCGGCCTGCAGTTGAGTGTGGCCTCGTCTCCTGGTAGGGATAAAGCGTCCGGTTTTGGGGGTTTGACCACCATCTTTGGTGTTCACAGGAGGGGACATGCTGACACACATCACCCGTCGCGCTGCCGTCATTGCAGGTGCGGCGTTGCTGGTTGCCGCGGGGCAGCCAGTTCAAGCACAGGACGTAAAGCTGGGTGCGATTTTAAGCGCCACGGGCGGTCTTGCCCGGTTCGTGCCGCCGATCCGCGACGGCATTCGTGCCGCGATTGAGGATGTCAACGCCAATGGCGGCATTCTGAATGGTCGCCGGGTGGTGCTGGTTGAAGGCGATGACCAGACGACACCTCAAGGTGCCGTGGAAGCCGCCAACCGTCTGGTCAACCTGGAACAGGTGCCAGCGATTGTTGGACCGCTGGGCTCTGGCATGCTGCTGGCGGCTGCGAACTCCGTCACCATCGGCGCTGGCGTCGTGTTGATGTCGCCCTCGGCGACCAACCCGTCGATCACGGGTTTGGCCGACAATGACACGGTGTTCCGGGTGGTCGGCGGCGATGACTTCCAAGGCAAGGTGCTGGCGAAGATCGCGCGTGACCGCGGCCTCACCCGCGTGGCCGTGATGGCCGAGGCGACCGACTATGCCCGCGGCTTCGTCCAGCACTTCGTGCCGGAATTCCAGCGCCGCGGCGGCACCGTCACCCAGAACATGGTGGTGGAGAGCAATCGCGCCTCCTACCGCTCGGAACTGGCAACCGCCGCCCAGGGCAATCCGCAGGCGTTGGTGTTGATCGCCTATCCGCAGTCTGGCGGCACCACGATCACCCGGCAGGCGCTGGAAGGCGGGTTCTTTGACACCTTCGTGATGTCGGAAGGCACGCGTGAGGGCGCCTTTGTGCGCGAGGTGGGGGCGGCCAATCTGGCGAAGTCGTTTGGGACCGCCTCGGCCGAGCCACCGACCGATGCTGGCGCGTTGGAGCGCTACACCGCGGTCTATCGCCGCGTCAGCCAAGCCGACCCGAACGCGCCGTTCGTTCGCCAAGCCTATGATGCGGCGATGATCCTGTTGCTGGCGATGGAAGCGGCGAAGTCAACTGATCGCGCGGCCATCAAGGCGGCGATCCGCACCGTCTCCAATGGCCCCGGCGAAGTGGTGGGGCCGGGCGAGTGGGCGCGCGCCAAGCAGCTCATAGCCGCTGGAACCAAGATCAACTACCAGGGCATCTCCGGCAATCACGAGTTTGATGCGGCGGGCGATGTCGCTGGGTATGTCGGGATTTGGAGTGTTGCGGCACCCGACCAGACGCCCTTTGGCAGCTACGTCAACTCCCTCGACTAAGCGCGATCCCAGCGCCGCCGCGGAGGAAGGCTTCCGCGGCGGTTGCTGGTTGGGGTTAGGCCGTGCGGATGCCCGCGAAGCGGCCACCGGGGCGGAACCGGTCCAGATAGGTGGGCAGGATGCCCGCCAATGCCGTTGGCGAAATGCCAAGCTCCGCCAAACCGGGCAGGGTGCCAGAGCAGACATTGTCTGACTTCAGCATGGTCACTTGATCGCGGGTCAGCAGCTTCAGCGGCAACTTCTCCAGGATCCACGCCTCCGCCATGGCGAGCGGGAAGGGCACCGGTAGAATCGGCTTGTTTGGCCGTCCGGAGTGGATTAGCGCCAGCTTGATCAGCTCCTGGAAGGTGAACACCTCTGGCCCGCCCAGCTCGTAGGTTTGTCCATTGGTGGCGGGGTTGGTGAGCCCGGCCATGATCGCATCCGCGACATCGCCAACATAAACAGGCTGCATGCGGGTGCCACCGCCACCAAAGGCAGGCAGAACCGGCGCAAAGCGCGCCAAACTTGCAAACAAGTTGAAGAACCCATCTTCCGGGCCAAACACGATGGACGGGCGCAGAATGACGGCGTCCGCCATGGCCGCCCGCACGGCTGCCTCGCCGGCGGCTTTGGTGCGCAGATACTCAGCCGCGGCGTTGGCATCTGCCCCCATGGCGGACACCTGAACCAGTCGGCCAACGCCCGCACTGGCAGCCGCACGGGCAATCATGCCAGGCGCGTCAGCGTGGATCGCCTGGAAGCTGCGGCCCTGGGTGGGCGCTAGGATGCCAACCAGGAAGACCACGGCATCGGCGCCCTCCACATGGTGGGCGACGGCGGCGGGGTCGCGAATGTCGGCAGCGATGGGAACGATCTGCCCCACATCGCCCATCGGTTTCAGGAATTTGGCCTTTTCGGCGTTGCGAACGGGAACCCGGATCACTGCACCAGTCTTCGCCAGCCGACGGATCAAATGCCGCCCCAAGAAGCCTGAGCCGCCGAACACCGTAACGACTTTAAGGGACATCTGAAGCACCTGTGGATGAAGGTTGCCTGCGGGCTGGGGAACAGGGTGCAGCCGCACAAACATGGCGCGCGAACCCTGTCGGTCGAGGGGATTTAGCGCGCACAGCCGCGCGTCGTCCAGGGGGGGTGTGGTCGCGGGGGCGTTCTGGGGGGTGATCAGCGCTTAAACTGCCAGATCGCCTGCACATCACCTTCGAACTTGTAGGTGCCGATGTGGTTCAGCACCACCCGACGATCCAGCCACACCTCGCCGCCCAACTGCTGCCAACGACGGCAGAAGGCATAGTCTTCCGACAGGTACAGGTTGGTGTCGGGGTCGATCATCGTGTCAAACAGCGCAACGGACTCAGGCCCCAGCCGAGGGTCGTGATTTTGGTAGCGCAGGTGCGGGTAGGCCTTGGACATCGTCTCCAGCACATCGCGGCGGATCATCATGAAGCCGGTGCCCAGATCCTTAACCCGCACCAAATCTTGATCCGGTAGATCCCCCGCGCGCTCATCAAAATTGATCGCGTAGACGGAGGCGAATTTCTTGATGTCGCCCTTACCGCCGCGCACTGCTGTTTCCATTGCCCGCCAGTTAAGCATTTTCATCGGATAGGCACCGCCGACCACAGGCAGCTCTTCTGCCAGCAGCCGCAGCACCGATTCCGCCTCCCACTCGATGTCGGCATCAATGAACATCAAGTGGGTTCCGTCAGAGGCCAGAAACTCCGCCATCAGATTATTGCGGGCGCGGGTGATCAAGGATTCGTTGGCGGTGAAATGCAGATTGATCGGCAGGTCAAGGTCTTGGAACAGCTTCAACGTGCGCATCAGGGAGAGCGCATAGTTGATCGCCATCATGCCGCCGTAGCATGGCGTTGCAATGTGCAGCCGGGTTCCCTTCAGGCGGGCCACCAGCTCTGTCACATCATTGTCAAAGCTCATCGCAGCAATCCAATCTTCAAGCCAGCAACCCCGGCAACGATCATGGCGATGGAGGCCACGCGAAGCCAGTCCCGTGGTTCATCAAACAGCGCCATGCCAACAATGGCGGTGCCTGCTGCACCGATCCCGGTCCACACGGCATAGCCAGTGCCCAGCGGAATGGTGCGAAAGGCGAAGGCCATCAACCCCATGGAGCAGGCAATCGCGATACCTGTCGCAATCGTCCAGCCCAGGTTGCTAAAGCCGTTGGACAGCTTCAGTCCAACCGCCCACAACACTTCGCATGCACCCGCCAGCAGCAGGGCGCCCCAGGACAGCCAATAGGTGCTCATGCCGCTGGCGCGGCGCGGCGCGCCTCCTCCAACGCTGCGAGCAGCGACTGACGAATTGCTTCCGGCTCCAGATCGCGCGCGATCACGACGATTCGGCTGCGCCGATCCGGGCTTGGCCAAGCGGGCAGGCGGGCTGGCGGGTGGAACAGGTGCTGCACACCGTGAACCGCAATCGGCTGCGCTTCGCCCTCAGCATGGATGATCGCCTTCAAGCGCAGAATGTTATCCCCCCGATACAGCGCCAAGCTTTCTGCCCACAACGCGAAGGCATCCCAGGGGACCGGCTGCTCGAGGATCAAACAGAGCGCGCGGATGCGGGCATCATGGCGATTGGGGTCCTGGTGGTCATGGTGATGGTGGTCATGGCCGTGGTGGTGATCGTGCTCGCGGTGATCGTGCCCGTGGTCATGAGAGTGGTCTTTAGCCTCAGCCGCCACCGGCAGGGTGGGATAGGCTTCCGCCCGCAGCCAGCGCTGGACATCAAGGGTTTTGGTTTCAGGATTGAACAGGCCAACATTGAACAGCTGGGCTGGCGTTGTCTCTTCCGGCGTCAAGATTGGGGCGGACGGGTTGAGCAGTGCAAGGCGTTGTTTCAGCCCGTCCGCGTCTGCACCGGGCAGTGAGGTTTTGGTGAGCACCAAGCGGTCGGCGACGGCTGCCTGCTTCACCGCCTCCTCCTGCCGATCAAGCGTGCGCCCACCGCTAACGGCATCGACCACCGTGATCACCCCATCCAGGCGATACTGCTCCCGCAGCACCGGATCGCTCATCAGCGCGTGGAGGATGGGGGCAGGGTCGGCGAGGCCTGTGGTTTCAATCACCACGCGCGAAAAGCGCAGCTTGGCTTGGCGTCGCTCGATCGCCTTGGTGCCAAGTTCGCGCACGAGGTCCGAGCGGATCGTGCAGCACAGGCAGCCCGATGCCATCAGCATCATCTCGCCCGAGACGCCGGAGACCAACTCGTGATCCAGGCCGATCTCGCCAAACTCATTGATCAGCACCAGGGCTTCGGCCAGTGCTGGATCGGCGATCAGGCGGTTCAGCAGCGTGGTTTTGCCTGCCCCCAGAAAGCCGGTCAGCAGAGTGACCGGGATCAGATCCGTCATCGCGTCAATCCTACTGGCAGCGGGAGGGTTTGCGTCAGCGCCTTGCCGTCGGCTGCGCCTGCGATGAGGTGCTGACCATCGCGCGACCACAGAAGGCAGGTGATCTCGCGCTTGGAAACCCGCAACTCGCCTCCGCGCACCGATTTGGCGGCAAGGTCCGCCAGCACCAAGCGGCCATCGGCATAGCCACCGGCCAACAGCGGCAGGAAGGGATGGAAGGCGACCCGGCTGACGCCTACCTCCCCGCCATCAAACAAATCCAGCGGGGCGCGCCCCTCAGGTCCAGGACCATCAAACGGCCAAGCGTGCAGCAATGGCACCCCCGCTGCAGCAAGCCAGAGCCCATCGGGCGACCAACTGAGGTCACGCACCTTGACGCCATAGCCAGACATCCGCATCTCGCCCTCGGCCGTCAGTCGCCAGGCGTGTACCTCGCCATCCTGAGTCGCGGTGCACAGCACGCTGGCATCGGGCGAGATCGCAACGGCGAGGTGCGAGCCCTTCCAGGACAGCCGTCGCGGCGGCGCCTCCAGCGCCTCCAGATCCCACAGGGTCACCCCATTGTAGTGGGCAGCGGCCAGCCAGCGTCCCCGGACATGGAGGGCGGCCACGGTGCTGTCGTGGGGGCCGAGGGTGGCGAGCAGTCGCCCATCGCCCGCAAGCACGCGCACCTCCTTGCCAAACCCAAGTGCAATCCAGCCCTGGTGGGTGACCGCGATGGTGTCGAACTGGCGGCCACGCTGGGCCAGCACCTCGACCACCGTGCCGTCGCTGGGGGAGATTGCGACCACGCGGCCATCATCGCCGCCACTGACGATCCGCCCATCGGGCAGGTCCGCCAGGGCCAGCACGCTGCCGCGATGGGCGGCAACCTGCCGCGTGGCGGCCATGCGGGGGTCGGCGAACGGGATCAGCGCCACCTTGCCATCGCCAAACCCAAGAGCACCAATGCCGCCTGCAATTGCAGCGGCGACGCAGCCCTCGTCAAAGCGCCAGGGCGTGCGCACCAAATCAGGCATCGCCAATCCGCCCTAGGCCAGCGTGTTCATGAAGCCGTCGCGCAGCCAGTCGCCGTTCAAGTCGCGTCCGATGAACACGATCCGGCTATCGCGTGCGTCACGCGGACGCCACGGAGTGCCCCAGCGGGTTTCGATTTGCATGTGCACGCCCTGGAACACAAAGCGCTGGCTGGCCCCGCGGACATTCAAGATGCCCTTGGAGCGGAAGATGTCCTGCCCATGGAGGCGCAACACCATTGCGATCCAGCTTTCAAACTTCTGTGGATCAATCGGGCGATCAATGGAGAACGACACCGAGGTCACGCCATCGGAATGGTCGTGATGATGGTGCCCGGTGTCCAGGAAGTGCGGGTCGTCCCGCACAATGCGATCCAGATCGAACGCCCCCTTGTTCAGCAGCACGCCCAGGTCGACGGCACTGTTGGTGGTGCGATGGATTGGGGCGAAGCGGTTGATCGCGCGAATACGCGCTTCAACAGCGTCGGCCTCCTCAGGGCTGACCAGATCAACCTTGTTCAACAAGATGACGTCGGCAAAGCCGATCTGCTCCACGGCTTCGTCCTGGTCGTCCAGATGCTCCAGCACATGCTTGGCATCGACCAGCGTGACGATGGCATCCAGGCGATGGCGCGCGCGCACATCCTCGTCGACGAAGAAGGTCTGCGCGACAGGGGCCGGGTCCGCGAGACCAGTGGTCTCGACGAGCACGCCATCCAACCGGTCAGCCCGCTTGGACAAATTGGAGAGAATACGTATCAAATCGCCGCGCACAGTGCAGCAAATACAACCATTGTTCATCTCAAACACTTCTTCGTCAGCCGAGACAACCAGCTGGTCATCGATCCCCAATTCGTCGAACTCATTGATGATGACTGCGTATTTTTTGCCATGCTGCTCGGTCAAAATACGATTCAAAAGTGTGGTTTTGCCGGAGCCAAGAAAACCAGTGAGCACAGTGACGGGAACCTGACGCATGGGGAAGCCTCCGAGAGCAAGCCCCGTATATTGTTGCGTCCCCCCCGCCAGGACAAGGTGTTGCGATCAGCGCGCCGCGGGCTGCGGGATATCAGCTGGAAGCTGGGCCAAGCGGCGCACCAGCGCCTGCCAAAGTTCCTCTACCTCCGCAGCGGCCTTGCCGCGCGGATCGGTTTCAGCCGCTGTCGCCCCGGTCGCCATAGCCGAGGCGAGGGCGGTTCGATGATGGATCACGGCGGGCAACAACGGGCCAGCGGGGTCGATGGTCTCGACCGCTCGGTGGGTCAAACGACTGTTGGTGATCGCCTGCGAAAGGGTCAGTGCCACCGGCTTGCCGGCCGCGCGTGCCATGGCGAGTGTGCGGGGCAGGGCGGCCAGGTCAGTTGGTGTGGGGCGCACCGGGACCAACACAAGGTCTGCGACGCGGATCGCTGTCTCCACCACCTCCACCAAGGCTGCGGGGGTGTCGATGATCACCAGGGGCAGGCGTGCCTTGCGAAACTGCATCAGGCGGTTCTCAACTTGATGAACCCCCATCGGCACCACGGTTGGCAATTCTTGCCCGCGCTGGCGGATCCATTCCAGGGTCGAGCCTTGCGGGTCCAGATCAATCAACACCACGGGCTGGGACTGGCCGGCGCGCACGGCCAGATGCACCGCCAGCGTGGTTTTGCCGACCCCACCCTTGAGATTTGCAACCGTAACAACCCGCACGAACGCCCCTCCTCGCTTCGGGCTTGGGTTAACCATAGCTCAGGGCCGCGTCCAGGGAAACCGGGCTATTCCACAGCAGCGGCGCCCCGGCGTTGACGCTGCTCGGGCGGGTCGCCATAGTTCGCTCTTTCTGGTTTGCCCAGAAGCACCAACACCCACGTTGGCGCGGGCGACTGTTTGGAGGTTGCTGTGATCCCTGCCCTGATGCCGAACTATGCCCGGATCGACCTCGCGTTTGAGCGGGGCGAAGGCGCATATCTGTTCGGGTCGGACGGGCGACGATACCTCGACTTCGCCGCTGGCATCGCCGTGACTGCGTTGGGCCATTGCCACCCGCATCTGGTCACCAAGCTGAAGGATCAGATCGACAAGGTGTGGCACGTCTCCAACCTGTACCGGGTTCCCCAGCAGGAGGAACTGGCGCAGCGCTTGGTGGACGCCACCTTCGCCGACACGGTGTTTTTCTGTAACTCCGGCGCCGAAGCGAACGAGTGCGGCATCAAAATGATTCGCCGCTATCATCACGATGCCGGACAGCCGGAGCGCAATCGGCTGATCACCATCGAAGGCGCGTTCCATGGGCGGACGCTGGCCACCATTTCCGCGGGTGGACAGTCGAAGTATCTGGAAGGCTTCTCGCCCCGTGTGGATGGCTTTGACCAAGTGGCCTGGGGCAATTTGAACGAACTGCGCGCAGCCATTGGTCCGCATACGGCAGGTATCATTGTTGAGCCAGTTCAGGGGGAGGGTGGAATTCGCCCGGCTTCCCTTGAATACTTGCGCCAACTCCGCGCTATTGCCGATGAGTTCGGCCTGCTGTTGATGTTCGATGAAATCCAGTGCGGTGTCGGGCGTACTGGCAAGCTGTTCGCTTATGAATGGGCAGGCATTGCCCCCGATGTGATGGCGGTCGCCAAAGGCATTGGCGGCGGCTTCCCCGTGGGAGCGACGCTGGCGACCGAGCGTGCGGCCAAGGGCATGAAGCCCGGTACGCACGGCACCACCTTCGGTGGCAATCCGTTGGCGATGACGGCGGCTAATGCCGTGTTGGACGTGCTGCTGGAGCCGGGCTTCCTGGATGGCGTCGACCGTATCGGTCGGCTGTTGTGGCGGGAGTTGCTGGACCTGCAAGCCCGCCATCCGACGGTGATTCAGGAAGTGCGCGGCGCTGGCTTGATGCTGGGCTTGAAGTGTGGAGGCGTCACCAACACCGATCTGCAAACTGCAGCGCGGGCCGAGGGTTTGATCACGGTAACGGCAGGCGACAATGTCGTGCGCCTGTTGCCCCCCCTGATCATCGGGGAAGATCATGTGGCCGAGGCCATTGCATCCCTAGACCGGGCCGCCGCGGCGATTACGCCGCCGCTGCAGTGAGGTGAGGGCATGAGTGTGCGGCATTTTCTCGATCTGTCGGAGATTCCGGCAGGCGACTTGAGCGCGATTCTGCAGGCCTCGCGGAAGATGAAAGCAGAGCGGGCAGCGGGCGGCACAGACCGCCCGCTGGCCGGGCGCACCCTTGCGATGATTTTTGAACGGCCCAGCACCCGCACCCGGGTCAGTTTCGAAGTGGCGATGCGTCAACTCGGCGGCGACGTGGTGGTGCTCCGTCCGGAGGAGATGCAGCTGAAGCGCGGGGAGACGATTGCCGACACCGCGCGCGTCCTGTCCCGCTATGTGGACGCAATCATGATTCGCACAGGAGGGGAGGCGAAGCTGCGCGAGCTGGCCCGCCATGCGACGGTGCCGGTGATCAATGGTCTGACCGAACAATCGCATCCCTGCCAGATCATGGCTGATGTGATGACCTACGAGGAACACCGCGGCTCCATCCGTGGGCGGACCGTCGCCTGGACCGGCGACGCCAATAACGTCTGCACCTCCTGGATTCATGCAGCGGAGCGGTTTCAGTTCCGCATGCGTGTTGCCTCTCCAGCGGAGTTGGCACCGGCCGCGGATGTGGTGGCGTGGGCCCAACAGCGCGGCGTGGCGCTGGAGGTTGGCAGCGACCCCGACTATGCGGTGGGTGGGGCCGATCTGGTGGTGACCGACACCTGGGTCTCGATGGGCAGCGACGACGGCAATCGCCATAACCTGTTGCAGCCCTTCCAGGTCAACGCCGCCCTGATGGCGCGGGCGAAGCCCGATGCCTTGTTCATGCACTGCCTGCCTGCCCATCGCGGCGAGGAAGTGACGGAGGAGGTTTTGGACGGTCCGCAGTCGGTGGTGTTCGACGAAGCAGAAAACCGGCTGCATGTCCAAAAGGGCATTCTCGCCTGGTGTCTGACGGCATAGGCCGGCGGTGATGCGCGCCAGCGCCGTTGGGGCCGGGGACGACCGCCTGCTGCCCTTCCAGTTGGACGGGCGGGCCGTGCGCGGTCGATTGGTCCGCCTGGGCGCTGCTGTGGATGAAATCATCACCCGCCACGCCTATCCCCCATCGGTGGGAGAGTTGCTGGGTCAAACGCTGGTGCTGGCGGCGCTCCTGGCCGGGGCGTTGAAGTATCAAGGCGTGTTCACTCTGCAAACCCGCAGCGACGGACCTGTTGGCTTGATGGTGGCCGATGTCGCCTCCGATGGTGCGATGCGTGGCTATGCCCAGTTCGATGCCGAGGTGCTGGCCCGTGCCGACCAGACCGATGCGCCCCCGGTGCCCCGGCTGCTGGGCAAGGGGTATCTGGCCTTCACCGTTGATCAAGGCCCAGAGACGGAGCGTTATCAGGGCATTGTCTCACTGACCGGTGCGACGCTGGTGGAGTGCATCCAGCACTATTTCCAACAGTCGGAGCAGATTGGCACCGGGTTCGTGCTGGCCGCGGCTGAGCATCCGGGTGGGTGGCGCGCGGCGGGCTTGATGATCCAGCGCATGCCCACCGATGGCGGCATCCAGGAGCCCAGCGCCGATCACGCCGACGAGGATTGGCAGCACGCCCTGGCCCTGCTGGCAACTGTGGGCGAGGACGAGTTGCTCGACCCCACCCTTGCAGGCGAGGGGCTGCTGTACCGGTTGTTTCACGAGGACGGCGTGCGTGCCTTCGCCGCTCGCTCCCTCCTTGCCCGGTGCCGTTGCTCAGCCGACCGGGTGGAGCGGATGCTGGCCGGACTGCCACGCCAAGACCTTGAAGACTTGGCAGTGGATGGAGCCGTCGAGGTTACCTGCGAATTCTGCAACCGCGCCTACCGGTTTCCACTGTCAGCATCCTAGCGCTGCTGAGCCTCTGGTCTCTTGGGGGCAACAAACGCTACACTGCTGAGTGGCATGAGTGTCTGAGGTGGGGGTAGAGAGTGCAGACCAAACGGGGGACGCCCATTAGTCTGGAGGCCTTGGCAACACCCCAGGTCTCTGCGGCCCGACCGCCCTTCGCCCACCTCGATACACAGGTGCTGGATCATCTGGATTTTTTGTCGCGCAACCGCAGTGGCAAACAAGCCCTGGTGCTGCACCTTGGCCTTTTGTCGCCCCAGAACCGGCGAGAACAAATCCAGCGGGTCGCTTACCTTGCGTTCAAGGAAACTGTGCGCACGCTGGACGGCCAAGCCTACCAGATGTCCACCGGCGATATTCTATGGACCGGAAAGGTGCCCAGCCCGGCTGCCCTGGAGCCATCGATCGCGCGCATGCGCCTGTTGTTCGCTGAGGACCCCTTGATCCAAAGCGATGCGGGCCAGGCGACCAGCCGGTTCGCAACCTGGTATCTGCTGGAAAGCCAGTTCAACGATCTGCTGGGTGCCGTCAAACGCATTGCCGTCGCAGCCGAAGACCAGCGCCGTCAGCAAGAAGCGCGGGCGCAAACAGAAGGCCGGTCTGGCGCCCGTCAACCGATGGACCCAACCACCCTCGCCAAGCTGGAAGCCCTGCTGGCGCGCACGGACCTGTCCAACTTGATGCGGCGACAGGCCATCGTCTCTGTCACGTCTGGTTTGGCGCCAACGCCGCTGATTCGTGAATTGACCATTTCTATCAACGATCTGCAAACCTCCGTGGTGCCGGACATTGATCTGTTTGGCGATCAATGGCTGTTCCAGCGCCTGACCCAGACCCTGGATCGTCGCATGCTGGCGGCCCTGGCGCGTGCGGAAGATGGCACGCTGGCTCAGCAGGTCAGCTTGAACCTCAACGTCTCGACCATCCTATCGCCTGAATTCCTGGCCTATGACCAAACGGTGAAGAACCAGGATCGCAGTTCGGTGGTGATCGAGATGCAGAAGATCGACATCTTCGCCGACCCCGGTGCCTTCTTGTTCGCCCGCGATTTCTTGAAAGAACGTGGCTACAAGGTCGCCCTTGATGGCTTGACCTTCATGGTGCTGCCGTTCGTCGATCGCGAAAAGCTGGGACTGGACCTGTTGAAGGTGCAGTTCAGCCCGGAGATGCTGGTCGACAAGCCTGGGCAGGGCATCGAACGGATGAAGGAGTATGTGGAGCGCTGCGGTCGCGCCCGCATGATCTTGTATCGCGTGGAAGACGAAGCAGCACTGACGCTGGGCAAAAGCCTTGGGATCAGTTTGTTCCAGGGCCATTATCTCGACAAGCTGATCGGGCGGCGGTAACTGCGTCTGAGGCAGCGCATTGACGAACCGGTTACGGCGCGTCTTATGTCTAAGGCGCAATCCGAACCCCGGATCGATCATCGTGTTTTTGGTGCCACCTCCTTCTGATCCTGCTTCAACAGCGCCGGTTCGTGACCGGCGCGAGCGTGAACCGCGGCTATCGGTCAGGTTGGGTGGCTCTTCCTATCGAACCCGCGACTGGTCGTTGACTGGTTTGATGCTGGATGCAGTGCCAGAGCGGGTGATCGCCGGGCTGCCCAACGCGCCCGAGCCGATTTCGCTGCTGCTGGAGCCCGTCCAGGCTGGTCTGCCTGCGGTTTCGGTTACCGCGACGCTGGCCCGCCGGGGTGATGGGTGGGTCGGCCTGCAGTTCTCCCGCCTCAACCGGGACGTGATGGATTACTTTGCCCTGGCGTTGCTGCTGCACGAGGCGGGTGGAGGCGGCGCACCCCTGCCAGCCTCCTTGCTGCCGGATCAGCGTCATGAGTTGGATACCGAGCAGCGCGATCGGCGCAGCCGCACCATCCACAGCCTGATGCTGGACGTGCAGCGGGTCGCGGGTTTGGAGATTGGCGCCGCCATCCAGGCGAAGCTGGCGCGGATTGTCGATGCCGCCCCACTGGATGAGGTGGCCAACTGGGCGGACCGCCTGTCCACCCTCGACGGCGATCATCCGGAGTGGGTGGCGCTGGTCGAGATGCTGACCGTGCACGAGACCTATCTCTATCGCGAGCCAGCCCAGTTGGCGTTGTTGCAGCGGTCTCTGGTGGAGCGGTTGGGGACTGCGCGGGAGCGTCGGCTCTGCCTGTGGTCGGCTGGGTGCTCCACGGGGGAAGAGGTGTGGACGCTGTGCATCCTGGCGCTGTCTGCCATGGTGGAGGCAGGCCTTGCGCGCGAGTCTGGCCGCGAGATACGCCTGGACCCGCGCTGGCAGTTGGAGGTGGTAGGCACCGACATCTCTCGTCAGGTGTTGGGCGTCGCCAAGGCTGGTGTGTATCCGATGGGCGATCTATCGGCCTTTCGCGCCCTACCACCGGGGATGGAGCGCTTCTTCCCCGAAGGCGAGGCCCGTAACACCCGCCGGGTGCGCGATGACTTGCGGGCGTTCGTGCGCTTTGCCCATGGCAACCTGGTGCGTGATCCACCGCCGGTGGCCCAAGCGGACGCTGTGCTGTGTCGCAATGTGCTGATCTACTTTCCCGATCTTGTGCGCGCCGCTGTCCAGCGCCGTCTGGTCTCAGCCCTGGCGCCGGGTGGCTTGCTGGCGTTGGGCGGGACGGACCGCGTGCTGATCCAGGCCGATCTGGACCCCGTGGAGGATCACGGCGCGTTGATCTTCCGGCGGCGCTAGACCGGCTGGAACAGAGCCAGCAACACAGCGACAGTGACCACCGAGGCGACCGTGCTGATCAACACAGTGGAGGCAGCGCGCGCTGTTGCCACGTCATAGCGTTGCGCCAGCAGATAGACATTGGTGCCCGCAGGCATCGCGGCGCACAGAGTGGCCACTTGCAGCGACAGCGGGTCTAGCCCCGCGAAGTAGCGCCCGCACAGCCACACGAGGGCTGGCAGCGCCAACAGCTTCAGCGCGCTGGTGGTGAGGGTTTCGCCAAGGTTCGCTGCCAGCCGATACCCCAACAGGCTGGCGCCCAGCGCGATCAGGGAGCAGGGCACCGTGGCTTGGCCAAGGAGCCGGAGGAAGCTGTCAACCGGGGCCGCTAGCCCAAGGCCGGAACTGCTGACTGCCAGTCCCGCTGCAATCGACAGCACCATGGGATTGCGTGCCATCGCCACAGCTGCCGCGCGCGCAGTGCCCCAGGCATCGCCCGCCCCCCGCGCCGCCTCCACCATCACCGTGGTCATGCTGATCAGAATGGCGGAATGGATGGAGATAATCAGCATCAGCGGCTTCAGCCCTGCGGGACCATAGGCCTCCACCGTCAGGGGAATGCCCAGCAGGACCGTGTTGGAGAAGGTGGCGCCCATCGCCATCACGGGCCGCGCATCGCGGCTGGTGGCAAAGCCCCGGCCTGCGACCAAGCTGATCCCAAACACCAGCAGGCAGGGTCCGAAATAGCTGGCCAGCAGGGCTAGGTCCGCCACTCCCGGAGGGCTGAGCCCGGCCATTGTGCGAAACAGCAAGGCGGGTGTTGCAACCGCGTAGACGAACAGCCCCAGCGCCTTGGCACCGTCCGCACTCAACAGATTGGTTGCCCGGACCACCACGCCGCAGGCAACCAGTCCAAACACAGGTGCAACGATCGCCAACAGGACAGTGAGCATGATGGATCCGCCGCGATCTTGGCCATGCCCACCCCCCACCGCACAAGCGCGTTTGCGACCCGCCGCCTCAGCCCACCGCGCGGGGCAGCCAGAGGGCGATGTCGGGGATCAAGGCGAGGAGGGCGAGCATCACCATCATGATCCCAACAAACGGCAGGGAGCCTGCGATGACATCGTTCAGCGTGCCGCTGCGACGCAACGACTGCACAACATAGAGATTGAGACCGACTGGCGGCGTGATCAGCGCCATCTCGATCAAGATCACGATCACAATCCCGAGCCACACAGGATCGAAGCCCAGTGCCACCATCACCGGTGCAACAATTGGGATGGTGGTGATCATCATCGACAGGGTTTCCATGAAGCAGCCGAGGATCAAGTAGAACACGATCACGGCCACCAGCATCTGCCACTTGGACCAGCCCAGCCCCTCGATGAAGCCTGTCAACAAAGCGGTTAGGCCAATCGCTGAGATGACGAAGTTCAAGACGTACGCAGCCAGAATGATCAACATGATCATGGAGGTGGTGCGGATGGTGTTCTCAAACGCCTCCACCAACATGGCGCGGGTCAAGCGACCGAACGCGGCGGCTAGACCGAGGGCACCGACCACACCCAAAGCGGCCGCCTCGGTTGCCGTTGCCCACCCGGCATAGATGGAGCCGACCACCAGCAGGAAGATCATCAAGGGCGGCACCAGATGGACCAGTGCGCCGATCCGTGCGGCCCAGGTTTCCTCCACCCGCACCCCACCCCAGCGGGGCAACACCACGCAGACAATCACCACCAACGCCATGAACAGGCCCGCCAGCAGCAGTCCTGGGATCACACCGGCTAGGTACAGCTGTGGGATCGATGTGTCGGTCAACACTGCATAGATGATCAGATTGATGGATGGCGGGATCAAAATCCCCAGCGTGCCGCCCGCGGCCAGGGTGCCGAGGAACAGCCGTTCGTTATAGCCGTGCTTGCGCACCAGCGGCAGCGCCACGGTGCCGACCGTCGCAGCAGTTGCAACCGAGGAGCCGGAGGTCGCGGCAAACAGCGCGCACGCCCCGATGTTGGAGTGCATCAAGCCACCCGGCAGCCAAGACAGCCATTTGACCATCGCGCCGTACATGCGCTCCGCCACGCCAGCACGCAGCAAAATCTCGCCCAACAGAACGAACAACGGAATGGAGACCAGCAGGAAGTCCTTACCGGCCGACCAGGCGATCTCCCCCACCGCCAAGGACAGCGGCATTGGCGAGTAGAGCCAATCGAGTAGCAGGGCGAGCGCCCCCAAACTGGCCGCAACTGGGATCGCAAGGGCCAGCAGGGCGATCAACAGCCCAAGAGTGGTAAGCAGCATGCGGTTGGCTCCCAGGGTTACGGCAGGGGGGACGGCGCAGTGGCCGGTGTCGCGCGGACATGACCGGACTCGGCAGCTGCGTCTTCTTCCAGCGTGCGCGCACCCGCCAGCGTGCGCACGGTCTGAAGGTCGCCCTGCATCGCGGCGAGCAGGCAACGCCCGAGCAGCGGCAGGACGGCGCTGAGGGTGGCGGCGAATCCCGCCAGCCAGAGGCTTTGCGGCAGCCATTGCGGTGTGCCAAGCGGGGTGTTGGCGCGCGCGCCAAAGGTGAGGCTGTCGAGCAACACGCCCGTGGCGCGATGGGCGAACAGCGCCAGGATCACCGTCATTGCCGTCAGTGACAGCACGTCCAACCATGCTTGCAGTCGGCGCGGCAGCAGCGCGTAAAGTGCATCCACGCGGACATGGCCGCGGTCCATCAGCACAAAGGCCAGGCCCCAGGTGGTAGCGATGGCGAAGGCATAGCCTGCCAGTTCATCCGCACCGCCAATGGTCACGCGCAAGCCAGCGCGCAGCACCACGTCGAGCGTGATCAGCAAGGCTGAGGCGAGCACCATGGCCCCCCCCGCCCGCGCCAGCCACGGGGCCAACCGATGGTTGAGGGTCACCCAGCCATCCAGAAATCGAACAAGAGCAGCCATTCCGGTGCCTCCAGCCTTGGAGCGATGGTCACGCATCATGGAAGAGAGCGGGGGTGGCGACCAATGGATGTCGCCACCCCCAACAAGACATCAGTGGCACCGGGGATCGCCATGCCGGGGGTACGGAGGGAGGCCACCGGCATCGGCCAGCACCACTGTGTCCAGCTTGGAGACCTGCGTTGGTTCAGGGGGCGCGGGCCTGAATGCCAACCACTGCGCCGACGGTGCGGTTCCACTCGGCGATGCAGTCACCGGCGCAGCGTGCCGCCCATTTCGGCACCACGGTTTCCGACAGAACCTTGGTTAACAGCGCGCGGTCGGCGTCACTCACGGGGACCAGCGTCATCGAGGCTTTGGTGCCCATCGTGCAGGTGTCGCGACCAATGTTGCAGTCGATACCCTGGCGGGTTTCCTCGTCCATCGCCTTCCAAATGCGATCTTCGAGGCTGGATATCTCCCGTTGCAGGAAGCTGCGCACTGTCGGGTTCAAGCGCTCCCAACTGCGCACGGTGACACCATGCATGACTTGCGACCAGCCAACCGGCAGCGCGTAGATGTGGGTCGCCACCTCGTACCACTTGGCGGCATTGCCCGACAGGGTGCCAGTGATGGCGCAATCAACCACTTTGTTCTGCAAGGCAGGCACCACTTCGGCGAATGACATGGTGACGCCGGTGCCGCCCAGAGCCTCCACAAACTCCGCCAGGGTGCGGTTGGCGGTGCGCACCTTGCGACCGCGCAAGTCCGCCAAGCCGGAAATCGCACCGTTGCAGAAGATCACTTGGGCCGGATAGGGCCAAATGGCGAGAACCTGCACACCGAACTGCTGGCGATAGAAGCGATCATAGACCGGGCGATAGGCGTCAGAGACACGGCGAGCGGTCTCCACATCGGGGGCGAGCCCGGCAAGGTCAATCGCCTCGTTGCGAGCATCGTCGCCCGCAACATAGCCCAGGACCGTGGAGCCGAAATCGATCACGCCCAAGCGCATCAGGCGAAAGATTTCCTGCCCTTTCAATCCCATTTCGTTGAACGGCGTGATCTCGGCCGTGACTGCCCCGCGGGAGCGTTCACCCAACTCGCGGGTCCAGAATGGCTGTTCAAAGTTGCGGTATTGGGACAAGTTGCCCCATGCTCCGACCACCTTCAGGTGGGTGCGTGGCATCTCCTGGGCAGTGGCAGGAGCCAATGCCAGCGTCAGCGCCAGAGTGGCGGCAGTCGCAAGTGGCTTCAACATCGGGCGTCTCCTTCTGGGGCGGGCCTAGAACACAGCCAGCCGATGGTTGCTAAGGTCGGTCACCAACATCGCACCGGGTGCGTGGGTGATGGCAAAGGGCAGGCGGGCGGCTTCCACCACGGCCTGGGGGGTGACACCGCAGGCCCAGAACACTGGTACCTCGCCGTCCGCCACGGGAATCGGTTCGCCATAGTCAGGCTGGTCGAGGGACTTGATGCCAATCAGGGACGGATCGCCGAAATGAACCGGAGCGCCATGAACAGCTGGAAACCGGCTGGTGATCTGGATGGCGCGGATGGCATCGGCGGGGGAGAAGGGCCGCATGCTCACCACCATCGGACCCGCAAACGGCCCGACTGGTGTGCAGGCCAGCGCAGTGCGAAACATCGCAACCGTGCGTCCACACTCGATATGCCGCAGCGCCAGACCATGGTCTTGCAGTGCCGCCTCGAACGAGAAGGAGCAGCCGAGGACAAACCCGACCAAGTCCTCCCGCCACAGCGCACGGATATCCGTCGGCTCGGCAACCAAATGACCATCGCGCCAGACCCGATAGCGTGGCAAATCCGTGCGCACGTCTAGATCCTGCCCCAGGGCCGGCAACATTGGGCTGCCGACGTCAGTTACGCCAAGCACAGGGCAGGGTTTGGGGTTGGCGATGCAGAAGCGCAGAAAGTCATGTGCAAAAGACTCTGGCAAGATCACCAGATTGCCTTGTACCAGACCAGGAGCCAAGCCTGCAGATGTTTCAGTGTATTGACCGCTCCGACACATCAAGCGCGCGGACAATCCAGCGCTGCTGTGAGATGTCTGAGCAGAGGAGAGGTTGGACGGTGGTTTAAACATGGTCTGTCCCGCTGCAACTGGAGACAGCGAACCACATCCCAGCCGATAGCTTCCAATCGTCTGTTTGGATCAATTCCGATAAGACAAACTTATCACTGATCCGGCAGATCGGCAGCGAAGGGCGCCGCAGCGGCCACGCTGCAGGCGAGGGTGGCAATCGCCTCTGCGACATGGCGATCGGGCGTCAGGGTCCAGGTGGCTGTGAAGGTCATCGGCGGCAGCGTGACAGCAGAGGGTAGGACGACGAGGCGCCCAGCTGCCAAGTCAGTTGCAACCAACACCGGCGGAATGGCCGCGATGCCAATGCCATCGAGCGCCATGCGCACAATGGTTGAAAGCGACGCGTTGGCATAGATGCGCGGCGGTGCCTCCCCCGCCCGTGCCAAGCGTTCCCGGATCGCCATGTAGGGGCGGGTGTTGCGCGGGTAGGTGATGATTGGCCAGGAGCGCAAGGTGGTTTGGTCAACGGCAGCGCCCTTGGGGAGCAGATCGGGTCGAGCGACCCACGCCATAGGATAGCTGGACAGCGGCTGCGATACCGTGCGCGGATCGGACAGGGGACCCAACAGAAACGCCAAGTCCAAGCGATGGTCCAAAAGGCCAGCGCGCAAGTTGGGCGTGGTGTCCACTTCGATCTCAAGCGTGACCTGCGGGTGGGTGCTGTGAGTGCGTTCGATCAGCAGCGGCAGCCACGTGTGAACAATCGTCTCCGATACCCCCAGCCGCACGATCCCCTGGATCGCCCCATCGGCTGCGACATGGCGCAACGCCTCGGCTCGCAAGGCCAGCATGCGTTCGGCATAGTCCAGCAAGGTTCGCCCTGTTGCGGTCAGCGTCGCGCCCCGTGCGCCGCGATCGAACAGCGTGACACCCAGGCGCGCCTCCAGCTTTTGAATCCGCCCGGTCAGCGCTGGCTGGGTGGTGTTCAGCTTCTCCGCGGCGGCGCGATAGCTGCCGAGGCGGGCAATCCACACAAATACTTCCAGAGTTTTGAGATCGAGCATCGAGCATTGGGGGCAGCACTCGGCGCTGGCGTCGGGGCTTTGGAGCTTAGGGGCGAACAGCCTCGCCTGTCCGCCCCCGTATGGATGCTGCCACCGCTTCACCAAACCACGGCGGCTCACCTCCAAAGCGCGGCGCTGCCCCGCCCTAGGGTTCGAAATAGCTCAACACCACTCCGGACAGCAGCTTTCTGACTGCACCCCGGTGAAACCGGGATGGGTCTTCAGTCAGTGTGTCATTGATGATGCCCCGCCATGCCATGACAAGGCACAGGCGATCCTCGCGCTCCAAGGTGCGAAACCGTCTCGGCTCTATGTGATGAAGGCGGTCTTCGATCAGGCGGCAAAAGCGCAGTCGCCGTAGCTGAAGTTCCCGAGCGATCGGTGATCTGGTACCAATGATTTCATGAAGATTCTTGCGAACCAGAGGTCTTTGATTGAAGCCTTCAGCAGCGATGTCGACAAGATCATCGATGAGTGTGTTGCCAGAGTCAATCGATGGGTCATTGAGGAGAGCGATGCCTTTACGCGCCATGATCGTCATTTCGCTGCGCGCGAGGGATGTGAATATGTCATCCTTGTCTTTGAAGTATCGATAGAGTGTTCCAACCGAAACACCCGCCCGTTCGGCGATATGATTGGTCGTCACCGATCCGATCTGCGTCCGGTCCAGAAGCTGAGCACTTGCCTCCAGGATACACGCTACGGAGTTCTGCGCGCGGAGTTGCCGGGGCAGTTTTCTAGAAAAATCAGCCATTTGGCGACAGCCAAACGGCACCCGGCCTGGTTTCGAAACCCGAGTAGCCAATCCAGGCGAAGCTCGCTGAGTATGGGCGCTCACTGACCCTGTTCGCGCCGGAGCCTCTAACCATGACCACATCCGCCTCCTTGAGACTGATTGCCACTGCACTTGTTGGCCTTGGCCTCGGCGGATGCGCAGCCGTTGCCATCGAAGGCGGCCAGGCCGCCAAGTCCGAGGTGGTCATTGCGCAAAACATCAACGCCGCTCGGGCCGGTGATCCCAAGGCCCAGTTCAACGTCGGTGATGCCTATTGCTGTTCGCTCCATGAAGGCAGTGGAATATATAACACCAGGACATCTGTCGAGTGGTTGTGCCGGTCAGCAAGACAGAACTATGCCCCTGCAATGTTCAAACTTGGGAAGATCTACTCAGGTGATACCATCGACGGCGTCCGATTGGCGCGACGGGTGGCGGTCGGGCTCGCCGGAACCAGCACAAACCTGCCCGTTGCGGCCGCTTGGCTGAAGCTTGCGGACATGAATGGCGAGCGTGAGGCGGCTGCTCGCTTTGCTGACGTTTGGAACGATTTGTCGACTGCCGAGCGGGCGAGCGCTCAAACCGTGTTCGAGCGTGGGGTGAACGCCCCGTGTCTGTGGAACGAGGTGATCCGCCAATCGCGGTAGCGTCACGCTGGGTTGGTGCACGGGTGGGACCAGACGGCTGGCGGTGCGCTCCCGGTCTCAGCAGGGTCGGGGTGCGCGCCGCTGGCGGTTGGTTTGCGCGGCTGGCACGAGTGTCGCACCGTCCAGTCGGTGGCGAACACCAGTCTGAGGGAGAGCAAGCATGGTTACGGCGCTGTTGCGGGGCCTTCTCGGCGTTCTGGTTGCTGTGATGGTCACGGCCACCACCTCTGCGGCAAGCGCTGCATCCTGCGGCTCAGCGACAGGGCGGCCAAGAATTGGCTTGGCACTCAGCGGCGGTGGCGCGCTTGGCGCAACCCACATCGGCGTCCTGAAAGTGCTGGAGGCGAACCGGATCCCAATCGACTGCATCGCAGGAACCAGTATGGGCGCGATCGTCGGTGGCCTTTATGCGGCAGGGATGAATGCCGACCGTCTGGAAGAAACACTCAAAGCCATCGACTGGCAGCAGATGTTTACCGATCGTCCGCCAAGACAGGAGCGTGATTTCCGACGGAAGATTGAAGATGAAGGCGGCCTGCTTCCCTATCGGATTGGTATTTCGGGCGATCGACCAGCGCTGCCACTTGGACTGATCCTTGGGCAACGACTGACGCTGGCACTGCGGGCGCTGTCGGTTGACGCGTCAGCGATTAAGGATTTCGACCGTCTCGCCATTCCGTTTCGCGCCGTGGCGGCCGATATCGAGACCGGGGACACTGTGGTCCTCGGGCGTGGCGATCTGGCAACGGCCATGCGTGCCAGCATGGCAGTCTCTGGTGTGTTCCCACCTGTTGACGTTGACGGATTGCTGCTCGTCGATGGTGGATTGTCAAACAATCTGCCAATTGACGTCGTCCGGCAAATGGGTGCCGACATCGTCATCGCAGTGGACATCCCAACAAAGCTGAAACCGCGCAAGGATTTGACGTCAGCTGCGGCAATCATTGCACAGTCTCTCAGCGTCATGATCAGTCGCTCCTCCGCATTGCAGTTGGCAACGCTGACGACCACCGACGTCCTGATACAGCCTGATCTGGGAGACGCAACCTCGTCAAGCTTCGAGCGGATCGCTGAGATGATCCAACCCGGCCAAGAGGCGACGGTGGCGCAACTGGATCGCCTGCAGGCCTTGCGGTTGGCACCCGCAGCATATCTTGCCCACTCCCGCGCGCGACCGGTCGTGCCGACGATCCCAGCGATCATTTCATCGATCCGCCTAGAGAACAAAACAAAGATCGCAAACGCCGTGATTCAGAGTCGGTTATCCATAAAGCCCGGTGATCGATTTGACATTCAACGTCTGGAACAAGATATCTCCAGACTATATGGCTTAGATTATTTCGAATCGGTGACCTATCGGACCGATATCGTCGGGGACAAGCTTGAACTGGTTATTGTGCTAGAAGAAAAAACCACCGGTTATAACACCGTTCGGGCTGGTCTAAACCTGCAGTACGACACTTCGGGTGGAACGGCATTTTCCGTCACCAGCCAGTTTCGGTTCGCCAACCTTGATAGTCTTGGGGCAGAAGCGTTGGTGAACGTCAGTCTTGGCCGGGAAAACTCGCTGCAGGCAACCTATCTCCAGCCGCTGGACGCGGGCACGAAGTACTATGTTTTCCCGCGCCTGTCGGTGGTTGACACCGAGTTGGGCCAGTTCCGTGCTGGCGACCGCGTCCGGGAGTTGCGCAGTCGAGAGGCCATTGCGACGCTTGGGGTGGCGCGGCAGTTCTCCACCTGGGGTGCAGTCAACCTGACTTTCCAATATGGGTTCGGCGACCTGAAGGTTCAGTCTGGCGCGCCGCTTCCGGGCGACCAAGGCTACACAATCGCCCGGCTGGCCACAGAGTTCCGCTACGACACCGTCGACGACTTGTATTTCCCCCGCGATGGCGAGGCGATCCGCCTGAGCTACGTCCATAGTCTTCCGGGTCTCGGCGCCGACACGTCGGCCAAGCAGGTCCGCGGGTTACTCTCAACAACCAACAGCTTTGGCCGGAACACGGTTCGGCTGCAGGTCGCTGGTGGAGCGACATTTGACGGCTCCAACGCCCCACAGAATAGCTTCCAGTTGGGTGGCCTGTTCGCTCTGTCCGGATATCCCCAGGGGGAGTTGACGGGCAGTCACTTCGGGCTTGGCAGTATTCTGTTCTACCGCAAGATCAGTGAACAGACGCTGTTGTTCGACCTGCCCATCTTCCTCGGTGCGTCGCTGGAAACGGGGTCAATCTGGACCGATGGGGATCACAGCCGCCAACTGCGGTGGTCTGGCAGCCTGTTTGCTGGGCTCGATACGCCACTTGGGCCGATGTATCTTGGGTATGGCAATGGCGGTGCGGAACGACATGCGATCTATTTTAACCTTGGGCTGAAGCTGTAGAGCACAGGGCCGGGCTGGGGGGTATCTGGCGGGTGGGATCGCCCCCCGGTCCCCCACCCACACCACAATCGTACCCGCGGTGACACACCAACATAATTTCCCACGTGAGCAATTCCTCAGAAGGCGCTATAACTGCTTCACATTTTGGGAGCGCTGCTATGTCCGGGGATCGTCACGTCAGGCTCGGCCTCAATCCGTTTCGGCCGGCTGACGGCCGGTGATCCCACCTTGGGGCCGCCTGCGTTTGTGCCCGATATTCTGCAGCGCGAGGCCGCGCTGTGGGCCGATTATCCGCCGACGGAAGGCACGCCGCAGTTTCGCCAAGCTGCTGTCGACTGGTTGACGCGCCGCTATCAGCTGCCCGCCGGGATGTTGGATCAGGCGCGGCACGTCCTGCCTGCTCCCGGCAGCCGGGAGGGGTTGTTCATGTTGGCGCTGGCCGTCGTACCAGAACAGAAGGCTGGTCAACGGCCGGTGGTGCTGCTGCCGAACCCGTTCTATCACGTGTATCGGGCATCCTCCGTGATCTCCGGTGCTGAGCCTGTGTTTCTGGATGCGACGCGCGCCAACGGCTTCCTGCCGGACCTGGATGCCATTCCGGAAAGCGTGCTGCAGCGTACGGCGCTGTTTTTTCTGTGCAGCCCGTCCAACCCGCAGGGGGCGATTGCCTCAGCCGAGTATCTGGATCGTGCGCTGAGCCTCGCGCGCCGGTATGACTTTGTGCTGGCGGTGGATGAGTGCTACGCCGAAATCTACACCGACACGCCACCCCCCGGCGGGTTGGAGGCTGCAGCGCGCTCCGGCAGCCTGGATCATCTGGTGGTGCTGCACTCGCTGTCCAAACGCTCCTCCGCGCCGGGTCTGCGGTCTGGCTTTGTCGCCGGTTGTCCAGCGGTGATCCGCCGCCACTTGCAGGTGATTGAGTATGGTGGTGCAGGTGTGCCGGGGCCAATCCAGGCGGCCTCAGTGGCGCTGTGGGAGGATGAGGCCCATGTGCCGCCAACCCGCACCTTTTACCGCGAGTTGATCGACGAGGCGGAGCGGGTGCTGGGCAATCGCTTTGGCTTCTACCGTCCCCCTGGCGGCTTTTTCCTGTGGCTGGAGGTGGGGGACGGCGAAGCAGCAGCCCTGAAGCTGTGGACCGAGGCCGCTGTTCGGGTGTTGCCCGGCGGCTATCTCACCGCGCCTGCGCCCGATGGCAGCAACCATGGCGATCCGTTCATCCGGGTCGCGATGATCCATCCGAAGCCAATCACGGCCGAAGCGCTGCGGCGCATGGCAGAGGTGCTGTAGCCATGGCCGTCGCTCGCCGCGCCAAACCCGGTCTGTTGCCCCCCGGTGCCTGGGTCACCATCCGGCGCCGGATTGGCGAGGTGGCGGGCTTGAGCCTGTTGATCCTGGCAGTGGTGCTGCTGCTGGCTTGGCTGTCCTATCACGCCACCGATCCCTCGCCGCTGCGCGCAGCACCGGGGCCGGTGAACAATCTGATGGGCGGCTTCGGCGCCGCTGTTACCGATGTTGGCATCCAAACCTTCGGCTGGGGCTATCTGGTCGGTGTGTTCATCCTGACCGCCTGGGGCTGGCGGCTGTTCGTTCAGCGCGGCTTGACCAAGCCGATGCTGCGGGTGGTGCTGTTCCCCGTCACCATGCTCGCCGCTGCATTGGCCTTCGGTGCAGTCCCCCTGGCGGCAATCCCAGAATTGCCGGGCGGCCCTGGTGGGGCGGCTGGCCGCATGTTGTTCATCCATGTGGAGCGGCTGGGGCCGATCCTGGGTGGCTTGTCGGCTGGCACCCTGGGCCTGGCCGCTGCCGGTGTCGCCGCCATCCTGCTGATCTTCACCCTGGGGTTCAGCCCGCGGGAGTGGCGCGATGCGGGTGTCTCCGGGGCGGTTGGCGTGGCGCGCGGCTGGGTTGCCACCACCCGCGCCGCCGTGACTGGCTGGCGCGCCACCGTCCGCGAGGTAAGCCACGTCGCTGAGCAAATCCGCGAGGCGATTCCGGAGCCGAAACCCTCACCCGTCGATCCTCGGATTGAGCGGCCGGCTGCGGTTCCACCGCCAAAGCCGCAGACGACCCCGGCGCCCGCGCCTGCCCCTCTGGTTGCGGCTCCAGCGGCGGCAGCCCCTG
>RDXE01000032.1 GCA_004292755.1 Alphaproteobacteria bacterium
TGACGGAAGCCGAAGCCGTGATCACTGCGCGCGCCGGTCGGCCTATCACGGTCACCGCCGTGGCGGCGCGTGACCGCAGCCGGGCGCGACCCGTGCCGCTGGATCGCTATCGCTGGCATGACGACGCCGCGGCTCTCGCCACCGACCCGGAGGTCGATGTGGTGGTGGAGGTGATCGGCGGTTCCGAAGGCACGGCGCGCGCCACCGTTGACGCTGCACTGGCAGCGCGCAAGCCGGTGGTCACCGCCAACAAGGCCCTGCTGGCGCTGCATGGCAGTGTGTTGCTGGAGGCAGCCGAACAGGCCGGTGTGCCCATTCTGTTTGAAGCAGCCGTCGCAGGTGGCATCCCGGTGATCAAGGCCCTGCGCGAGGGGTTGGCGGGCAATGCGATCTCCCGCGTCTCCGGTATCCTCAACGGCACCTGCAACTATATCCTGACCGAGATGCGCGAGACTGGCGCCGCATTCGCGCAGGTGCTGGCCGACGCCCAGCGCCTTGGCTATGCGGAGGCGGACCCGTCCTTCGATGTCGATGGTGTGGATGCCGCGCACAAGCTGGCGATCCTGGCGGGGCTGGCTTTCGGCTGCCATGTTGACTTCGCCGGGGTGTCGGTGGAGGGGATTCGCCACATCTCCCCCGTCGACATCGATTTCGCGCAGGAGCTTGGCTATCGGATCAAGTTGCTGGGCATGGCGCGTCTTGGTCCATTCGGGCTGGAGCAGCGCGTGGCCCCCTGCATGGTGCCAGTGTCGGCGCCGATCGCCCAAGTCGATGGCGTGTTCAACGCCGTCGCAATTGATGGCGACAGCGTCGGCGCCTTGTTTTTGCGCGGTCGGGGGGCTGGGGCCGGGCCGACAGCCTCGGCCGTGGTGGCCGACTTGATCGACTTGGCCCGTGGTGCTGGCGCTCAACCGTTTGGCGTGCCAAGCAGCCGCCTGACCTCTGCGCCCCGTGCGCCGCAAGAGCGTCACCGCGGCAGCTTCTACATTCGGCTGATGGTCCGCGACCGACCCGGCGTCATCGCTGATGTCGCGGCAGCCTTGCGTGATCAGCAGGTCAGCCTGCAATCCATGCTGCAACGCGCCCGGCATCCCGAGGATGCGGTGCCTGTGGTGCTCACCACCCACGAAACGGAGGAGGCTGCGATGCAGCGCGCACTTGCAGCCATCGCCGCCTTCAACCATGTGGTGGAGCCGCCGCGGGTCCTGCGAATTCTCCAAGACCTCTAACGGAACACAAGAAGGCCGACTGGGCCTGTTAGTTTGGGAAGGAACCACCATGCCGACACGGATGGACCGCAATCTCGCGCTCGAAGCTGTGCGCGTGACGGAGGCTGCGGCACTCGCCGCCTCCCGGCTCATGGGACGGGGCGATGAAAAGGCCGCTGACCAAGCCGCGGTTGATGCCATGCGCACCGCGCTGAACGACCTTGCCATTGAAGGCACGGTGGTGATCGGCGAGGGGGAGCGGGACGAAGCCCCCATGTTGTTCATTGGCGAAAAGGTTGGCACCGGGCAGGGGCCGAAGATCGACATCGCCTTGGATCCCCTGGAGGGCACCACCATCACCGCCAAAGGTGCGCCCAATGCGCTGGCAGTGGTGGCCATGGCGGAAGAGGGCGGATTCCTCAACGCTCCCGACGTCTATATGGACAAGATCGCTGTCGGCGGCGGGCTGCCCGAGGGTGTGATCGACCTCGACGCCTCGGTTGAGGACAATCTGAGGGAATTGGCGAAGGCCAAGAAGGTGGAGGTGTCCGACCTCGTGGCCTGCATTCTTGACCGGCCGCGCCACCAGGACCTGATCGCCAAGGTGCGCGGCGCAGGTGCTCGTATCATGTTGATCTCTGACGGTGATGTGTCGGGCGTGATCGCGACGGCCCAACCGCAGTCGGGTGTCGATATCTATTTCGGCATCGGTGGCGCGCCGGAAGGCGTGTTGGCGGCAGCGGCGTTGCGCTGCATCGGCGGCCAGATGCAGGGCCGTTTGGTGTTCCGCACCGATGATGAGCGCCAGCGCGCAGCCCGCCTTGGCATCACCGACTTGGCGCGCAAATACTCCATGCTCGACATGGCCAAGGGCAACGTGATGTTTGCCGCCACCGGCGTGACCGACGGCTCCATGCTGAAGGGCGTGCGTCGCCACGGCAGCCACGGCATGACTCACTCGCTGATCATGCGCTCTTCCACTGGCACCGTTCGCTATGTTGAGGCGCATCACAACTTCGAGCGGAAGTCAGTTTGGTAGAGACTGCCCCGCGACCGGTGGTGTTGGGCGTTGAGCGTTCGATCACCGGTCGTCGCTGGGAAAGCCGGGAAATCGCACCGCGTGACGGGTTGGCGATTGCCCAACGCCTAGGCCTGCCGGAACTGGTGGGGCGCCTGATCGCCAGCCGCGGGATCGCCGTGGAGGATGCGGGCGCCTTTCTCGATCCGCAGCTGCGGCGCGACCTGCCAGACCCCAGCCATTTGATCGATCTGGACCGCGCGGTGGAGCGGCTGGTGACAGCCCTCTCCCGGCGCGAGCGGATTGTGATCTTTGGGGATTATGACGTGGACGGAGCGACCTCCACGGCATTGCTTCAGCGGTTTCTCACCGCTGTTGGCGGCGAGGTCGGCACCTACATCCCCGATCGCATGACCGAGGGCTATGGCCCCAACGCGCCCGCCTTGCAGCGTTTGGCGGCCGAGGGGGCGCGGGTGGTGGTGACGGTGGACTGTGGGGCTACGGCCCATGCGCCGCTGGCCGCCGCCGTGGCCGCAGGCCTCGATGTTATCGTCTGTGACCACCATGTCGGTGAGCCGGACCTGCCGCCCGCCTGGGCCGTGGTCAATCCCAATCGCTTTGATGAGACCAGCCCGCATCGCCAGATGGCCGCGGTGGGGGTCGCGTTTCTGCTGGCGGTTGGGCTGAACCGCGCGCTGCGCACGGCCGGTTGGTATCGCACCCGGCCAGAGCCCGATCTGCTGGGCCTGCTTGACCTCGTGGCGCTGGGCACCGTGTGTGACGTCGTGCCGTTGGTGGGTGTCAACCGGGCGCTGGTCGCCCAGGGTTTGAAGGTGCTGCGACGGCGCGAGACCGTTGGGATCGCCAGCCTGTGCGACGTGGCCCGTGTGAATGAGCGCCCCGATGCGTTTCACTTGGGCTATCTGTTGGGGCCACGGGTGAATGCTGGCGGGCGGGTGGGCGATGCGGGCCTTGGCGCGCAATTGCTCACCACAGAAGACCCGGAGCAGGCCAAACAGATTGCCCAACGCCTCGACCAGTTGAATGAGGAGCGGCGCGGACTGGAAGCGGCCGTGCTGCTGGCCGCGGAGGAGGCTGTGCGCACCGATACCGCCCGCCCGCTGGCCTTCGCCGCGGGGGAAGGGTGGCACCCCGGTGTGATCGGCATCGTCGCCAGCCGGTTGAAGGACCGCTTTCACCGCCCAGCCTTTGTTGTGGCGGTTGAGGGCGGGATTGCCAAAGGCTCCGGTCGCTCCGTGCCCGGCTTCGCGATGGGCGAGGCCGTGATTGCTGCCCGGCAGGCTGGCCTGTTGGTCTCAGGCGGTGGGCACGCCATGGCGGCCGGGTTCACAGCCGAGGCAGCTCATCTGCCCGCCCTCGCGGCCTTCCTGGAGGAGCGCGTGGTCGCAGCCATTGGGGCCGAGCCGTTGCAGCCGCGCCTGGGCATTGATGGTGCGCTGGAGGTCCAGGGTGCGACTGCCGAGATGATGGCGCTGATTGATCGAATCGGCCCCTTCGGTGCCGGCAATGCCGAGCCGCGCTTCGCGATTCCCGCCGCCCGCATCGTGAAGGCCGACCAGGTGGGCCAGAATCATGTGCGCTGCATTCTGGCAGGCCCTGCTGGTGGCCGCCTGAAAGCCATCGCCTTCCGCGCGCTGGACAGCGAGCTTGGCCCCGCCTTGCTGCAAACCAGCGGTGGTCGCCTGCACCTCGCAGGCCATTTGCGCCCCGACACCTGGGCCGGTGCCGATGCTGTGCAGTTGGTGGTGGAGGACGCAGCTTTTCCGTCCTGACGCCTCACTTCTCAGTTGACGCTGCCGCCGCCACCCTTTAGCTATCGCGCCCACGCCTCGTCCCCATCGTCTAGAGGCCTAGGACACCAGCCTTTCACGTTGGTGACGCGGGTTCGAATCCCGCTGGGGACGCCAGCGTTTTTTACGTGGTTGTTTTCGTTGTTTTTTTAGGTGTGATTGGGGAAGACACTGGTTGTGTTTGGGTAGATCCGTACTCTGGTTGTTCCATTAATGCGCTCATCAACCGCGAAAGCATGGTCTCATGTATTTCGCTCGAAACCACAGTGAAGTCTTTGCGAGCGTCGCCCGCGAGGGCTGCCTCGATAAATGCGTTATTGGCCGACATGTAGGCCTCAAATGCGTTCAAGGCCGCTATGTTGGTCTTTGAGGAGATACCACTAGGTTGTAGCAGATAGACGCCATCTGTCCCGTCTTCGGATAGCCCGTCGATTAGCGGCTCTCGACTGCGAAATTGGCGTGCCGCCTCTCGCAGTAAGGGTCCAGCTGTCGCTGAAAAGCCAAAGCGGGCTGGAGCCGATGCCTCCTCGCCGTGCAATGGACGCACTTGCGCCCATGTCACGCTGATGTCCACGGGCCCAACGGTGTCGACCAAGCCAGCCAAGGCTTCACAGAGATTAGCGCTCAAGCCTTCCCCAACTCGGCGTTCAAACGCGCCAAACCGGTCAGTCGTGATCGTCTCGGTGACTGCCTCACTCGCCGCCTTGAGCGCCCGGACCAGCATTTTGGTGACAGCTCTCTCATAGGGGTCTGTGCTTCGGTCGGGCCGCAGTTCCGTCTGGTTGACTGGCCCAACGGCTGGGTCTACTGGCGAAAGCAGGGTGGCGACAGAGCCGCCGTGCTCCGTCGGTCCCAGACGGACTTTGTTGAGGTACTGTTGGACGCCCTGGGACTGTCGGTTTGAATAGACAGCGCGTGGCTGTTCGGCTGAGCAGGCTGCAGCAAGAATTAGGTCGCGTGTGTGCGTGTACAGAGCAATGCCGTCGGCCAGTCCAATGGTCCCATCATCAGCGGTCTCAGGCACTCGAACTCTAACGATATCGCAGCCAGTTGATCCGAGATCAGCCAGTATTTCTGTTTCCGGACGCTGCTCAACGAGTGCCAACAGATGCACCGCTTCAGCCATCCGAGCGACATAGTCACCAAGAGTCTCTCGAACCGGCACCAAAATCTCGAACGTCTCTTCGCCGACCTCCCGCGTAAAGACGAGAGCCCTATCGCCGAGGCGGTTCGCTTCCGTCCAACCGTGCGCGCGTAGGTAGGCCCGCATGGCCACTGGCGAGAGGGCGGCAAATGGCTTGCGGTTGCGCAGGTGAATGTTCACGGCATGCCCTCCGCTTCGACCCTGGCCATCATGGCGACCAATCCACCTGAGGTAAACCTCTGGGAGCGCGGCAGGTGCACCGTGACAGTTGACACATTTTGCCGGTCGCCATATCCCGACAGCGACATCCAATATGCGCAGCGACGAAGGCACAATGTTTCTTCACTCTGCTCAAGCCACCGCGTCTCACTATCTGGCATCATCACGACAATTAAGATACGGGGGATGATTGTCTCCGTACGAAGATCAGTGTAGTTTTTTAATGACAGAGGAAATGCAATATTCTCGTCGCGGAAAAGGTTTTGTCCTGTAGATTTCACCTGAAACTCGATGCGAGGTCGTTTTCCCTGCTTGCTGAGAATGATCCCATCAACACTGTCGTCATCGACGCCTGGGCGGGAGATTTGAAACCCAGCGTGTGCAGATACTGCTGCGATATATGCCCGCGAAAACTCCTCCATGCGTTGGGTAAGGTTCATCATAGACATACGATCAAGGCTTAACGCCATGCCCCATCAAAGATCGTGCCGACACCGGCTGTGGTACCATAATTGGGTCCATGTGTCGCTAAGCTCTATGTCAAGCTAGCATTGTCGTGTGGCCTCGGAAACAGGAGGTGGGACCGTGTCACCGAATAGGATCAAGCGATGACCCTCCGATCACACCTCACCCAGGCTAGAGGGTGGACAGCAACAGGAGGCCACGAGCCGTCAATTGGCCACTGTCATCGCAGAAGCCTTGGCGTGCGAGCTCATCAAACAGAAAGCGGCTGTGTTGTTTGAGCAGGATCGTTGCCTTTTGTCGGTCAAGCTCTTTCAAGAAGTTCTTAATTAGCATTCTACGACCTTCGATTAAGTTTCCCCGATCTAGTCTCAAATTTTTGATCGTAGTTTGGCCTGCGTCAGCGAGAGGCGAGGTAGTGTCAGCGATTGCTGTAGCCATCTTTGGGACGACAAGTTTGAACAGGGTTGGCGGAATGGTTCGTGGATCAACGAAGCCAAGAGTTGTATCTTTGTATCTATTGATCGCTGTCTGGCAAGGTAGGTAGTTGTCCCAGTCCAGGCTTTGCTGTGGAAACAGTGTTTTGGGTAAAAAGTGATCGACGCTTCGGATGCCGTTTGCCCCGGGAGTACAATAGATATCAGAATAGACGCAGCGGTCTTCATTCCACGCCCATACGTCATCCCGAACATCCTGCCACAGTTGCTTGTTGTCTTTGGCCCACTGATCACTGGGTGGATTGGGGGGGAGGTTGGCAAGATAGTCTGTGATCTCCTGGCTGTTGCGCCGGATTGCATAGTCTGGCGGCTCGACCCCTTGCTTAACTGGCCGCATGCTCACAGGGCCTTTGCTTGGAGCTTGCGATCTTCCAAGAACCAAGACCACTCCTGCCAAGCCGGGTCATCGTCAGGGAGCGCTGCCTGCAATTGAGTTTGCAAGTTTGCAATCTCTTCGTCAGAGGCGTGATCCTGAGCAATGAGAGTGGCCAAAGCAGCGTGCGCATTCGCATAAGCATCGGACGACTGCAGCACCTCCCCAAACTGTTGAGAGTCCAGCCAGTCTGCCACGGTGCCATGCTTGGTCCAGGGACTGGCGTTGATCACGGCTTGTGGGGGAGTGCCCTCAAGGTCGACCAAGACCTGTGTGTCGAGATTGGGGTCCGCGATGTCTTCGGCCCCAGCCATCACCAAGGGAGCATGGGTGGTAAACACCAGCTGAACGTCGTCGCTTCCCCAAGCATCTCTGACTGCAAACCACAGCGCCTTAACAATTACCCGCTGCCACTTCGGGTGAAAGTGACCTTCGATTTCGTCGACCAAGAGAATGAGCGTCCTTGATTTCTTCATTGCAGTTATCTTTGCAAAGTCTAGATGTCGCTCGATAGCCCAAATAATGCCATAGGCTAAACCAAGTATCTTTTTGATGCCCGCACTTGCCTTGGTTGCTGGAATCGAGCCATAACTCATCTGTAGGATTGGAACATAAAGTGAGTCACTAAGATCAATACGTTGAAAGTCACTAATGCGGATTTCCTCATTGGGGGGAGATAAATACCGAAGAATTTCTTCAAACGCGCTGTATATACTTGAAGACTTAGCTTTCCATGTTGCAAGGTCTTCAACAAATCCCCGGCACGCTGTCTTTTTAGATACAACTGTGCCCGAGAAGTCTCGCTCGTATTGATGGGCGCCATACCATAGATCTTGCTCAGAAAGGTGTAGTGGCACCACCAAATGATGCGATGGCGAGAAATCTGTTTCATGCTTTAACGGGTCAAAAATCGTTGTTCCTCCTTTGGCATCGAGAGAAATGACCATCACCTGGTCAGTTAAGGGACGTTCTGTATCGAGCCAATAGCGAGCGCGCCTATTATAAATCGACGTTTTCACCTGTTCGCCAAACCGAACTTGGACAACAGGCTCAGTCTCCATCACCCCCGGCGCCACCACTCGACCGCCAGGCCAATGCCCGGTCAGCATGAAATACAACGCATCCAGGATTACTGTTTTTCCCACACCATTGTCGCCGGTGATCGCCGTGATCCGCCGCCCGAGGCGGAGGGAGGCGTCGACAAAGGGCGGGATGCCTTGGATGCGCAGAGTTTGGCTTGAGGTATCGCTCATGGCTCAGAAGATCAGCCCGACCGACCCACCCGTCAAGCCGCGGCGCGGGTCGCGATCCAGGTCTGGAGGTCGGTCAGGGGCATGGCTTTTGCCCACAGCCAGCCCTGGCCCTGATTGACGCCGAGGGCGGCCAAGCGCGTCGCTTGGTGGCGGTCCTCAATGCCTTCGGCGACGATATCAAGGCCTAGGGCACGGCCAAGGCCAACGATGGCGCGCACGATGGCTTCGGCATCGTGGCCGGCCGTGGTGTCGGCGCCCAACGGGGTGACGAAGCTGCGGTCGATCTTCATCTTGTGCACCTGGAAGCGGTGCAACTGGCTGAGCGACGAGTAGCCAGTGCCGAAATCATCGATCGACAGGCTAATGCCCAAATCGGCAAAGCGGCGGATCAAGGTCACAACACCGTCGACATCCTCCATGGCAGCGGATTCAGTCAACTCGAGCTCCAGTCGCTCAGGCGGCAGGCCGGTTTCAGCCAGGATGGCCTGCACCCGCTCCACCACGCTCGAGTCCTTCAATTGCAGCCCCGAGAGGTTGACGGCCACCGCTACGGGTGGTCCGCCTGCGGCTGATAGCGCTAACATGTCCCGACAGGCGCGCCGCAGCACAGCCTCGCCCAGGGCCGGGATCAAGCCCGCGCGCTCGGCCAAGGGGATGAACACCGCGGGGGAGATTGGGCCGCGCTCCGGATGGCGCCAGCGCGCCAGCGCCTCCACACCCGACAAGCTGCCATCGGCCAGCCGCACCTTCGGCTGGTACTGCACCTCAATCGCACCGGCAGCGATGGCGAGGCTGAGCGCGTCCACCAGGGTCCGGCGATCTTCAATCTCGGCAGCATAGTCGGGGCGGAACAGCCGGAAGGTGCTCCGCCCCTCGGCCTTCGCGCGGTACATGGCGATGTCGGCATTGCGCATCAGCATCGCGGGGTCGCTGCCATGGTCGGGGTAGCGCACCGTGCCGATGGAGACACCGATGCGGATCTCGTCTGGCCCCACGGGGAACGGGCGCGACATGCCCTCCACCAGGGCGGCATTGGCAGCCGCAATCGCGTCGGCGTCGGCATCCGGGGGGTGGAACCACGCGAATTCATCGCCGCCAAGGCGAGCAACCACCGCACCTTCGCTCAATCGATGGGACAGGCGGCGGGCAACCTTGCGCAAAAGCTTGTCACCAACATGGTGGCCCAGCGTGTCGTTCACCTCCTTGAACTGGTCAAGGTCCAGAAGGCTGACGGCACCGGGCACGCCCGAGGCGAGGCGCTGTTCCAAAATCATCTGGGCGTGGCGTCGGTTCGGCAGGCCCGTCAGGCTGTCATGGAGGGAGAGATGGCGTGCCTCCTCAGCCCGGCGGCGCTCCTCTGCCTCCAATGCCTGAACCCGGCGGGCGCTGGTTTGAAAGGCGCACGCGGCCCGCGCCACTTCGCCCACTTCATCGCTCGAATCGGCGTGGGGGATGGCGACTTCCAGCTTGCCTTTGGCGAGCGCTGTCAGGGCAGCGGCAACACCATCGAAGGCGTGGAACACCCGGCCCAGGGCAAACCAGGCGAGGCCACTCAACAGCACGGCCAGTGGCAGCGTGGTTGCCAGCACCTGACGGATGATCGCACTCACCCAAGCATCGAAGTTCGCCCGCGGGCCATAGGCGCTGAGCGTGCCGACGGGCTGACCGTCAGGGGTCATCACAGGAGCGTGGTGGCTGTACCAGACATCGCCACCAATGGTTTTGGTGCGCGACACGCGCTGGCTGATCTGGCTGATCGCATCCAATTCAGCAGTGTAACGCAATTCCATCGCGATGCCGCCATCGCTGCGGTCGCTGGCCGCTGCGATCTTGGTGCCGCGAACCAGCAAGACTGTCGCACCGGTCAGGCGCGAGACGTCCTCCAGCAGGGCATCGGTCAATGGTGGTGGCAGGGTCACACCATCCCACACCAAAAAGTCACCCGTCTGGCCAGACAGCCGGACCGCCGTGTCGACCACAGCAGCCAAGCGGCTTTCAGCATCAATCTGGAACACACTGCGGAGATTGGTGGCCACCACGGCCAGCAGCAGGGCGACCGTGGCGGCAAGCCCGATCAGGGCAGACAGGGTCAGGCGAACTTTCAGCGACATCCCGGTCGATCCCCATACCCGTACACCATCATGCCGCCGCCGCATGGGCGTGGCGAGAGGCGACGACGGAACTGGTACCGGTTCGTTTCCAATCTTGCCAGAGTTACGAGGACAGGCCCATCAATGCGCGAACATGGGCAGCACTGCTCTCTGCCAGCGACACCAAGTCATAACCGCCTTCCAAGGTAGAGACAACGCGGCCCTCGCAGGCATAGCGCGCAATTCGCAGGATCTCCTTGGTCGCCCAAGCATAGTCCAACTCATGCAGATCGATGGAGGACAGTGGATCATCGGCATGGGCATCAAAGCCTGCCGAGATCAAAACAAAGTCAGGGGAGAATTCTGCCAAGGCGGGTAACACCAACTCGGACATCGCATGGCGGAACTCTGGTGATCCAGAGCCTGCCCGCATGGGCACGTTCACGATGTTACCCTGACCGGTTTCATTGCGGGCACCCGTATTGGGATAGTGCGGATATTGGTGGGTGCTGGCGAAAAACAAATCCGGCTCGTCCCAGAACGCGGCCTGGGTGCCATTGCCATGGTGCACATCGAAATCAATCACGGCAACGCGCTTCATTCCATGCACTTCTTTGGCGTGCAGGGCGCCGACGGCAACGTTGTTGAACAGGCAGAACCCCATGGAACTGGCTGGCTCGGCATGGTGCCCCGGCGGGCGCACAGCACAGAAGGCATTGCGCGCTTCGCCCGCCATCACGGCATCCACCGCCTGCACAACCGCCCCAGCCGCCCGCAACGCAGCTTCTTTTGAGCCAGCGGAGACGATGGTATCGGCGTCCAGCTGCATCATGCCGCGGGTGGGCAAGCCGTCCAGCAGCGCTTCGACATAGGCGCGGGGATGAACACGGGCCAGTTCGTCCACTGTGGCCTCGCGAGCCGGGCGTTCTTCCAACCCGGCAAACTCCATGGTGCGCAGCCGCCGCAACACTGCCGCCAGCCGGGCAGGGGATTCAGGGTGCCCTGGGCCGGTATCGTGGTTGAGGCAGGCTTCGTGGGTGATCAGCAGCGTGCTCACGCGAGGGGTCCTCCCAAGTCGTCAGGCCCCAAAGATCGGCCAATGCGTGCTGCCTGGCGCGGCTCGGACCCTATTGTTGGCGCGGAGTCTGACCGACGACTGGGTCGCCGTCAGCGCACCGGCTTCTCAATCACGAAGCGCCAGCCCCCCGCCGTCGCCTCCTGAGAGAGAAGATGATAGCCCGTCTCTGCGCAAAACGCTGGTACGTCTTTCGTCGCGGCTGGATCGTCGGCCAGAAGTTCCAGCACCCCACCGGGGGGGACAGACTGCAGGGCCTTGCGCGCGCGCAAGACCGGCAGAGGGCAGCGCAAGCCCGTAGCGTCCAGGTGGCGGCGCTCGGTCATCGGCTGCGCAATCCAGCAAACGCAAGGGTGAGCCAGCCTGCCATCAGCATGAGCCCAGCCACTGGTGCCACGGGCCCGAGGGAGATCGTCCAGGCATCCAGGCTGACCATCGATGCCGCGAAGGCGTAGGCGCCCAGCAGCATGGCGGACGCACCCGCCAGCATCACCCAACCGCGCGGCGCGTGCAGAGCCACGGCCACCACCAGGACGGCATGGGGCAGACCGATCCAGGCAGCCAGCGTCACGCGCGGATAACCGCCATGGCTGCCGATGGCGGCCATCGCGACGCTGACAGCACCCAACAGCGCCGCCAAGACCAACAGCGCGCGCCGCATCAGCTGAGCCCCGGCAGCAACGCGCGCAAGCCCGACGCCATCATCTCAACAGCGATGGCCGCCAGCAGCAACCCAAAGAGGCGGTTGACGATGTTGAGGCCAATGGGTCCGAGCGTGCGCCCAATCGGGGCAGCCGCGCGCAGGGAAAGATACAACAGGAAGCAAGCGACGGCGATGCACAGCCAGACCAGAGCTTGATGCTGGAGCGAGAGGCTGCGCTGCCCCTCCAGCATCACAGTCGAGATGGCGCCGGGTCCTGCCAGCAGTGGCACACCCAGGGGCACCACGCCAACCGAGCCACCGGTGTTGGCTGCGTCGCGCTCAGCCTCGGTCTGTTGGACGGGTGAGACCTTGGCTGACAGCATGGCCAGCGCCATCAACAACAGCACCAAACCGCCACCGACCCGGAAAGAGGCGAGGGAGGTGCCCAGCAGCGTCAACACGATATCGCCTGTCAGAGACGCGGACACCAGAACGACGGCGACGGTGAGGCAGGCGGTGCGGGCAGTGGCCGCCCGCTCCCGATCCGTCGCGCCCTCGGTCATGGTCACAAACATCGGCAGTGCCGCGAACGGGGTTAGGATGGCAAACAGGGCGACCAGAAAGCGTGTGTAGTCGCTGTAGAGAATCACGCCTTCGGTCATGCGGCCACCGGATGTCAGTTGGCTAGATCAGTGCGGCATGTTGCAAAATTTCTTGGCCGCCGTCCCACATCATCTTCAAAGCGACGTAGAGGATCAACGCCAAGCCAACAAACGCGATCCAGCGATACTGGTTGAGCAGCCGCGCGATGATGGTGGCGGCGACGCCCATCAAGACCACCGAAACGGCCAAGCCGATCACCATGACGGTTGGGTGTTCGCGTGCGGCACCGGCGACAGCCAGCACATTGTCCAACGACATCGACACGTCGGCGATCACAATCTGCCACAGCGCCTGACCCAAGGTCTTGGTCTGTGGGGTGCCGCTGGCTTCCTCGTCGTCTAGTGCGTGTTCTTCGGCTTCCTGCTCCTGTATCTCGCGCCACATCTTCCAGGCGACCCACAGCAACAGCACGCCACCGGCAAAGGTCAAGCCGATGATCGCCAGCAACTGAGTGGTCATCACGGCGAACAGGATGCGCAGCACCGCGGCTGCCCCGATACCAATCAGAATCGCTTGTTTGCGAAGGTGTGCGGGCAAGCCCGCTGCCGCCATGCCGACAACGACAGCATTGTCGCCTGCCAGCACCAAGTCGATCATCAGCACCTGACCCAGCGCCCATAAGCCGTCGGGTGAGAACACTTCACTGAACACGGGAGGGGAATCCTCTACAGCGCGCCGCGCTTAGAGGAACCAGCGCAGCAGATAGGCGATGGCCTGTACGCCAAGATACAGCACCAGCAACAAATACAGCGTGGTCAGCACCGTCATGGCGCCACCGATCAGGACCATCACACCGTCCTTCTCGATGATGCCGAGGGCGAAACAAACCACACCGATGGCAGGGATAAGATTGGCGCCTGCAATCGGCAGACACAAGACCATTGCGACATAGAGGATAACCGCTCCGATTGCCCGCTCGGCCATCGGCGTGGTCAAGGAGGGTAATCGGGGCTTGATCCAGCGTTCCACCCGTGCCAGACGCTCAATCGCCCGGGTGAGGTGTGGCATCACTTCGGCCTTGCCAAAGCTTTGATCTAGCAATCGTTTCGGCAGCCATGGCTCCCGCAGGCCAAACAGCATTTGAGCGGCGAAGATCGCCATCGGAATCCCAACCACTGTGGAAATGCCAGGGATGGGGATCACGTTTGGCAGCGCCAGAAACACAAACAGGATGCCGAACCCACGGTCGCCCAGCCCGTGAACCACCTCGCGCAGGGTCACGCGGTCGCCCGGTGAATCCCGGAAAATCGCCAGGATTTGCTCCGAAACCTTGGGACGGGCGGTTGACGCATCAGCCGTGTGAGAGGCGTCGGCAGGGGGAGGCAGCTGCATATCCATCTGCGACAAAGGTGCTCAGCGCCTGCGTAAAATACAAGGCTGTTATGTGAAGGTTTCTTGGGCATCGAGCCGGGCGACGCGGGCTTGGAGTGTGCTGTGCAACAGTTCCACCTGGGACGCCGTCAGCCGGTTCTCCCGCGCGGCGCGGGTGAGGTCCAGCCACACTGGCACCGGTACCGGCTGCTCTGGCGGGTCATCGACTGGCCAAGGATATCCGGCCTTGCGGATGGCTGCACTGGAGGGCTGCTCGCCGACACAGCGCCACGGCGGCGGCGGCGCGACGGTCCCCTCGGCCCGACCAGGCAGCAGGCGGGCTGCCACGGCCAAAGCCTCCACCTCAATGCGTGGCAGCAAGCGCCCGGTTTTGGCGCGTGCCAAGCTGGTGTCCTCGCCTGCGGCGAACCGGTCGGCCTGGGCGAGGGCGATCACCGCCCACCGCACCACCCCCGCCAAGCGCCACCAGAGTTGGCGTGCCACGCAGGGCTCCCTGCCACCATGGGCGGCATAACGGGCCAGAAACTGGTCCATCGGGGCCAAGCCGCATGCCTGCAACGCGGCGCGTCCACGGCGCCAATGGGCTACCCGCATCCAGCCAATGTCTGCGGCGGGGTCGCGCCAGCCTGCAAACTCCCAGTCCAGCACAACTTCTAGCCGACCATCCTCAATGAGCAGATTGCCAACGCGAAAATCGCCATGACACAGGACGGGCGGGACGATCGGGGGCAGGGCCTGCCCTAGCTGCGCCAACGCCAGTTCCAGGGCCGGATGAGCCTCGTGCCGGGCATCGAGGGCGGCGCGTAGGGCGGCAACGGTTGCGGCCGCACTGTCGACGACGGGAGGGGGGACCAGCGGCAGGCAGGCAGCCTCGGCGGGTGTCAGGCGATGAATCTGCGCAAGGCACAAGGCGGCTTGGTCGGTGAGGGCGTCCAGGTCCGCGCCAAAGGCCACGGCAGGCTCGGCAGAGCCCGGATGGTGGCGCATCAACACCCAGTCCGGGCCAGCCGCCAGCGGCTCAGGTGTGGGCACGCCAGCTGCCCAGGCTAGGGATTGCAGATGGAATTCAGCGGCTCGGCTGAGGCTGTCCAGCACGCGTGAGCCGGTGCGACGCAGCACCAGGGCCCCCTCCGGACTGGCGAGGCGACAATGGCGGTGCAGCGCGCCGCCACTCAACTGAGTGGCACCAGGCGGAGCAGTACGGGGTAGAGAAACCATCGGCGGGGCAAGCGCCTAGGGCACCAACCATGTCGCTGTCAACGCACCATCACGCCATTCATAGCGCGCCCGGCGATGCCCCGTGATCGCAAGATACAGCCATTCCAACCGATGAATGGTGACCCGCACCACAGCGAAGGCCTCAAACCCAGCATTGGGGTCACCAGGAACCGGCAAAGCCTCGGGTTCATCGGTGGGCCGCTCAATCGCTGATCCCGGTGCAATTGGCACGCGATAGCAGCGCCGCGACATCTCCTGCGCCCGCTCCCACGCGGCGCGGGCGATGCCGTCATCATGATGAATGGTCGCAACGCCAGACAGGCGCAGCTGTGTCTTCGAGTCCTGACAGTAGCCCAGCACGCCAACCTCTGGCTTCGCTAGGATTTCGGGGATCTTGCGCGCCCGAATGTCGGTGTGAAGAAACAACTCGCGCTGCTCGCGGTCGGTTCGGCGCAACACCACCGTGCGCAGTTGCGGGGTGCCGTCTAGACCCGTGGTGCCTAGCCCGATGGTGTGGAAGCCGGATCGGCGATCTGCAGCACCGCGCATCAAGTGCCCCCACGCGGTATCAAGCGCGAGGGAGAGATCATCGGCGAGCCCTGCCATTGTCGTCCGGGAAGGGGAGGTATCAAGCATCAGCCATCCTTAGGATCGAGCACATCGCGCAGACCGTCGCCCAACAGGTTGAACGCCAGCACCACCACACATATCGCAAGCCCCGGCCACACCGCCATGTGGGGCGCCTGTGACATGAAGCTGCGTGCGGTGTTCAGCATCGATCCCCAGGATGGGTTCGGCGGCTGTTGACCCAATCCCAGGAACGAGAGAGCACTTTCGGCAATAATCGCCGTGGCAATAGTCAGGGTTGCTTGAACGATCAAAGGTGGCAGAATATTGGGTAGTATGTGCCGTACAAGGATGCGCCAGTGTGGATTGCCCGCAGCCCGCGCAGCTTCCACATAGTCTTCGGTTTTAACGCCTAGCACGCTCGCGCGCGTCAGGCGTATGAAGATCGGCGTGGCGGAGATGCCAATGGCGATCATCGCATTGGTCAGGCTTGGACCCAAGAACGCGGCCATGGCAATCGCGAGGATCAGGAACGGGCAGGCCAACAGCGCATCGGTACAGCGACCGATAACATGGTCGCTCCACCCGCCTGCGTACCCGGCGATCAAGCCAAGCGGCACACCCAGCACCATCGCAATGGCCACCGACACCACGCCAGCCTGCAGCGAGGCGCGTGCGCCATAAAGGATCCGCGAGAGGATATCGCGGCCCAGTTCATCTGTGCCAAACCAAAACAGCTCCGACGGTGGGCGGCGAATGCGGGACCAGGAGGTGCCAAGCGGGTCGTAGGGGGCCAGCCAGGGGGCGGCCAGAGCGGCGCCCACGAACATCAGCACCACCACCAGTCCAACCATGGCAGCGGGCTTGCGGCGCAGTCGCTGCCATGCGGTCGCCCGCGGGCGGGTGGTGTCGTCCACACCAACACTGACGGCTACCATCGCTACCCCCTCAGCCGCGGATTGACGAGGTAGTACGCAAGGTCAGCCAACAGGTTGAGGGCGATGTACATAGTTGCCGTGAACAGCACAGCACCCTGAACGACTTGGAAGTCGCGAGTGAACACGGCATCAACGATCAATTTGCCGAATCCAGGAATGTTGAACACTTGCTCCGTCAACACGGCGCCCGACAACAATTGGCCGAATTCCAGCGCACCCAGTGTGATCACGGGCATCAGCGCATTGCGCAGCGCATGTTTTATGATCACCACTTTCTCCGCCAGACCTTTGGCGCGGGCCGTGCGTACATAATCCGCGCCCAGCGCGCCCAGCATGGCAGATCGGGTGTGTCGCATGATGACAGCGGCGATGCCCGAGCCCAGCACAAAGGATGGCATCAGCATGGAGGCAAGGTTTTCCCACGGGTCTTCCGACAAGGGGACATAGCCGCCGGGTGGCAACCACTGCAGTTCCACTGCAAACACCAGGATCAACAGGATGCCAAGCCAGAAATTGGGGATCGACAGGCCAGACAGCCCCACAGCATTGGCAAGATGATCCGGCCACCGGCTCTTATACAGGGCCGACAGCACACCTGCTGGAATGCCAATCCCCAATGCCCAAATCATCGAGAACACGGCCAACTGCAAGGTGACCGGGATCTTCGATAAGATCATGTCGTCCACCGGCAGGTTGGTCTTGAGGGAGGTGCCGAATTCCCCCCTCAACGCATCCCCCATCCAGTACAGGTACTGCACCAGCACCGGCTGATCCAGGTGGTACTTTTCGCGCACATAGGCCATCGCGGCCGGGTCACGCTCCTCCCCCGAAAGGGCGAGGGCAACGTCACCCGGCAGCAGTTGGATCAGGCTGAACACCAGAACCGTGACCACCCACAGCGTGATCAGGCCGACGCCCAGCCGTTTGACGAGAAACGCTTGCATCGCCTAGTTCGCAGCGACCCGAATGCCCTGCAGGCGCAGCAACCCGTCGGGATTGGGCGTAAAGCCACTGACCCGGGCGGAATGAGCGACCAAGTTCTTCAGGTGGTAGAGGTAGATGCGCGGACGCTCCGTCAGGATGATCCGGTTCGCCTGATCATAGAAGGTCTTGCGCTGGGCGACGTCGTTGGTGGTGCGTGCGGCGTCCAGCAAGCGGTCCACCTCGGGGTTGGAGTACTTGCCGTCGTTCAGCGCGCCGCGGGTATGGGTGTTCAAGTGCAGTGTGCCGTCTAGATCCACCCGGCCCGACCAGCCGACATGGAAGGCCTGGAAGTTGCCGCGGGTCTGTTGATCCAGTGCGGTTGCAAACTCGGTTGACCGCAAGGAGACAGCGAACCCTGCCTCGCCCAACATTTGCTGCAGCACCTCACCCACCCGCTGGCCGTCGGTGGTGGTGGCAACCATCAACTCCACCGGGAATGGCTGGGGCACACCAGCTTCCCGCAGCAGCTGACGAGCACGGGCGACATCGCGCCGTGCGATCGGCAGATCGGTGAAAAACGGGTTGCCCGGCGGTACCGACTGGTTGCCCACCGTGTGAACACCTTCAAACACCACTTGGTTCAGGGCTTCCCGGTCAATCGCCAGCTCAAACGCCTCCCGCACCCGCGGATCACGGCCCAGCGGCGTGGCGGAGCGGTCGGTGTTGGCGATGTTGAAGGTGATGCCTTGGTAGCCAAAGCCAGTCACTTCTGACAGGCGCAGGCGCCGGTCGCGCCGTACAGTTGGAATGTCGTTGGGCTGCAGGCGTTCAATCAACTCCAGGGAGCCCGCTTGCAGGTTGGCGAGGCGCACCGTGGCGTCTGGGATTGGTTGATACACCACGCGCTGGAGGTGGAAGTTGGCGCGATCCCAGTGGCGGTCAAACCGCTCCAGCACAATGCGGTCCTGGGCGATCCGCTCGACAAAGCGGAAGGGACCGGCGCACACGGGGGCTGCGCCAAACCGCGTCGCCCCCAATTCGCGCGCCGCCTTCGGGCTGACCATCATGCCAGCACGGTCCGCCAGCTGGGCCAGCAAGGGCGCGAACGGGGTCTTCAGCACCAGCCGGACGGTGAGGGGATCGATCACCTCCACCCGGTCGACTTGGGAAATCTCGGAGCGGCGGCGGCTTTCCGGCATGGTCAACATCCGCTCGATGTTGAATTTCACCGCCTCGGCATCCATGCGCTCGCCATCATGGAACACCACGTCCGGGCGCAAGGTCATGGTCAGTGCCAGATTGTCGGCAGACCATGACCAGCCGGTTGCCAGTTGGCCGACCAGCTTCAAGTCCGGACCATACTCAATCAGCTTGTCGCACAGACCCTGGAACACGATGCGGCCGACAAAGGTGCGCGCTTGGTGTGGGTCCAGCACGTCGGGGTCTTCGGCAAGGCCGATGCGCAGGGTCTGCGCCTCTGCGGGAGCCGTCGGTGCAAAGGCTAGCAGCGGGAGCGCCAGCAAAGCGGCAAGTGTTGGACGATGGCTGCGGCTCATGGTCAGTCTCTCCCCCGAGGTCAAACAGACGAAGTGGCGGATTGGGTGGCGGTGCGAAAAAACTGATGCAGGCGGTGCAGCCGCTCATTGCCGACCCTGGGCGGCATCGGCAGGGCTGCTTGGGCGTCGGCATGGTGGCAGGCAACACCGTCGACCATCGCTGGTGCCTCCTGACGACAGCGGGCATCGGCGAGTGGGCAGCGCGGATGGAACGCGCAGCCACTGGGCGGGTTCAACGGGCTTGGCACGTCGCCCTCCAAGGCCACGGGTGGGCGCTGCCGCCCCGGCTGCGGTGGCAGCGCGGCCGAGAGCAGTGCGCGGGTATAGGGGTGCCGGGGCCGGGCGAACAGCTGCGCTGTCTCGGCCAGTTCCACGATCCGCCCGAGATACATCACAGCCGTGCGATCCGCCAAATGGCGCACGACTGCCAAGTCGTGACTGATGAACAGGTAGGAAAGGCCCAGGCGCTGGCGCAGGTCGGCCAATAGGTTGACCACTTGCGCGCGGATCGACAAATCCAGGGCGGACACCGGTTCATCGGCGACGATCAAGTCTGGTCCAGCCGCCAGAGCGCGCGCGATGCCAACGCGCTGGCGTTGCCCGCCGGAGAATTCATGGGGGTAGCGCCGCGCATGCTCAGCCCGCAGACCGACCAGTCCCAACAACTCCGCCACTTTCAGCCGTCGCTCGGCTGCAGTGCTGCCAACTCCATGCAGCAGCAATGGCTCGGCGATGGTGTCGCCAACCGTCAGGCGCGGGTTGAGGCTGGCGTAGGGGTCCTGGAACACGATCTGCATGCGCCGTCGGAGGCGCCGCAGCGCCTCCCCCGACAGGTCGGCCAGCACCTCACCATCCAAGCGCACCTCGCCTGAGGTTGGCTCGATCAAGCGCAGCACAAGCCGCCCGGTGGTGGATTTGCCACAGCCGCTCTCGCCGACCAGCGCAAGGGTTTCGCCGCGCTGGATGGTGAAACTGACTCCATCCACGGCCCGCACCCGGCCGACTTCGCGCTCGATCAGCCAGCCCTTGCGGACTGGGAAATGCTTGGTGAGGTTGCGGACGTCCAACAGCGCCGTCATGCCGCGCGCTCCAGCACCTGGTCGAGCGGTAGGCGGTGGCACGCCGCCGTGTGCTCGGGCGTCAGTGCGTGGAGGGCGGGCGCCTCTTCGGCGCAGCGCTCAATGGCGAAGGGGCAGCGGCTGCGAAACCGACAGCCGGAGGGCAGGGCCGTGGGGCTGGGTACCAGACCCTGGATCGCGGCCAGCCGCTCGCCCGCCGTTGCGGTGTCGGGTAGGGAGCCGAGCAGGCCGATGGTGTAGGGGTGTTGCGGATTGGCAAACAACGCCCCCACAGGTGCTGCTTCCACCACCTTGCCCGCATACATCACCACCACCCGGTCCGCCTGATCGGCAATCACGCCCAGATCATGGGTGATCAGCAGCATGGCGAGACCGGTTTCGCGCTTCAGCTGGGTCAACAGGTCCAGAATCTGCGCCTGGATGGTGACGTCCAGCGCCGTTGTCGGCTCATCGGCGATCAGCAGCACGGGATCGCATGCCAGCGCCATCGCGATCATCACCCGCTGGCGCATGCCACCAGACAGCCGATGGGGATAGTCATCGACCCGGGTCTCAGGCGCGGGGATGCGCACACGCCGCAGCAAGGCGATCGTGCGCTCCCGCGCTTCGGCGGCTGATACGCCGCGGTGGCGCTGCAGCGCCTCGCCGATCTGGTCACCGATGGTGTAGGCGGGGTTCAGGCTGGTCATCGGCTCCTGGAAGATCATACCGATGCGGTCGCCGCGTAGGTCCTGCAGTGCGCTGAGCGGCAGGGTGGTCAAGTCCTGCCCGTCAAACACAATCGTACCCCCTGCGTGACGACCGGGGGGCGACGGCACAAGGCGCAGGATCGAGAGGGCGGTAACACTCTTCCCGCAGCCGCTCTCGCCAACCAGGCCCAGTGTCTCGCCTGGATTGACATGGAACGAGATGCCGTCCACGGCGCGCACCAACCCCTCCGGCGTGAGGAGATGGGTGGCAAGATCGCGCACCTCCAGCAGCGCCGTGGTCATGAGGCAAGCCCAAGGCTGCGCTGATGGGCCTCAACGTCCGCCAGAATCCGCCCGCGGTCCAAGGTGCCGTGGGGATTGGCGCGGGTGGCGAGGTGGCTGCGGAACACCGCCCAGTGTTGATGGGAGACAGCGTAGAGGCGGCGCAATTCCTGCAGCGGTGCTGTGTGGTCATCCACGCGGATGTCCAACTCCGCCCAGCGCTCGGTGTGCCACACTTTCAGGCAGGCTGATTGCCGCCCGCGCTTGTCGCCGCCGGCAGCCTCGCCAGCCTCCATCGCCATCAGCAGTCGTTCAGCAAGGGGTTTGCCACGGGATTGCAGAAAGGCGGTAAGCGTGTCTGCTACCACCTGCGGCCCCACCAGCATGTTGCCGGCAACGGAGACATCGCTTTCCGCCAAGTGCCCAGCCCAATCAACGCATTCGACACCGGTGTGCTGGCCGATGCGTCCATGGGAATCGATCATGTGCAGTTGGCGCTGGGCATGGCCGCCATCAGCTTGGACGAGGGCAGAGACCACGGCTGCGGGATGGACTCCATCTCGCACGCGCGCAAGGGCTTGCTCACCATAGTGCGGGTTGATCAGCGCCTGGCTGGCCACGGCTGCGACGCCGCCATCCCCCGCCGGACACAGTGCTCCCACGGCAAAGAACCGAGTGGCGACCGCCACACCCAATCGGCCTGTCTCCCGGCACCGCGCCACCACTGACCATGTCATAACCAGTGTTCCCCCATACCCTGATTAACTGCCGCCAAAACCCCGAAGGGCAAGGTGGTTTTGAGCGGTTTTATGCAAATTCCGTGTCACTGCGGCCTTGGGTGGTGCGACCGTCTGTCCATCACGCGCAGAGGGCGAGGGGCGGCGGCGTGTTGGGGGGACGCCTTCGGTCTCGGTAAGGGGCGCCTTCGTTGCTTAGACCTGGGTGGCTGACTCCGGCAGCGGCTCGCTTTGGGTGCTCAATGCTGCAGCGACCACGCGGTCCATCACCGCACGGTCGAGGGTGCCAGCGGGGGCGTCGGTGCGGGCGCGGTGGCGGTAGAGTGGGATGTGGGAGGTGAGGGCAACGCGATAGAGGCGCCGCAGCTCCACCAGCGGCCAGTCGTGGTCATCGACGCGCAGGTCCACCACCGGATAGGGCTGATCTTCCTGGACGCGCAGGGCAGCCGACTGGCGACCACGCTTGTCCCCACCCGCTGCTTCGCCAGCATCAAGGGCGGTGATCAGCCGCTCTGCGAAGGGCAGGTGGGAGGAGGCGAGATAACACTCAAGCGTGGCGGCCACCACCTGCGGCCCCGCGAGCATGTTGCCCGCGACCGAGACCCAGGGTGCGCTGACCGCCCCTGCCCACGGAACAGTCTCATCGCCCGTGTGTTGGGCGATCCGCCCGGCTGCATCCAGCACATGCAGTTGGCGGCGGCTGGCGCCGGGGTCGGCGATGGTCAGGCGGCGCACCACCTCCGCTGCGGGCACGCCTTGGGCCAGGAGGTGGCTGCCATCGGGGCCATACAGCGGATTGGTGGTCGCCTGGGTCGCCAACACGCCGCGGCCGGGCACGATGTGCGGACACAGCACTCCAACGGCAAAGGCCTTGGTGGTGATTGCGACTCCGAAGGCACCGGTCTGCGGGTCGCGGGCGAGGATCGACCACGTCATCGCGCGTCGACGTCGATCAAGAGGCTTTGCGCATCGCGATGATGCGCTGGGCGGCCGGACGGGCGAAGACTTGCTCCAGCCACCCGCGCAGGGCCTCAGGCAACCCGATGTCGGCGTTCAAGGTGTAGGCGCCAATGAACACCTGCGCGACATTGAGGTCCGCAATGGTGAACTGATTACCAGCCAGGAAGGGGGTCGCGGTGACCGCATCTGCCAAGACTGCGAGCGGGGCGACCAATGCTGCACGCGCAGCGACGGCGGCCTGCGGGTTGCGCTCGGCTTCAGGCAGCAGAATGGTGTTGTAGAGGTACTGGTTGACCAATCCCTCCACCTCTGTCACGGCCCAGAAGCTCCACTGGAATGCCTTGCCCTCGCCAATGGTGTCGCTGGGCCACAAGCCCGGATGCTTGCGCGCGAGGTAAAGGTTGATCGCCATGCTCTCCCACAGCACGACGCCATCATCGTCAATGGCAGGGATGTGACCATTCGGGTTGACTGCCAGGAACTCCGGGCTGCGGGTGGATTTGTCCGCCCAGTCAACCCGAACCAGCTCGTAAGGAACGCCCAATTCCTCCGCCACCCAGATCGCCCGGATGGCACGACTGCGGACAACACCGTAAATCTTCAACGTCATGGGATCGGTCCTTCTCCTGCCTGCGTTGATGCGATGATCGTTCCCCAGCGCCGCAAGGCTGTCCAGGCGTCCTCGCGACATAGTGACCTGCGATACATGCGGGGGACAGGTCACTGCGGTCGAAGGCGCAGCAAAAATAGCCTTTTGTCTCTACTGGCTATGCTGTAGGAGGAGTTATCGCAGGGCTTGATGCCTTTTTGTTCGTTGTCGCAGTGGTTAGCCAGATCATGATCGAGATCACTACGCCTGAAAACACCGTGAAGGAGGAGTTGTCGCGTGCCTTCATTCACGCAGTTGCTGCTAGTATCGGGTGTCAGATTAGTGTCCCAGGACAAGATTATAATGCGGTTGATCTAGTTATTTCTGCAATTAAGGGGTCTGACGCAAGGATCGATCTTCAATTGAAGGCAACAGGAAATCCCAAGTGGAACAAAGAAAAAAGTTTCTTGTCCTTTCCTGTAAAAGCAAAAACTTATGCGAAATTGGTTGATAAAAATCACATAATTCCCAAAATTTTGGTAGTTTATGTAATCAATAGATTAAACGGTAAGAATATTACAGTTGATGATAAAGGATTGCATCTCCATGGTCTTGCATACTGGACACTAATGACGGGTAGGAAGCCGATTGCAGGGACAAAGAAGAATTCTGCGACGGTGCATCTCCATCGCAACAATCTGTTTACGGCTCGATCGCTGAAGCGTATTCTAGCTCGTAGTCATGACTGGGCGATGGACCGGACACGATGGGAGCGGTTATGTCGGGACTAGCGCTTGCGGAACGCCTTCGCAAACTCGAACCAAAGAATGTCATAGAGATGCTTAAAGCATCAAGCTGGGTTGATAATGGCCCCTATGGCCCATTTGGCCAACGCTTTGCGCTAGAAACAGGCTCAAAGGAATATCGCGTCATTGTGCCAACCAAAAAAGGTGTCGGAGACTTCGCGCTGAGAATGCTTGAAGTGGTTGAAGCTGTCGCCGCTGTGCGTCAGCAGGATCGCAGTGAGGTAATTGAACAGCTCGAAAACCCTCCCGCCCGCTCGGTCCGTGAACGGAAGACTGCGAAGCAAACACTTACTCCTAGACCGTTCCAGTATTTGGATGAAGAGAAGCCAATTGAGGATACCACCGGCTTTTCAATGCCGGGAACGGCAAAACGGGGGCGTCGCAACAAAGCCGCCTGATGCGCGAGCGTGCTGCCTTGAACTCAATCCAGGGGATTGACCCCAAGGCAGCTAGGCTGGTTGTTACCCCCCCCTCACGCCACCAAGCGTTGCAGGAAGTCTTCCACCTGATGGCGCAGGCTGTCGGCGTCGCGGCGCATGGCGTCGGCTGCGTTGGACATGGCGTCGACGGCTTGTTCAGCGTCGGCGATGGCGGCCGAGAGGTCGTCCATGTTCCGGCCAATGGCGTCGGTGCCACTGGCGGCTTCGCGAACATTCTCGGTGATGTTGACCGTGGCATGCTGCTGCTGGGTGATCGCCGCGGCAACGTCACCGGTTAGGCGGTCGATGTCGGTGATCGTGGTGCCGATGCCTTGGATGGCATGCACGGTTCGCCGCGTGGCGTCTTGAATGCCGGAAATCTCGCCCTGGATTTCGTCGGTCGCGCGTGCGGTCTGGTTGGCAAGGTTTTTCACCTCACTTGCCACCACGGCGAAGCCTTTGCCAGCATCGCCAGCGCGGGCAGCTTCAATGGTTGCGTTCAAGGCCAGCAGGTTGGTTTGCGCTGCGATCTCCCCAATCAAGCGGGAGACTTGGCCGATCCGCTCGGCAGCGCTGGTCAAGGCCGCCACTGCGGCGGAGCTGGCGGTCGCCTCATCCACTGCAGCACGCGCCCGGCTGGCCGAGACATCAACATTGGCGCCAATCGCCTGAATGGAGCGGGTGAGTTGCTCGGAGGCGGCGGCCATGCTCTCAACGGATGCCGCGGCTGCCGTTGCAGCCTCACTGGCGGCTGAGCCGCGGGCAGCACTGGTGGCGGTCACGAGGTCAAGGGTGCGGGCACGCTCTGTCACTTCGGCTGCGCTTTTTGCCACGCGATCGACAATGTCCAGCACCTCAGCGCGGAAGCTTTCCGCCAGCTGGATGCGGGTCATGCGGCGTTCTTCAGAGGCGGCGCGTTCAGCAGCCCCCCGCGCTTCCAACATTTCTTGACGATGGGCCTCCTGGGCTGCGCGCTCGTCCTCGGCTTCGCGGCGCAGCTGATCCTCCCGCCGACGCTGGGTGACGATACCAGCCATCACCGCCACCAATCCGCCCACGGCCGTCAGCCCGGAGACCAAAAGGAACAAGGTCAGGCTCTGAGAGCGCTGGCCGCTCAAGGCATCGGCCAATTGCTGCACGTCCTGGCGCAGGAAGAAGCGCGCCAGCGGCGTGCCGTCGGGGGTGGTCAAATCAAGTTGGGCGTCAATGGTGCGCGCGGTCTCGGCGATATCCACGCTCTCCCCCTGGTGAAGGGAGCGCTCGCCATCCAGGGTTTTCACGCTGACCGCCATGCCCAGGCGCTGATCCAGAATTTCCAGTGGCTTCAGCGGATCCAGATGCAGGACCACGTAGCCAACAATCCGCAAGCCACCAACACCGGCGATCACCGACAGCACCGGCATGCCATTCGGGTGCACCCACCCGAGCGCGAGTGGTTGGGTGCGCTCCGGCCCGGTGCGACCAATTACTTGTTGCACCAGCGGCTCGGGCATTGCCGCTGGTTGATGCTCCCGCCAGCTTTGGCCGAAGGGCTGGAAGCGGGCATCAACAACCGCGAAGCCCATCACACGCTGCTCAGTCCCCTGGGTCAGGCGGCGGTGCTCCTGCGTGACCCAGCGCTCCAACGCGCCGCGGTCGCCGCGCGCAACCAAATCGCGGGCGGTGTCGCCAAGGGCGACTTCCCGCGCAACAGAAATCGCGTCGCGCACGTGGGTTGACCACAGGTCTTCACGGACTTGCGACTGGGCCTGCGTCACCATCTGATCCCGGCGGTTGTCTTCGACCAGCCGTTCGTAGCCCTGCACCATGTCATGACCGACCCAGGCAGCCGAGCCGAGGACGCCCAACATAGACACCAGCAACAACAGAATCGTCAGCGCGCCTGACCGCTGCATACTCACCCCCACCTTGTCACGCGGTCTCCCACAGCACCGCGCCTCTTGTAAGGAGGTGCAAGGGCCATGCCGTGCGGCGATCTGTCAAACGGTCTATTGCTTTAGCATTAAATTTGCACTGCACAGACACGCTGGTGGTGCAACCAATCCAACTTCACCGCGCAGAGCCCGTCCCAAATTCCATCGAGCCGCTGGGGATTGAAATGACGGCAAAAAGCTGTGACGACCGCGCGTGTTTCGGCACAGAACCGGCCACTCATCGGCACTGGGTATCCGTAACGCGCAAGGCTGGTCTGCATGCGAAATACCACCGGTCCGTGCATTCCCTCGGCAAGGTGAAGCCGTGGGGCTGGCAGATCAGGCGGAAACACCCCAATTCCCGCCTGCGCTAGGCGAGCCCACGGGAAAAGCTCCCCCGGGTCGCGTTTGCGGGTGGGGGCAATGTCGCTGTGGCCCAGCACGTGGGTGGCTGGAATCTGCCAGCGCTGCACAATTCGGCGGCATAGGCCGATCAACGCCTCAATCTGGGCATCGGGGAACGGCGCCAAACCACAGCGGTGACCTGGGTTCTGCACCTCAATCCCGATCGAGCGGGAGTTGATGTCACCCCGCGCGCCCCAGGATCCGCGCCCGGCGTGCCACGCGCGACGCTGCTCCGGCACCAGGGCGTAAATGGTGCCGTCGCTATCGACAAGGTAATGAGCCGACACCTCGGCTGCGGGGTCCCGCAAGATCGCCAGCGCCTCGGTTGCGTCGAAGGTGTCGGTGTAGTGCAACAGCAGAATGTCGGGTGTGTCCGTGGACCGCTCATTGTGGTTGGGAGAGGGGGCAAGGCGCACCGGTGTCATCGCGCGGTGACCAACAGCCCGAGTCCAACCAGAGTGACAACGGCGCCGATCAGAAATTGGGCCGACAGGGGGTCGCCCATCAGCAGCGCTCCAAATGCCACACCAAACACCGGCACCAGCAGCATGAACGGCATGAGAGTCGAAATCGGGTGCCGCCGCAGCAGCGCGTACCAGATGCCATAGCCCAGCAACGTCACCGGGCCAGCCATATAGACGATGGCAAACCAGGCCCAGGGCCTTACCTCGCTCAACGCTTCATACTGCCCCGTCTCGAACAGGGCGGAACAGGCGAGCAAGGCAGGCGCCGACACCAGGGCCATCCAGGCGTTGACCGTGGTTGGCGGCAAATCGGCGAGGCGCTTGGCGATCAGCCCTCCAACCGCCCAGCACGCCGACGCGGCCAGCAGCAGGATCACACCGAGGGGTTGATCCAGCATCCGCGGCTCACCAGCGATCACAGCGACGCCGGCAAAGGCGATCACCATGCCGATGATGCGCCGCTTGCCCGGCCGGTCGCCCATCACCGTGATGCCGAGGACGGCTGCCATCGGCACCTGCACCTGGGCGATCACGGATGCTGTCGCGGCGTCCACCAGCTTGATGCCGGTGAAGTTGAACGCAAAGTGGGCAACGCCCAGCACCGCTGACAGCGCCACCATCTCCCGCATGCGCCCGAACGGTAGGCGGGTAAAGGGAAGGGCGACGAACGCAACCAGCATCCAGCGCAACGCGATCAACAGCATCGGTGGCATCTCTGCCACGCCCAGTTTGGCGACGACAAAGTTCAGGCCCCACACCACTGCCACGATCAGGGCAAGGCCAAGATCCCTTATCGGCATAACGCCTCCGCAATCGCGTGGCGATACACCCCCGGCAGCGGCAGGTGCGCCAACGCCACCACCGGGTGGCGGGCAATCGCGCGATGCTCCGCGCTGAGACGGGCATCCTCCTGACCGAGGCGCTGGCACGCGTAGGCGATGATCACCACCGGGTGTTGTGGGATCGGCTCAAACACCCACGAGCCCAGGATGGCACCGACGGCGACATTGAGCCCAAGCTCCTCCGCGACCTCCCTGCGCAGGCAATCCGGCGGTTGCTCGCCCGCCTCCAGCCGACCGCCGGGAAGCTCCCACTCCGCCCGGTCATTGAGGGCAAGCCAGACGCTGTCTTTGGGGGCAATGTCCTGATCGAGCAGCACGGCCTTGATCGAGACCGGAAAGCGACCGGTCATGATTGCACCTGTTCCAGCATCAACTCCAGTTCCAGCCAGCGCTCTTCTGCCGCTGAAAGCTCCTGGCGGGCGGCGTCCAGCCGTGCGGTCACTGTGGCAAAGCGCTTGGGATCACGGCGGTAAAGGTCTGGATCGGCGAGGGCGGCCTCAGCGGCGGCGATTTCGGTGCTCAGCGCCTCCATCCGCTTTGGCAGCGATTGGCGTTCCCGCTCGTCCTTATAAGACAGGCCGCGGCGAACGGTCTGCCGCGCCTTCGCTGTCTCGTCCTTCGTGCGCGAGGGGCGGGCGGTTGCCGCACCGGGGCGTTCGCCGCGTTGGGCCAGCATATCGCTCCAGCCGCCTGCATACTCCAGCCAGCGCCCGTCGCCTTCGGCCACCAACAGCGAGGTTGCCGTGCGATCCAGAAAGTCACGGTCGTGGCTGACCAGCAGCACGGTGCCGGGAAACTCCCCCAGCGCGTCTTGCAGCAGGTCGAGCGTGTCCATGTCGAGATCGTTGGTTGGCTCGTCCAGCACCAGAAGCGAGGCCGGTTTCGCCATCACTTTGGCCAGCAGCAGGCGGGCACGCTCTCCACCCGACAGGGCAGAGACGGGCTGATCGCCCTGGCGATCCTCAAAGAGCCATTGGCGCAGATAGGTGTGCACATGCACCGGGCGACCGCCGACGAACACGGTGTCGCCACGGTCGGCCAAGCTTTGCTTCGGGGTTTCGGTGGGCACCAAGGCCGCGCGTTTCTGGTCGAGCGTCGAGGGTTCAACATTCGCGCCGATGCGCACCCGGCCTTGATCGGGCTCCAGCTCACCAGTCAACAGGCGCAACAACGTCGTCTTGCCCGCGCCATTTGGCCCAACAATGCCCAACCGCGCGCCACGAGCGATCCGCAAGGAGACATCGCGGACGACCATGCGCTCGCCATAGCTCTTCTGGATGCCGATGGCTTCAATCGCGAGCGAGCCCACCCCCTCGGCTGCGGTCAGCGAAACATCGATGGAGCCCGCCTGGCGGATTCGCCCGGCTGCTTCGCTCCGCATGGCTGCCAAAGTGGCAAGGCGCCCCTGGTTGCGCTTGCGCCGCGCCGGGATACCGCGCTTCGCCCACTCCGTCTCTGAGGCAATGCGCTTGTCCAGCTTGTCGGCTGCGACGGCTTCGGCCTCAAGAATGCCCTCGGACCAAGTGTCGAACCTGTCGAACCCCGCCTCCAAGGGCAGCACCCGCCCGCGATCCAGCCACAGCACACGGGTCGACAGCGCGCGCAGGAACGCTCGGTCGTGGCTGATCATCAACAGCGCGCCGCGATGGCTGCTGAGGTGTTGTTCCAGCCATTCGATGGTCGGAAGGTCCAGGTGGTTGGTTGGTTCGTCCAGCAGCAGCACGTCGGGCCGCCCAGCAAGGGTGCGGGCCAAGTCAACGCGCCGCGCCTCGCCGCCAGACAGGGTTGTTGGATCGGCATCGGCCGCAATGCCCAGCATCTCCAAGAGGCCAGACGCCTCCGCGACGGCAGCGCCATCGTCTGGGGCGACCGCACTCAAGGCGTGCTCCAGCGCTGTAGCCGCCGTGAAACGCGGCTCCTGCGGGAGATAGGCGACCGACAGACCGGGTTGGACGAAGCGCTCGCCACCATCCAGGTCGATCAGCCCGGCCAACACCTTCAGCAAGGTGGATTTGCCGGAGCCATTGCGCCCAACCAAGGCGGCGCGCTCCCCAATCGCCAAGGCCAGATCCACGGTGGTGAACACTGGTCGACCGCCAAAGGTTACGGCCGCAGTGCGCAGTTGCAGAACGGGAGGCGCCATCAGCGCCACCCCCGCTCGGCTCGAACGGACATCCAGGCGGCGTTGATGGCCGCCATTTTTTGATTGGCGAGGGCGATGGCTTCCTCCGGTAGACCTTCTGCGATCAGATGATCGGGGTGATTTTCGCGCACGAGGTGGCGATAGCGGCCGCGTGCTGTGGCTTCGTCGGTGTCCGGCGGCAGATCGAGCACGGTCCAGGGATCGGCCGCGGCGACCATGGCGCCCAAGTGGCTGGCCCGAATGCGGGCGAAGGCCGCATCGTCAAAGCCAAAGATCGCTGCCACCTGCTTCAGGTAGTCAAGTTCAGCCTGAGGCACCAAACCATCGGCTTTGGCGATGTGAAACAGGCCGCCCAACAGTTCTTCCAAAACCAGCGGATGGTCATCGAACATGGCGGCGATCTGGCGAGCATAGCTGTCAAACCCTGCCGTGGACCGCCGGGCGAGGTCGAACACCCGTTGCAGGTTGGCTTCTTCATCCGGATCGACCTGGAACACTTCCTTGAACGCCGCCAGCTCGTCATGGGTCACCGCCCCATCGGCCTTGGCCAGCTTGGCGCCCAGGGCAATCACCGCAATGGTGAAGGCGACGGAGCGCATCCGCTCCTCCGGCGGGCGGGCATCGGGCTCCTGCGGAAGCACATAGGCATCGACGGCATGGCCCGCGGCTGCCCCGAGCAGCGCGCCAAGCGGTCCCCCCAGCATCAGGCCTGCGGCCCCGCCGATCAACTTGCCCCAGAGATTCATCGCGGGCGAGCCTACTGCAACGCTGGTGCGAAGAGAAACAGTGCACCTGCACGGCAGCTCCGCAGGCCCCTCTACCGCGTTGCAATATGAAAAGGAATGTGTATCCTCCTGGGTGTCTGCACGCTTGACCAACAAGCGGCCCGCAACGGGAGGGAACCAGTCCGACAGGAGTGCGGGATGGTTACCACGCGGCACATGTTTCCTCACGAAGCCGAGGCTTTGGCGGCACACCTGTTGCGCTTGGCGCCGGAGGATCGGCGTCTGCGCTTCCAGGGCTATTTGAGCGACGCTGCGGTGCTCAGGCATGTTCACACGATCGACTGGATGCGCACCCACGTGATCGGTGCCTGGCATCAAGGGACGGTGATCGCCGCCGTTGAAGTGCGCCTGGACCGCGCGCTTCTGCCCCGCGATGCGGAATTGGCCGTCACCGTGACGCCCGACCGGCAGGGCCAGGGCCTGGGCACGCAACTGGCGGAGCGCGGCGTCGATCTGGCGCGCAGCCTGGGCGTGCGCCGGATGGTGATGACCTGCCTGACGGAGAATCGCCGCATGCGCCGGATTGCCACTCGTCTGGCCGCGACGGCTCGATTCGAGGATGGTGAGGTGACCGCCAATGTGGCTCTGCGCCCCGCATCGCTGGCGACGGTGTGGCTGGAGGCGGTTCGCGAAGGCTGGGGCTGGGCGGCAGCGGCGGGCGACCACTGGTTTCCGCGGGACTGCAACCTACCATAGACCGATTTTCCGCCAACGACTCTTTCCCCCGTGGTTTTCTGTGTCCAGGCTTCTCCACACCGCCCGTGATGGGAGGAGAGGGGGGGCAGAGCCATGCCATTGTTGGAAACCGGAATGGGGGTTGGTGCCACAGGGATTGCCGTCTCAATCGTTCAGGCACGACTGGCGGCTGCTGGCAATCCAAGCACTGACCCCGATGGTACCTGTGGCACAGCCACCATCCAGGCTGTCAAAGCCTTCCAAGCCGCCCATGGGTTGACACCCGATGGTGCCTGCGGCCCGATGACCATCGGCAAGCTGTTTGCTCAGCGCCAGACCCAGACGCTGCTGCCAGCCACTCAGTCCATCCTGTCGCAGGTTCAGCCGGACTTGGTGTGGTTCTTGTTCAGCAGTGTGAAGGAATCCGTGTTGGCAGCCAATGTGCCCTTGGTGTGCCAGGGGTTAGCCGATGCCGGGATCACCGATCAAGCCATGGTGCTGATGGCGTTCGCCACCATTCGAGCCGAAACCTCTGGCTTTGTGCCAATCTCGGAGATGGTTGGACCGTCGAACACGATCACCACACCCTTCGACAAGTATGAGGGGCGCGCCAACCTCGGCAACACTCAGCCCGGCGACGGTGCCCGTTTCAAGGGACGCGGTTTCGTTCAGCTGACCGGTCGTTACAACTACACCAAGTACGGCCCGCGCGTCGGCGTCGACCTTCTGGCCAATCCCGATCAGGCGAACGATCCTGTGATCGCAGCCCGCATTCTCGGCGCCTTCCTGTCGGATGCCGCACCCGCTGTCCGAGCGGCCATGGCGAAGACGCCACCTGATTTCGCCGCCGCCCGCAAAGCCGTGAACGGTGGAGTCTGGGGTCTCGACCAGTTTTCGACTGCTTTCAACATCGGCTGGGATGTGCTTCCACCGCCGACTGCCTAGCACGATCGCGGGGCTACCGCCGTCGGCAAGGCACGCTTATCGCCGAGGGGCATCGTCCAGTGCGCGGGCGATCGCCCCCCACAGCGGCTTGCGGGCAAGGTCGGGCGCAAGCGGCAGGCCGCGTTGTGGCTGGCCGTCGCTGCGCCGCTCAGCCCGCGGCCCGTTGAGCCAGGAGTAGCGGTCTGAGAGCCCCCAGGTGACCACGCCGATGGTTGCCGGCTCGGCGAGAATTGGATCAAGGAAGCGGCGGGCATGGTCTGCGATGGCGCGATCCCGCTCCTCCAGTGTGCCGCTGATCCCATGGTCACGCACGTCCAACTCGGTCACGATCAGCTTCAGGCCAAGCTGAGCAACCGACCGGGCAAACTGGGCCAGCGCGCCTTGATCAATCACCTGACCTGCGCGCAGATGGGCTTGGGTGCCAAGGGCATCAACCGGCACGCCACGGGCCTTCAGATCACTCAAGAGGTCCAGAACGGCTGCCCGCTTGGCGCTGTCGGCCGGGCTTGCGTCATCAAGGCCAAAATCATTGTAGACCAGCAACGCCTGCGGGTCTGCCGCGCGCGCGGTTCGGAAGGCAATGTCCAGATAGCGCGGCCCCAGGGCCTCCAGCCACGGTGTCTGGCGCAAATGCCCTGGAGAATCCTGCAGACGGATTGCCTCATTCACAACGTCCCAGCTGTGCATCCGACCGCGATAGCGGCTGACCACACGCTCGATGTGTTGCTCCAGTACGGCAGCCGCGCGCCCGGCGGACAGCGCCGCGTCCAACCACTCCGGCCAGGCCTCGTGCCATACCAGGGTGTGACCGCGGGCGCGCAGATTGGCACCAGCCGCAAAATCCATCAGCGCATCGGCTGACCCGAAGGTGAAGGCGCCCTCGGTTGGTCGCAACGCTCGCCACTTCATCTCCGTCTCGGGAACCAGAACGCCGACCTCAGCCGTATAGGTCGCTGCAAAGGCCCGATCAGCCAGACTGGTGCGGTTGGCGGCTGCGCCAAAGAACAGCCCGCGGGCCTCGGCGCGCAGCCGCAGCGTCGCCCCAAGCAGCGCGCTGCGATCACTGCGCTGCAATTCCGTACAAGCGCCCGCCAGCAGCGTTGGAGCCAGCACGGCAGGGGCAGTGGCCAGCAACTGCCGACGGGTGGGAGCGAGAGGGGACATGCAGCGCTTCCTCTGGTGAACCGGCGAAACCCGGCAGAGAGTGACGATCCTTGCCCCCCACGGGAAGCCCCGGCGTGTCTTTAGATCCTGTTGCCATCACCTTGATCCTGACCGCTGCTCTGATGCATGCGACATGGCATGCAATGGTGAAGTCTGTTCGGGACCCGATCCTATCGATGGGACAAGCGCTGGCCTGGGCCGGGGCTGTTGGCTTGATTCTAGCGGTGCGGGCTGGGTGGCCGCCCGCTGCCGTGTGGCCCTGGCTTGGCGCGTCGCTGGCGATCCAGCTGGTGTACTTGACGGTGCTGACCCGCGCCTACGCCGTCGGCGACTTGAGCCTCGCCTATCCGCTGGCGCGGGGGCTGGGGCCAGTGGTGGTCGCCGTCCTGTCCGCCCTGTGGGTGGGCGAGGGGATAAGCCGTGGCATGATCGCAGGGCTTGGCCTGGTGGCGGTTGGCGTTGGCGTGATGGCGATCACCGGGCGTCTTAACACGATTCCTTGGCGCACCATTGCGCTGGCGCTGGCGTGTGCTCTGCTGATCGGCTGCTACACCGTTGTGGATGGGATCGGCACTCGGTTGTGGGGCGATGCCGTGGGGTATGTTGGCTGGATATACCTGCTGACCTCGCCCTGGTTGCTTGGTTGGGCGGCGATCCGCCGCGGTGCGCGCGTGTGGCAGGAGGTCGCGCCGCAGTGGCGCCGCGGCGTCATCGCCGGGATACTCAGCGTCGCCGCCTATGGGGTGGCGCTGTGGGCGATCACGACGGGGCCGATGGCAGCCGTTGCAGCCCTGCGCGAGGTGTCGGTGGTGTTCGCTGCCGTGATCGGTGCCGTGGTGCTGCGGGAGCCCTTTGGAGTGCGGCGCGTGCTGGGGGCGGCCTTGGTCGTCTGCGGCTTGTTCGTCATAACTTTGACGTCCTAACTTTTGGGTAACAAAACAATCGGGGTATCAAATCGCTTGCATAAAAACCTTGTGTCGTATGATGGTATTCCCACCGGTTGGTTGGCTGATCGGTCCTGGTTTTCCTACCCCGAGGCCCACTCGTGACTCCCTGGGACTTATCCAATGCGGATGTGGTTGCGGCGTACGACACGGTTCCGCTGTGGTCGTCCATCGCTGCATCTGCACTGCTGGAAACCCTACCCCTGGCTGGGGTGCGCACCGCGTTGGACATTGGCTGTGGCACTGGCACACCGTGGTTGGAGTTGCGCGCGCGCCTTGGCCCCTCGGCACGGGTGGTTGGCATTGATCCGTGGTTCGCGGGTCTGGTTCGGGCGCGCCACAAGTCAGAAGTTTGGCACGGCAGCGACGCGCTGCTGGCAGCGGCCGATGGGTTGGTGGCGCCGTTCCCCGATGGCCGATTTGACCTTACGGTCTCTTGCCTGACGATCAACAACACGCCCTCGCCGCAGGTGTTGCTGCGCGAGATGCGGCGGTTGACGCGCCAGGATGGCCGGATGGCCTTAGCCACCAACCTGCAGGGGACCTTTGCCAGCCTCTACGGTGCGATCGGCACGCTGTTGGCCCCGGCCGACCTCGACAGGCTGGCCGCCCATGTCGACAAGCGCCCCACGGTGGCCCGCCTGACACGGATGGCCGAGGCGGCAGGCTGGCGGATTGAACGGGTGGTGGAAAGCGATCACCGTTGGCGGTTCGCCGACGGCGCGGCCGTGCTGGCCCACCCCTTCCTTCGCCTCGGCTTTGAAGCCGACTGGCGTGCGGTGGTGGGCGAGCAACTGTGGGACGCGTTGCGCCAACCGCTGATCGACCGCTTGGATAGCATCGGCGACTTGACCGGCGCTGTCTCTCTGGAGATTCCAACCGCCGTGGTGATCGGCGTTCCGGCGTAGCGGGTGCGACAGGGGGGCGCCCCCCTGCGCCTAGCCGATCACGAAGTTGGTGGCACTCAAAGCAGTTGGCAGCACGCCAACAATGGTGACGGTGTTGCCCGACCCCAGGTCCAGAATGGTGTCGCTGCCCGACTGGCTCAGGCGTGCCAGCATGTCGGCGGCGGAGGCGATGGCTTGACCGTTCAAGCTTGCAGTGATCTGCACGCGGTCTTCCGCCGGGCGGAAGTCCAGAATGCGGTCGCGGCCCGAGCCATCGGTGAACTGGAAGGTGTCCGGTCCTGTCACCAGGGTGACTTGGCGGCCTTCGCTTTGACCATTGCGGAAATAGTGGAACAGCGGGTTGACCCCGGCCGAAGCCACATCCGGGTTCATGCGCAAATACTCACTGGTGTCGAAGGCACGGCTTGGGTCACGCCCCTCGCGCCAGCCGAATTCCAGGTAATGTTGGAGGGGGTTGATGCCAGCCCTGGCCACATCAGGATTGAGGCTGAGGTAGAGTGCGGCATCGAAAATCGTGCCGACATCCAGGCTAATGCTCCGCTGTTCTGCGAGCCCAAATGCTAGGAAGTGATCAATCGCGCTAATGCCACTGCTGGCAACGTCAGGATTGAGGCTCATGTAGGTGCTGACCAATGAGGGCAGCGCGTACACCAGTTGGACCGCATCACCAATCAGCACATCGTCGCCAGCATCGCCGCCGATCACATCATTGTCGCGGCCGCCAACCAGCGTATCGGCGCCGTCACCGCCGAACAGGCTATCATTTGCTGTCGCGGCATTGATCCACTGACCGCTCTCATCACCTTGAATGAAGGTACTGGCGAAGCTGCCAGTCACCGTGCCGGAACCGACAACAGTCCAGGCGCTAAACGCTGAGCTCTCTTGCAGCACGCCATTTTGTGGAGATTGCGCCACTTGCGTGGCAGTTGGTTGGCTCGGGATTTGGAAGGTGACAGCGGTCTGCTTGGTTGTGACCGTCGGCTCCGCCGTTGCAACCGGGGCAAGGGCGCCCACGGACAGGATCACATCATGGGTGCCGCTGAGCACCGTGCTCCAAGCGCCGGTTGGGTTGGTGAATGTCACGTTTGGCCCAGCAGCGCCGTCAAGTTGCACGGTACCGGTAATCGCCTTGCCGTTCAGCGCCAGCAGATGGTCACGAATGGTGGCATTGCTTGACGTTGTGAACAGGATTGTGTCGCCGGTGCTAAAGTCGGCGATGGTGATGCCGCTGGTGGTGGCAGTGACCAAGTTAAAGCGGTCGTCGCCGAGGCCTCCGGTCAAGTGATCATCGGTACTGGCGACCAGGGTATCATTGCCGTCGCCACCGTTCACGGTATCGGTACCGGCGCCACCAGTCAAACTGTCATCGCCAAGCCCGCCTAACATGGAATCAGAGTCATTGCCACCAAGAAGCGTATCGTTACCCTCACCACCGTTCAAAGTATCGAGACCCGCGCCGCCGGATATAGTGTCTGCGTCATCGCCACCTTCTATAGTATCATTGCCATTGCCGCCAAGCAGTGTGTCGGCGCCAGCCCCGCCGAGGACACTGTCATTGTCATCTCCGCCATTCATACTGTCGGCGCCGAGACCACCGATCAGTGTATCATCACCTGCTTCGCCGCGCAGCCGGTCGTTGCCGTCGCCACCATCCGCACTGTCAGCGCCCGCACCGCCGTAGAGAGTGTCGCCGCCAAGACCCCCACTGAGGGTGTCATTGAAGTCAGCCCCAATCAGCATGTCGCCGAGCGTTCCACCAGTGAAGTCGGCTGTGGTTCCTTCACCGGTCCAGGAAATACCAATTCCATGGGTTGTAACCGACAGCGCTGCATTAGACGTATCAAGCAGTTGGGTAGCGGCACCACCATTGACGGCAGCATTCAAGATTTCCCAGCCACCCCCGCCCAATCGAACGACAACAGTTGCAGCCCCATTTCCAACAGCATCCAGAACCTGGAAGCCGGCTGCGTTTACCTTGATATTACTATATCCAGACGTGAAACTCCCGATGATATAGGAGAACTGCATCTCTCTTACTCCCAATGAACGCAATCAGCAGGGGGCGCGGGATACCCCCGCCGCAGCGCCTGCTGCGGGGTACAAGGGCGCGCCTGTCTTGGGTAAGAAAAATCACATTCCCATGCTCAATAAAAGCCCCATGACGCCGGAGAAATGGGCACATGCACAGGTTATTTTTGGTTAAAGGCAAATCAATAGAAACCTGAACGGCAGATTTGTTTTTCGGATGTGGAGCCAATCAGTCGTTTTCATTTGGTTATTATAAAGATCTTTATGCCATATTTATTTGTATCAAATTGGCACTCTGGCACACCTAACAGGTTAATGTTGGGAGTTTAAGGTCTTGCGAAGAAGAGTTCGCAAGGTGTCTGCTATAGTGACACAGCTAGGGTCCACGAAGACACATGGTCCACGTGTTCCCCACCAACACGACTGCCAAAAAAGACGTGGTCAGACCGAGTGTCACCCGTTTTGTGGGGCGGTACAGGCCTAAGTGCCAGAGACGAGGAAACCTGGCACCTCGGCCAGCGGCACCGCGGTCTGCTCACCCGTGCCAAGTGCCTTCACTTGGACGACGCCGGCCGCACGATCATCCGGGCCTTGGATGAGGGCGAAGCGGCAGTGGCGCTCAGCCGCGAGCTTCATTTGTCCGCCGATCTTGCCGCCAACCAAATCCACCTCGGCCGAAGCACCAGCTGCACGGATCGCGCGCACCAAGTCCAACGCGGTGGTACGGGCGTCGGCGTCCCACACGGTGACATAGGCGGTTGGCCCTGCGACCTCGGTCGTTGCCTGCTCGGTCAGCATCAAGATGCGCTCAATGCCGAGGCTGCCACCGCACACTGGTTCCTCCTTGCCACCGAACAGCTTGGTCAAGCCGTCATAGCGGCCACCGCCAGCAATGGAACCACCATAGGTGGGGGTGACGAACTCAAAGATCGCACCGGTGTAGTAGTCCAAGCCGCGGGCCAGCAGCGGATCAAAGCGGATGCTGCCGCCGACCAGCCGATCGCCCAGCGCCCCCACAATCTCAGCCACTTCGGCAAGGCCTGCGGCCCCAGTCGGCAGCGCGGCCAGCTTGTCGGCCAGCAGGGCTGCAAAATCAGCGCGGGCGAGGTCAGCCACAAGGGGGGTGGCAACCTCCGGCGGCAGACCCTGGGTGGCGAATTCCTCGGGCAGTTTGTCGATGCCGATCTTGTCCAACTTGTCCAGCGCGGTCACGGCGCCGCCATGCAACGCTTCGGGCACGTCATAGGCCGTCATCATGCCTTTCAGCACTTTGCGGCTGTTTAGCCGGATCTCATAGCCGGTGAAACTCAAGCCCGCGATTGCTGCCGTCATCGCCGATAGCACCTCGATGTCAGCGAGTGTGCTTGGCGAGCCGACGATGTCGACGTCGCACTGATAGAACTCCCGGAAGCGGCCCTTGCCGGGGCGGTCTGCCCGCCACACCGGCGCCATCTGATAGCGCTTGAAAATGCGCGGCAGCTTGTGGCGGTTGGCGGTGACGGCGCGCATGGTTGGCACGGTCAAGTCATAGCGCAGCGCCATGTCGGCCAACTCGCCATCCTCGGCGCGGTCCAACGCCTCGCCTCGCTTCAGGATCTTGAAGATCAGCTTCTCGCCCTCGTCGCCATACTTGCCGGTCAGCGTTTCCAACCGCTCAAAGCAGGGGGTGTCGAAGGGCAGAAAGCCATGCTGCTCAAACGCCGCGCGCACGATGCGGAAAGCATCCAGCCGCCGCTGCATATCGGCTGGCAGGAAATCGCGGGTACCGGAGGCGGGGGCAACAGAGGGCTTGCTCACGGGCAAAACTCGCAACAGAAAACTGGAAGCGTGCGGACGCACAAACCGAAGCCGTGCGGAGGCACGACTGGAACCGGCAACAGGGTCACGCACTTACCGCTGGCGCTCGCGGCCTGCAACCTCCATCTGAGCCGCAGGGGCGGAGGTTTGGCACAGGGTCGGCAGACTAGGGTGAACACGATGCGCGGATTGATGGTCTTCTGTGTTGGGCTGGCGATGATGGTAAGCGGGTCGGTGCTGGCGCAAACCCGCACCGTGCCGCAGTCGCGCGATCAGGTGCAGCTGTCTTTCGCGCCGGTTGTGCGCCAAGCCGCACCGGCTGTGGTGAACATCTTCACCAAACGGGTGGTGCGTCAGGCGGGCAATCCGCTGCTGGATGACCCGATTTTCCGCCGCTTCTTTGGCGACCGCATTCCCGGCGGCGGCGGCGGCGGGCAGGGGCGGGTGCAGAACTCCCTCGGCTCGGGTGTGATCGTTGACCCCTCGGGCTTAATCGTCACCAACAACCATGTTATCCGCGATGCCGACGAGATCACCGTCGTGCTGGCGGACCGACGCGAGTTTGAAGCCGAAGTGGTTCGCCGGGATGAGCGCACCGACCTTGCGGTGCTGCGCATTGCAACCAACGGGCAGGCGCTGCCCGCCCTGCGCTTTCGCGACAGTGATGATCTGGAGGTCGGGGACATCGTGATCGCCATCGGCAACCCGTTTGGGGTTGGTCAGACGGTCACCCAAGGCGTTGTCTCCGCCCTAGCGCGCACGGCCGGCGGCATCAGCGACTATAGCTTCTTCATTCAAACCGATGCCGCGATCAACCCTGGCAACTCCGGCGGCGCCCTGGTCACCCTGGATGGCCGGCTGGTCGGCATCAACACAGCGATCTACTCGCGCGGTGGGGGCTCCATTGGTATCGGCTTTGCCATTCCCGCCAATATGGTGCGCACCGTGCTGGATCAGTCTGGTCGCCGGGTGGTCCGCGCGTGGCTGGGGGCTGGCGGTACAGCAGTGACGGCGGAGATGGCCCCCTCCCTCGGCCTGGACCGCCCGGTGGGTGTGTTGATTGAGGAGGTGGCGCCCGAGTCTCCCGCCGCGCGGGCGGGCCTGCGTCGCGGCGATGTGGTGACGGCCATCGCGGGGCGGGATGTCAGCGATCCCGAATCGCTACGCTATCGCGTAGCAACGCTGCCCATCGGCCAAACGGCCGCGCTGACAGTTCTGCGCCAGGGGCGGCCGCAACAGATCAGCGTTGCGCTGCAGCCGCCGCCGGAGACACCGCCGCGGGACCTGACCCGTATTCAAGGGGCAGTGCCGTTCCAAGGCGCAACCGTCGCCAACCTCTCCCCCGCCTTGGTGGAGGAGATCGGGTTCGCTGGTCCAACCCGCGGTGTCGTGGTGATGGAGGTGGAGCGTGGCTCAAACGCCGCCCGCGTCGGGCTCCAGCCAGGGGATGTGTTGCTGCGCATCAATGGTGAACCGGTGCAAGCCGCCCGTAGCGTGCAGGCGCAGTTGAACGCGGCGCGCGTCTGGCGGCTGGAGGTGCGGCGCGGCGCCCAAACCCTCTCCATCCAGGTGCAGGGGTGAGCAGCGGGGCGGGCCGCCGCCAGCCTCCCAGCCGTGCCGCGGGCAATCGCACAGACGATCTGTTGGCGCGCGCTGTGGAGGGCGGCGGCCCGCTGGCGGATCGGTTGCGGCCCAAGACGGTGGCAGACATCGTTGGCCAGGATCACCTGCTGGCGCCCGAGGGACCGATTGGCCGCATGATCACGGCCGGGCGTCTATCCTCCATGGTGCTGTGGGGGCCGCCCGGCTGTGGCAAGACCACGCTCGCCCGCGCTCTGGCAGAGGCAAGCGACCTTGCATTCGAACCATTGAGTGCGATCTTCGCAGGCGTTGCTGACCTCCGCCGGGTGTTCGATGCTGCCCGCGCCCGGCGGGAACAGGGCCGCGGCACCTTGCTGTTCATCGACGAGATCCATCGCTTCAACCGCGCCCAACAGGATGGGTTTTTGCCCTTTGTCGAAGATGGCACCGTGGTGCTGATTGGGGCGACCACAGAGAATCCGTCCTTCGAACTCAACGCTGCGCTGTTGTCCCGCGCGCGGGTGTTTGTGCTGAAACGCCTGGACGAGGCCGCCTTGGCGCGCCTGATGGAGAGGGCAGAGGCCACCCTCGGCCACTCCTTGCCGCTGGAGGCGGAGGCACGCGCGCTGCTCGCGACGCTGGCCGATGGCGATGGCCGATATCTCTTGAACCTAGTGGAGGCCCTGGCCGATCTGCCTGGTCCCCTGGACGCCACGGGCCTGCTGGCCGTGATCCAGAAGCGCGCACCGGTCTATGACAAAAGCGGGGATGAGCACTACAACCTGATCTCCGCTCTGCACAAAAGCCTGCGCGGCAGCGATCCGGACGCGGCCCTCTACTGGTTCCAGCGCATGCTGGCAGGGGGGGAGGACCCGCATTTCATTGCACGACGTTTGGTGCGCTTTGCTGTTGAAGACATCGGCATGGCTGATCCTGGCGCGCTGACCCAGGCGATGGCAGGCTGGCAGGCGTTTGAGCGGTTGGGCTCTCCTGAGGGTGAGCTGGCACTGGCGCAGGTGGTGCTCTACCTCGGCACAGCGCCGAAGTCGAACGCGGGCTACCGGGCGTTCAAGGATGCCGCGCGCAGCGCCAAGGCGACCGGCTCGCTGATGCCACCCGCCCACATCCTCAACGCCCCCACCAAGCTGATGAAGGATTTGGGCTATGGTGCGGGCTATCAGTACGACCATGATGCTGAAGATGGCTTCTCCGGCCAGTCCTACTTCCCCGATGGCATGGCGCGGCAGACCTTCTACGACCCGCCGGAGCGTGGCTTCGAGCGTGAAATCCGCAAGCGACTGGATTGGTGGGCCAAACGACGGAGCAGTGGATGAGCGCGTGGCTTGCAGTGGCATTGGGCGGCGCCATCGGCTCCCTCGGGCGGTATCTAGCTGTCGGCTGGGTGACTGGGCTGGTGGGGCCGGGGTTTCCCTATGGCACGCTGGCGGTCAATGTGATCGGTGGCTTCGCGATGGGGGCAGTGGTGGCGCTGGCGGAAGCAACAGCGTGGATTAACCCAACAACGCGGCTGCTGCTGGCAACGGGGATTCTGGGTGGATTCACCACCTTTAGCGCCTTCTCGCTGGATGTTATGCAGCAACTGGATCGCGGGGCGGTGTGGAGCGCGCTCGCCTATGCCCTGGTATCCGTCCTAGGCTCGGTCGCCGCCCTCTGGTGTGGGCGCGCACTGGCGAGGATGATCGGGTGACCTCTATTCAACACATCACAGTACCGGATGCTGAAGCCGATCAGCGCCTGGATCGCTGGTTCAAGCGCCGCTTCCCCCAGGTCGGCCATGTTCAGCTGGAGAAGCTGCTGCGCACGGGCCAAGTGCGGGTTGATGGCAAGCGCGTGGACGCAGCGACGCGGGTCGCGGCGGGGCAGGTGATCCGCATCCCGCCGCTGCCAGAGGCGCTGCCAACACCGACGGGGCCGCGGCGCCGGATTGACCCATCGATGGTGAAGGATTTGAAGCAGCGTGTCCTGCACCGGGATGCAGCCGTGCTGGTGCTGGACAAGCCAGCGGGTCTGGCCGTGCAGGGGGGCAGTGGCACAACCCTGCATCTGGACGGCATGTTGGACGAGCTGCGCTTTGACTCTGAGGAGCGGCCCCGTCTGGTCCACCGGCTGGATCGCGATACGTCGGGCGTGTTGGTGCTGGCTCGCACCACCAAGGCGGCAGCAGCCCTTGCCCGCGCCTTCAAGCACAAAGATGCTGAAAAGACCTACTGGGCCATTGTGGTGGGCGTGCCGACTATTCACAGCGGCACCATAGATGCCAATCTGTCGAAAACCGGGGGCCAGTATGAACGCATCGCGGTCACCGATGATGGTGATCGCGCGATCACCCACTACGATGTTCTAGACCACGCCCACAAACGTGCGGCGTTGCTGGCATTGATGCCTGTGACCGGGCGCACCCACCAGTTGCGCGTCCATTGCGCCGCGATGGGCACACCGATTCTGGGTGATGTGAAGTATGGCGGTGCCAAAGCCGTGATCGAGGGGGTGGAGCTGGCGCGTCAACTGCACCTCCACGCGCGCCGTCTGCGCATTCCCAATCCTGCTGGCGGCTGGCTGGAAGTGACGGCCCCGCCGCCACGTCATTTGAAGCAGAGTCTGGACACGCTGGGGCTGAAGCCATGAGCCGCCGCCTTGTGTTGTTCGACCTGGACGGCACGCTGGTGGACAGCCAGCGCATGATCCATGCCTGCATGAGCGACGCTTTCCTGGCGCGGGGTTTGGCACCGCCGCCGATTGAAGACGTCCGACGCATCGTCGGCCTGCACCTCGTTGAGGGGATCGCTCGCCTGCTACCGGTACCGCGACAGAATGACGCAGAGGCCACTGCCGACGCCTACCGTGCGGCCTTTCGGCGTCGGCGTGACGATGGTGCCGTTGACGAGGTGCTGTTCCCTGGTGTGCGAGAGATGGTGATGACTCTCGCTGATCGCGGTTACGTGCTTGGAATTGCAACAGGAAAAGGCCTCGCAGGCTTGGACCGGGTGCTCGAGACCCATGGCTTGGCCGCCTTCTTTCCGGTTCGCCAATCGGGTGACCCACCGCCGGGAAAACCCAATCCCGCCATGGTGTTCCGGGCTTTGGCTGAGACCGGCATCCCTGCCGAGGCAGCAGTGATGGTTGGCGATACAAGTTTTGATATTGAAATGGCGGTTTCCGCTGGTGTGCGGGCGATTGGTGTGGCGTGGGGATATCATAAACCCACAGAGCTATTGGCTGCTGGAGCAGAGTGCATTGTGGAGGAGGCGCATCAGGTGGTGCCTCTGATCGACTGTCATAGCAAAAATGACACAAACCACTGAAAGAGTGTGGTTGCTTTGAAGCGAAGGTATTTGCTTCACTAATTCCCCTTTATCGGTGTTGTCGACCTCCGGCAGCGCCCGAAGGGCCCGTCGGCAGGGGACAGTCTGACCACGCATGGTGCGCGGCGCCAGTCCGCGCAAGGCACAACCAAGCGGGATTAGACCGATGGCGCAGTGGGGGATGAGTGGATCATGATCCATGCAATTCAAAGAAGTGGTGAGACGGTTTCTGTCGCTTTTTCCGGGCTGTTGACGTTTCACAGCCGGGAAACCTCAGAAAAGCTTCTCGCTGACATCAATGATCAGCTCAAGGCTGGCGGCAACAGTCGGCTCGATCTTGACCTCGCGGGCGTTGAGGCGTTGGACAGCCTGTGGCTCGGCGTGTTCGTTCGGCTGTATCGCCGCTCGCGGGAGTTCGATGTGCACATGCGCATTCTGAAGCCGCGGCCCGAAGTGCGCCGCTTGTTCCAAGTGGTCGAACTCGACCGGATTTTTGAGGTTTGCGATTAGCCAAGCGGTGGATTGGGTTCTACCTGCGGCAATCGACCCATGACCGGCGGGCGGCCTGGCCACGGGCACCAGCAGCGCCGGACCCGACGGTATCGAGCAGACCACGACCAAGGCCACCCAGGTGGCAGGACAGGGGGTAGGGGATGACGGGCCTGAAACAGCGCGCCGACTTCTGGTCGCGCATGAACGTCAGCGTGAAGGCTGTGTTGATCAGCGTGGCCTGCGTGTTGGGCTGTGGCACGGCCGTGGAGCTTGCCACGGTCGCGTCATTTCAAGCTGCGTTCCAGGAAGGCGCGGAGGCTGAACTGGATGTGAGCGCGCGGGTGCTGAAGTCGCGTCTCGACGCTGCAGCGGGTGGCCCCCAGCAATGGCGCCTGGAGGGCGGGCGATTGTTCTACGGGCCGCTCGCACTCGATGGCAATCAAGATGTGGTCAACAGCACGGTTGCCATCACTGGTGGCATTGCCACCATCTTCAAGGGCGATGAGCGGGTGTCCACCACGGTGCGGCAAGCCGATGGCCGGTCGGCTGTTGGCACGCGCATGGTGATGCGAGATATCGCGGCGCAAGTGTTGGAGCGGGGCGAGCGCTTTCGCGACCCTGCACCAATCTTAGGTGTGCCGCACTTGGTTCTCTATGAACCGATCCGCGACAACTCCGGTCGCGTGTTGGGCATGCTGTCTGTCGGTGTTAGTTTGCAGTCGGTCGAGACTGTCATCAGCCAAGCCAAAACCTTCAGTTTGATGGTCACCATCGCCTGCACTGTGATTGCTGCAGCGATCCTCTGGTTGGCGTTGCGCTATCTGCTCGCGCCTCTGTCTGCTTTCCGCCGCGCCTTTGAAGCAATGATGGCTGGTGATCCCGTGGGGGATATTCCCGGCAAGCGCCGTGGCGACGAGATCGGTACCCTAGCCCGTGGTGTGGATGAGCTTAAAGTTGTAGTGGAGCAGTCCTTCCAGCAGGCGCAAATGCTGGAATACATGCCGCTGAATGTGATGTTCGTGGATAAGACTGATTTTCGTATCACCTACGCCAACAAACTGTCCCGCGAAACCTTCGAGGATATCCGCAAGTACCTGAAGTTTGACGGGGATTTGATCGGGTCCTCCATCGACGCGTTCCACAAACACCCCGAACACCAGCGGCGCATCTTAAGCGATCCTGCCAATCTGCCCTGGGTCAGTAAGATCAAGGTTGGGCCAGAGGTGATGGCGCTCAGTATTTCTGCCATCTATGATCGCAAGGGTGGTTATGTTGGCCCGATGCTGAACTGGAAGCTGGACACCCAAGTGGTGCAACTGGCGAATGACTTTGAATCGACGATTAAAGCCGTGGTGAGCACGCTGAGCGGCGCGTCTGAGGAACTGGATTCCTCGTCCCGGGCGCTGCAGCACGCAGCCTCCGGTGCCTCAGAAGAAGCCACCACTGTTGGCAGCATTGCCGAACAAGCCACCACCAATGTTGAAACCGTCGCCGCAGCAGCAGAGGAGCTGGCGGCCTCAATCCAGGAGATTGGGCGACAGGTGGTGGATGCCGCTGGCATTGCCAACGAAGCCTCCACCCAGGTGCAACAGACCGGCAGCGCTGTCGACTCGTTGGATCGGGCTGCCCGTCGCATTGGCGAGGTGGTGGACTTAATCACCGCCATTGCCCAGCAGACCAACCTCCTGGCGTTGAACGCCACGATTGAAGCCGCCCGCGCTGGTGAGGCTGGCAAAGGCTTCGCCGTGGTGGCAAGCGAGGTGAAGAGCCTTGCCAATCAGACCGCGAAAGCGACCGACGAAATCCAGGCGCAGATCACGTCCATCCAGTCGGAAACCAAGCGCGTGGTCGAGTCGATCCGCGAGATTGTCGATACAATTGGCCGCGTCAATGGGATCACCACTGCCATCGCGGCTGCAGTGGAGGAGCAAGGGGCCGCCACGACTGAGATCAGCCGCAACGTGCAAGAAGCCGCGGCCGGGACCCGTCAAGTCTCACGCAGTATCACCGCGGTGGTCGAAACGGCTGGCGAAACCAGCCAATCAGCCGACGGCGTGCAACGCGCCGCGGCCGACATCGCCCTGCAATCCCGCCGCCTGTCGGATCAAGTGGACACGTTCATCGTCGCGATCCGCTCGATCTAATCGAGCGCGCCTGGCTGGGGCGACAGGGGCTAACGCCCCTCTCGCCGCCACGCCAGCATCAAGCCACCGAGCGCGAGGGCGAGGGCGCCCCAGACCGGCAGCAGCGGGAACTGCTTGACGCCGGTTACGTCAAAATCCCGCCGTTGGACGAAGCCAATCCAGTCGCGTCCGGACGCTGCGCGTTCCTCCCGCACCCGGCGGAGGTCGACGGCGCCAGCCTCCAGCCACAGGATGCCGCCACCGGTTGCTGCTGCAATCGGGCGCAACGCCTGCTCGGTGGCGCGGACATCCGACCATTCCCGCGGGTTCAAGCTGCCAACGGCCGCTAGGGTGCGCAGGGTACCGTCGGTGATGGTGTAAAGACCGGGGCGGGTTGGCGTCACTGTGCCCTCGCTGCGGCCATTGCCGCGGTCGTCCAGCGCTAGGCGGCGCTGCTCACCAACGGGATCGGTGATGGTGACCGTGACCGGGTCGGGCTTGAGGGAGCGGCGGACAATCTCCAGTCTGGGGCCGCGCAGTGTGGCGGTTAAGTCCTCTTCCTCCAGCTGTGGCTCTTTCATCAGCCAGTGGGCGAGGCGACGCAGCAACTCGGCCTGGGGGCCGCCCCCCTCGAACCCGCGGGTCCACAGCCAAATATGGTCCGAGGCCAACTGCGCGATCCGGCCTTCGCCGACCCGGTCCAGCACCAGCAGAGGAGTGCCATCCACGCCCGCCATCACGGTTTCGCCTGACCGGGCCTGAACTTCAATGTGCCGGAACCACCGTCCCCAGGATGGCTCGGTACTGCCGCCGCCCGCCCCATCGAGGCCTGCGGTGACGGGATGGCGTCGGCCGGTGTCGGTGACTGCGGGGCGGAAGCCGCGTTCGTAAATCCGCCCTGTTGGTTCAGCTGGCAGCACCTCTGAGAGTGGGGAGCGGAACAGCGAATTGGGACCTGAGAAGGCCGGTCCCGCAGCCTCCAACACCGCCCCTCCACGCCGGACATAGTCGGCCACGGCTGAGATATACACCCGCGGCAGAATGCTCATGCGGCGGTAGCGATCGAAGATGATCAAGTCAAACTCGTGTAGCTTCACCTCGAACAGCTCGCGCACCGGGAAGGCAATCAAGGACAATTCGTGGATTGGGGTTGAGTCCTGCTTTTCCGGCGGGCGCAGAATGGTGAAGTGAACCAACTCCACCGAGGGATCGGCCTTCAACAGGTTGCGCCAAGTCCGCTCCCCCGCATGGGGCTCGCCGGAGACCAGCAGCACCCGAAGCCGGTCGCGAATGCCATTGATGGACACCACGGCGCGATTGTTGATCGGTGTCAGTTCCCGCGGACCACCAGCCGCTTCCAACTCCACCAGGGTGACGCCACCCTTGCGGATCATCACCTCAATGTCCGTGTTCTGCCCAGGTACAACGCGGATTTGGCGAACCTCGCCACCGTCCTGACGGACCGATACGGCCACGGGATCGCGGGTGCGATCATCCTCCACTCGAATGGTGACGGTGACGCTGCGATCGACCAACCCGAACGATGGCGCGCGCACCACCACCAAGCGGCGGTCCACCTCCCCACGCTGCCCTGTGATCATGGCGTGAATTGGTCCGGGCAGGCCTTCGGTGCGACCGGGTACGTCGTGCACTTGGCCATCGGTGATCATCACGGCACCGGCGAACCGGCGCCGAGGCAGGTCGGCCATCGCGCGGTCCAGCGCCTGGAACAGGCGGCTGCCGCCATCATCAACAAGGTTGGCTGCATCATCGCTGACCCGCACCACACGCAACTCCAGATCGCCAGCCTCCCGCGCAGCCGCCTGCAGGCGGGCGAGGGCGGCTTCGGTCTGTTGTGCGCGGCTGCCGATGGTTTGGGAGGAGGTATCGTCCACCACCACCACAGCAATGTCGGGTCGATAGGCGCGGGTCTCTTCCACCAGCGACGGGTTGGCGAGGGCAAGGCAGAGAGTGGCGAGAGCCAGCGCCCGCCACAGCACCCCCTTCGCGCGCAGCCAAGCAGTGGCGATCACCCCGATCAGGCTTGCCACCGCGACAGCCACCACAAGCCAACTGGGCACTAGGGGAGCGACAGTGAGTTGCCAAGCGTCCATCTGCCATCCCCCTATTGCGACAGCCGTTCCAGGATGGCTGGCACGTGGACTTGATCGGCCTTGTAGTTGCCGGTCAGCGCGTACATCACAAGGTTGATGCCGAAGCGATAGGCCATCTCGCGCTGTTGCTCGCCACCTGGGGTGACGGCAAACATCGGCCGACCATTGGCATCGACTGCCCAGGCTGCGGCGTAGTCATTGGCGCCAACAATCACGCTCGCCACTTCATCAATGCCAGTGTCGCGGGCATCGACCCACAGGGGGCCGCCGGCGCTGCGACCCGGAAACTCCGTCAACAGATAGAAGGTTTTCGTCAGCACATGGTCCGCTCCTGGGTTGGTCAGAGGCGGGATGTCGATGCCGCGGGTCAATTCCCGCAAACGGCGGGTGCCAGCGCCAGGGCCAAAGCCAATGGCGCCGTCGTCACGGGTGTCGAACAGGATGGTGCCACCGGTGCGCAGGTAGGTGTTCACCCGCTCCACCGCCTGTGGGCTTAACGGGCGCTGGTCTGGCGTGATCGGCCAATAGATCAGCGGGAAGAACGCCAGTTCGTCGCTTTCCAGGTCGACAGCGACTGGGTCCGCAGCCTCCACCGCCGTGCGGCGGTTCAGGAGGATTGACAGGCCGCGCAAGCCTGACCGGCTCACCTCGTCCACCTGACGCGCACCGGTGGTAACGTAGGCAAGACGCGTGTCCAGCGTGGCCCCGAGAGCGAAGCCGTCGGGCCCCTCCGGAATGCTGCGCCGCGGTCCGGTTTGGGCATCGACAGGTGCGATGCTGACCAGCGCGAGCACGAGACCGGCTGCAGCAGAGCCTGCCAATCGTGGTCGCAGCAAGCCGCGCAGGATCAAAGCCAACACCAGATCGATAAGGGCCAGCACCAATGCTGCCAGCAGGAGCCAGGGTCCGATCACGGTTTCGCTCTCCTGTCCAAGGGTGCCGAGCACAGTGCCCGACGGCAGATCGCTCAACGGGGAAGTTTCGGTGACGCTCTGACCAAGACTAAGGGCACGGCGCACACTTTCCGTGCCGTAAAAGCCGGGCGGCGTGCGCGGACCAACTTCGGTTGAGCCTGCGGCCAGACTGCCTGCGGTCGCCGGTGCTTGGACCAACCGGCCAAAGCCATCCAGCGTTTCAAGTGCGGGCAGCGGTGCGCCGCCAACGGCACCCCCCACGCCTCGGCCCAGCTGCACCAGACGGCGCAGCATATCGACAAACAGCCCGGAGATTGGCAGCGACGACCACTCCGCAGCGGCCTGCACATGGAACAGCACCAAGTGCCCTTCGCCCCGCGCGTCGCCCGTGACCAGTGGCGTGCCATCGGCCAGCCGCGCCCAGGTCCGCTCCGCCAATGTCGCAGAGGGTTCGGCCAGCACTTGACGGGCGATGGTCACATCGTCCGGTACCGTCAAGCCAACGAAGGGGGATCGCTCGTCAAACGGCTGCAGGCGCTGCGGCTCCGACCATTGCAGCGCGGTGCCCAATTGGCGATTGCCGGGACGCAGACGCACCGGCGCCAGATCGTCCTGCTGCGCCTCGGCGAGGCGCGGTCCAGCAAACCGCACCAGAACGCCGCCGCGCTCCACAAACCGCTGCAGTTCGGTGCGATCAGCGGGGGAAAGAGGGATCGCATCGGGCAGCAGGATCATGCTGGGTGGCGCGCGCAGCAGGTCCGCAACGGGTCCGCGGCGCAACTCGGCAAAGGGCAGCAGTGCGCGTTCGAGATAATAGCCGTCGTCGAGGAGAGAGCGGTCACTGTCCAGGACGCTGGCTGACACCACGCCGACGGGCCGACGCTCGAACCGGCTGTCCAGCAGCACCACCGCACCTGCCTGCGCCTCGCCATCGATATCAATACGGGCGATGCGGTTGCGCAACTCGGCGGGCAGACGCACGCGGGCGATGGTGCGGGTGTCCGTGGCTTCGAACCGGACCATTTCGCGGGCGAGCAGGCGGCCATCGGCCCCGAGAGCGCGCACTGCCACCACTTGCACCTCGCCTGCACGCGCCCGACGCAGCGGTATTTCAAGGTCGCCCGGTCGTGCCTCCGGTGGCAGTGCCAACACCGCAAGGTCCAGTGCCGTGGGGTGCAGCACCCGCAACGAACCGGCTTCCTGCAGCCGGGCGGCCAAGCGGCTGGCCGCAGGATCGCCCAGTCCATCGCTCAGCCAAACCGTTTGCGCTGGCGAGGCGAGGCCGCGGGCTTCCAGCGCAGCCAGCGCCCGAGCCCGATCCGTCGGCCATGGCTTCGGCTGCAGGGCACGCACACGGTTGCGGATATCGCTCGCGCGGCGCGGTGAAATCAGATCCGGCGGCTCGCCGCCTGGTTGGGCTGCCGTGGTGAGCAAGGCGATGGTGCGTCCGTCGCGGTCGGCGCGGTCAATCCAGTCGAGCGCCGTTGCCTGCGTCGCCTCCCATGATTTGCCCGCTGCCCAACCATCATCGATCACCAGCACCAGGGGGCCGGATCCCGGCAACCCGGACACTGGGTTCAGCAGCGGCTGGGCCAAGCCCAAGATCACCAGAGCGGCCATCACCAGACGCAGCAGCAATAGCCACCAGGGAGTGTGGCGCGGCGTCTCCTCTGGTTGGGCCAAACCGCGCAGCAACATCAGAGCCGGGAAACGCACCCGCCGGGGGGCAGGGGGAGTGATCTTGAGCAACAGCCAGATGGCGGGCAGCAGTGCTCCGGCGAGCAGGATCCACGGGGCGGCAAAGCTCAACGCGCCGAAGGACAGCATCGCCTACCTCCCCTCTGCGCCCGCGAGCGCTTGATACAGCCACAGCACTGCGCGTTCCGGCGGTTCGCTGGTGGTGTGCCGACCGAACGACCAGCCCGCCCGGCGGGCAATGTCCCCGATGGCAGCGCGGTGCGCGGCCAATCGAGCAATATACGCATCTCGCAAGCCTTCGGTCCGCCGCACCAACACCTCGCCGTCGCCCTCAAAGCCTTCAAAGCGAACACGGCCCTGGTAGGGCAGGGTCTCCTCCGCGGGGTCAGTCACTTGCAACAGGCAGCCGCCCAGGCCCTGATCGGCATAGGCGGCGACGGTTCGGCTGATTTGGTCGAGATCGCTCAAGAAGTCAGACACCAGCACCACCCGGCCATAGCGCGGCAGCGGGCGGGCGATGGGAACATCGCCGCCGGGCTGGGACAATTCCTGCGCCAACCGGGTCAGCATTGCCCGACTGTTGCGCGGTGGCGAGCCTTGATCCAGCAGCGCCACCCGCTCTCCACCACGAAGCAACAGGGCCGCCATTGCCAGCACCAGAAGGTCGGCACGGGTGCGCTTTGGCTCCAGGGTGCGATCGCTGGCGAAGTCCATCGAGCCGGAGCCATCGCGCCACAGCCACACAGACTGGGCCGCCTCCCACTCATTCTCCCGCACGAACACATGGCGGCCCTTGGCCGACTGCCGCCAGTCAATCCGGCTGGTGGCATCGCCGGGCTGATAACGACGGAACTGCCAAAACGCCTCGCCCTGACCAACCCGGCGGCGACCATGGACGCCCTGCACAACCGTTGCCGCCACCCGCTCCGCCCGGACCAGCAGCGGCGGCAGAATGGAGCCAAGCGCCTCTGCCCGTTCGCGCAGCGGCTGATCGAGGTTGGCGTTCACCATGACCGGCTACCGGTACGGCTGACAAAGACGGTCGATCAGCGCTGCGACACTCCACCCCTCGGCTCGGGCTGCAAAGTTCAGCGCCATGCGGTGGCGCAGGATCGGATGGGCCAGCGCCAGCACATCATCGACAGACGGCGACAGCCGACCATCCAGCAACGCCCGGGCGCGGGCTGCCAGCATCAAGGCTTGACTGGCACGCGGACCCGGGCCCCAGGCGACATGGCGGCGCACTTCCTCCAGCTGCGATTCCTCGGGCCGACCGGCGCGGACAATCGACAAGATCGCATCGACCACGGCATCGCCCACGGGAACCCGGCGCACCAGACGCTGAGCCGCCAGCAACTCAGCCGAACTCATCACCGTGACGGCTTTTTCTTCGCCAGCCCCTGTGGTTGCCAGCAACATCCGGCGCTCGCTCTCCAGATCGGGGTAGGCGACGTCGATCTGCAGCAAGAACCGGTCAAGCTGGGCTTCGGGCAAGGGGTAGGTGCCTTCCTGCTCCACTGGGTTCTGCGTGGCGAGAACGTGGAACGGCGTTGGCAGCGGGTAATAGGCACCCGCGACAGAGACCCGCCGCTCCTGCATCGCTTGCAGCAATGCGGACTGGGTGCGGGGGCTGGCACGGTTGATTTCGTCTGCCATCAGCAGTTGGGTAAACACAGGGCCGCGGATGAAGCGGAAATGGCGGCGCCCGGTCTCGCTTTCCTCCAGCACCTCTGAGCCAAGGATGTCGGCTGGCATTAGGTCCGGTGTGAACTGGACCCGGCGCTCCTCCATCCCCAATACGGTGCCCAGCGTCTCTACTAACCGGGTTTTCGCTAAGCCTGGAACCCCGACCAAAAGCGCATGGCCTCCCGCTAAGAGCGTAATCAGACTCTGATCGACAACCTCTTGCTGACCGAAGATAACCTTTCCGATGGCGCCGCGAACGCGGGCAAGGGTCTGTCCAAGGGCCTCGATCTGCTGGATCATCGCCTCGGCAGATTGGGCCACGGACTCATCGACAGCGTGCGGTGTGGTCATCACGGGTCTTGGCCCCCCAGCCGAGAACGAGAGTGATTGAGATAGCATGGACCGGGATGGCACCTCCACCAAGGGGGAAGATGCAACAAAAGCCTGCGGCGTAGCGCGCTTCCGCATCGATAGGGCGGGGCAATGGTGGCACGATGGTGGCCTGATCCGCCGCGAGGGGCTGGTTCGTCTGTTCGCTGGCATTCTGCGCCGCGAGGGGGAGGAGCATTGGCTGGTCACGCCCGTCGAGCGCGAACGGGTGGAAGTGGAGGAAGCTGCCTTCCTGGTCACCACCCTGACCACCACGGGCCATGGGGCCGACCGGCGGATCGAGGTTGAAACAAACGTCGGCATCCGCGCAGTTGTGGGACCAAACAATCCGCTGCGGGTGGAAACCACCCCTGGTACTGGGGAGCCGCGACCCTACATCCTTATCCGCAACGGTGTTGAAGCACGGGTGGTCCGCTCTGCGTTCTATCATCTGGTCGAGTTGGCGGAGGAGTGCCAAGGTCGATTGGGTGTCTGGAGCCAGGGGGCGTTTTTCCCGCTGGGCGACCCAACCGACGGAGACGGGGTGTGATGTCACCGGAGGAAATCGCAGTCCGCATGACCCGCCGCAGCGCCCTGTCCGGGCTGCGTGGCGACCACGATCTTTCTGGCCTGCCGCGACCGAGCCCACCGCTCAAGCCCGCTGCTGTGTTGGTTGGCATTGTCGTGCGCGCTGAGGCCCCTGGCATCATCTTGACCCAGCGGACGGCACACTTGGCCGATCATGCCGGACAGATCAGCTTTCCCGGCGGCAGGATCGAGCCAGAGGATAAAGACCCCGAAGCGGCCGCGTTGCGCGAAGCGCAAGAAGAGATCGGCCTGGATCCCCGGCGGGTTCGCTTACTGGGTCGGCTGGACTGCTATGAGACTGGCACCGGCTATTCGGTCACGCCCGTGGTGGCGTTGGTGCGCCCACCGTTTGAACTGCGCCCCGACCCCTACGAAGTTGCCGACATCTTCGAGGTGCCCTTGCACTTTGTGCTCGACCGCCGCAATCACGAACGGCGCAGCCGCGAATGGCAAGGCAAAACCCGTCACTTTTATGTGTTGCCCTATCAGAACCGCTACATCTGGGGCGCCACCGCCGGCATGCTGGTGAATCTTGTTGATGTGCTGGCGGCGGAGGGGTTGACGTGATTCTTGTTGTTGGCGGCTTGATCGCTGCAGTGGTTGTCTACGGCGTTTGGTTCGCCATCGCCCGCCAGCGCGCAGCAGAGCGGGGGGAGGCATTGCCGCGCCTGGGGGATACCTCGCTGGTGATGTGGGGTGTCGTTGGAACAGTGATTCTTCTGCTGGGGCTGACCGCGGTGACGGTGATGCACAGCGGCACCATCGAGGCCCCCTATCAGCGGCCACCCATTCAGCCGCGCTAACCCATGCAGCCGGTAGACCGCCTTCACCCGCCCGCCTGGCTGGCTCATCGGGATGTGCGGCGACTGGTGGAGGTTCTGGCCTGCCCAGCAGGCCCCCCCCGTGCTGTCGGTGGCGCTGTGCGCGACGCAGTGTTGGGTCTGCCGGCTGGTGATGTCGACCTTGCGACGCCGCTGCCGCCCGATCAGGTCATCCAGCGCTTGAGCGAGGCCGGCATTCGCGTGGTGCCCACAGGCGTGGAGCACGGCACGGTTACGGCAGTGCTGAGCCATCGCCCGATCGAAGTTACCAGCCTGCGGCGCGACGTCGAAACCTTCGGCCGCAAGGCCCGAGTGGCGTTCACCGATGACTGGGGCGCCGATGCCGCCCGGCGCGATTTGACGATGAACGCCCTTTACGCTGACCCTGATGGCACGCTCTATGATCCTGTTGGTGGACTGGCCGACGCGCGAGCTGGCCGGGTGCGCTTCATCGGCGATCCCGCCGAGCGACTGGCGGAGGATGGGCTGCGGCTGTTGCGGTTCTTCCGCTTCCACGCCCGCTTCGGTCGCGGGGTACCTGACCCCGACGGTCTGGCGGCGTGCCGGGCTGCTGCTGCGATGCTGGATCATGTCTCGCAAGAGCGCATCTGGGCGGAACTCGCAAAGCTGCTCGCAACCCGCGACCCCGCACCCACGCTGATGGCGATGGAGCCCGCGGGACTGCTGGCGCGTGTCTTGCCCGAGGCACGAGACCTCGCGCGGCTTGCCCGTCTGACACGGGTGGAGCCAGTCGCCCCCACTACCATCCGGCGTCTGGCGGCGCTGGCGCCCGGTGCCGATCCGGAGGCGACCTTGCGTCGCCTGCGGGGGCCCGTCGCTGATGCCCGCCACTGGTCCCAGGCTCTGGTGGCCGAGCGTTTGTTGGCCGCAGGTGCCGGTGGGTTTGAGGTGGTGGATCGCTGTGGTGTTGCAGCGGCGGTCGACGGCGCCTGCCTTCGGCTGGCCGATGGCGCCCGCGTCCCCGCGGCGTTGTGGCGCTGGCGGACACAGCCACTCCCCCGCCTTCCCGTGGTTGGCAGTGATCTGATGGCGTTCGGCCTGACGCCGGGGCCCGCACTGGGCCGTCATCTTGACTGGATCCGCACTTGGTGGCGCCAGCAGGAGGGCAAGCCAGATCGCGCCGCCTGTCTGGCAGCTTGGCAGGCAGGCGTTGGTCTGGACGGGACCGCCCCCTAACGCGAACGTCCAGCCAGCCACTGGTTCATCCTGTCTCAGTCGATCGCAGGGGCAGGGTCTGTTAGACTAAGGTCACGCACTCTTGACCGATTGGGCTTCGGGGGTGCGCCGCGCAACGCTTGGGGCATCCGCGTTGTGATCAGGCAATAGATAGAATTGCGTCTTGGGTGAAGGCGCCTAGTTCGCTACTGTTGAGGACGATGGTGAGCGCGCGCGTAACAGGCAACCAAGAGATCATGCAGCGGCTGCTGGCCAATCAGCGGGCCCAGGTGGAGCAGGAATTGCGGGTTGCCCGCGCGGGGGCGAATCAAGGTCAGGTCGATCAAGTGATCGCCCGGCTGCAACGTTTGGCGAAGTTTGTCGGCTCCTCGCGCCTGCCCAATGAGGATCGCCAGCGGACCCGCGACGAGGCTGTAAAGATTCAGCGCGACGTGTATCGCAAATATGTCGACGTGATGCTGAACGAGGCGATCTCCGCTGCTCGTTCTGATGATCTCGAAAAGCGTGGCGAGTTTCTGAAAAAAGCGCGCGATGGCCTATCGAAGGCGATGGTGGTGGGGGTGGAACCCGAATTCGCCGAAGCCTTTGAAAAGATGTATCAAGTGGTGCTGGAAACCCGCCCCCAAGGCACCTCGGCGAAAGCGCGGATCGACAAGGATACGGAGTGGCAGCACCGCTCCCGCCCCGACGAGTTGGTGGGTGAGAAGGCAAAGCGGCGGCATCTGCGTTTCGATACGCCCACGCTGTTGGTGTCGATGAACGGCAGCAGTTTCACGACCGTCAACTGGGCCATCGGCGGTTTGCGCATGCGCGGTGACTTTGGCGGCCTGCGCCTCGGCTCCACCTATGATATCGCGTTCCGGGCCGATGGCTTTGACGACGTCTTCCACGACGCCCTCACGGTGCTGCGCTTTGAAGAATCAGAAGGCTCGGTCGCGGGCGGGTTCGCCCGTGTCGACAACAAGGTCGTGGAGTTGATCGCCAAGCTCCGCAAAGCCGGGGTGGAGCCGTATTAGCCCCCACTCGCGTGCTCTGCGACCCTAATGCGCCGTGCGAATGGCGTCGAACACCATGCCAAGATGAGTGCCTGCGTTGGTCATGAAACGGGCTTGTTCCGGGTTCAGGCGTTCCAGCAATTGCGCGCAGTCCGGGTCGATGCTGGGCCAAACCATCGCGCTGGCAACCGTGCTGCCATTGGCGGCAAGGCGGGCGAGGCGGAGCTCAAAGCCGCTGTCCTCACGCGCGAGCCAGGCGAGGGTGGCGAGGAAGCTGTCCTTGTGGCTACAGAAAAAGCTTGGGAACACCAACTCGGCTGCGTCGGCCTCCAGTGCTGTGACGTCACCGCCGAGGGGCACCACGGCGTTTGGGTCTAGCCCCGCGGCATCGGCTGCCTGCTGAAGGTCCACATAGGCAGCTGCCAGCGACCAACGCCAGGGCGGACTGTCTGGGCGATCCAGCAACTCCTGATCACTGCTGTCGAGGAAGCTGTCCTCAACAACCCAGGCAGGTTCGTCGTCGCTCAACACCTCCCCAACCAGCGCGGGCAGGGCGGGGGCAGGGGGTGTATCCTCCTGCAGCCAGATCGGCGCATCATCGTCGACTGGATCGTCGGCCTCCATCACCACCGGCCCGTCAGGGGCGGGTGTCGTGTCCAAGGGCGGAATGGTGGTGTCGATGGTCGCCTCATCGAAGGCGAAAGCGAGGCCACCATCCGCGTGGGGGCGATGGTCGAGCACTGAACCATCGGTAAACACTTCGTCGCTGGTCGGCTCGTCCATCAGCGGTTCGCCCATGGCAGGTCCGAAATCGACGTCTGCCAACCAAAGCGGATCGAAGCCGAGCGGGGTGTCGTCTGGCTCCGGTACGGCGATGTCCTCTGGCGCGGGTTCGGGGTCTGCTTCAGGCTCTTCCACCGTGTCCTCGGTGGTGGCAAGCAGGGCGTTGGCTTGAGTGATCGCCTCATCCAGCCGGGCGAGGCGCAGCACAAGGTCCTGCCAAGTGAGGCCGGGCTCAGCACCATCGGTTGATAGCAGGCTTGCCGGTAGCAGCGTCGGGGCAGCGATGGCGGCCGCGGCTTCTGCATCGGCCAGCAAGTCCGCACGGGTACCGACATGCTCAATCAAAGCCGTCACCACGCCTGCCAACGCGCGCGGGTCGGCGGGGCTGGTGGGGTCGAGCGTGGCGGACAAGGCTGTCACCAGCCGCTGGCCGGAGCGAGCGATCTGCTCAAATCGTTCTACGAAGCCATCCGCGTCCGCCATGCTGATAGGGTGCAGAACCCGTTGGCTGGGAGCAAGACTTGCCGCAGCCGAATGGCGGTGAAGGCTGCGGTGAAGGGGGCGGTTAGACGGTGCTGGGGTGGTGATCAGGGGTTGGCAGGCTGTGTCTGCTGTGCGCATCTGTCGCAGCGACCGACTGGAAGGCCCTTCATGCATTTGCTGCTTGCCATCACGGGCCATGGGTTTGGCCATGCCGCGCAAACGGCACCAGTGATCGCTGCCCTGCAACGGCGCATTCCAAGCCTGCAGTTGACGGTGCGCAGTGATTTGGCCGAGGCCGCAATCCGCGACTTCCTGCCAATGGTCAAGACCATTCGTCGCCCCGTCGGCGATTTTGGCATGGCGATGGCCAATGCGTTTGATGTGGATGCTGAAGCGAGCGGGCGGCGCTATCGCGACCTGCACGCGGTTTGGCCAACCATAGTGGCGGTGGAGGCCGCAGGCATTCTGGCGGATCAGCCGGATCTGGTGGTGTCCAATACCAATTACTTGGCCCTGGCCGCAGCACACCATGCGGGCATTCCGTCGATCTTCTATTCGTCGCTCACGTGGTTTGACATTTACCCCGTTTATTGTGGGGCACGTCCAGAAGCCGAGGCCGTGCGGGCGGATATGGCAGCAGCCTATCGCTGTGCCGATCTGCACGTGATGCCAACGCCATTCCTGCCAACCGGCATCGGCCCAGTGATCGAGGTTGGGCCGGTTGCACGCAGTGGCGTCAATCGGCGGGACGAAATGATGGCGGCGTTGGCCGGGGCTGGCAAACGCGCCAGCCGGTTCCTTGTGCTGGTCAGCCTCGGCGGTATCACCACGCCGCTCGCCACAGCGGCTTGGCCGGAGCAGGAGGGGGTAACCTTTGTGTTCGTTGGCAGTCCTGGTGCGGCGCGCCCCGACATGGTGAGCCTTGCCGACTTGAGCGTGAGCTTTCTGGATTGTCTTGCCTCGGTCGACGCACTGATCACAAAGCCTGGCTATGGCAGCTTTGTCGAAGCTGCCTGCCATGGCGTGCCGGTCCTGTATGCTGATCGCGGCGACTGGCCGGATCAACCGGCCCTGTCCTCTTGGCTGCATCGCCACACCCCTGCGGCGTGCATTGAGCGCGCGGCACTCGACAGCGGTGCCTTTGCGCCGGAGTTGCGAGCCCTTTTGACCACGCCGCGCCGTCCGCCAGCAGCCGCACCAGGGGCCGAACAGGCCGCGGACTTAATCGCGGATCGGCTGCGCTTCCTCCCTCGCCGTTAGGCCGTGAACCCCTCCAAGCGAGTGGGTGGGAAGCTCATCACCACGCGCGTACCGCCATTGGGAGGGCTGACGATCGACAGCCGACCACCATGGAGGTGCATCACTTCACGGGCAATCGGCAGGCCGAGACCCATTCCTTCCTGCCCTGTGGGCAGGGAGGAGCGTTCGCCCAGCTTGCGCGCGGCGTGCAGCCGCCCAAAACGCGACAGCACCTGGGCAATCTGGTCCAGCCCCATGCCCGGTCCGTGGTCCGTCACCAGGATGGCACAGCCATCGCGGGAGGATGTGACGGCTACTTCCACAGTGCTGCCCGCCGGGGCGAAGCGCACGGCGTTGTGGAGCACTTGATCCAACGCCAGCGCCAAGGCGCGTGGATCACATAACAGCCACAGGTCGGCCGGCATTGAACCCGTGGCGATGGTAACAGACCGTCGGGTCGCCTCGCCCTGATGTCGAGCGACGGCTGCCTGTACGGCCAAGGCCAAGTCATCAAGGGAGTCAGACAGCTGATAGTCGCCAGCCTCTAGCCGGGCGAGGGCCAGGATGCGGTCGATCTGGCCGAGCAGTTGAGCGCCAGCCGTTTCGATGTCACCCAGATAATCGGCCTGCAGCGCCGTCACCGGTCCGCACATGCCAGCCCGCAGCGCTTCCGAGAAGCCCAGGATCGCATTGAGCGGTGTGCGCAACTCGTGGCTGATGGTGGCCAAGAACTCAGACTTCGCCTGGGAGGCAGCCTCGGCCAGTTCCTTCGCCTCGCGCAGCGCCTGCTCGGCTCGCGCGCTTTCCGTCATGTCGCGAATGAACAATGTCAACGCCGCCCGGCCATCGACGGTGGTTTTCGCTGCCGTAACAGACACTGGAATCTCATGGCCATCGGCATGCAGCGCACGAAAGGTGCGCCAGTCGCCGAGGACTGACGAGCGGTCGGGGCCTTGCACCAGATCAGCAGCATAGCGCTGGTAGAGACGCCGAGTGTTGGCAGGCACCAAGTCCTTGAAGGAACGACCGCGCATCTCCGCCTGGGTGCGGCCAAACAACGAGACGGCAGCTGGATTGAACGACGTCAACCGCCCGCGTTCGTCCATCGCCACAACCGCGTCGGCGGTGACCGCTTGCACCGCCTCCAACCGTGCAGTCTGCTCGGCCAAGCGCTCTTGCGAAATCGCCAGTGCCGCGTTGCGTGCCTCCACAGCTGCGAGCCAACGCTCGAACGCCGAGGCAAGCCGATCCAGTTCCACAGTGCCGGTACGGGGCAGAGTGACGGGATTTCCCTCCCGCCAATCGGAAATCACAGTGGTGATGGTTTCAATCGGCGCCACCACATCCCGGCGCGTTTTCAAGACCACCATTGTCACTAGGATCAGCCCCGCTGCAATCGAAATCCCAACAGCAACAACGCTAAGGTCTGTGATCTGTAAATCATCCGTCAGTTGTTGATTGAAATCACCTGTTGTGTACGAGACCAGTCGAGCTACCTTATCACTGACGGACTCACTGGACATTTGGACTTCGCGCGCCAGGGCATAGGTTTGGTTCTGCGCCGTCAGTAAGCCGCGCATGACGGTGGCCAGACCGTCTGGCCCCAGCGCCAATGCCTCCAACTCGGCCGCCATCTCTCGGTTGTCCATCCCGCGGAGTTGCTGGGCGAGAGACCGCGACAGCGACGTAACCTGAAACGGTGACACGACCGACAGCATCAGTGCGACCGAGGTCAATGCCCGTTGACCAGCAGCGTCAGGGCTTTCCTGGCTGGCCAGGGCCCGCAACCGCTGGCCCAGATTATCGCGCGCAAGTTCCTGATCAATGCGAGTGCCGGTGCCAACCGCCAGACGTGCGATTTCCGTGCGCAGATCCTCAACCGAATCCCCCAACTCCGCCATGCTGGCACGGTTGGCAGCGTAGTTGGCAAGGCCGCGGACACCGCGATCGATCGACCAGAGGCGCTCCCGCACCCGCTCGCGTCGCTCCTCCAGCTGCAGGCGGTTCTCGGAGGCAATCATCAAGTTCGCAAGAATGGCGAGTGAATCCACATCGCCAATCAGTGTCTGCGCCAGCAGCATCGGCGGCAGCACTTCAGTGGAGACATGACGGTGGCTGTGCTGCACCCGTTTGATGATCACCCAACTGCCCAACGCGCTGACCACCAGCGTGACCACCAGCACCAACACTGGGATCAACAGCCGTCTCATCAAACTGCGGGGAGACGGGGGAGTGTCACTCATCAGGATGGGATCCGCAACGAAGCCGTCGGCACCATAGGACACTTGAGACGTCGCGTCATCCCGGCGCATGTCAAATATGACGGTCTAGAAACTCTCGCGTCGCCTCTACAGTTTGGCGCAGACCCAGACGCTCAACTGGTGTGCCGGGCGGGAACGCCCCGAGCAATCGAGTGGGCATCATTGGGTCCAGCAGCACAAACACACCTGCATCGCCCGCACGGCGGATCAGGCGCCCAAAGGCCTGCCGCAGGCGCAGGCGGGCAATGGCATCATCATAGCCGCGACCACCGAACCGGTCCCGGCGCGCGCGGTGCAGTATATCCGGGCGCGGCCAGGGAACGCGGTCAAACACGATCAAGCGTAAGGATCGTCCTGGAACATCCACACCGTCGCGCACAGCGTCGGTGCCGAGGAGGCAGGCATCCTCCTCGGCCCGGAAAATGTCGATCAAAGAGCGCACCTCCAGCCCATCAACATGCTGGGCGTAGAGGGGCAGGCCGCTTTGCTCCAAATCCCCGGCAATGCGCTGATGGACGCCGCGCAACCGGCTGATGGCAGTGAACAGTCCAAGCGCGCCACCGCGGGCGGCTCGGAACAAGGCGCGATAGGCGGCTGCCACCTGACCCAAATCATCCTTGCGCACATCAGTGACAACAAACACGCGCGTGCGGTCAGCATAGTCAAACGGCGAGGGCAGGGTGAGGCGACGCGCTGGCACAGCCAGGTGAACTGCGCCAATGCGCTCCTCCGCTGCCTGCCAGTCGAGGGTTGGATCGCCAGCGCCATCGGTCAGCGTGGCTGAGGTAATGGCTACCCCATGGGACGGGGAGACGACGGCGCGTGCGAAGGGTTCCGTGGGGTCGATCCAATGGCGATGCAGCCCGTAGTCAACATCGCCACGCCCCTCCAGCCGCTGTGTTGCCAGCCAGTCGACGAAATGGTCGGGCGTTTGGTTGGCCAGATCGCGCAGCATAGCAACCCAGCCTGCTAGAGGCAGAATCGCCCGCCGGTTGAGGCTGCGGCCAACTGCTTCGATGCGTAGGCGGGTTGCCGTCTCCAGTGTTTCGGTGTCTTCATCTTCCAACTGTGCAACCAGGCGGGCGCGCAACTCAGCAAGGGGCGCGCGTAGCCGCTCCAGCGCATCGGCTGCGGCCAACCCCGCCTCCACCAGTCCTGGGATCGGCGGGTGCAGTTCGGTCTCGCGACCAAACTGTTCCGCACCATCGGGGGTGCGTGCCTCCAATTGCTGCCGGATGGTGGCGAGGAACGCTTCGACTGGTCCCTCGGGCCGGTCATCGGCCAGACGGCGTTGCCACCCCTCGCCCGGCAGGACCCGCGCGCGGGCCATGGACTCATCGAGCAGGCGCCGGTCGGTCGCATCCTCTCCAATCAGGTCCTCAATGCGCCGCCGCAGACCGCGCGCCCGCGACCGGCTGCCCTCTGCCCCTAACAGCCAGCGGCGCAACTCCTCCCCCTCAACGCCGGAGAGAGCAGCCGAGAATGCGCTGTCGGCAGCGTCGAAGACGTGGTGCCCCTCGTCAAACACCAGCCGCGAGGGCAGGGTTGAGTCATCATCGCCGCGTAAGGCGGCTTGCAGCATGACCAGCGCATGGTTGGCGATCACGATATCGGCCCGGCGGGCGCGGCGAATGCTGCGCTCAATGAAGCAGACATTGTAATGCGGACACGCAGAATAGATGCACTCCCCCCGGCGGTCCGCCAGCCCAAGAGTGCGTCCGCGACCCAAGACCTCTGGCAGCCAGCCGGGGAAGTCTGCGCCCGAGAAGTCCCCATCGCGGGTCCGTGCGGCCCAGCGGGCGACCAGCCCCAGGGCCACCGCCTCACCGGGCCGGGCAGGCAGGCCGCGGACTGCTTCTTCAACGTTCAGCAGGCAGAGGTAGTTCTCCCGACCCTTGCGCACGACGACTTTCAGCTCTTTGGTGGCTGGGTCGGGATAGAGCCGATCCAATTCCTGATCGATCTGGTGCTGCAGGTTGCGGGTGTAGGTTGAGACCCAGACAGCGCCGTTGTTGCGCTCGGCCCACAGGGTTGCGGGTGCAAGGTAGCCAAGGGTTTTGCCAACACCCGTGCCAGCTTCGGCCAGCACCAGTTTTGGGCCATCGACGCTGTCGCGCGGTGTGAAGGCGTGGGCGACGGCTTCAGTGTAGAGTTGCTGGGGTTCACGCGCTTCGGCCAGAGACCCCAAGAGACGCCGCAGCCGCTCGCGCGCTTCGGCAGGCTGGACCGGGAGATGCCCTGGTGGGGCGGGTGGTGCGTGTTCTGGGCAATCATTCAAGGTGCGCCAGACCGCCATGCCAACGCCGCCGGGACGGACTTGTGCCAAGGCGAGGCCAACGACTGGTCCCCAGATCCACCCGGCATCGGCCATGGTGCGGGCAATCGCCGCGGCGTCTGGCTCGGCTGCGACGCGCACCTCTTCGAGCAGGGCCGCGACAATGCTCGGCAGGGCGAGGGCTTGGTCTTCCAGGCTGGTTGGCAGGGGAAGTGACAGGGCTGCGGCCATTCCCCGCGGGGTCGGCAAGCAGAATCGCGCCGGTCGCACGAACGCGAACAACTCCAACACATCATGGGCGAGGAAGGGCGATGCCTCCAGCCGCCGGGCCGTTGCACGGGCGTGGCAGACCAGTGGCGGCGGCACGTCGCGCAAACGCCGACGGGCCTGAGCTGGCTCCAACTCTTCCAATTCGCCGTCAGGATGCAGCAGCACGGCGCGTCCAGCACCCACCACCAGGGCGGGCACGTCGGGCAGCGCCAGTGCTCCGCCGCTTGGTCGGGGGGCAGGCACGGGGTGGGGCCGGGTTACCATGCGCGCGACTATAGTGCAGCGATCCCGCAATGCGAGTAGTCTCAGCGCCCCCAGCCGGGATGCGTCCTGCATCCCGGCCCCAGTCTTTCACGCAGGATCACCATGCCCGCCATTGCTCTCTGTGACCGTCCCAAGGCCTGGCCGTTTGAGGAAGCAGAGAAGCTGGTGAAACGCTTTGCCGCAGCGCCGCCTGCGAAAGGCTATGTGCTGTTCGAAACCGGCTATGGTCCCTCGGGATTGCCCCACATCGGCACCTTTGGCGAAGTGGCGCGCACCACAATGGTGCGGCGGGCGTTCCACCAGCTGTGTGACTTGCCCACCCGATTGTTTGCCTTCTCCGACGACATGGATGGCCTGCGCAAGGTGCCAGACAATGTCCCGAACAAGGAGATGTTGGCCGAGCATCTGGGCAAGCCATTGACCAAGGTGCCCGATCCCTTTGGCACCCATGAAAGCTTTGGTCACCACAACAACGCGCGGTTGTGCGCGTTTCTGGACGAGTTTGGCTTTGAGTACGAGTTCCAGTCGGCCACCGATTGGTACGGCTCCGGTCGGTTCGATGCCACACTGCTCGCGGTGTTGCAGCACTATGAGGCCGTGCAGGCGATCATGCTGCCAAGCCTGGGCGCAGAGCGGCGGGCGACCTATTCGCCCTTTCTGCCGATCAGCCCAACCACGGGCCGGGTGCTGCAGGTCCCCGTGGAGATTGTTGACGCTGCGACCGGCCTCGTCCGCTTTCAGGATGAAGACGGCGCGACGGTGGAACAGCCGATTACCGGCGGGCGTGCCAAGCTGCAATGGAAGCCAGATTGGGCGATGCGCTGGGCTGCCCTGGGCGTTGACTATGAAATGGCGGGCAAGGACCTGATCCCCTCGGTTCAGCTTTCCTCCCGCATCTGCCAAGTGCTGGGCCATGCGCCGCCGGAGGGGTTCAATTACGAACTGTTTCTGGATGAGAACGGCGAGAAAATCTCCAAGTCCAAGGGCAATGGCCTGACGATGGAAGATTGGCTGCGGTATGCACCACCAGAAAGCTTGGCGCTGTATATGTACCAGCAGCCGCGCCGTGCCAAGCGGCTATACTTTGACGTAATCCCGAAGGCTGTGGACGAATACCTGACCTACTTGGAGAAGTTCCCCGTTGAAACCATCGAGCAACGGCGTGAGAACCCGGCATGGCACATTCACAACGGCCAGCCGCCTGCACCTGACGCGCCGATCACCTTCCAGATCTTACTCAACCTAGCCAGTGTGGTGCATGCCGAGGACCCGGCGATCCTGTGGGGCTTCATCCGCCGCTATCGTGCTGGCTGCACACCTGAAACCGCGCCGATGCTCGCCCGATTGGTGGAGCATGCCGTGGTTTACTATCAGGACTTCGTGCGCCCCAAGAAAGCGTTCCGCCCTGCGACTGAGATGGAACGCGCAGCCCTGACCGACTTGGTCGCTGCGCTGTTGGCCCTGCCGGACGATGCCGACGCCGAAGCCCTACAGACCGCGGTTTACGAAGTCGGCAAGCGCCACCCATTTGCATCTTTGCGCGACTGGTTCAAAGCCCAATACGAAGTGCTGCTCGGCCAAAGCGAAGGCCCACGCATGGGCAGCTTCATCGCTCTGTACGGCAAGGCCGAGACAATCGCGCTGATCCAGCAACGGATGGGGGAGTGATACGACCGTCAGGCGCACAATCGCCATCAGGATCCTTGATGCCACCAACTGGCGGTTAACCCTTCGCAACCTGGTCAAGGCGCTGCTCGATTTGGGAGAAGCATGATGGGCAAGCGGCACACGGCTTCCCCAAGGTTCGTCAACGCGGTGTCTTCAGCTCTTCTCAAAGAAAAATCGGTTTTCTGGGGAATACTATCTGCTTCGGCGGCGTGAGCAGTCGCACACCGTCGTTCAACTCCTGATCCCGAATCAGCTTCACCTGACTGCCGATTAGATGTCGGAGGCGCTGTGGTGCGCCACACTGCTCAGCCGGGTGGTGTGATAGCCGCGCCTGTGCTTATGGTAGCACTGCCTGTCGGTGGAGAGGAGTCGATGAGGCTAGCGCTCAGCGGGAGCAGCGGGAGCAAGACGGTGCGCACGGCGGTGGCGGCGCTGGTGCTTGGTCTGTGCGCCTGGATACCGCCGTCCGCGGCTGATCTGCGCTTTCAAGAGGCGCCGATTATCCTCGCCACCGGCAACCGTGGTGGCACTTACTTCGTGGCCGGCCAGCGCTTGTGCCAGATGATCAATCGGGCACGGCAGATGCTATCGGTCCGCTGCCAGGGGGAGGTGACGGCTGGCTCCGCGGTGAACATGGAGTTGCTGGGCGCGCGCAAGGTGGATTTTGCCATTGTCCAGGGCGATGCCGTCGCGCCAGGGGCCATGCCATGGGCGCGCTTTATCATGGGCCTGCATGTGGAGCACTTGGCAGTCATGGTGCGCGCCGATGATCGGGCGGGCACCTTGGCGGATTTGGTGACACGCCGGGTCGATATCGGTGTGCCGGGCTCGGGTAGTCGCCGCAGCGCGGAATCCCTCTACGCAGCACTGGGCCTGACTTTGGTGGACCCCGTCGGGCTGCACGCCTTAGTGCGGGCTGAGGGGCTGTGCTCCCGCGCGGTTGATGCTGTGCTGTTTCTGCAAGGCACGCCAGCCGCGCCGCTGTTGGAAGCCGCAGAGCGGTGCGATGTGCGCGTGCTGCCGGTCAGCCGGGCGGTTGCCGCCCGCGTGATGGCAGCGTTGCCGGCTTGGTCGGAGGCAAGCGTGCCCGGCGGTCTCTATCGTGGGATTGTCGATGACGTGCCGGTGCTGGGCATGCAGGCGCTGGTGGTCGCCCATGAGGAGGTGTCGGTTCAAGCGGTCCGCGCCCTGTGGTCGGTGGTCAAGGCCGACCTGGATTTCCTGCGGGAGGCGCACCCCTCGCTGCGAGCCCTGAAACTGGAGGCGATGCAGGCCATTCCCACGGGCATCCCACCCCATGCAGGGGTGCGCTGAGCCATGACCGAGCGCAGTTTCGGCATCTCCGGCAAGATCATTGTGCTGGCGGTGGCAGCATCGCTGATCACCGGCGGCGCCACTGGGTTTGTCGCGTTTGACTCCAGCCGGAAGGCAGCGCTGGCGGAAAGCACAGCCTCGCTCTCCGGGATCGCTCAGGCCCGCGGTCGTGTGTTGGAGGCACGGCTGACGGGGATTGAGCGTGGCACGCGCCTGCTGGCTGCCAACCCCTCAACACTGGATGCGCTGGAGGAGTTTCGCACCGCCTGGCTCGCACTCGGCGCCAGTGCAGCCTCGCTGGTCACCCTCGCTTATGCGCTGGAGAACCCGTTCCCAATCGACCAGCGCCGTCAATTCGTGCGCAGTTTCACCAATACTCCCTACGACCATGCCCATGGTCGGTATCACCCCTGGCTGAACCGTGTGGCGGAGATCGAGGGGTTTCGCGACATCCTGCTGGTCGCTGCCGATGGCACGGTGGTGTACAGCACGCTGAAGGAGGCGGACTTTGCCACCGACCTCAACAGCGGGGTCTGGAGCACCACCATTCTAGCTGATGTGGTTCGGCGGCTGCGGGCATCAGAGGCTGGCACAGTCGAGTTTGGTGACTTCTGGTATCATGCCCCCTCCCGCAACAGCATTGTTGGCTACTCGGGCATGGCGGTGGAGCGCGATGGTGTGCGCGTCGGCTATGTCCTCGTCCAGGTAGCGATGGCAAGCATTGCCACCAGCGCCACGGACCCTGCAGGACTGGGTGTTGGCGGTGATTTGTTGATCCTGGGGCAGGATGCGATGCTGCGCTCAATCCCGCGCGGGCAGGATGAGGGGGCGCTGTTCACTCTGGTGTCCCATAACGGGGCAGTGGACCGCGCGCTCAGTGGCTTCAGCGGGGCTGCAATCGAGCCACGGTTTCTGGGCCTCGATCCCACAATGACAGTCCAGGCCTATGTGCCAGTGACCGTGATGGATGAAACCTGGGCGGTGGTGGCGCAGCGCCCTCTGGATGAAGTGCTGGAACCTGCCCAGCGCATCGGTCTGCAGGCGGCTGTGATTGCCTTTCTGATTGTGCTGGCGGTTAGTCTGGTTGCAGCCCTGCAGGGGCGCCGCATCGCGCGACCGATCCGGACAGTCACCCAGCAGCTTCACACGCTGTCGCGCGGTGATCTGCGGATCAGCCTGCCGAAGCACCGCAGCAGCGACGAAGTCGGCGATTTGACCGACGCGCTGGCCGTCTTCCATGCCCAAGCCGTGGAACGCGCCGCTTTGATGGAGGCGCTGAGCGAGGCGCGGGACCGCGCCGAGGAAGCCGCCAAGGCGAAGGCTGCGTTCCTTGCCACCATGAGCCACGAAATCCGCACGCCGATGAATGGCGTGATGGCGATGGCGGAAATTTTGGATGAAACAGCGCTGGATACCGATCAGCGCGGCATGACCAAGGTAATCCGCGAGTCGGCAACTGCGTTGCTGACGGTGATCAATGACATTCTGGATTTCTCCAAAATCGAAGCTGGTCGACTGGATATTGAACGCCTTCCATTCGATCCCAGCGATTTGATTGAGTCCGTCGCAGATTTGCTGGCCCCGAAGGCCGATGAAAAGCGCTTGATCCTGATGGTTCTGATTGACCCGGCTGTTCCGTCCGAGGTCATGGGCGACCCCAACCGTGTGCGTCAAATCCTGCTGAACCTGGTCAGCAATGCAATCAAGTTCACGGAGGTGGGCCGCGTGGTGCTGCGCGCAACTGTGGTTGGCCAGGGCAGCGAGGCGCTGCTGCGCATCGCTGTGGAGGACACCGGCATCGGCCTGTCCCTGGAGCAGCAAGCCAAGTTGTTCCAGCCCTTCACCCAGGCCGACAGCAGCACCGCGCGCAAGTATGGCGGCACGGGCCTGGGCCTGTCGATTGTGCGCCGCTTGGCTGAGTTGATGGGCGGCGAGGTTGGGGTGGCGAGCGAGGTTGGTGCGGGCTCCTGCTTCTGGTGCCAGCTGCCGCTGGGTGACGGCGCAGCTCCCACCACACCGGCAGTTGCGATTGCGGACCTCGCCGCCATCCTCGTCGCTCTTCCGCCAGCGGAGGAGGAGGCTGTGCGGATGGTGCTGGCGGCCGCGGGCATCGACTCTGTCACGGTCCTGGCGGACCCTGCGCAGGCACTGAACCTCGCCCCGCCACCAGACGCGCGCACGGTTGTCATTGTGCCGGGTGACTTGCCCGACCGCCCAGTGCAGCGCTTTCTGGCAGAAGCCGCGCGGATTGGCATCACCCAGGTGGTGGTGGTTGCCGCCCGCGGACAGGCGGCAGCGCTGGACGGCAGCGCTGGCATTCCGGCTGGACGTCTGGTCACGGCACCCGTGCGCCGTCAGGCCCTGTGGCGCGCCGTGGCCATTGCCGTTGGGCGAGAGGCGCCGCCGCGCGCTGGGGCAGGGCGGATTGCCACTGGTCAAGTGTGGCGCGCACCGGCGCGCGCTGCTGCCACCGAGGCAGGCGCCCTGATCTTAGTGGCGGAGGACAATGCCACCAACCAGCGCGTGATCCGCACGCTGTTTGACCGGCTGGGGCTGGTTTACGACATCGCGAGTGATGGCCGCCAAGCCCTCACGCGGTTTCAGCAGGATCTCTACGGTTTGGTGCTGACCGACTTCCACATGCCGGAGATGGACGGCTTTGAACTGACCGCTGCCCTGCGCGACGTGGAGGCCAAGGGAGGTCTGCCGCGCACGCCCATCGTCGCGCTCACGGCCGACGCTTTGCCTGGGACGGAGCAGCGCTGCCTGGACGCTGGCATGGACGGCTATCTCACCAAGCCGATCGAAACTGCGGCTCTGATCAGCCTGTTGGAGCGGCTGCTGCCCGCCGCCTTCGCCTTGCGCCAACCGCTGGATGCCGAGCCGGATGGTTTGGTGGTTGCCGAGCCGGGAGACGCCGCCCCGACCGTCACCGACGGCGATGCGCCGTTGCTCGACCTCTCCAGCTTCCGCGCGATGATGGGCGGTGACCTGTCGCTGATCGCCCCGATCTTGATCGAACTCGCCGACACGGCGTCCCGCGATGTCGAGACGCTGCGCAGCCAATTGGCTGCCGGTGCCTGGAGCGAGGCCCGTCGCAGCAGCCACAGCCTGGCCGGTGCCGCCCTCTCCTCCGGTGCGGTCCGCCTGGGCCAGCGCGCCCGCGCGGTTGAACACGCCCTGGTCGCCGGTGACCACGGCGCCGCCCGCGACCTCGCCAGCCATCTGCCCCTCTGCCTCGCCGAGACCCTCACCGCGATCCAGACGGAGACACTAGCGTAGGGTGGGGGAGGCGTTGGCCGACGCTGGGCACGGGGCGTGGTCCTGTGTGGAAAAGCCGTCCACGTTAAGCCTTTGCGAACTTGACAAGCCGATCCAACTTCGTCTCGGGTCCGCGGACAAGGTGAATCATGGCTGCAGTTGGTTCGAGGTTTGACTTTTTAGGTGGCGCAATCGGGGACTGGAGCTACGTTTACAGTGAAGCTATCGGATACGGCGTCTACCTCACCTATGGTTTGGACGTCTAATTGGGAAATGTTGGCTGAAAAATCTGGGTGTGTGCTTGTGCAAGGCTGTTCGAGATTTCCAAGCTCGCCATGTAACCTCGATACCATTGAAAACCTCGCCTAAATCGTGTACCAATTGGTAGCTAAGGACGGGGTAGAGGGCATAGCACATGTTGCTTAAAGCTGTTCGGATCGACCATTTCAAACATATCCTCGATTCAACACTCGTTGAAATACAGCCAGATATCACCTGTCTGGTGGGTAAGAACGAGAGCGGCAAGACCGCGTTCCTTGAAGCTCTTCGGCGCCTCAAGCCCGCACAAGGCAATGTCGATTTCAGCATCAGCAAGCACTACCCGGCGTGGCTGGAAAAAATGCACAAGCGCCAAGGCAAAATCCTTGAGCAGTCAACACCCATTCAAGTCGTGTTTGAACTTAGCGATGCAGACGTCGCGGCGGTGGAGGGTATCTTTGGGAAGGGCGTCCTAAAGTCGCGAGTATTCAGTTTGGCTCGGGGGTATGACAATCACTATACTCACGCATTTGAGGCTGACGAGGCTGTGGCTGTGGCAAATGCGGCGGCATTGATTGATTTGCCGAGGAAGGTTTCAGCTGCCATCGCGACGGTAAAGAGTTTTGGTGATCTTAGAAAAACACTTTCTGCGGCAGCGGAAAAGGATAGAGAAGATGCGCAAATCCAGACGGCTTGCCAGGCGCTCGAAGAAAAAATTTCGGAAATAGTTCCTGCAGACAGCAATTTTATGATGAGCTTCGGGAATTTTCTTTTCGCACGTGTCCCTAAATTCTTCTTCTACGCTGATTACAGCCGCCTGCCCAGTAAGGTACGCATCCGCGAGCTTCTTGAGGCTGACGCAGAGAAACTTGACGCAGAAATGCAAACAGCTTTGTCACTCCTGAAGCTGGCTGGCAGTGATCGCGACTATTTGCTAGCCCCTGATTATGAGACGCGGAAACGCGAACTAGAAAACGTTGCCAATGTGATATCACAAGATGTGCTCCAATATTGGACGACCAATACAGACTTGCGCGTGCTGATCGATATTTCTCAGAAGACCGAAGAATTACCTAATGGAAATCATGCTGTACATGATGAGATGCACGTTCGAATGTATGACAATCGGCACATGCTTTCGCTTCCATTTGATGAGAGGTCGTCCGGCTTTCAGTGGTTCTTCTCATTCCTGGCTGCCTTTTCCCGCTATGAGAATGATGACACGCCCGTGATCATTTTGCTAGATGAGCCCGCGTTGGGCCTGCATGCGAAGGCGCAGAAGGATTTCCTGCGCTTTATTGAAGAGCGGTTGGCAAGGCGGTGCCAAGTTATCTACACAACCCACTCTCCCTTTATGATCCAGCCCGATCATCTTGAACGCGCGCGCCTTGTTGAAGACAAGGGCCGGGACACAGGGTCAGTAACGACCTCCGACGTCCTTACGACTGACCGTGATACCTTGTTCCCGCTTCAAGCAGCGCTTGGCTATGACATCGCGCAGCACCTCTTCATCGGCAAGGACAACCTTGTCGTGGAGGGGCCATCCGACTTTTTGTTCATGCAGACCATCTCAGCCGGATTAATTGAGGCTGGGCGCGAAGGGCTTAATTCCCGCTGGTCGATACTGCCCTTGGGTGGTGCAGACGTGATCCCGGCTTTCGTCGCGCTCTTGGGCAATCACCTTGATGTCACAGTCGTTGTCGATTCCCGAAAAGAAGGGCACCAAAAACTGACTAGCTTGGCCAAGGCCGGATTCCTTGCGGAGAAGCGGATCATCACCATTGGGGAAATCGCCAACGGGAGCATGGCCGACATTGAGGACCTGTTCGCCAAGGAAGACTATGTGGCGCTCTACAACGCTGCGTTCAGCAAAAAAATAAACGCCGCTCATCTGATGGGCGCGGACCCAATTGTGAAGCAGATCGCTCGATCTGAAGGGATCAAGAGCTTCGACCACAACGCACCAGCGGAAGTGTTATTGCGTGAGCGGGCGCAGCGCGTCGCAGCCCTTTCGGCGAAGACGCTGAACGCATTTGAGGCCCTGTTCAGCCGCATTAACGGGACCCTGGCTCAAAGGTGAACGCAATCCTGGCATCGGTTCTACATGGGTTCGCAGACCAGCTCGCGGTTGATCTGTGGCGGAAGTGACCCAGTGATATAGAATAGCCAGCGATACAAAGTAAGATATAAGGGATGCACTCAAATGCATTCTTTGCCGAGTCTGGCCTCAGCTGTACCCGCTTGTATCCCTACCTTAGGTCTGGGGGCGCGTTGGCTCTAGCTTCAGCCCCTGTTCGAAGTTCAGTTTCTTAAGTGACCCGACAGCGTGGAAGCATTCCGCTTCCACCGTCTTTTCGCCCCAACACCCTGTCGTCACTCGGTGCGACACCTCCGCATCCCTCACGCTCACCCGCGCTAAAACCGATTGGTCCGCGGGAAGCCAGGTGGGGGCAGGCGCCCGCCGCTGGCGCGTTTGCCGAGCCAGGGGCGGAGGTCGGTGACGGTTTTGGTTTTCTCGCCGTAGCGGTAGGTGAGGCCAGCCGCCAGGGTGATCAGCTTCAAGTCGCTTAGCTTGCCGTCGGTGTATTTCTGCAAGATCACGCCGCGGCCACGGGCCATGTCGGGGATTTCGGCGATCGGGAAGATCAGCAGTTTGCGGTTGGTGCCGATCACCGCGACATGGTCGCCCTCCAGGCTGAGGCACGCGATGGCGGTGGCGTCGTCGCCGGGCAGCATCACTTGCTTGCCGCTGCGGGTTTGCGCCAGGGCGTCATCCTCGTTGACCAGGAAGCCACGCCCGTCGGAGGCGACCAATAGGCGTTTGGCGCCGGGTTGGTAGACTTCGAACGCGACAATGTCCTGATCATTGCCGAGGTCGATCATCAGGCGCACAGGCTCGCCAAAGCCGCGCCCGCGCGGCAGTTTGTCCGCGCCCAGGGTGTAGAATTTGCCATCGCTGGCGAACAGCAACAGCTTGGCGGTGGTATCGCACTTCAACAAGAAGCGCTCGCCGTCACCGTCCTTGTACTTCACCTCGGCTGGATCAATGTCGTGACCCTTTAGCGCCCGCACCCAACCCTTGGTGGAGCACAGCACGGTGATCGGCTCTTTCTCCACCAGCGCTTCATTCGGCAACTCCACCACAGGCACAGCAACGTCAATGCTGGTGCGGCGGTTGCCGAGGGGACCGGAACCGAACGCGGTTTCCGTCTCGCGCAATTGCTTTTCCAACTCCGCCCTGCGGAGCATCGGGTCATTGACCATGGCGTGCAGCCACTCACGCTCTTCGGTCAATTGGTCGTGCTCGCGGCGGATTTCCATCTCCTCCAGCTTGCGCAGGTGGCGCAGCCGCATGTCGAGGATCGCGGTTGCTTGGATGTCGGTCAGCTGGAAGCGCTCAATCAGCACCGGCTTTGGCTCATCCTCCTCCCGGATGATGCGGATCACTTCATCCAGATTGAGATACGCAACCAGCAGGCCGCCCAGGATTTCCAGCCGCCGGTCGATTGCAGCTAGGCGATGGTTGGTGCGGCGGATCAACACCTCATCGCGATGGGCCAGATAGGCGCGCAGGACTTCGCCCAAGCCCATCACGCGCGGCACACCATCGCTGTCCAGCACGTTCAAGTTGAGCGGGAAGCGGGTTTCCAGATCGGTCAGCCGGAACAGGCTTTCCATCAGCAAGGCCGGGTCGACGGTGCGGGAGCGCGGCTCCAACACCAGCCGGATGTCCTCAGCGCTTTCATCGCGAACATCGCCCAGCAGCATCAGCTTCTTGTCGTTCAACAACTCCGCGATGCGTTCAATCAGGCGCGACTTCTGCACCTGATAGGGGATTTCCGTGACGATGATCTGCCAGGTGCCGTTCTTCAGCTTCTCCACCTGCCAGCGTGCCCGGGTGCGGAAACTGCCCCGCCCGGTCTCATAGGCGGTGAGGATGCTCTCCGGCGGCTCAACTAGGCTGCCGCCCGTGGGGAAGTCTGGCCCCGGTACGAATCGCACCAGGTCCGGTGTGGTGGCATCGGGGTGGTGCAGCAGGTGCAGCAGGGCGCGACACAACTCCCCCGCATTGTGCGGCGGGATGGAGGTTGCCATGCCAACGGCGATGCCGGTGGCACCATTGGCCAGCAGATTCGGAAAAGCCGCGGGCAGCACGGCCGGTTCTTCATTGCCGTTGTCGTAGGTTGGCCGCATGTCGACGGCGTCTTCTGCCAACCCGTCGAGCAGGGCTTCGGCCACCTTGGTTAGCCGCGCCTCAGTGTATCGGTAGGCGGCAGCGTTATCGCCGTCAATGTTGCCGAAGTTACCTTGACCATCGACCAGTGGATAGCGTTGGGCAAAGTCTTGGGCGAGGCGGACCATGGCATCATAAATCGCCGCATCACCATGGGGGTGATACTTGCCGATCACTTCGCCAACCACCTGGGCAGACTTGGTATGACGGCTTTCGGCAGTCAGGCCAATGGCACGCATGGCGAACAGCACCCGGCGATGCACGGGCTTCAAGCCATCGCGCACATCGGGCAGCGAGCGCGCCATGATCGTCGACAAGGCGTAGGACAGATAGCGCTCGCCCAGCGCGTCAGCCAGCGGGGTGTCCTTGAAGTCTGTCGCGTCCGTGGGGGGTAGATCGGTCATGGGGGTCCGGCCTTGGTCTCACCCTCCTGTAGCAGCGCTGCCCAGGCGATCCAAGAGACGGGAACGGGCAGCGGGTATCCCGCGGCTGGGCATCAGCAGCGCGCGGTCCAGAAAATGACCCGTGAGGGCAAGGGCCGCCATCACCTCCGCCGCCTCGGGTGGCCCAACAGTCGCTTCAGGCTCACCCAAAAACCTTGGCAGCGGCAACAGGCGGTCGCGCCAGGGGCCAGCTGCTGCGGCGGACACGGCGCGACCAGTGCGGGGCGAGACAAACGCCAGCCCCGCGCTGACCCCACTGATCGCGCAGCGGCTCAGGTTCAGGCCGAATCCAAGGCTTGCGAGCAGGCCCAACTCCCACTGCACATAGGCTTGGCCAAGGCCAGGATTGGGACCCAGGCTCAACAGGGCATCGGTGGCGGCGAACAGGTCCGGGTGCGGCGCGCGGTCGGGAACTGTGGCGTCCAAGATGGCAGTTGCCGCACTCAAGACCGCGAGGGCGTTGGCATCGCTGAGGGCGGTCGCGGCATGCGCCACCTCCACCTCCCCGCGCCAGGAGCCCAGTTGATCGTCCAGCCGCGCGCTCCACACCAGCGCCAGACGGTTCCCCGGCTGCCAGACACCGCGCTGTCGGCGTCCAGCGATGCCGCGCACCAAGCCGGAGTGGCGACCATGATGCTCGGTCAGACAGATGGCGACGCCCGAGGTTTCGCCAAACGGGCGCACGCCAATCACCAACCCGTGGTCCTGCCAGTCCATTGGCCCGAGTTTAGGCGAGGACGCGCTGTCACCCAACTGCCTTGCAACTGACGCATAGATCGAGAGGGAGCCAAGCGCAGCAAGTGTTTGACGGCTGGTCAGACAAGAGGAACACTGTCTTCACACAGCGCGACAGGAGGATGACAAAACGTCATGACACCACCTGGGCACTAAGTCCCGGCCTCTTGGAGAAGTGAGCCGGGTCGTGGGAGCCGCTTTCAACCTGGGAGGATGTGTAAAATCATGACTCCACCGGATCAGATTGCCCGCGGTGCTTAGCAGCACCGACCCACATCAACGGTTCCTTTAACGGCGACTATGCCGTGAGATAGGGTCTGCACGACCCCGCGCCCCGCCAAATCCTTCGGCGGGGCGCTGTGCTGTTGGGGACAGGTCCCGCAATCGCGGAGCCACACCGGCGCTAGGAGCGGCGGCAACCAGCCACACACCAAGCACCCGCCGATGGTGTCTCCAGCGGGTCGTTCAGGCGCAGCCGATAGACCAGCAGGTTCTCCAACACGCGTTGGACGTAGTTGCGGGTTTCGGAGAACGGTATCGTCTCAATCCAGTCCAGCACATCCACGTCAGCGCTGCGCGGGTCGCCATAGCGTTGCAGCCATTGGCGCACCCGCCCTGGGCCTGCGTTGTAGGCGGCGATGGCAAGCGGATAATGGCCGCCATACTGATCGATCAAGCCCTGCAGGAAGAACCGCCCCAGCAGGACATTGTAACTGGGGTCCCGGGTCAACCGGGCTTCAGCATAGGGTTGGCCTGCGCGACTGGCGGTCTGGCGGGCCGTTGCAGGCATCAACTGCATCAAGCCCCGCGCCCCGGCGCGAGAGACCGCAGCGGCTGCGAAGTTGCTTTCCTGGCGGATCACGGCAAGCGCGAGGGCTGGTTCCGGCGTACCATCACGGCTGACGGCCGCCAAGTCTGGCCAGCCCGCGTCGATCAGCACCTGCCCCTCACGCAAGGCCCGCCGGGCGATGGTGGTGGACAGGTCCGGTCGTCCCAGCCCGGTGGCCCAAGCGGCTGCTGCCGTTGTCTCAGCCGGGGTGCGCGCTTGTTCGGCGACGCGCAGCACGAAGGGGTCGATATCCTCCTCCTCGCCCAGGCGGAGCAGCAGGGCGGTGGCGCGCACCAACTCCCGTTGCTCCAAGGCACGACGGGCAGCGGGGTCTGCTGTCGGCGAGGGCGGCAGGCCAAGCGCCACCCCGAGACGCTGGGTCGCCAACTGTCCGTAGAACACTGTCGATTGCTCGGCCGCGCGGCGATACCACGCCTCCGCCTCGCCAGAGCGGCCAAGAGCATCCAGGGATCGGCCTGCCCAGTACGCACCACGCGCGGTGGAGACTGGCAGCCGCACCCCTTGGAACAGGGTTTGGAAGTGGGTGAAACCGCGGGCAGGGTCGTTCAAGTGGCGCAGCGCCAGCCACCCCGCAAGGAACTCGGCATCCGCCCACTCGCCACTGCCTGCCGGCAGTCCGTGGGAGGCCGCCAAGCGATAGGCCAGGGCAGGGTCGCCCTCTGCCAAGGCCCGGCGTGCCTGCAGATCCCGCTGTGACCACCAGGTGACTGCGCGCATGGCCTCCACTGGTGCGGTCAGCAGCAGGGCGCGCGCATCATCATTGCGCTCCGCCCGGCTGTGCCAGCGCACCAAGTCGAAGATAAGACCGGCATCCTGCGCCAGCGATGGGGGGACGGCCGCGACGGCAGCCTGGGCATCCCCGCCCTGACCGTTCAGCGCAAGCCGGGCAGTCGCCAGCGCTTGCTGTGCCGGTGGCAGCCGCTCCAGCATCCGCTTGGCTGCCTCCCAGGTGCCAGCCCACAGCAGCCGATTGGCCCGCGCGACGTGGTGGTCTGCAGTCAAATCCGCAGCGAATTGCGCCAGGAAATCGGCTTCCTCGCGCGCGCCGAAGCTTTCCTCCACCCAGGTCTGGCGGATGGTCGCGACCGCTTCAGCTTCGCGACCGACGGCGCGCAACACCTCCGCCAAGCGCACCTTGCCGATGCGGGAGATCGGCGGCTGGCGGGCGAACCAAGCCAGCAACGCCTCGAGGTCCGTCTCGGTCCGCGCCAACTCCTCGGCGCGGCGGATCAGCGCTGGTTGCAACGGCCAGTCGCGGTGACGGTCAATGAAGCCGGTCACCTCGGAAAACTGCTCGCCCGCGCGCCCTGTGCGATAGGCCGTCCACCGAACCAGAGACAGCACCAAGGGATCCGGTGTGGCGCCAAGCCGCTGCAGAGCCGCGGGGAGGTCGCCCGCTTCCGCCCGCCGGATCGCGTCACGTTGGGCCGCCAGGGGGTCAGCTGGGCGCTGTGCCTGCGGTGGTCGTTGCGCCTGGGCAGCCGCGTCTGGCGCAGCGCCAAGGAGGGACAAGACAAGAAACAGCAGAGCACGCATGGGCCAAGCTTATGGCCCCAGGGCTGGGCAAACAACCCGACAGTCGCCGGGCGGTGGTCACCGTCACAACTCTGACCACGACCGGCGACATGGCTGTCATCGCTCGGTGATACCCAAAGTGTTGTGATTGTACCACCTGTAACAGGACGGTTGGGCTCGGCCCAGCCACCACCTACGGTTGCCAGATCGGGCTATCGAGCCATTGACTTGGTTCGCTCCGCACCAACCCTGACGCCGACCACGCGGTGCGACGCCGCCTTTGCGGAGTTGAGCGAACGCAGCGATCTGGCAGCGCTGCCAGTGCTCGATGAGGCCGGGCGCGTTGTTGGCTTGGTGGATCGAGTGGATTTGCTGTCCAAATTCGCCCGACCGCTGGTCCGCGCTGTGCACGAGCGGCGCCCCGTCACCTTGTTGATGGACACAGCTGCCCTGGTGGTTGATGCCGACCTTGAGGTTGATGAAATTGCGCAGTTGATTGCCGAGGGCTATCCCAAGGCTCTGGTGTCGGGGTTTGCCGTGGAGCAGAACCAGCGCTATCTGGGCATGGCGCTGCCGATTGATCTGCTGGAGCGGATTGCCGCGCAAGCACGCAGCCGGGAGGCTGCGCTGGAGCGTGCAAAGGCCGAGGCCGACGCAGCCAACGAGGCAAAAACAGGCTTCCTCGCGGCGATGAGCCATGAAATTCGCACACCGCTCAACGGTGTGATTGGCTCGCTGGAGCTGTTGCGGTTCACCACGCTTTCTCCCGATCAAGTGGACTGTGTCGATACCGCGGAGTCTGCTGCCCAGACCTTATTGGGGTTGATTGGCGATATCCTGGACTTCTCCAAGATCGAAGCAGACCGAATTGAAATCGAGCGGATTGAGGCTGACCCCGCCGAGGTTGTGGAAGATGTGGTGCAGCTGATCCGCCCGCGCGCGGTGCAAAAGCGCTTGGAAATTAGGGTGGCGATTGGACCAGATGTGCCAGAGCGCTGTTCGTTTGATCCGTTCCGATTGCGCCAGGTTTTGATGAATTTTGCCTCCAACGCCCTGAAGTTCACCAATGATGGGGCGATTGAGTTGAGTGTGAGCGCGGTGGCATCGGATCGACTGCGGTTCGCTGTCACCGATACCGGCGTCGGCTTTGACCCTGCACGGGCCGAGCGTTTGTTCGAGGCGTTCACGCAGGAAGACCGCTCCACGTCACGCCGGTATGGCGGCACGGGCCTGGGTCTCGCGATCTCCAAGCGGTTGATTGAGTTGATGGGCGGCCGGATCGGCTGCGCTACGGTGCAAGGGCAGGGGGCGCAGTTCTGGTGCGAGATTCCAGCCCCGGCCCGTGGTACCCAGCGGCGCGTCCCCAGCATTGCTGGCATGGCTGTGCTGCTGGTGGAGCCAGCCGATGGGGTTGGCGCCGTCGCAGCGACTGTCGCCGGGGCCGTGGTGCAGCAGGTCCACAGCGTGGCGGAGGTGGGCCGCGCGCTGCGCAGCGCCATCACCGCGCGTCGGCGCTTTGATGCCATCGCCGTGGATGCGCGGCTGACCGGTCAAGCGCTGGCTGGCTTTGCGGCAGCTGTTGCGGGGTATGGCGCGCCTGTCATCGTGCTGGATGCGACGGGCAGCCTTGCCCATCGGCTGGGCGGGCTGCGCAGTGGCTTGGTGGTAGCGGGCAATGGCATCGCCCTCAGCCCGCGAGAGTTGGAGCATGCCATTGCCGTAGCCACGGGCCGGGTGGCAGCCGCCAAGCGGGCGCAGCGCTCCAGCGGCTTGGTGTTGCCGAACTGGTCGGACCAAGCCAGCGCGTTGCCAATCCTGGTGATTGACGACACACCGATGAACATCGCGGTGGCTCGCCGCCAGTTGGCACAGATGGGCTTGACCTGCGACACCGCGGCAGAGGGGCGGGAGGGCTTGGCGCGCGCCACGGCCCAGCGATACGCCGTGATCCTGGTCGATGTCTCCATGCCGGAAATGGACGGCTATGAGTTCACCCGCCGGTTTCGGCAGTTTGAGGCCGCAACGCCAGGATGGACCCGCGTGCCCGTTATCGCCATCACCGGCAATGCGCTCGACGGTGACGAGCAAGCCTGCATCGATGCTGGCATGGACGCGTATACCACCAAGCCCGTGCAAATTGAGCGCTTGGCGAGCCTGCTGCGCACCTATCTGCCGACCGCGTCAGAGCCTGACCGCAGGCCGTCGCCCCCTGCACCATCATCGCAGCCACAGAGCGCGGTGCCTTGGTCAAGCCCGACTGGCAGCGCGCCGCTGCAGCGCGCCGCCATACCAGTGATGGCGCGCGACCCTGAGGCAGTGATCGATCTGGAGCAGTTCTACGCCACCATCGGGGGGCGCAACCCCACTCTGGTGGCGGAGTTGCTGAGCTTCTTCATCGAAACCTTCATCGAGATCCTACATCGTCTGGGCGACGCGCTGTTGACCCGGGATCGCGCAGCTGTGGAGGCTGCGGCGCATGCAGGCAAAGGCTCCGCGCGCAATGCTGCGGCCGATCCACTGGGTGCAGTGCTTGCCGACTTGGAGCACGGCGCAGCCACAGCAGAGTGGAGCGAGATAGAACAGCAAGTTCGCGCTGTTCACAGCGGCTACATGCTGGTGCGCATGTTCGTTGCGGATTTCGTCAGGGGCCAAAACCAATGAGCTTGGAAGGTCGCGAAATCTTGGTCGTCGATGACGAGCCCTTCAGCCGTGCCATCATCCACACTTTGCTGCGCGAGATGGGCGTCGGCTTGATCCACCAAGCGCGCAATGGCGCCGATGCAGCAGAGATTTTGGTCACGCAAGGCGTGATTGATTGCGTGATCTGTGACTTCAACATGCCGGTGGTGAATGGCCTACAATTGCTGAAAGGAATTCGCATCGGCTTCAAAGGGTTGCCGCGGGCCACACCAGTTGTGTTGTTGACCGGCAACGCTGACACCGCCTTGGTCGGCGCTGCCGTTGCGCTGGACGTCAATGGATTTGTCGTCAAGCCGGCCTCCCGTCAGGCGTTGGAGGCACGCTTGCTGTCGGTGTTCGCTGAGACGTTCGAGCCAAAGCCGGCCGCCACCTATGCCGCTGTTGGATTGGTCCGCTCCACCCAGACCGAGGCTACTGTGGCGGCTCAAGACGCCAAGCTGGTGCCGATCGCCCAGATTGCCGAAGGGGCGGTGCTGGTAAAGCCGTTCTTGATTGATGGGGCAGTGGCACTGCCTGTGGGGACACATCTTGGGGCGCGCATGCTGAACCGGTTGCGTGATCTTGCCACCATGAAGGGTGCGGATCGCGAGGCGTGGGTGAGGGCTTGAACCATGCAGAATCCATCAGAGTTCGCCAACCGCACCATCCTGATTGTGGATGATGATCGCTTCAGCCGGGCTTTGGTGCGCGAAATCTGCGTGCAGCTGGGCTTTGGTCGGATCCTTTTGGCAGCCGATGGTGTCGAAGCGCTGGAGGCGTGTCGCGCGCATAATCCCGATGTCGTGCTATCGGACCTGCTGATGCCTGGGATTGATGGCTTGGGGTTCCTGGAGCGGGTGCGCTCTGGGCGCGGGGCTGCTCCAGATCGCGATGTGCCCGTGGTGTTCCTCAGTGGTGCCGCGACTGAGGCGGCGTTGAAGCGGGCGATGGTGGTGGGTGTGGACCGCTGTCTGGCCAAGCCGCCCTCGGTCGACCGGGTCCGCCGTAGCTTGCGCGCTGCCTTGCTTGGCCGTTGAGGCGGTTGCACCAGTGGGGGTGGCTGCCATAGTGTAGCCGACCGCCGCACCCGACGCGGTTGCCCTTGAAGGATTGCGTGCCATGTCCACCAGCTTGCCCCGCTTTCACGGATCGTTGGTCGCACTGATCACGCCGTTCAAAGACGGCGGTGTGGACGGTGCGGCGTTTGAGAAACTGGTGCACTGGCAGATTGAGAATGGCACCCACGGGCTGGTCCCAGTTGGCACCACTGGGGAATCCCCAACCCTCAGCCCAGCAGAACATGACCAAGTGATTGAGCTGTGTGTGAAGGCGACTGCAGGCCGTGTGCCAGTGATTGCCGGGGCTGGATCAAACTCCACCGAGGAGGCGATTGCCCATTCGCGCCACGCCGAGAAGGTTGGAGCGGACGCCCTGCTGCACGTCACCCCCTATTACAACAAGCCGACGCAGGAGGGGCTGTATCGGCACTTTAAGGCGATCCACGATTCCTGCGGCCTGCCAATCTTCCTGTACAACATCCCCGGTCGGTCGGTGATCGACATGAGTGTTGAGACGATGGCCCGTCTGGCGGAACTGCCGCGCATCATTGGCGTGAAGGATGCTGCAGCGGATTTGGCCCGTCCGGTGCGCACGCGCCGCGCTTGCGGGCGGGAGTTCATTCAGCTCTCTGGCGACGATGCAGTGGTGTTGCCGTTCCTGGTCCATGGTGCCGTTGGCTGCATCTCGGTTACGGCAAACATCGCACCGCGGGCCCTGTCTGAGTTGCACGAGGCATGGGCGGCTGGCGATGTTGCGCGGGCGCAGGCGATCAATGAGGCGCTGATGCCGGTGCACGAGGCGATGTTCTGTGAAACCAGCCCTGGCCCGGTCAAGTACGCGGCCTCCCTGCTCGGCTTGTGTGGGGAGGAGGTGCGCCTGCCCCTCGCCCCGATTGCTGACAGCACCCGCACGCGCGTGCAGGATGCCTTGGCTGGGGCGGGCTTGCTGCCAACGGCGCTGGCGGCCTGAGCCGCGCCGCTGGAAAGGACGAACCCGCATGCGTGACGGTGATCGCTATGCCGCCCTAAACCGGCGTGCCCGCTACGACTATGCCATCATCGATACGCTAGAGGCAGGCATCGTGCTGGTTGGCAGCGAGGTGAAAAGTCTGCGCAAGGGCCAAGCCTCCATCGCCGAAAGCTTTGCGGGCGAGATGAAGGGCGAGCTGTATCTGTTCAACGCCCACATCCCAATCTATGCGGCGGCCAACCGCTTCAATCATGAGGAGCGTCGACCACGCAAGCTGCTGGTCCACACAAGACAGCGCAACCGCCTGCTGGGTCAGATCAAGCGGGAGGGGGTCACGCTGGTGCCGTTGTCGGTGTATTTCAATGACCGGGGGATGGCGAAGGTGGAAATCGGCCTCGCCAAGGGCAAGAAGAAGGCCGACAAGCGTGCCGCTGAGAAGGAAAAGGATTGGCAGCGCGACCGCGCCCGCGCCTTGCGGCGGGATATCGACTAGGCCTTGCCCACTGTTACCCGTCGCGCTTAGAGCGGCAGCGTTCGCCCCTCGGCAAAGCCGAAGAACAAGGCATGCTCCAGGGCATTGGCCCCGGCGAGGCGAACATCGGGGTTCTGCGCCAGATAGCTGGCGGCGTTGAACCGGGCCAAGCCTCGGCCCTCTGACGCGCCATAGCTGATCCAGTGCTCCAGGGGGTCAATGCCCTGGGCCCGCACATCTGGATTGCGGGCCAGATAGTCGATTGTGCTGAACAAGGTGTTGGGATCGCGCCCCTCTCGCCAGCCGAACTGCTGCCAATGCTGCAGCGCGCCATCGATCAGCGCGGGGGTGGTGAGGGTGTCGCCGCCGCGCTGGGTCAGGGCCGTCAAGACGTCGGAGTTGGCCAGCAGGTAGAAATTGGCATCGAAGCCGCGCCGGATCACCTCAATTTGGGCACTGGGCGTTGAGTCCCGGCTTTCAGCATCGGGCAACGCCGATAACGACATGATGCGGTGGGATGCCTGCGCCAGGGCTTCGATCGACAGCAGACGATCAGTCCCCTCGCGAGCCGAGGTAACCTCGGCATGGCGCCCAAAAATGCGCACTGTGACGCTGGCGGGATCAAGACTGTCATACTGCGCAACGTCCATGCCGCGATTGCCGATCAGCAGATCGTTACCCGCGCGTCCTGCCATCCAATCGTGGCCCGTGGCGCCAATCAGAGTGTCATTCTGGCTGCCGCCATCGAGGCCAGAGCCGTCGGCTGCCGCGGTCACGCGTACCGGTTCGGGCGGGGGGGTCACAGACTGCGCACGCAGCTGCACCTGATTGCCGGACACCACCAATTGCTCGGCTGTGAAGGCGCCGGTCAATTCCAGGCTGCGGTCAAAGCCAGGGGTGCCGTCAATACCTAGGAACAAAGTCGTGATGCCCCCAGTCACGGACCAATGGATGCCGCCGGTCAGCAAGCCTGCCCCGGTGCCATTGCCCAGGCTGGTGATCGCCACCCCATCCACACGGATGGCATCACCGGGGTTGGGGTCGCTGATCACATCGGTGTCAGTGAAGTGCGTGCTCCACAGAAACACATCCTCGCCCGCTCCACCCACCAAGGTATCAATCCCGGCAAAGCCTTGTAGGGTATCGGCACCATCCTCCCCCGTCAGCCGGTCGCGCGCTGGGCTGCCATGTATCTCATCGGCTGCACTGGTGGCGGCAAGGGAGACGCGAAAAAGCTCGGACGTCCCAGCGCCATCGCCCGCGACGAGGTTTGACGCTTGGCTGTTGAAGACCAGGAAGCGACCGTCCGGCGATAGGATTGGCACGGCCGACGCGGCATTGCCCTGGGTGCCGGTGGTGCTGGTGGAAACCCGAATGGTGGCAACCCGGCCGGCCTCATCCAAGACGCCATTGCCGTCGGTGTCGCGATCATGAAGAAAAACATCGGGCACGCCATTGGTATCACCAGCCACCAGATTGGTCGCGGTGCTGCCAAACACAATGAAGCGGCCATCCTGGCTCATGTCGGCATATTCGACATTGCCGTTGTGTTGCGTGCCATCGGTCGCGACTGAGACGCGAATGGTTGTGTTTGCCTGGGTATCGCGGACGAACACGTCCGTCGCGCCATTCGTATCGCCAGCGACTAGGTTGGTTGCCGCTGACAGAAAAACAACATATCGCCCATCCTTAGAGATTGCTGGCACGCCGACAGTATTTGCATCAGCCTCGGCACCGGCAGTGCTGACAGATATCCGCGTGGTCTCGCCGGTTAGTCGGTTGTGAACAAAGCCATCATCTTTGCCATTCGTATCGCCCGCCACCAGCGTGGAGGCAGAACTGATCATCGCGATATGGTTGCCAGACGCCGAAAAGCCCGTGAGGTAGGTGGAGCCATTGCCCTGCGTGCCATTGGTCGCCACGGACACCCGCACCGTCGTGCCTGCGCCGGTGTCACGGACGAACACGTCATGGGCGCCGTTGGTGTCGCCTGCGACCAAGTCGCCCGCCTGCGACCAAGTCGCCCGCCGTTGTCTCGAACGCGTAGACCGACCCGACCGGTCGGATCACTGGCAAATAGCTGGTGGAAACGGGGACGGTCGACTGAGCACCACCGCCGGTAAGGTTCAGGCGTGTGATGGCACCAGTGGCGAGGGTGACGGCAAACGCATCGGCAACCGTATTGGTGTCGCCGGCAACTAAAGTGTCAGCGGCTGTCGTAAACACCGCAACGCTACCATCCGCGCTGAGGCCAACAAACGTGCTCGCTTTAGTCAGTTGAGACCCATCCGCGGCCAAGGAGACACGCCGCAGCGAGTTGGCGGTGGTGTCCCGCAGAAAAATGTCGGCGACACCGTTGGTATCATCAGCAACTAGGTTGGTTGCAGACGATTGAAACAGAATATATCTGCCATCATTGCTAACGGTGGCGAATCCAGCAGCTTGGTCAGCGGCAGTAAGAGACGCGGGTCTACTCGCAAAAGTAATAGAACTGACAGAAATCGGCATGCTGTGGCTCCCAAGTGTGTGGGTCAGCGGTTAAAGTCGGCTGTGCAGAAGGGCTTTCGTGTCCGCTTGGTTGCGATATCGCACGGCCATCAGTGATTTCGCGAGTGGTCCCAGTTGTTCTGTTGTGATCACGCTGTCGGGGAACAGAGCGCGCATCTGGCGCTTGTCCAACAGGTCAATGGTTTCCACAACCTCCATCGCGGACCCAAAGCTGGAGCTCTGCTTAAAGAAACCGCGGCGTTTCTTGGTCAACAAATGCGCTCGAGCCGAGGGGGAAAGCCAATGATAAAACCAAGTTCGAAAGTGTAACTCATAGGGAAACCAGTAGTTTGGTGTTTGAATATAATAACTCTCAGCGCCTTCACGCACAGCCCTAGCAAACTGTTCCCGCTGTGCCCAGCCAATCACGTGTTCAATGACGGAGTTGGAGTGGATCAATTCCGCTGGGATGGCACCCGGTGCCATGGTCGTGATGTCGCCAATCACCAGTTTCACAGGCGGCCAAGCGTCAGGGCTGGGGGGGTGACCATGGTCGGTCAAATTCACCAGCGTGATCTCCACCGGACGATCCCCGAGCATTGGCGCCATCAGCCGCCAATATCGCTCGGTTCCGCCGAGATCGAGGATTCTACAGCGCCCGTGATCGCCGATGGCTTGGTCAATCATGCGCAGCACCAAGCGAAACCGGCGCAGCCGCAGCCTAGTGCCCAGCGACGTAGCCGACTTATAGGGGTCGGACGGTGGCCGGTCAGGCATTGGGCCGTTGCTCACTTGCTGTGGGGTGTCGCAATTGCCGCGAGAATGACAAAACCCTTGGTAGCAGACAATGGACTCTGCAGCGCCACCGCTAAATCAGTGCCTCCACCAGATAGGGGCCACGGCTGGCAAAGCCGCGGGCGAGTGCGGTGGTAAGGGCTTCGGCTGTCTCAACTCGCTCGCCCGGCACGCCAAAGCCGCGCGCCAACAGAACCCAGTCGATGGTAGGGCGGTCCAGCTGGAACAAGTCGGTGAACACGCGTCCGGGGTTTTGGACACCGACATTGGTCATCTCGCCCTGCAGGATGCGGTAGGCGCGGTTGTTGAAGATCAACACCACCACCGGCGTCGCCTCGCGCGCCATGGTCCACAGCGCTTGCAGGCTGTAGAGGCCAGAGCCGTCGGCTTGCAGACAAAGGACGGGTCGACCAGGGGCGGCAATCGACGCGCCTAGCGCCAAAGGCATGCCGCAGCCGATGGCACCTCCAGTGATTTGAATCCAGTCATGCGGGTGAGTATCGGCGGTCTGTGGCGCCATTGCGCGGGAGGAGGTCAGGCCTTCATCGGCAATGATGGCGTCGTCGGGCAGCGTGGCGGCTACGGCAGCGGCAGCTGTGTCTGGTGTGATCGGCCCTGTCGGTGCGGCAGTCGGTGTGTAGGGGCGAACAGGCACCGGCGTTGCCAGTGCGCCAGTCGCCTCCGCCAAGGCAGTCAGGGCAGCGATCAGATCATCGCCTGGGGCCGCGACGGGGATGATGGCCGCATCGGGTGGGGCCAAGGTGCTGGGCTTGCCAGGATACGCGAAGAATGCAACTGGGGCGGCCGCCCCAACCAAGATCAACGCCTCCAGATGGGCCAGACGCTTGACTGCCATATCGACCGGATAGGGGACGCGATCCAGGCCAACCCGACCGGCCCCGCGCTGGATACGGCGCACGCTGGTCGGCGCCAGCAACTCCGCCCCGGTGTGGGCAACGATGCGCCCGGCCAGCGACAGGCCATCTTCCATCAACGCGCGATCACCGATCAGCAGACCGACCTTGCGGCCAGAGCGCAACCAGCGCACGGCCTCGGCAATCGCGTCAGTGTCAGGCAGGGAGGGGGCCGGAATGGGCAGCGCGTCGGCCGGGCCATCGGCCTCGCCCCAGGCTGTGTCGGCCGGTAGGATCAAGCTGGCGATCTGGCCCGGCGCGGTGCGCGCCGCCTGCACAGCGCGGGCCGCATCGCCAGCGATCTGGCGGGAGTCGGGGCTGCTGTGAACCCAGTGGGACATCGGCTTGGCCAGGCTGACAATGTCGCTGGCCAGGGGCGCATCATAGGCGACATGGTATGTCGCATGATCGCCGATGATGTTCACAATGGGTGAGCGGGCGCGGCGGGCGTTGTGCAGATTGGCAAGCCCATTGGCGAGGCCTGGGCCCAGATGCAGCAGCGTGGCGGCTGGCTTCTCAGCGATCCGACCGTAGCCATCGGCTGCACCGGTCACCACCGTTTCGTGAAGGCCAAGGATGCAGCGCATGGCGGGGAAGCGGTCCAGCGCTGCTACGAAGTGCATTTCGGACGTGCCAGGATTGGCAAAGCAGGTGTCGATTCCCGTGGCGAGCAGTGTCCGCACCAAGCTTTCCGCGCCGTTCATCCCAGTCCCCTAAGCGTGCTGTGGCTGACCTCCCGTCAGCGAGGCGAGCATGGCAGCAGGCTCCTCAAGCGGGAAGGGGCGGTTTTGTGAGGGACGACTGCGGGTGACGCTTAGCCCGTGGGCAGAGTGATGGTCACCCGCGTGCCGTGGTCTGACGCGGGCTCCACGGTCAACGCGCCGCCTTGCAGGCCGATCAGCCCCTTGGCAATCGGCAACCCCAAGCCAAGGCCGTTGGCGGCACGCGCCAGCCGTGTGTCCACTTGGCGGAACGGTTCCAGCGCGGCCGCAATCGCCTCTGGCGTCATGCCAGGGCCGTGATCGCGGATGGTGATGGTCATCCGGCTGCCGTCGGCCTCGGCCGTGATGTCCACTGGCGCGACCGTGCCGCCAAACCGCACGGCGTTGGCGATCACGCGGTCCAATGCCTGGCGAACCTGGGGACCATCGGCCATCACGGCAGGCAGATGCTGGGCGATGTGCAGCGATACGCGTTCGGGTGCCGTACCGGGTGGGTCCCATGCTCGTTTGCGATCCCGCAGCATCCGGCCCATGTCGATGGGGGTGGGGCGGGCCGTCAACATGCCTGCCTCGATGCGCATCAGGTCGATCATCGAGGAGAGCACCTCCAGCAATCCAGACGCGCCAGCCAGGATTTCAGCGGTCCAGGCGGTCTGCGTGCTGTCGATTGCATTGTCCCGCATCAATTCTGCAAAGCCGATGATGGAGTGCAGGGGCGTGCGCAACTCATGCCCCAACAGTGCCAGGAACTGGGACTTCAGCCGATCGGCAGACAGGGCGGCTTCGCGCGCAGCGATTAGCTCTTCCTCGCGGGCGATCTGGTCGGTGATGTCGCGCAGCATCAGTGTGCGGATCGGTTCTCCTTCCACGAGAATCTCGCGGCTGGCGACGTCGCAGATAAAGCTGCTGCCATCCAGGCGGTGGGCGCGATGCTGGTGCCAGCCATCCTGCACGGCAGTGACGGTCGGCAGCACCTGGGCCAGCAACTGCCGCGCGGGCGTACCGATCCAGCGCAAATGGTCGGTGGCAAACAAGCGCTCCGCGGCTGGATTGAACGCCAGGATGGTTTGAGCGGCGTCCATGGTCAGAATGGCTTCGGGCGAATGCTCAATGATCGCTTCCAGCAGCGCGGCGTGGCGGGTGGCGGCGCGCTCCGCTCGCGCGGTTTCCTGGGCATCCAGCCCAATCGACAACACGGCAAGGCTACCCGGTGCTGGTTTCAGCCGGGATTTCAGGCCCAGCACCTCCAAACCATCGAACTGAGTGCGGAAGCTCCGCTCTGCCCCATCCACCAAGACGTCAGCATCGACGCGCACGGCGCGCTGTTGTTCCCGGCTGCTGGGAAAGCATTCTGGTGCGGTGCGGCCCAGCATGTCGTCCACCTTGGTGTGCCAGCGCTCTGCCGCAACTCGGTTGACCACGCGGTAACGCCCATCGGAGCCCTTGACATGGATGATCGCGGGCAGGCGATCCAGCACCTGGTGCAGCAGCACGGCATCGGCGCGGGCGGGAGTGACCGACAGCAGGCGGACACCATCCGTCGTGGGTGGGCTCAAGGTGCAGCGGCTGAGATTGGTATCGCACCACTCCTCAGCGTCAGGCGGCTGCGCCAGGACGATCAGTGCGGCATCCAGCACCTCGGGCAAGCCCAGGCGCACGAACGCAGGCGTGGCCGCGATCCGGCTGCCATCGCTGGCAAACCACGCGAGCGCTCCTGGGATCAGTGCGATCTGGTCTGCTGTCAACATTTGGTCATAGTACAGCAAGCGGCGTGGCGGCGCGCGGCGGCGGGAAAGCGCGGTCCAATCGGTCGGTGATCTCACCGGGCAAGGTCAGGTCAAGAGCGGTGCGGAACTCCTGCACGCGCTCCACCGATGACGATTTCGGGATCGGGATGACGCCGGGTTGTGCCAGCAACCAAGCCAAAGCGACTGCGGCTGCACTGGTCCCAAGCTCCCGCCCGGCGCGGACCAGCGCGTCGTGACGCAGGAGACGCGCTTGCTCCAGGGGCGAATAGGCCATCACTGGCATGGCGCGGCGCCGCGCCTCGGGCAGCAAGTCCCACTCGATGCCGCGGCGATCAAGGTTATAGAGCACCTGATCGGTGGCACAGTCGGCCCCCGCGGGGCCATCCCAGACACCGCGCATCTGGGCCGGGTCAAAGTTGCTCACGCCCCAATGGCGGATTTTGCCTGCGCGCACCAAGTCGGCGAAGGCCGCGCGCGTGTCGGCCCACAAGTGCGGACCATCCCAGTGCAGCAGATAGAGATCGATAAAATCAGTCCCCAATCGCTTGAGGGAGCGTTCACACGCCTGGATGGTGCCACGGCGAGAGGCATTCTGCGGCAGCACCTTACTGACCAGGAACACCGTGTCTCGTCGTCCGCGGATGGCCTCGCCAACCACGGCCTCGGCCGCGCCTGAGGCGTACATCTCGGCGGTGTCGATCAGCGTCAGGCCAAGGTCGAGGCCAGCCTGCAGGGCGGCCACTTCAGCGGCGCGGCTGTCCGCCCGCTCCCCCATCATCCAGGTGCCAAGACCCATCGGCGGGATGGTGCCGCCAGCGGGGAGTGGGTGAGCGCGGGAGGCGGAGGTGGCCGCTGTCATTCTGTCTCCAGGTTCGCAAGGTGAGAGCCCGCCATTGATGGGACGGTGATCCAACCGCTCAGAGCCTTGGCCAAGTGGTCTTGGCGGGTAAACCACGCCTGCTCAAGACGGTCCAGCCGATCCATCAGATGCGCCAAGTCTGGCTCCGCCAACACCCGCCCCCCTGGGCCTGCATCCAGGGCCAGAACCAAGTGGCGTGGGTGGTCAGGCGTCGCCGTTGCTTCCAGATGGTCAATCAAGCGCAGCAGGCGCGCGTGTCCATCTGCTGGCCAGCGTGCTGTGGTTGCAAGGGTGACCCATGGTGAGCCGGCAACAAGCCGCTGCTGCGGCGTGTCGCGCTCCTCTCCGGCCGTGTCGTAGTGAAGCCCGGCCGCGCGGGCAGCGGCGACATCACGGTCGGTGGGCAGCGGGGCACCCCATCCAACGGGGCGGTGACCCAGCACGGCGCTCACCGCGTCGAGGGTGGGCAGCAAGGGATCGCCAGAGAACCAACTGGCATCGGGTACGACCGCCACCTCATGGCCTGCAGCGCGGACAGTCGCGCTCCAAGGGGCGGTGGCCGCCCCGGCATCCAAGCGAACCGTGAGCGGGACGCCCAGACGCCGCAGCGCCGCCAGGAGCCTCGGCATGCCATCGGCGACGGCGAACCACCGATCAGCCGCACCAATCTCAAGGGCCAGCGCGATCCAGAGTGGTGCAGATCCAGGGGTTGGCCCGGATCGGCGCCAGAGCCTCAAAGGTCCACCCACCCGTCATCATCCAGGCGCTGCAGTGGGCGATAGCGGCTTTTGTACTGCATCTTGGCCGACCCCTCGATCCAATAGCCAAGGTACACATAGTCGAGACCCGAGGCGCGACAGACATTGACCAGCGCCAAAATCAAATGGGCACCAAGGCTGCGCGACGGGTCCTGGCAATCGAAGAAGCTGTACACAGCCGACAAGCCATCGTCGCTGCGGTCCACCAGACAGACGGCAACCAGCGCGCCTGTTTGCGTCCGCAAGGTCAGCAGCGCTGTGTCCACCGGGCTGTCCTCCACCATGGAGCGATAGTCCGACATCGCCATGGTTGCCATGTCGCCGCCCGCGTGGCGACTGGCTTGATAGTGCTGGAACAGGGCGTATTGCTCGTCGGTGGCAATGCTGGCTTCTAGCGCGACGGACAAATCAGCGTTGCGGCGCACCAAGCGGCGCTGGGTGGTGGAGGGTTGGAACCGCCCTACAGGAATGCGCACTGGCACACAGGCCGTGCAGGTGGGGCAGACGGGTCGATAGGCAATCGACAGGCTGCGGCGGAACCCAGCCGAGGTAAGGTGGCCGAAGGCAGGAGTGGGGTCCGGCAGGTCGGCCAGATCGGTCAGCACCCGCCGCTCAAACCGTCCCGGCAAGTAGGGGCAGGGGTGAAGGAGGGAGCGGTAGAACAGCAGCGACGTCCGCTCCCGCCGCTCGGCCATGCCTGGGTCATCGGGGGGCTCGAGCCCGCTGGACTGTCCTGGCCCGGAGGGCAGCGAGAGTGATCCGTCAGTACCCTCAACACCAGCGCATCGGGTGGGGCGGTTTCCAGGATCGTCGTCGTCGCGGGGTCGTTCGTTCATAACCCCGCCATGCTGAGCGAAGGATCAGCGCCTGATCAAGGGGCCATCGGGCGCAGGTCCCGGTGCCGGGGCACTGGGAGGCGGCGGCAGACGCGGCGGCGTCGACTCCCGCAGCACCGTGATGCTGATCCGGCGATTGCCGGGCGCATTGGGATCATCCGGCATCAAATGGTCGCGATCTGCCCGACCCTGCACCTGAATCACGCGTTCATCGCGCACACCTGATGCCATCAGCAGCCGCCGGGTGGAATTCGCGCGATCAGCGGACAGTTCCCAGTTGGTGTATGTGGCGTTGGCAGCAAAACCGCGACTGTCGGTATGGCCAGCAATCGTGATGCGGTTGGGCAGACGCTCGATCACCCGCGCCACCTGTGCGACAATTTGCCTCGTGTGGGGCAGGGGGGTTGCGGAGCCAGACCCAAACAATTCCCGCCGGTCGCTATCGATCAGATTGATGCGAAGACCCTCGGGGATCATCTCCACCTGGATGTTGGAAGTGTAGTCGCGCAGTTCCGGAATGTCCTCTAACTGCTTGCGCACCGCCCCCATCTCTTCAAACGTCCCACCACCCTGGATATCACGGTTGCCGGCAAACCGCGTGGCATTGGCCACACGTTCCGCCGAACTGCCGGGGAAGCCTGGAACTTCAGTGGTGCCTTCACCGTCCTGCGGCTGGGATGGGCCGCCACCCGGTGGGCCCAATGGCGCAGACTGGCTACGCTGCATGCCCGGTTGGGTGATCGTTTGCCCGCCGAGCGGGGCACCAGAACCAGAGGTGGTACGTGCAATCGACGCCGGGGCAAAGTATTCGGCAATCCCTTCCCGCACCTCGGGCTTTACCTGGTTCACCAACCACAGCATCAGGAAAATGATGAACATCGCGGTCATGAAGTCCGCGAGTGCAACCTTCCAGTGACCGCCATGGAACTCATGGCCGCCATGCTTCCGCTTCTTAACGATGATCGGCGGTAGATTGCTGTCGGCCATGGATCGTCCCCGGTTCGGGCTTTCGTGTCGCGCGCTAGACGGCAGGCAAGGAACTGACTGTCGTTTCAACCTCGTAGAAGGTTGGCCTGACGTCTGCGGCAAGGGTTTTTCGGGCGAACTCCACCGACACCGCAGGGGCATAGCCCTGCATGTGCGCCAGAATGCCCGCCTTCATACAGTACAGGTATCGCAGCTCAGCCTCAGCGTCGTTCTTCAACAGCGTCGCCATCGGACCAATGAAGCCATAGCCTAACAACACGCCGAGGAAGGTGCCGACCAGCGCGCCGCCGATCGAGGCGCCGATGATGTTGGCAGGTTGATCGATCACGCCCATGGTCTTGATGACGCCCAGCACCGCCGCAACGATGCCGAGGGCGGGCATCGCGTCCGCCAGCACCTGCAAGGCACCAGGAACCTGCTGCAACTCGTGCCGATGGGTTTCGATTTCCTCGTCCAGCAGGGCTTCGACTTCGTGCGGGTTGTCGGTGCCGAGGGTCAGCAGCCGCAGATAGTCGCACAAGAACACCAGCGAGGACTGGTCATTCATGAAGCGCGGAAAGCGTTGGAACAACGCGGACTCGCCGGGGTTCTCAACGTGCTGTTCCAACGCCAGCATGCCTTTGGTCTTCGCAAGCTTGAAGGAGGTGTAGAGCAGGCTCAACAGCTCCAGATAGCTGTCCTTGGAGTAGCGAGGCGGCGCCAGCACCCGTGGCAGAGCCTGCAGTGTGTGGCGCAGCACTTCCGCGCGGTTGGCAATCACATAAGCGCCGATGCCGGTGCCTAGAATGATTGCGCCTTCCTTCGGCACCGCCGCCAGAAACACCTCGATGTTCGACGCGATCATCGAGAAGATGCCAATCGTGGCGACCAAAATGATGCCGATACCAATGAGGATCCGCATGGATCGCTCCCCCTTGCCATAGCCCATCGGTCGCCGGTTCGAGGGCCGAACCTTCGACGCGCTTGCCTCCGTTATACCCCGCGTTAACCTTCACCGCCAGTGCCTTTAACCATATCCCAGGCGGAAGACATCAGCCGCAGACAGAGGCTTGGCCTGCGATCTTCATCTGAGCCTCCGGTGGTGCTGGCGGTCACCCTCAACCCGGCACGAACGATCGCGGCCAAAGCCTGCGACGGGGGACTGTTTGACCGCGTGGGTCGGAACGCGCTAGACGGCGGCATCGGCGCACCAGTCAGGGTGCGGGCAGGGAAGAGTGTGCGATGACTTTGGATGCAGCCATGTTCCGTCGGGTATTGGGCGGCTTTGCGTCGGGCGTGACAGTGGTCACCACCCGAACGGGGGCCGATCAGCCCGTTGGCCTGACCGTCAGTTCCTTTGCCTCCCTGTCATTGGCACCGCCGCTGGTGTCGTTCAACGTGGCGCTGTCGTCCAACCGCCATGATCCTTTGGTTGCAGCCCCGGCGTTCTGCGTCAACATCCTGGCCGCGGATCAGGCAGAGGTGTCAAACCGGTTTGCGCGGGTTGGTGGGGAAGACCCGTTTGCCAACACGCCCTGGCACGCGGGGCCTGAGGGACAACCCGTGTTGGAGGGCGCGCTTGGCTGGTTGGTCTGTCGTCGCTGGGCCTGCTACGCCGGTGGCGACCATTCCATTCTCGTCGGCGAGGTGGTCGCTCTGGACACCACGGAGCAAGCGCCGCTCCTGTACTTCCGCGGCCGCTACGGCGCTTTTGTTCCGGCCTCCTAGCCGCTGCCTCAGGGCCGCGGCGTCAGGTTCAAGCGTCGTGCGCCGGTGGCCAGCAGGCTCTCCCGACTGCCGGTCAGGGTGCGGTGCTGCCCATCGGCCCAGCGCTGGCTCACATCGCTCCAGTGGGGGGACCAGGGGTGGCCAGACTGCCCCGTTGCGACCATCAGGCGCGAGCGGCTGAGGTCGGCCAGATCATAGATCGCGCGAAAGCCTGCGCCATGGACATGGGCGAACGGCATCGCGCTGGACGGGCCACGGAAGGGAGTCTGACCGCGGTTGACGGTGTCGTCCCACCCAGGTGTCTCCACTACGATCCGCGCCAAGCGATTGAGCACCGGCAGGCGGCCAAGGGCAGGGTGCTCCATCGCTGCCACGTGGTGCGCGCCCCACCGCCAAGCGCTGATGGATTTGCCTGCGCGCTTCTCCAGATCGGTCAGTGCGGTATCCAGGGCAGGGCCAATCGCCTCGCGACAGGCGGCACAGCTGCTGCCCGGTTGAAGCAATTGCACCAGCACCGCCATGCGGCCACCACCGCCGAATTCCGTCGCGGCCTCCCCCAACAGGTCTTGGAACACCCGTTGGTTCAGGCTGCGCAACCAGGCTGCAAAAATCAGCGGAGCAGCCTGATCGCGGGTCATCCGCCGGTCCCAACGGGCCAGGATCGCCCGCGCCTCATTGGTCAGGGCGTGGGTGCCGGGGGGGGAGGCGAGCAAGCTGTCCAGCACGGCATCTGCAAGAGGGGAGCGGACATCCGTCACCTCTCGCTCGGCCCGGTCCAAGGTGTAGGGGCTGGTATCGGCCAGCATTTCCCGGATGCGGCGACCGCGATAGGGGTCGGACCAGCGCGCAGTGATCAAGTGGGGATAGTCCGGCCCAACCAGCCGGTTGTTGCCGTTCCACACGCTGCCACTGCCTGGGTTGACCTGCCGCGGCAGAGCGTCGGCGTCAACGAAGCCGCGCCACGTCGCAGCACCTGTCCAGCCCTCTTGTGGTTGGGTGCCATTGCCTGCGCCGCGGATTGGAATCCGTCCGGGCATGGTGAGCGCGATGGTGGTGCGGTCGGCGACAAACAGGTTCTGCACCGGAGCGTGGTAGAGCGGCAGGGCGGCTGCCACCTCCTCCCACCGATCAGCCATCAGGATGCGGCGCATGGCATCAGGCGTCCGGTCAATCGGAGCAAGCGCCGTGGCTTGCAAGGCAACGACATGGCCGTCGGGCGCGTCGGCCTGACCGGGCAAGTCGGACACCACCGGCCCATGCCGGGTGGCGCGCACCACATGCTCGACAGGCTCGCCAAAGCGCACGGCGATCCGTTCCGTGCGCGTTTGCATCGGCGCCTCGCCCGCTTCCGTGGCGTAGAACCCGGGGCGGGTCTCGCGCTCGATCACGAGGTCTTGTGTGTCCGCGCCAGTGGTGGTCAAGCCCCAGGCGATCCGGCCATTGTGACCCAGCACGTGCAACGGGACGCCGGGTGCAGTGGCGCCCACCAGTTCGCGCGTGGGCGTGACGATGCGCGCCAGGTACCATACCCCTGGAGCCGACAGGCCGAGGTGGGGGTCGTTGACCAGGATTGGCGCCCCCGTCGCCGTCCGTCCCCCCGCCAAGGCCCAGGCGTTTGAGGCCATGACCGTGCCAACCCAGCTGGGCAGTGCCGTCAGGGTCCGCTCCATCAAGGTGGCCACAGTCGTGGGCGCGAGGGTGCCGTTCGGGGCTGGGCTGGGCAGCAGGTTGGCCGATCCAGCCGGGCCAATGCTGGGTGGATCGCGATCGTCCAGCGTGATTAGGCGTCGCGTTGCGTCATCCAGGCGGGCGGCAAGGCGTGCCTCGGCGGCTTCCTGACGGGCACCACCGGAGAGCAACAGCGCCATGGTTCGCCCCCACAGCAGGCTGTCGACGGGCGTCCAGGGTTCCGGGTCGAACCACAACAGGTAGTATTCGGGCGGCAGCCATCCGGTCCGGTTGGTGAGCCAGCCATTGACGCCCGCGGCATAGGCATCAAGGGCACGCCGGGTCTCTGGGTCCAGCGCCGACAGGCTCGCCTCGGCCAGCGCGGGCAAGCCAAAGGTGCGCATCTGTCGGTCAAAGCCAACGCCGCCGCTGCCGATCAACTCCGCCAAGCGACCGCGGGCGATCCGGCGGCCCATCTCCATCTGGAATAGGCGATCCTGGGCGTGCAGATAGCCGAGGGCGGTCCAGGCGTCCTCCAGTGAGGCGGCGAAGATGTGCGGCACACCCTCGCCATCGCGCAGCACCTCCACCGGGGCGGACAGGCCGGGGAGGGCCAGCTGCCCCTCAAGGCGTGGCGGCGTCGTGCGCACCCACAGCCAGATCGCCAGCACGGCGCTGACCAGCACCGCCACCAAACCAAGGACAGTCCAGCCGACGCCGCGCAGCAGCCGCTTTGCCCAGTGCCGCCGCACGGTTGTCATCGCCTGTGTCAACCCATGTTCAGGATGATGGTTTTCTTGTGGGTGAAGTGTTCCAGCATCGCCTCCAGCGATGCCTCCTTGCCAAGGCCAGAGGTTTTCACACCGCCATAGGACAGGTTGGGCTGCACCACGAGGTTCTGGTTGACCTGCACCAGACCGGCTTGCAGGCGTTGCGTGGCAGCCAGCGCCATCTTCAGATCCCGCGTCCAGATGGTGGCGGCAAGGCCATACTCGCTGTCATTCGCCTGGGCGATCACATCGTCAAACTCGGTCCAGCGGATCAAGCAGGTGACGGGACCAAAAATCTCCTCCCGCGCCACGCGGGCTTGGTTGGTGAGGTCGGTGAACAGCACGGGGCGCACCCACAGGCCGCGGGCAAGGTCGGGGTCCGTCGGCAAGGCGGAGCAGACATGGGCGGTGCCACCTTCCTCCTCCCCCAGCTTGATGTAACCGCTCACCTTCTCGTGCTGTGCGGGGGAGATGATGGCGCCGATGTCGGTGCGCTCATCCAGAGGATCACCCATGACCATGCCATCCACCCGTGCCTTCAGGGCGGCCAGGAAGGCGTCATGGATGCTGTCATGCACAAAGATGCGGCTGGCGGCCGTGCAGCTTTGCCCCTGCCGGGTGAAGCGCATCCCGGCAATCGCCCCGTTCACCGCGCGCTCCAGGTCCGCATCGGCACACACGATCATGGGTGACTTGCCGCCCAGCTCCAACGTCACTGGGATCAGCCGGGTGGCCGCGCTGGTGTAGACGATACGACCGGTCTCAACCGACCCGGTGAAGGTGATCTTCGCGACATCCGGGTGTTCCACCAACGGCGCACCACAGCCCGGCCCATCGCCCGACAGCATGTTGAACACCCCCTTCGGCAGCACCGTGTTCATCAACTGGCACACCCGCAGCACAGTGAGTGGCGCTTCTTCTGCCGACTTCACCACCACCGTGTTGCCGGCCACCAGAGCCGGGGCAATCTTCAGGGCCATCAGCAACAGCGGCACGTTCCAGGGGATGATGGCGCCGACCACACCCAACGGCTCGCGCTGGGTCAGGGTCATCATCTGGGGGTTGAACGGCACCGTCTCGCCCTTCAACTCCGACCCAAGCCCGCCGTAGAAAACAAACACGTCAGCCAGGACAGAAGCCTCAACGCGGCTTTCGGTCCGCAACGCCTTACCGGTTTCCAAGGCGATCAAGCGGCCCAATTCCTCGACATGCCCGGCGAGGACGCGACCACATTCCTGCACCAGCTTGCCCCGCTCGCGCGCGGGCATCGCGGCCCAGGCTGGAAAGGCGGCGCGGGCGGCCGCCACGGCCCGGCCCACGTCCTCAGCATCGCCATCTGCCGCCTGCCCAATCGCTCCACCGGTGGCGGGATTGATCACCTCGAAGGTTTTGCCGCTGGTGGCCGGAACCAGGGCGCCATCAATCAGCAGCAGGCCCGACAAGTCAGTCGCCAGCTGGAACGGATCAGTGTTGGGTGCAGTCGCAGGCATCAGTTGGCCTCCAGTCGGGCAAGGTCGGCAAGAATGGCGGCGCGGTCGCCGTCGAGATCAGGGGCTGGCGGCCGGGTGGTGGCATCGGGCATGCCGCTGATTTTGATCGGGTTGCCCGCCATGCGCACCGTTCCCGCCACAGGGTCCTCCACACTCACCACCATGTTCCGGTGCAAGACCTGGGGATCAGCAAGCGCATCGGCAACAGTGTTGATCGGCGAGCAGGGCACCCCGGCCGCCTCCAGCGCCGTGATCCACTCGGCCGTGGTGTGGGCAGCGAGGCGAGATTCCAACTCGGCCTTCAGCGCTTCGACGTTGCGGGTGCGCGCATCGTTGGAGGCAAAGCGCTCATCCTCCGCCAATCCCGGCTCGTTCAGCGTTTCGGCTAGGCGGCGGAACAGGCCATCATTGCCAGCCGCAATCACCATGTAGCCATCGCCGGTTGCGAACACTTCAAACGGAGTGATCGAAGGGTGACGTGCCCCCATCGGCCCCGGTACCTGACCAGTGGCAAAGTAACGGGCGATGGCGTTTTCCAGGATCGCGATCTGGCAGTCCAGCATCGCCACGTCAATCTTGGTGCCGAGCCCGGTCTGCGCACGCTGATAGAGGGCAGCATTGATGCCAATCGTGGTGAACAGGCCGGCCGTGATGTCCCCAACCGAGGTGCCAACGCGGGTGGGAGGGGAGCCCGGATGCCCGGTCAGGCTCATGATTCCGCCCATACCTTGCACCACCATGTCATAGGCGGCCTTCTCCCGGTAGGGACCGGTGTGCCCAAAGCCAGAGGCCGCGGCATAGATCAGGCGGGGAAAGCGCTTGTGCAGCGCGTCGAAGCCATAGCCGAGCTTCTCCATCGTGCCGGGCCGATAGTTTTCCACCAGCACATCGGTGTGGGCCAGCAGACGTTCAAAAATCGCGCGGTCCTCGTCATCCTTCAAATCCAGGGCGATCGAGCGTTTGCCGCGATTGAGGGAGAGGAAATAGCCCGATTTGCCATTCAAGAACGGGCCAAAGCCGCGGGCATCATCCCCGGTTTTGGCTTCTACCTTGATGACCTCGGCGCCGAGATCAAACAGCACCATGGTGCAATAGGGGCCTGCGAGCACGCGCGTAAGGTCTAGCACCCGCACCCCGGACAGCGGCTTGTCTGACATTGGTCCTCCCCAATCCCTAGGACCAAAGCGGTAGCTGAACGACGCGCATCCTGCAACGCGCGTCCGGTGCTTTTCGCGATGGCTGCGGTGGTTTAGGGTGCGCCCCGCCATGCGTTTCCTGCGCATCCCCATTGGTCCTGACCTTGCCCTCCAAGTGGTGGAGCGTGGAGAGGCGCGCGCCGGGCGTCTGCCGGTGCTGTGCGTCCATGGCTTGACCCGCAACGCCCGCGATTTTGATGCTCTGGCCGCGGTGCTGGCGACCGAGACGCGTGTGCTGGCAGTGGACGTCGCCGGGCGCGGCGGCTCCGACCGGCTGGCCGACCCGATGCTCTACCGCAACGACGTCTACGCCCAGCATCTGGTGGCGCTGCTGGACGCCTTGGACCTGCCTCAGGTTGACTGGGTCGGCACCTCGATGGGTGGGCTGATCGGTATGATCGTGTCGGCCACGGCGCCGCAGCGCCTGCGGCGGTTGGTGCTGAATGATGTTGGTGCGCTGATTCCCGCAGCCGCCTTGCAGCGCATTGCAACCTATCTCGCGGAAGACCGGCGCTTTGCCGACCTCGCTGCCGCCGAGGCGCATTATCGCCGCGTCCATGCGCCCTTTGGCCCGCTGACCGACCAGCAATGGCGCCAGCTGGTTGGTCGCTCCATTCGTTGGACCGATGATGGCTGGGTGATCCCCACCACCGATCCCGCGATCCGCATGGTGTTCTCTCAGCCGATCACCGCTGACGTTGATCTTTGGCCGCTGTGGGATGCGGTGACCCACCCGACGCTGATCCTGCGCGGGGCGGACAGTGACATTCTTCCCGCCGCCACGGCCGAGCGCATGGCGGCTGCGACCAAGGGGCGCACGCGGGTGGCGCTGGTGGAGTTTCCAGGTGTTGGTCATGCCCCAGCCCTGGTGGCGCCGGACCAAATCACCGCGGTGGTCCAATGGCTTGCGCGTGAAGGATAGCTGTTGGTGAGCGAGGATTTGGCCGAGGCCCGGCG
>RDXE01000065.1 GCA_004292755.1 Alphaproteobacteria bacterium
TGATCGGCGAGCCCTATCAGGTTAACGGCACTTGGTACTACCCCGCCGAGGATTTTTCCTATGATGAGAATGGGATAGCGGCCGTTATTCCAGCAGATCGTGACGGACAGACCACCGCCAATGGCGAGCGCTATGATCCGCAGATGCTGGCGGCCCAGCACCGGACACTGCCCCTGCCCAGCTTTGTGCGCGTAACCAATCTGGACAATGGCCGCTCGGTCGCTGTGCGCGTGAATGATCGCGGTCCGTTCGAGCCCGGTCGCATCCTCGCTGTCTCGCCACGCACGGCTGAACTGTTGCAGCTGACACCCGAAACCCGCGTGCAGGTGCAGATTCTCCCCGATGAGAGCCGTCAACTGGCGGCCTCTATCCAGCGCGGCGCCAGCACGACGCAGATCCCTGAAGGGCCTGCCCAGGCGGTGCCCCGCGGTGCGGTGACCAGTACGCCGCTGGCCCCACCGGGCGGGGCCAGTGCCGCGCGGCCAACGCCGTCGACAGGTTCCGTGGCCACGGGGCCGATGCCGCCGCCGCCACCCAATCCAGCCCCACCGGCACCAACTGTGGTCCGCCAACCGATTGCCCCCCCCACCGATCCAACCGGGACAGTGACCCAAGGTCGCCCACAGGCGACGCGGCTGTTTGTGCAGGCCGGAGCATTTTCGAGCCGCCCCAATGCGGAGCGGATGGTGGAGCGGCTGCGCAGCTTTGGCCCGACCGTGCTGGCACCGATCAGCGTCAATGGTCGCCAGTTCTGGCGGGTGCGGGTTGGCCCCGTGAACTCGGTGCGTGAGGGGGACCGCCTGCTGGAACGCATGCTGGCTGCGGGGTTTCCAGACTCGCGCCTGATCGCGGATTGATCGACACTAAGGCTTGCGTTTCAGAGGAAACCAAGTTGTTGCCACAGGACTGCCACGCTTAGGCACGAGGATCATGCCCATGTCAGTCTCGCGACGCACCGTGTTGGCTGGATCGGTTGCGACCGGCCTCGTTCTGCCTGTGATGGCTGGTGCGCAGCAGCGCCCCGCGGCCCCCGCTGCGCGGCCAGCCGCGCGCGCCGCACCGCCGCCCCCGCCGCCGGAGCCGACGCAGTTGCCGAACGGGTATCCGTGGATTCAAACTGCGGCCCAGTTTGCCTATGTCGTCGATTTCGAAACCGGTCGGGTGCTGTTGGACAAGAACAGCGAACAGCGGATGTTTCCGTCCTCGATGACCAAAATGATGACGGCATTCATCGTGTTCGAGAAGCTGGCCCGCGGCGAGTTGCAGTTGACTGAGACGTTTACCGTGTCTGAGCGGGCGTGGCGTCAGGGCGGCTCCAAGATGTTTGTGGAGGTGAACACCCGCGTCAGCATCGAAAACCTGCTGCGCGGGATCATCGTCCATTCTGGCAATGATGCGTGCATTGTGCTGGCCGAAGGCTTGGCGGGGTCAGAAGAGGCCTTCGCCAGTCTGATGAATGCCAAAGCAGCCGAAATTGGCATGACCGGCACGCAGTACCGCAACTCCATGGGGTGGCCTGATCCGAACCATTGGACCACGGCGCGCGATCTTGCCGTGCTGGCGGATCAGACCATCCGGCGCTTCCCGCAATTCTATCCAATGTATGCCGAGCGGGAGTTCCGTTGGGGCAACATGGCGCCGCAGCCGAATCGCAATCCGCTGCTGGCGATGGCCGGGCAGGGGGCGGATGGGTTGAAGACCGGCCACACCGACGCGTCTGGCTTTGGCCTGACTGGGTCGGCCGTGCGCGATGGCCGCCGGGTGATCCTGGTGATCAATGGCTTGACCTCGATGCGTCAACGCGGGGAAGAGGCGGGCCGTCTGATGGATTTCGCCTACTCGCAGTTCGAGAACTTGGTTCTTTTCCGCCCTGGCGAGACGATCACCGAGGCAGCCGTCTGGCAGGGCGAGCAGCGCACGCTGCCGCTGGTTGCCGCCCGGCCTTTGATCGCGACCATCCCGCGTCGGGTTCGGCGGGATATTGCTGTGCGCGCCGTGTTCGATGAGCCGGTGGTCGCGCCGATCCAGCAGGGCCAGACCATCGGCAAACTGGTGGTTAGCGCCCCCTCGGTGGAGACGGTGGAACTGCCCTTGATCGCGGGGGCCAGCGTGGATCGGCTTGGGCCAATTGGCCGGGTTGGAGCGGCCGTCTCGCATTTCGTGTTTGGCAGCCGCTGAGTGCGGATGCCTCAGCGCTTTATCACGTTCGAGGGTGGCGAGGGGGTTGGCAAGTCCACCCAGCTACGCCTGTTGGCGGCCACCTTGCGCACCCGCGGTCACACGGTCGTGGAAACGCGCGAGCCCGGCGGATGCCCGGCCGCTGAGCAGGTGCGCACGCTCCTGGTGACTGGCAGTGCGGATCGCTGGGATGCCGTCGCGGAGGCGTTTCTGGTGTCCGCTGCCCGTCGCATGCATGTGGAGCAGGTGATCCGCCCCGCGCTAGAGCGTGGCGCGTGGGTGCTGTGTGACCGGTTCACGGATTCCACCATCGTGTACCAGGGTCTTGCAGGAGGGGTTGGAACAGCCGACCTGCAAACCCTCAATCGCCTTGCCACAAATGGCCTAGCGCCTGACCTCACCTTGGTGTTCACCCTGTCGGTGGACCGCGCGTTGGAACGCGCAACCCGCCGGGCGGCGGCGAGCGGCAGCGCCGAAGATCGCTTTGAAGGCAAAGGCAGGGCATTCCATGACGCGCTGGCCCGCGGCTTTGACGCGGTGATCCAGGCGGAGCCCAATCGCTGTCGGCGGATCGACGCCGATGGCAGCGTTGAGACTGTGGCGCACCGCGTCCTGGCGGCGGTGGATGCGGCGTGACATGGCATCCGCGCCCGACCAACCCCATCACCCGCGCCTCACGCTCTCGCTGATTGGTCAAGATGCAGCCGAGCAGCGCTTCCTGGAGGCTTGGACCTCCGGTCGGTTGCACCACGCTTGGATGCTGGCAGGCCCGCGGGGTATTGGCAAAGCGACGCTGGCCTATCGCATCGCGCGCTTCGTCCTGGCAAGCAGTGCGGCAGGGGAGGTGGATATGTTTGGCGCCCCTGTGGCGCCAACCTCCCTCGCCCTGCCCGCCAGTCATCCTGTGGTGGCACGCATTGCCTCTGGCGGGCACAAGGACCTGATTGCGATCGAGCGTGCCTGGGACGCGAAGCGCGGCAAGGCCCGCAGCGAGATCGCAGTCGATCAGATCCGCGCGATTGCCGACCTGCTGCACCTCACCCCTGGTGAGGGAGGGTGGCGGGTGGTGATCGTTGACCCCGCCGACGATCTGAACACCAACGCCGCCAACGCGCTGTTGAAGATGTTGGAGGAGCCACCGCGCCAAACCCTGCTCATGCTGGTCACCCACGCGCCCGGAGCCCTGCTGCCAACCATCCGATCCCGGTGCCGCCGCCTGGATGTCGCTGCGCTGAGCGAGGGCGAGGTGCGACGCTTGCTGGGCAACCTGCGACCGGACTTGGCAGAGCCGGAAGCCGATGCCCTGGCTGTGCTGGGTGACGGCAGCATTGGTCGGGCGATGGACCTTGCTGAGCAGGGCGGCGTGGAGTTGTACCGCAGCGTGGTCACCACTCTTGCCAGCGGCCCCGATCCCGAAGCCGTGATGGCCCTGGGCGACCGGTGCAGTCGTGCCGATGGCAGTTTGGACGTGGTGATCGACTTGATGCGCTGGTGGTTGGCGCGCCTTGCCCGCGCGGCTGCCCGCGGCAGTCTGCCAGCGCCAGCGATTGAGGGGGAGGAGCGGGCCGCGCGCGCCGTGCTGGCGCGTCTGCCGCCCGACCGGCTGGCTGATGCCTGGACGGCCATCGGTACTATCTTCGCCCGCGCCGATGGGTTGAACCTGGACCGCCGCCAGACGGTTCTCGACGCCTTCGCCGCATTGCGGTAGGGCTGTGTCGCGGTGTTCGCTGTCTCTCCCTCTGACGGGGCAGGCGAGGGCCGTCCGGGCAAAGGACTGAGGGCGCAATGAGCGAGCGTGCGGCGATCTATCTCACAACTCCAATCTATTATGTGAACGATGTGCCCCACATCGGGCACGCCTACACGACGCTCGCAGTCGATATGCTGGCGCGGTTCCACCGCCTGGATGGTCGACCAGTCAAGTTCCTGACTGGCACCGATGAGCACGGCCAGAAGGTGGAAAAGGCAGCCGCCCAGCGCGGGCTCGCCCCCCTCGCCTTTTGTGATGAGGTGTCGCAGGCGTTTCGGGATCTGTGCCCGGCGATGAATTATTCCAACGATGATTTCATTCGCACCACTGAGGCGCGCCATGTCCACGCCTGTCAGGCGCTGTGGCAGCGATTGGTGGAGAAGGATCAGATCTACCTCGGTGCCTACAAGGGTTGGTACTCGGTCCGCGATGAAACCTATTTCGCCGAGGATGAGTTGGTTGACGGCAAGGCGCCCACCGGCGCACCGGTCGAGTGGGTGGAGGAGCCGTCCTATTTCTTCCGCCTGTCCCAGTGGGGTGACCGCCTGCTGCAATGGTATGAGGACAATCCAGAGTGCGTGGCCCCGCGCTCCCGCCGCAACGAGGTGATCAGCTTTGTGAAGCGGGGGCTGCAGGACCTGTCGGTGTCGCGCACCACCTTCCGCTGGGGCATCCCGGTGCCGGGCGACCCGGCGCATGTGATGTATGTCTGGGTCGATGCTCTCACCAACTATCTGTCGGCTGTGGGCTACCCAGACGAAAGCACCGATGCCTATCAGCTGTTCTGGCCCGCCAGCCTGCACATGGTGGGCAAGGACATCTTGCGGTTTCACGCCATCATTTGGCCCGCCATGCTGATGGCAGCCGACCTGCCGCCGCCACAGCGGGTGTTTGCTCATGGCTGGTGGACCAATGAGGGCAAGAAAATCTCCAAGTCGCTGGGCAACACCATCGACCCGCTGAAGCTGATCGATACCTACGGCTTGGACCCCGTGCGGTATTTTCTGCTGCGCGAAGTTCCGTTCGGTGATGATGGGGATTTCTCCCATGCCCAAATGGTTCGACGCATCAATGCCGATCTCGCGAATGATCTCGGCAATTTGGCCCAGCGTTCCTTGAGCATGATCGCCAAGAACTGTGGCGGCGTGGTTCCAACGCCTGGGCCCTTCACTGCCACCGATCAGGCCTTGTTGGAGAGCGCTTATGGTGTGCTTGGCACGATGCGCGAGCACTTAGCCCAGCAATCCTTCCACCGTGCGTTGGAAGCCGTGTGGGACGTGATCTCGGCCGCCAATCGATACGTCGATGAGCAAGCGCCTTGGAGCTTGCGCAAGACCGATCCCCCTCGCATGGCGACGGTGCTGTACGTGTTGGCCGAGGTGGTGCGCTGCGCGGCCGTGCTGGTGCAGCCGGTGATGCCCGACAGTGCCACCAAGTTGCTGCGCCAGTTGGGTCTGGACGCGCCACAGCAGTTTGACTGTTTGTCGGCTGCGGCCGCTCTGGTTCCGGCTACACCGCTGCCAGCACCGCAGGGTGTGTTTCCGCGCTGGGTGGAACCTGCCACCCCGGCTACCTCCTGATTGCGGGTCTTGCTATGTTGATCGACAGCCACTGCCACCTGGATTTTCCGGATTTCGCCGAGGACCTGGACGGCGTGATCGAGCGGGCAGGGCAGGCCGGTGTTGGCCTGATGATCACCATCTCCACCAGCATGGCCGGGTTCCCGCGGGTGCGCGCGATCGCCGAGCGGTTCCCGCAGGTCTATTGCACGGTTGGTGTGCACCCCCACGAGGCGAGCGAGGATTGGGGGCTGGACGCTCAGCGCCTGGTCGAGGCTGCCAGCCACCCCAAAGTGATTGGCATCGGGGAGACCGGGCTGGATTTCTACTACGATCAAAGCCCGCGCGACCGGCAGGCGGACAGTTTTCGTGCGCACATTCAGGCCGCGCGCGAAAGCGGCCTGCCGATCATCATTCACACCCGCGATGCCGAGCCCGAGACGATCGCCATGCTGGAGGCAGAGTATCGCGCCGGGCCGTTCCCTGGCCTGATCCATTGCTTCACGGGTAGCCAAGCCTTGGCCGACGCGGCGTTGGGCCTTGGCTTGTCCATCTCAGCCTCTGGTATCGTGACGTTCAAATCGGCCGAGGCGCTGCGTCAGGTGATTGCTACCGTGCCCCTGGACCGGTTGCTGGTGGAGACTGACTCGCCCTACCTCGCCCCGATTCCCAAGCGCGGCAAGCGCAACGAGCCCGCGTTTGTGAGCCATACCGCCGCGGTGGTTGCCGGGCTGAAGGGTGTGTCGGTCGCGGACCTGGCTGCGGCCACCACAGCGAATGTCCATCGGCTGTTCAGCAAGCTGCCAGCCGGGCAGGGCAAGGCGATCGCCGCATGAAAATCACCGTGCTGGGGTGCGGCGGGTCCCCCGGCGTGCCATCGGTGAGCCACGGCTGGGGTGCCTGCGACCCCACCAACCCGCGCAACCGGCGGCGCCGGGTCTCGCTGCTGGTGGAGGAGGCGGGCAGGGCGATCCTGATCGACACCTCCCCTGACCTACGCGAGCAATTGCTGGATACCGGCATCCGCCGCCTGGACGGCGTGATCTGGACTCATGCCCATGCCGACCATCTGCACGGCATTGATGAACTGCGCGGCATCAATCGCGCGATGCACGCGCCGCTGCCGGTGTGGGCCGACGCGGAAAGCCTGGAGATCATTCACCAGCGCTTCGGCTATGTGTTTGAGCCACTGGATGCGTCCCTCGGCAATTACTACAAGCCGGTGCTGATCCCGCATTGCATTGATGGTCCGTTTGAGGTGGCTGGCGTGCCGGTGACGCCATTCCGTCAAGACCATGGGTTTTCCACCACACTCGGCCTGCGCTTCGGGCAGTTCGCATACTCGACCGATGTGGTGCACCTGGACGCGGCAGCGTTTGCCGCGCTTGCAGGCATTGAGGTGTGGGTGGTGGACTGCTTCCGCCATGCACCGGGCCACCTCACCCACAGCTGGCTGGCGCAAACTCTGGACTGGATTGCGCAGGTTGGCCCAAAGCACGCCGTGCTAACCCACATGGGTGAGGACATGGACTATGGAACGCTCGCCAGCGCATTACCGGCGGGCATAGAGCCAGCCTATGACGGCATGGTGCTGACCCTGTAGCCAGCGCCAGCCGTGTGCTATCCTGATTGGCGGTGTTCTGACATAATCATCATTATGCGACAACACCATAATCACGGCGACGCCAGCCACGCACCGACAACGACGTGGCGGCCTTGGTATTGGGCAGCCTTGGTGTTGGTTGGAGTGCTGGTTGGACGGCGGGGCCTGAGCCCTTCCCGTCCCGTCACACGCTCACCGCCTCGAAAATCGCCGCCTTGAACGCCTCAGCAATCACTTTGGGGTCACCAATCGGCGACTGCCGGACCAGCACAGGGAGCCGCCGCCGCAACTCCGCGCGGACCTCCGGCGACCGCAACAAATGAATGGCCAGGTCGATCTGGGCGTTGAAGGATGGTGCGATCAGGCTGGACTCGCCAATGGCATCCAGGATCGCAACTGTATGTCGCCCGGCGATCGTTTCGCCGCGACTGGTGACAACAGGCACGCCCGCCGACAATGCTTGTAACGACGTGAGATTGCCGGTGAAGGGTTGGGTATCAACGACCAAGGTGTATTTCGCCAGTCTATCGCGGAAGGTCGTGGTACTAACGGACATCGACATCGTTACGCGGTCAGGTTGAATGCCAGCCTTATGCATCGCTCTCTTCACCCTGCCCTCAATAAATGGGGAATACTTACTGCAATCAATTGCGAAACGCACCTCTGGCATGGCGTCCAGTATTTCTCTAATCATCTGGAACCATTTATCCGTGAGTTTGAATTCAGAAGCAATGGAGCCAATGACTAAACGATCTGAGGGTTCCTCGAGTGGATCCAGACAATGACCGTGTAGGGATTCAAAAATTTTCAATGGAAACGGAGTTCTGATGATCCTTTCCGAAAACTCCTCAGGGTTAGCATCTCCGAACACTGACTCAGCGAAGATATAGCTGTCTATCCCAATCTCGCCACTGGTAAAGAACATGTTCGAGAATGACGCAATGCGCTTCGCTGGTCGAAAGTACAGCACGGAATCATCACCTAAAACTCCAGGATTATCGAAAGTGATCAGCAGATCGAGCTGGTCGTTCTTGATCGCCTGGGCGCGTTCCAGCGACGTGAGTCCACGCAATCCGCGCAGAGACAGGAGCCAATCAGTTCCTGCTGTGTCATGATACTTGTCTGGCAAACGCTGCGAGTATCCGAAAAACACTATGTCGTCTTTACTGAGATGGCTTAAACACTGAACATTGACTATTGAGTTGAAATACTGCCAGAGAATTCCAACCCGAAGAGGGCGCGCCGGATTGGGTTCGGCATGAACTGGAACTTGCGGTTCTGTTGGCCTCGCCCCACAGAAATCACGTACTTGGCGACCATACTCCCGGCCTAAAACTGCCAGATCCTGCTGGGACAAATGTCCACAGAACGCAGCAAATAGGACCCAGAGCTGACTAAGCTCAACTCCCTGACTTCTGTCACGGACATGATGTTGGATGGCATTCCAAAATCTATCCCCGATCTCTAAGTCTGAAAAATTCCAGCATTGCGATAATACAAATAAAGTAAGGTCATGCCGTGTCGTTTGAGTCTGGATCTCACCTACTAAAGTTGCCGCCTCCTCGATCTTTCCAGAAAACACGAGGCACAAAGTTGACAGAAAATCACCCGTTTCTCCGTAAGTTTCATCCGATCGCCAAGGTTTCAGCACCTCTAGCGCGGTTTCGTATCGTCCGTAGGCAATGTGTGCGGTTGAGATCACGATCGCCGTGCCCGCATCGTCAGGCTCGATATCGATTTCTGGGTAGCCCTGCCCATAGGGGAGGATTGTCGATTCCTCAGCCTCCAGCAGCGCGAGCCAGGCTCGCGCGCGGTTGGAGGATGAGGACTGCTTCAAAAGGTCCCTCCAAGGTGACAAAGAGGAGGGCACTCCGACGCCCGTTGGTGACCAGTTGTCAAACTTCCAGACAGGAATCACCTGGTCCCAGTCAGCGTCATTGAGCGCCCTGCCCCGGGCGACGTACCGTTGAAGGAGCGAAATGGCACCAGCTTGATATCCGGCATGAATAAGAGAAAGAGCCGAATCAATCACTGGGGAAGGCATTTCAACTGCTCCATTCTGGGCTGCAGGCCTTTCCGGCTGGCGACGACTGAGTGTTGAGGGTTAAGCGGTGAAGCGCCACTGCGCTGTGCCGATCCACCACTCAGTCACACACGGCCCCACCACCTAGCCGAGCGGCGCCACCCAGCGACGGAACGACACCATGTCCGACGCCACAACCGCATAGACGATCAGCCACAGCACGGCTGTGATGATGGTCGTCCACATCGCTTTCCAGGCCAGCCGAGGATGCTCCGGGGCGGAGGTGGCATGACCCACCACCGGCTCCGCCACTGGCCTCGCCTTCCAGGGCAGGACAGCGAACAGCACTGTCCACCACAGGATCACGAATACAACGATCCCAGAGACCACGCTCATGCTTGCTCGAGCTCCACCAGCGTGCCGCAAAAGTCCTTCGGGTGAAGGAACAGAACGGGCTTGTCGTGCGCGCCGATCCTGGGGTCGCCCGACCCCAACACCCGCGCCCCCTGGGCAATCAGATGGTCGCGGGCGGCCAAAATGTCATCCACCTCGTAGCAGACATGGTGCATGCCGCCAGAGGGGTTCTTGTCCAGAAAGCCGCGGATCGGTGAGTCGGCGCCCAAAGGGTGCAGCAGCTCAATCTTGGTGTTCGGCAAGGAGACAAACACCGTGGTGACACCGTGGGCGGGCAGGTCAATCGCCTCGGAGACCGTCGCGCCCAGCAGGGTGCGATACGTGGCGCTGGCTGCCGCCAAATCGGGGACGACGATTGCAACGTGGTTCAACCGACCAATCATGCTGCCCTGCCCTCCTTGCCGTCTTCGGTCCGGCTAGCGCCGCACCTGCCATACCTCAATGCCAACCCCCGCCCCAGGGGTGCCGGCCCATGCGCCTTGCCAGTCACCCTGCCCGGTTGGGCGGTAGACGGCGATGAACAGAGTGGAGCCTGTCCGATCAATGATCGCGACGGACAGTTGATCTCCCACCATCAACCCGATTCCGGCATAGGCATCGGTGCCAATCTGCCAGACCACCTCAAACCGCTGATCTTGGCGGCGCACGGCAACGGTACCCGGACCATAGGCCTGACCATTGGGCGCGGTGCCTGACACGACATAGGTGCCGCTGGGATCGCGCGTTTGCGCAACTGCCAAAGGGCAGGCCCAAAGACCAGCGATCAACACAGCCACCAGGACCGCCCGCAGGCGAGTCAACACAGCTGCCATTGGCCTAGACCCTTACCACCAGCACCTCCAGGTGCGGCTTCAAGCCAAGCACGGACTTCACGGCCCGGCGGAACGCCACCCGACCAGCCTCAGCCACGGCGGCATCATCTTGTCGACGCGCGTCACTGGGAAGCGCCTCCAACGCCGCACGCACGGCGTGGGACAGCACCTCGGCCTCGGCCGTGCTCTCGGTGTCAACCAGACCTGGAAGACTGACCGCAGGGTCAGCGACCACCCTGCCCTTGCGATCCAGCACCAAGGTGCAGACGGCAACGCCTTGATTGGCAACGCGTTGGCGCGCCTTCATCTGCGGGCCATCCATCGGGATCAAGCGGTTGCCGTCCACCGCCAGCCGACCGCTGGTGACCCGATCAATCACAACCGGATCGCCAGGTCCCAGGCGCAGAACCTGGCCGTTTTCCACCACAGGCGCGTGGGGCACCTGACAGCCGAGGGCGAAGCGCGCATGCTCCACCAAGTGGCGATGCTCCCCATGCACCGGCACGACGATCCGTGGCTTCAGATGGGCGTAGAGCCGGGCCAACTCATCGCGGGCCGGGTGCCCAGAAACGTGGACGAAGTGATCCCGCTCCGTCAGCACTTCAATGCCCTGGCGGGCCAGTTGGTCGTGCAGCCGCCCAATTGCCTTTTCATTACCCGGGATGATCCGGGAGGAGAAAATGACGCTATCGCCCTCTTCCAGCACGATGTGCGGGTGATTGTCGAAGGCGATGCGGGCCAGTGCCGCGCGCGGCTCGCCCTGGCTGCCCGTGCAGATGAGGCAGACCTTATCCCTGGGGAGATAGCCCGCATCCTCCTCACTCAAGAAGGGCGGGCAGTTGGTCAGATAACCATTGGCGCGCGCCGCATCCACCATGTTGCGCAGCGACCGACCGACCAGCGCTGTTGACCGGTCATGGGCGGCCGCCACCGTCGCGATGGTTTCCAGCCGCGCGATGTTGGAGGCAAAGCAGGCCACGGCAACCCGGTTCTCCAGCCCCGCCATCAAGTCGGCAAGGCTGGCCCGCACGTCAGCCTCTGAGCCAGACTCTCCCTCCTTAAACACGTTGGTGCTGTCGCCGATCACCGCCAACACGCCATCGCGCCCGATTTCGGCTAGGCGCTGCTCATCGGCCGTGGGGCCGATCAGCGGCGTCGGATCCAGCTTCCAGTCTCCGGTGTGCACCACAGTGCCGACTGGCGTTCGGATGGCAACGGCGTTGGGCTCTGGAATCGAATGGGTCAGCGTGACCAACTCAATCTCGAACGGCCCAATGCTCGCCCGGCTGGACATCGGCAGGATGGTAAGCGGCACCTCCTGCTCCAACCCCACTTCGCGCAGCTTGCGTTGCAGAACCGTGGCCGTGAATGGGGTCGCATAGACCCGGCAGCGCAGGCGCGACCACAGATGCGGCACCGCCCCCAGATGATCCTCATGGGCGTGGGTCAGCACCAGCCCGACAAGATCCCGGCGCCGTTCGACAATAAATCCGGGGTCAGGCATCACCACATCGATACCCGGCACGCGGTCATCGCCGAAGGTAACACCCAGATCGACCATCAACCATTTGCCAGCATAGCCGTAAAGGTTGAGGTTCATGCCAATCTCCCCTGCCCCGCCAAGGGGTAGGAAGATCAGTTCGCGCTGATTCCACAGCGCGGTCTCAAGTTGATATCCGTCCACGGGATCATGTCACGTTGCGTTTGTGGATGAGAAGCAGTCCGTGCAACGTCAGATCAGCGTCGCTGTGATCGATCACATCAGTTGCCTGGGCAAACATAGGGGCAAGTCCGCCCGTGGCAACCACTTTCAGACCAGGGTCACTCTCCTGCCGCTCCTGACGGATGCGGGCCACCACACCCTCGATCATGGCGACATAGCCCCAATACACGCCAGATTGCATCGCTTCGACCGTATTGGTTGCGACCACCCGCGTGGTGCGGCGGATTGCCACGCGAGGAAGCTTGGCTGCAGCCATGTACAGCGCCTGGAGCGACAGGTTGATCCCCGGCACGATCACGCCGCCGCGAAAGTTCCCCTCGGCGTCGACCAGATCGAAGGTTGTCGCGGTCCCAAAATCGACGACCACGAGCGGACCGCCATAGCGGTTGTGAGCGGCGACGGCATTGACCAGACGGTCCGCCCCGGCCTCCTCCGGTCGGTCAATAATCGCGCGCATGCCCAGGTCACAATTGGGCTCACCAACCACCAATGGGCGGGTCTTGAAGTATTTGGTGCAGAGTGTGATTAGATTAAACACCGCCTCTGGCACCACTGAGGACAGAATGGCGGCAGTAATGTCCTGGCGCTGAAGCTCTTCCAGCTGCATCAATTGCGTAAGCCAGACAGCATATTCGTCAGCTGTGCGTTTGATTTCTGTGGCAGCGCGCCAGGACCCGCGCAGGCGTTCCCCGTCATAGATGGCAAACACGGTGTTGGTGTTGCCGGCATCAATCGCGAGCAGCATGAACCCCTCCTCCCACACCAACATCGCCAGCGGTGACGCGCACGGGTCCAGTGGCGGTGGTCACCAGCAATGCGCCGTCGCGATCAAGACCTAGGATCACACCGGAGACCGACCCGGCCTGGACCGTGCGGCCCATCCCCCAGATTCGGCGGGTCCAGTGAGACAGCACGGGCTGCAAGCCCTCCCGCAGCCAGACCTGGACCCAGGCATCAATGGCGGTGACCAAGTCCGCCAGAAGTTGAGTGCGATCAACGGCATGATCCGCCAGATCAGCCACCTCCCGACCCGGCACGGCAACGGGGACGAGGTTGAGCCCGATGCCGATCACCACCCACTCAACGGTGGCGCGCGCAGGATCCAAGGCTGATTCGACAAGAATACCGCCCAGCTTGCCGTCGCCGCGCATCAAGTCGTTTGGCCACTTCAACAGCACTGGTACGGGGCATTGCCGGGCAATCGCCTCACAGGCGGCGACTCCGGCCAGCAACGACAGTTCCGCCGCGCGCTGAGGTGGCACCCCGGGCCGCAGCAACAGTGAGGCATAGAGATTGCCGACAGGGCTGGTCCAGCCACGGCCAAGGCGCCCGCGCCCGGCCGTCTGCTGCATTGCGGTGATCACCAATCCGGCAGGCGAGCCGTTGAGCGCGGCCGCCTTGGCCTCATCATTGGTGCTGCCGACGCTGTCCCGTGCGTCCAGCCGCCACCCGGCAGGAATCATCCGCCGAACAGCGTCGCCGCAGCCAGCCGGGCAGGCCCAATCAACGCCGACGGCATGGCAATGAACAGCACGGTGACCGCCGTGGACAGGCTGATCACCGCTACCACAGCAGTCGATTGACCTGCTTCGAACTGCACCGTGGGTTCATCGAAGTACATGAGCTTGATGATGCGCAGGTAATAGTAGGCCCCAACCACACTGGCCAACACCCCCAGCACCGCCAGCGTGGTCAAGCCAGCCTCAATGGCTGCCAGGAACACGTACAGCTTGCCAAAGAACCCGGCCAGCGGCGGGATGCCCGCCATCGAGAACATCGCCACCGCCAGGGCTGCCGCCAAGCCCGGCCGGGTGCGACTCAAACCAGCCAAATCCGAAATCCGGTCAACAGGTTGCCCGTCGATCCTCAGGCACAGCAGGATGCCGAAGGTGGCGGCCGTCATCGGCAGATACAGCGCCATATAGAGGGCGATGCCGGTGACGCCAGCTTGCGAGCCCGCTGCAAGGCCGACCAGCGCATAGCCCATATGGCCGATCGAACTGTAGGCAAGCAGACGCTTCATGCTGGACTGGCTGATCGCCGCGAAGGCACCCAGCGCCATCGAGGCAATCGACACCAGCACGATCACCTGCTGCCATTGGGCCACCAGATGCTCAAACGGACCCGCCAGCACCCGCACAAACAAGGCAATCGCGGCAATCTTGGGGGCTGCAGCGAACAGCGCCGTCACCGGGGTGGGGGCACCTTCGTAGACGTCCGGCGTCCACATATGGAACGGCACGGCCGAGACCTTGAACGCCAACCCAGCGATCACGAAGACCAGCCCAACCACCACGCCAACCGAGGGGAGCGTGTGGGCACCATCGCCGTGGTTCTCCCCGCCATGGTGCAGGGCAGCCGCAATGGCATCGAACCCAGTGGCGCCGGTAAACCCGTAGACCAAGGAGGCGCCATACAGCAGCATGCCCGAGGACAGGGCGCCAAGGACGAAGTACTTCAACCCCGCCTCAGTTGAGCGGACGTCGTCACGGTGGAATGAGGCGCAGACATAAAGCGCCAGGCTTTGCAGCTCCAGGCCAACATACAGCGCCATCAAGCTGTTGGCTGAAATCATCAGCATCATGCCGAGCGTGGCGAGCACCACGAGCACCGGGTACTCAAAGCGGGCAATCTTGGCGCGCTCGAAGTAATCGATGCTCAGCACCAGTGCCGCGGCGGCGCCCAACAGCGCCAGCACCTTCATGAAAACAGTGAAGCCGTCGGTGCGGAATTGGCCGTTCATGGCCACCCGTACCTCGCCACCCATGCCCATCACCATCACGGCTGTGATTGCCAGCACCAGCACGGCACCCCAGGCGATGGTCCGCGCGGTATCCCGCCCGCGCCCGAACACCCCCAGCATCAGCAAGCCCATAGCTGAGACTGCTAGGAACAGTTCCGGCAGGATGATGCCGACATCGGCCATTTGGATCGGAGTCATTGGCCGGACCTCAATTGCTTGCCAGCGAGGCGGGGATCACCGTCGCCGGTGCCGCCTGGGCGATCTGGTACCGTTGGATCAAGTGATCGATCGATGCCTGCATGGGCACCAGGAACGAGTTTGGATAGATGCCCATCCAGAGCGTGACCGCCACCAGCGGGGCGAACACGGCAACCTCCCGAGGGTTCATATCCAGCATCGCCCGCACATCATCGCGCGTGATCTTGCCAAAGCAGATGCGGCGGTAGAGGTAGAGGCTATACGCTGCCCCCAGCACCACGCCCGTTGCAATCAGCGCTGCAAGCCACGTGGATGCCTGGAAGGCGCCCATCATCACCAGGAACTCGCCCACGAAGCCGGAGGTTCCGGGCAGGCCGATGGTCGCCATGGTGAAGAACAAGAACACGACGGCATAGCGGGGCATGGTGTCAGACACGCCGCCATAACGCGCAATCTCGCGGGTGTGCAAGCGGTCATACACAACCCCGACGCACAAGAACAACGCGCCGGAGACAATACCGTGGGACAGCATCTGGAACACAGCGCCGCTGACACCCTGGCTGTTCAAGGTGAACACGCCCGCCGTCACAAAGCCCATATGGGCCACGGAGGAATAGGCGATCAGCTTCTTCATATCCTCCTGCGCCAGCGCAACCAGCGAGGTATAGATCACTGCCACCACCGACAAGGTGAACACCAGCGGCGCAAACAGAGCAGACGCTTCCGGGAACAGCGGGATGGAGAAGCGCAGGAAGCCATAGCCACCCATCTTCAGCAACACACCGGCCAGGATCACCGACCCAGCGGTCGGCGCCTCGACGTGGGCATCGGGCAGCCACGTGTGCACTGGCCACATCGGCACCTTGACGGCGAAGGACGCGAAGAACGCCAACCATAGCCAAGTCTGCACACCGCCAGGGATCGACTTGGTCATCAGCGTCGGGATGTCCGTGGTGCCAAAGGTCGACCACAGCCAAATGATCGCCAAAAGCATCAGGACCGAGCCTGCCAGCGTGTACAAGAAGAACTTGAACGCGGCATAGACCCGGCGATAGCCACCCCAGACCCCGATGATGATGAACATCGGGATCAGCACACCTTCGAAGAAGATATAGAAGGTGACCAGATCCAGCGCACAGAACATGCCGACCATCAGCGTTTCTAGGACCAGGAACGCCAGCATGTATTCACGCACCCGCTTGGTCACTGCCTCCCATGACGCCAGAATGCACAGTGGGGTCAGGAAGGTGGACAGCAGCACGAAAAACAGCGAGATGCCGTCAATCCCAACATGGTAGTTGATGTTGAACTCGGGCAGCCACTGGTAATACTCCACGAATTGGAATTCGTGGGTGCCATTCTCAAACCGCGTCCACAGCGGAATTGAGATCAGGAAGGTGAGGCCCGACGTCCAGATCGCAATCCAGCGGGCATTGCGGGCCACCTGCTCTTCACTGCCGCGCAGCACCAGGATCGCCAGTGCGCCGACCAATGGCAAGAAGGTGACGACGGACAGGAACGGAAAGCTGGTCATGGCTCAGCGCCCCTGGGTGAAGAGGTAGAGAGACACGATCACCACCACCCCGATCAGCATCGCAAACGCATAGTGGTAGACATAGCCGGATTGCAGGGCAGCCGCTCGGCGCGAGAGGTTTCGCGTCGCGGCGGCCACGCCGTCCGGGCCAACCCCGTCGATCACTGCACCATCGCCGGACTTCCACAGCCCGTAGCCAAGCGCCATCGCCGGTTTGACGAACAACCGGTCATAGAGATCGTCGAAGTACCACTTGTTCAAGAAGAACAAGTAAACCGGTCGCAGCGCGCGGGCGACGGCACCGGGCAGGCTGGGCACCAGCACATAGGCCAGCCATGCGCCCAGAATGCCGGCAATCGACACGATCAACGGCAACAGCTTGACCCAGGTCGGCACGTGGTGAGCCGCCTCAATGGCGTCATTGCCCTCGGCAACGAACAGCGCGGCCCCCCAGAACTGCGCGCGGTCATGACCAACGAACCACTCATAGGCAACGATGCCGGAGAACAGCGCGCCAAACGCCAGGACCGCCAGCGGCACTGTCATGGTCAGCGGCGATTCATGGACATGGTCCATGGTATGGCGGTCGGCCCGGGGGGCGCCGTGGAAGGTCAAGAACAGCAGGCGCCAGGAGTAGAACGCCGTCAAGAACGCCGCTGCGATGCCCAGCCAGAAGGCAAACAATCCATGGGCCGAATGGGCGCCGTACGCTGCCTCCAAGATCAAATCCTTCGACCAGAAGCCAGCAAAGAACGGCATGCCCGCAAGCGCCAACGACCCAACCCACATCATCGCATAGGTGTAGGGGATCTTGCGGTAGATGCCGCCCATGCGGCGCATGTCTTGCTCGCCAGACATGGCGTGGATCACCGAGCCGGCACCCAAGAACAGCAGCGCCTTGAAGAAGGCGTGTGTCATCAGGTGGAACATCGCGCCGCCATAGGCTGACACACCGGCAGCGAAGAACATGTAGCCCAGCTGCGAGCAGGTGGAGTAGGCGATCACTCGCTTGATGTCGGTCTGGGTCAGACCAACGGTTGCGGCAAAGATCGCCGTCATGGCACCGACCACCGTCACCACTGTCAGCGCGACGGGCGCCAGCTCAAACAGCGGCGACATCCGGCACACCATGAACACCCCGGCCGTCACCATGGTGGCGGCATGGATCAGCGCCGACACCGGCGTCGGCCCTTCCATCGCATCGGGCAGCCAGGTGTGCAGACCCAACTGCGCCGACTTCCCCATCGCCCCGATGAACAGCAGCAGGCAGATCACGGTCAGCGCATGCACCTCCATACCCAGGAAAGACAAGGTCGCGTCAGCCTTGTCCGGTGCAGCCTGGAAGATCGCGTCGAAGCTGACGCTGTCGAACAGCAAGAACACCCCGAAGATGCCCAAGGCATAGCCGAAGTCGCCAACTCGGTTGACGACGAAGGCCTTGATCGCGGCCGCATTGGCCGAGGCGCGGTCATACCAGAAGCCAATCAGCAAGTAGGAGGCGAGACCCACCCCTTCCCAGCCGAAGAACATCTGCACCAGATTGTCAGATGTCACCAACATCAGCATGAAGAAGGTGAACAGCGACAGATAGGCCATGAACCGGGGAACAGACGGGTCCCCGTGCATGTAGCCACAGGCATAGACGTGGACGCAGGCGGAAACCACCGTTACCACGACGATCATGACCGCAGAGAGCGTGTCGAACCGCAGCGCCCAACTGACATCGAAGCTGCCAACCGTGATCCAGCGCAGCACCTCGACGGTGCGCGCCTGACCACCTAGGGCCACTTCAATGAACACGACAATGCCCAGCACGGCCGCCAGGATCAGCGAGCCAGAGGTAACGAGCTGGGCGCCACGATCACCAAGGGCGCGGTTCCCGAACCCTGCGATCAGTGCCGCGAGAAGCGGCAGGAAGACGACGGCGGCGTACACGGCGCTCAACCCTTCATCATGTTGATGTCCTCAACCGCGATCGAGCCGCGGTTGCGGAAATAGACCACCAGGATCGCAAGACCAATCGCCGCTTCTGCAGCCGCAACGGTCAGCACAAACAAGGCAAACACCTGACCGACCAAGTCACCGAGGAAGCTTGAGAAGGCAACGAGATTGATGTTGACCGATAGCAACATCAACTCCACCGACATCAAGATCACGATAACGTTCTTGCGGTTCAGGAATATCCCGAAAATCCCAAGGGTGAACAGGATGGCCGAGAGCGACAGGTAGTGCGAAAGACCGATGACCATCGCTCAGACCCCTTGTCCCGGCTTGACCTTGCGGATTTCGATTGTCTGTTCGCGGCGGCGCCCGATCTGGGCCGACACCACTTGGCGCCGCACCCCTGCCCGCTCCCGCAGCGTCAGCACGATGGCGCCAATCATCGCCACCAGCAGCACCAAGCCGGAGATTTGGAACAGGTAGACATAGTCGTCATACAGGATCAGGCCGAGCGCGCGGGTGTTGTCGATCGTCGCGGGGTCCGGCGTTGGAGCCGCGCGCAGGCTGGCGGCATCGGGGGCAAACGCCCAAGCTCCCAGCACCACCAGCAACTCAATCGCCAGGATCAAGCCGATCAGGCCCCCAATCGGCAGATAATGCAGAAAGCCTTGCCGCAGTTCCGTCAGATTGACGTCCAACATCATGACGACGAACAAGAACAGCACCGCCACCGCGCCGACATAGACGACCACCAGCAGCATCGCCAGGAACTCCGCCCCCAACAACACGAACAGGCCGCCCGCGTTGAAGAAGCAGAGGATGAGGTACAACACCGAATGCACCGGGTTGCGCGCGGCGATAACCATCACCGCCGCAGCAACCAACACACCGGCAAACAGATAAAAGGCTAGTGCCTGGATGATCATGATCGGCCTACCGGTACGGAGCGTCCTTGGCGATATTGGCGGCAATCTCAGATTCCCACCGGTCGCCATTCGCGAGCAGACGGTCCTTGTTGTAGAACAACTCCTCGCGGGTTTCGGTTGCGAACTCGAAGTTCGGTCCCTCAACGATGGCATCCACCGGACAGGCTTCCTGACAGAAGCCGCAATAGATGCACTTGGTCATGTCGATGTCGTAGCGGGTGGTCCGCCGACTGCCGTCCTCGCGCGGTTCCGCCTCAATGGTGATCGCCTGTGCCGGGCAGATCGCTTCGCACAGTTTGCAGGCGATGCAGCGTTCCTCACCATTGGCGTAGCGCCGCAGCGCATGCTCCCCGCGAAAGCGCGGCGAGATCGGCCCTTTCTCAAACGGATAGTTGACGGTGGCCTTGCGGCGAAACATGTAGCTGAAGGTCAGCTTCATGCCCGCGACAAGTTCCGTGAGCAAGAACCCCCGGATGCTACGATCCATCATGCCCATGGCATTTTCCCCGTCTTAGCGCCACGTTGCCGGAGCCACGGAAGCGACCCCAGCGGTGCGGCGGGCGAACCTTACCCAAGCCCGCGGCCAACTCAACCCATCATCCGGACGCGGTGTGCGGAATTCACTGTTGACCTGGCAGCCAACCGAACGCCATCAGCACCCCCGCCGTCAGCACGACCCACAGCAAACTGAGCGGTAGGAACACTTTCCAGCCCAGTCGCATCAACTGGTCATAGCGGAAGCGCGGCATGGTGGCGCGCACCCACAGGAAGAAGAACAGCACGAAGCAGATCTTCAACACGAACCAGATCGGACCGGGAATCCAGGTGAATGGCGCCACATTGAACGGCGGCAGCCAACCCCCAAGGAACAGGATGGTGGTCATCCCGCTCATCAGGATCATGTTGGCGTATTCACCCAGGAAGAACAGCGCGAAGGTCATCGCGGAGTACTCGGTGAAGTACCCGCCCACCAGTTCCGACTCCCCCTCCGGCAAGTCAAACGGCGAGCGATTGGTCTCCGCCAGAGCCGAGATGAAAAACACCACCAGCATCGGGAACAAGATCACGCCGTGCCAGCTGAGGAAGGTTGCGCCTTCCTGATTGCGCACGATCTCACTCAAGTTCAGCGAGCCGACGCACAGCAGCACGGTGATGATGACGAACCCGATCGAAACCTCGTAGGACACCATCTGCGCAGCCGACCGCAGCGCGCCCAGAAAGGCGTATTTCGAGTTCGAGGACCAGCCAGCGATAATGATGCCGTAAACACCCAGCGAGCTGATCGCAAACAGGTACAGCACGCCGACATTGATGTCCGCCAACACCCAGCCATCGCCGACTGGGATCACTGCCCAGGCGACCAGAGCCAGGATGAACGTCATCATCGGGGCGGCCAGAAACAAACCGCGGTTTGCCCCGGCGGGAATGATGGTCTCCTTGGCGAACAGCTTCAGCCCATCGGCAAAGGGCTGCAACAGCCCCAGCGGTCCCACCACGTTGGGGCCTTTGCGCAGCTGCATCGCCGCCAACACCTTGCGCTCAGCATAGGTGAGGTAAGCCACAGCCACCAGCAGAGGCACCACGATCGCCAGGATCTGGGCGACGATGATCGCGCCCGGCAGGGCGTATCCGTTCAGAAAATCAGCCATAGCTGCCGGTCCGCTCCATGGTGTCGTCAATCTCGCGACCGTGAATGTGAAGGTCGGTACACTTCGCCATGGTCACAGACGCGCGGCTGATCGCGCAGGTTTGATAGTAATTCTCGATGGCGCGCCCGAATGGCATCAAATCCACTGGATCAAGCGTGCCGAAGCTGGCCCATGGGGCTGGCTGGACGACACCCACTGCGCCAAACACTGGATTGGCAGCGGCCAAAGCTGTCCGCAACTGCGCCAGAGAGTCGAATGGCAGGGGCCGCCCCATCACTTGAGACAGTGCGCGCAGGATCTTCCAATCCTCCCGTGCCTCGCCCGGTGGGAACACCGCCTGCTTGGTCCGTTGCACCCGCCCCTCGAGGTTGACGTAGGTCGCGTCCTTCTCGGTATAGGCAGCGCCCGGCAAGATGACATCGGCGCGATTGGCCGCCCGGTCGCCATGGTGACCCTGGTAGATCACAAAGGCATTGCCCAGGCGCGACGCGTCAATTTCGTCCGCATCCTGCAGCCAAACGACGTCCAGCGAGCCATCGCCAGCCCCGGCCAGGATGCCAGCCGTATCGCGACCGCCCTGCCCCGGCAGGAAGCCCAGGTCCAGCGCACCCACGCGGCCAGCGGCCGTGTTCAGCACGTTGAAGCCGTTCCAGCCATCGCGCACCATGTTGGTGGCCTCGGCAATCCGCCGTGCGGCCCCCAGCAGGGCTGCCCCGTCGGGGCGCCGCAATGCCCCCATGCCAAGGATCAACATCGGCGCCTTGGCAGCCTTGAGCAGATCGGCAAACGGGTGGTGGCCGTCAGCAATCGCCAGTAGCACCGACGGATCGTTCCCTAAGTGCTGATGGCGATAGGTTAAGTCGCGCTCAGGTCCAATCAGCCCAACCGTGAAGTTGCGGGCGAGGTAGCGCTTGCGCAGCCGTGCATTCAACAGCGGCGCTTCCCACCGCGGGTCAGACCCGATGATCAGGCAGACATCGGCTTGATCAATGCCTGCGATCGTGGTGTTGAACAGGTAGGAAACCCGCGGTCCGCCAATCTTGGCGCCATCTTGGCGGCAATCGAGCGATTGCACCCCAAGGCCGCGCATCAGATCCCGCAGGGCCAGCACTGCCTCGGCGTCCACTTGATCGCCTGCGATCACGCCGATCCGCTCCGGCGTGGTGCCCAGCAGCCGCTTTGCCACCACTTCGAATGCTTCCGGCCAGGACGCAGGCTGCAGACGACCGTCCCGGCGCACATAGGGCCGATCCAGGCGCTGGCGCTTCAAGCCGTCATAGGCGTAGCGCGATTTGTCCGCCAGCCACTCGTCATTCACGGCATCGTTGAGGCGCGGCAGCACCCGCAATACTTCGCCGCCCCGGGCATCGACACGAATTGCCGCGCCAACGGCGTCCAGCACGTCAATGCTTTCTGTCTTCGCCAACTCCCAGGGGCGGGAGACGAAGGCATAGGGCTTGGAGGTCAACGCACCGACGGGGCAGAGGTCAACAATGTTGCCCGACAGCTCAGAACTCAGCGCCTTCTCCACATAGGTTCCCACCTCCATGTGCTCGCCGCGGCCCGTCGCACCCAACTCCTCAACGCCTGCCACCTCGGTGGCAAAGCGAATGCATCGGGTGCAGTGAATGCAGCGATTCATGAAGGTTTTCACCAGCGGGCCAAGGTTCTTATCCTTCACCGCCCGCTTGTTTTCCTCGTACCGACCGCGATCAAAGCCATAGGCCATCGCCTGGTCTTGCAGGTCACACTCGCCGCCCTGGTCGCAAATCGGGCAGTCGAGCGGATGGTTGATCAGCAGGAATTCCATCACGCCGCGGCGTGCCTTGCGCACCGTCGGGGTGTCGGTCTTGATCACCATGCCATCGCCAGCGGGCATTGCGCAGGAGGCAATTGGCTTCGGCGCCTTCTCCATCTCCACCAAGCACATCCGGCAATTGCCAGCGATGGACAGGCGCTCGTGATAGCAAAACCGCGGGACCTCTACCCCTGCAGCCTCACAGGCCTGCAGGACAGTGGCGCCCGGCGGAACCTCGACTTCTTTGCCGTCGATGGTGAGCTTCGGCATGCGGGTTCCCCTACTCCGCGGCCATCGGCAGCGACGTGCCACCGCGACCCTTGTATGCGTGGATACGGCGCTCTAACTCTGGGCGGAAATGGCGGATCAGGCCCTGCACCGGCCACGCCGCAGCGTCGCCAAGGGCGCAGATGGTGTGACCTTCAACCTGACGGGTCACATCCTCCAGCATGTCGATCTCTTCGATCTCAGCCTTGCCAACCACCAACCGCTCCATCACCCGCCACATCCAGCCGGTGCCTTCCCGGCACGGTGTGCACTGGCCGCAGCTCTCGTGCTTGTAGAACTTGGACAAGCGCGCAATCGCTTTAACGATATCGGTCGACTTGTCCATCACGATGATGCCGGCCGTGCCGAGGCCAGAGCGAACCGCGCGCAGGCTGTCGAAGTCCATCAACACGGTGTCGCAGATCTCCCGCGGCAGCACCGGCACCGACGACCCGCCTGGGATCACCGCCAGAAGATTGTCCCAGCCACCGCGCACCCCGCCCGCGTGCTTCTCGATCAAGTCTTTCAGCGGGATGCCCATCTCCTCTTCCACGTTGCACGGATTGTTCACGTGGCCGGAGATGCAAAAAATCTTGGTGCCGGTGTTCTTGTCGCGCCCCAGGCCTGCGAACCACCCCGCGCCGCGGCGCAGAATCGTTGGGGCAACGGCGATGGTTTCCACATTGTTCACCGTCGTCGGGCAGCCATAGAGGCCTGCCTGAGCGGGGAACGGCGGCTTCAAGCGCGGCTGGCCCTTGCGGCCCTCCAGGCTTTCGATCAGCGCGGTCTCTTCGCCACAGATGTAGGCCCCGGCGCCGCGATGCAGGTAGAGGTCGAAATCCCAGCCGGAGCCGCAGGCGTTCTTGCCAATCAACCCAACGGCGTAGGCCTCATCAATCGCGCCCTGCAGGTTGGAGGCCTCGTTGTAAAACTCACCGCGGATATAGATATAGCAGGCCCGTGCTCCGATCGCGAAGGAGGCAATCAAGCACCCTTCGACCAGCTTATGCGGGTCGTGGCGCATGATATCCCGGTCTTTGCAGGTGCCGGGTTCTCCCTCGTCTGCATTGACCACCAGATAGTGCGGGCGATCCGATTGCTTTGGCATGAACGACCATTTCATGCCGGTGGAAAACCCTGCCCCGCCGCGCCCGCGCAGTCCGGAGGCTTTCATCTCGTCGATGATCCACTCCCGACCCTTGGCCAGAATGGCTGCCGTGCCATCCCAATCGCCACGCGCCTGGGCACCAGCAAGGCGCCAATCGTGGTAGCCATAGAGATTGGTGAAGATGCGGTCGCTGTCCTTCAGCATCAATCAGTCCCCCCGGTCTGGACGGCGGCATCGGTCAACGTGGTCAGCCCTGGTAGGGGCTCTGACGTCTTCCGTCCCGACTGCGGCCCCACCCTCGGCTGCCGACCAGCCGCCAGATCATCAAGGATCTGGGTCATGGTCTCCGGCGTCAGATCTTCGTAATAGTCATCGCCAACTTGCACCATCGGCGCATTCACGCAGGCGCCCAGGCATTCCACCTCCACCAGCGTGAAGGCACCATCGGCCGTGGTGTCGCCCAGACCGATGCCAAGCCGTTTCTCGCAGGCATGGACGATGGCGTCGGAGCCGCGCAGCCAGCACGGTGTGGTGGTGCACACCTGCACGAAGTGGCGCCCAATCGGCTTCAAGTTGAACATCGTGTAGAACGATGCGACCTCGTAGACCCGGATCGCGGGCATGTCCAGCCGCTGGGCCACAAAGTCCATCGCCTCGCGCGATAGCCAGCCACCATTCTGGCGCTGAACGATGTCCAGCAGCGGAATGACGGCGCTGGCTTGTCGACCGTGCGGATACTTCGCGATGATCCGCTGGGCCAGCGCCTCATTGTCCGAGGTCAACACAAATGGCGCGCTCATCGGTCAATCTCTCCGAACACAATGTCCAACGATCCGATGATGGCGACCGCGTCGGCCAGCATGTGACCGCGGCTGATCGCATCCATCGAGGACAGGGCGGCGAAGCCCGGCGCCCTGATCTTGCACCGATAGGGTTTGTTGGTGCCATCAGCAATCAGATACACACCAAATTCACCCTTGGGCGCTTCGACGGCCGCGTAGGTCTCGCCCGGCGGCACGTGATAGCCCTCGGTGTAGAGCTTGAAGTGATGGATCAGGGCTTCCATCGATTGCTTCATCGCCGCCCGCGGTGGTGGGGCAACCTTGCGATCCCGGGTGGAGACGGGACCATCCAACTTGGCCAACTTTGCCAGTGCCTGATCGATGATGCGCACGCTCTGTCGCATTTCTTCCATGCGCACCAGGTAGCGATCATAGCAGTCGCCGGTCTTGCCAACGGGAATGTCAAAGTCGCATTCAGCGTAGGTGTCGTACGGCTCCGCTTTGCGCAAATCCCACGCCAGACCAGAGCCGCGAATGCACGGACCCGACCAACCCCAGGCCTGAGCAGTTGCCGCATCAAACACCCCGATATCGACGGTGCGCTGCTTGAAGATGCGGTTTTCCGTCAGCAGGTTCTCCAGATCCTGGATCACCTTTGGGAAGCGTTGATTCCAAGCTGCGATGTCATCGGCCAAACCAGCGGGCAGGTCCTGATGAACCCCACCGGGACGGAAATAAGCCGCATGGAGTCTGGCGCCGCAAACGCGCTCATAGAACTCCATGATCGATTCCCGCTCTTCAAAGCCCCACAGGAGCGGCGTGATCGCCCCGACGTCGAGCGCGAAGGTGGTGATGTTCAGCAGGTGGTTGGTGATCCGGCCCAACTCCGCGAACAACACGCGGATCCATTGGCCCCGCTCCGGCACCGTCACACCCAACAGCCGCTCAACGGCAAGGGCGTAGGCGTGCTCCTGATTCATCGGCGCGACATAGTCGAGGCGGTCGAAATAGGGCACGGCCTGCAGGTAGGTCTTGTACTCGATCAGCTTTTCTGTGCCGCGGTGCAGCAAGCCGATATGCGGGTCCGCCCGCTCCACCACTTCGCCATCCATCTCCAGCACCAGGCGGAGCACGCCGTGGGCCGCCGGGTGCTGGGGCCCGAAGTTCATGGTGTAGGATTTGATCTCTGCCTCAGCCATCGCCCTGCCCTCCGCTCACCGTTCCGTCACTGCGCACGCGCCGCAGCGGGCGGCATCAGCGGCGCCTTCTCGTCGCCCGGCAGTCGCATCTGGTCGGTCATGCCCTCCCAGGGCGACAGGAAGTCAAAGCTGCGGAAGTCTTGAGTCAACTTCACAGGTTCGTAAACGACGCGCTTCTGCTCGTCGTCATAGCGAACCTCAACATAACCCGTCAGCGGGAAGTCCTTGCGCAACGGGTGGCCTTCAAACCCATAGTCGGTCAGGATCCGTCGCAGATCGGGGTGACCGGCGAAGAACACTCCGAACAAATCCCAGGTCTCGCGCTCAAACCAATTGGCACCGGGGTGCACCGAAGTGACCGAGGGCACCGGCGTTGCCTCATCAGTGCTCACTTTCACCCTGAGACGTTGGTTTCGCGTCAAGCTCAACAGGTGATAAACAACATCGAACCGCTCCGTCCGCTGGGGCCAGTCCACGCCGCAGACGTCCATCAGTTGGGTGAACTGGCAGCGGCGATCATCCCGCAGGAACGTGAGCGCCTGCACGATGGCCTCCCGGCGGACTTCGACCGTCACCTCACCCCGCACCACCGTGGTCGACAAAACCACACCGGGCAAACTGCCCTCAATGTGCGCGGCCAAGACGGCGCGCGCGGCATCCGGCGATTCGACGTCACTCATGCTGTCACCTCAGCGAGCGAACACAGAGGTCCGCTTGATCTTCTTTTGTAGCTGCAAGATGCCATACAACAGCGCTTCAGCCGTTGGCGGGCAGCCTGGGACGTAGACATCGACCGGCACGATGCGGTCACAGCCGCGCACCACAGCGTAGGAGTAGTGGTAGTAGCCGCCGCCATTGGCGCAGGAGCCCATGGACAACACCCATCGCGGCTCCGGCATCTGGTCGTACACTTTGCGCAGGGCTGGCGCCATCTTGTTAGTCAGCGTTCCTGCCACAATCATGACATCGGACTGGCGTGGGCTGGGTCGAAACACCAGCCCCATCCGGTCAAGGTCATAGCGGCTGGCGGCGGCATGCATCATCTCCACCGCGCAGCAGGCCAGACCAAATGTCATCGGCCAGAGCGAACCTGACCGCGCCCAGCGCACCAGCTTGTCCAGCTGTGCGATGACAAAGCCTTTATCCGCCAGTTCATCGGTCACGGTTTTCAGCAGCGCATCCTGCGCGGCGCCCGGCGGAACCGGCTCGCGCGGGTCGAACTGCGGTAGGGTCACTCCCATTCCAGCGCTCCCTTCTTCCACTCGTACACGAAGCCGATCGTCAGAACGCCCAGGAAGCCCATCATCGACCAGAAGCCAAACGCACCGGTCTCCCCCAGCGATACCGCCCAGGGAAACAAGAACGCGACTTCGAGGTCGAAAATGATGAACAGAATGGCCACCAGATAGAACCGCACATCGAACTTGGAGCGGGCATCGTCAAATGCCTCAAAGCCGCATTCGTAGGCGGACACTTTTTCACTGTCTGGGTTCTGATGGCCAACCACCATTGATGCCACGACCATCACCAGCGACAGAGCTATGGCGATGCCGAGGAAGATCAAGATTGGCAGATACTCGCGCAGTAGGTCGTCCATCCATCCCTCACAGCGACTGTCGCCCACCGTGGCACCGTATTGTGGCGTCGCAGGCACGCTGCGCCGCACTATATCCAGGGGTATCGGGCCCGTGAAGCCACAGCCTTCCGCCCTGACCGAATACCAGCCCGTCAGGCCACGCAGTATTTTCAGGCATCTGCTGCGGCGTCGAGTGCCACCGTGACACCGCGACAGGCTGCCGCGCCCCCCATCGATCCGCACCGGGATGGCCGAGGCCACCTGCCTCGGCTGTTGCGGCGCGCAGCGGTCAGGCGCCCATAGCAAAACAGCCGTCGACAGATGTCGACGGCTGTTTTTGAGACCACCCTTTGCAGGGACTACCTTTGAACCATCCCCCCCTGACAGGGACGATGGCGCGAGTGACGGGGCTCGAACCCGCGGCCTCCGGCGTGACAGGCCGGCGCTCTAACCAACTGAGCTACACCCGCTTGGTCGTCGGTGGGCCGTCTGAATACGTCCGGCCCCCTGCCCTGTCAACACTCGGATTGCTCCGAACCTGAAAAAGTTTTGAAGACCAGGGCAGTCAGCCTCAAAACCCTAGAACTGGTGGGCGATGACGGATTCGAACCGCCGACCCTCTCGGTGTAAACGAGACGCTCTCCCGCTGAGCTAATCGCCCCCGTGCCTCCCTGCCCGCGGCCCGAGACAGGTGATCGGATAGAGAACAGGCCGCTTCGCCCAGCTGGCGATGCGGCCTGCCCTTGGCGCCGACGGCTAGTTCAGCGCGTCGCGCAGTTCCTTGCCCGCCTTAAACTTCGGCTGCTTGCTGGCAGGGATTTGGATCTTCTCGCCGGTGCGCGGATTGCGGCCTTCCGAGGCCTTGCGCTCCGCGACTCCGAAGGTGCCGAAGCCAACTAAGCGAACCTCCTCCCCAGACTTCAGCGCGCCGATGATGCTGTCCAAGACAACATCGACCAGCTTGGCTGTATCGCCCTTAGAGATTTCAACTTCCTTGCCTTTGGCGGCTTCCCACACCTTCACCACGAGTTCGTTCTTGTTCACGTGATCACTCCCTGTCTTCTAGACCACCGTCGAGTCGTGATGCTGTGGGGCAGTGTCGCCATTCAGGCCAACTCACCGCCGCCTCAGCAGAATTGTGGCAAAACTGTAGATCGCAGCTTGATACGCAGTCAACCGCAGGAACGGCGGAAACCCGCAGAAATCCGCGAAAAATCATAGTCCCGCCGCTGGGTTTACCAGCGGCGAGACCGATTGAAGGACAAAACAGTCGTTGCAAGTCAATGGGTAACGACTGCCTGACGGTCATCACCGGCAACAGCTGGTGGTGGTTGATCCTCGCCCTCGGTCCACTCGATCGCGGTCAGCGGTCGCACCAAGGCATGGGTCAGCACCTCGTCGGCTGTGGAGACCGGGAGAATCGTCAGCCCGCGCTTCACAGTGTCGGGAATCTCCGCCAGATCCTTCTCGTTCTCCGATGGGATCAGCACGGTCTTGATGCCGCCGCGCAACGCAGCCAGCAGCTTCTCCTTCAGGCCACCGATCGGCAGCACGCGCCCGCGCAACGTGATCTCGCCCGTCATGGCGACATCACGCCGAATCGGAATACCCGTCAGCACCGACACGATAGAGGTTACCATGGCGACACCAGCCGAGGGACCATCCTTCGGTGTCGCCCCCTCGGGTACGTGGACGTGGATGTCCTTCTTCTCAAACACTGTCGGCTTGATGCCGAACTGGATGGACCGGCTGCGGACATAGGATTCGGCAGCTTGCACGCTTTCCTTCATCACATCGCCCAACTTACCGGTCGCGGTCATCTTGCCCTTACCCGGCAGCATGACGCTCTCGATGGTCAGGATATCGCCGCCGACTTCGGTCCAGGCGAGGCCAGTGACCACGCCAACCATGTCCTCCATCTCCGCTTCGCCGTAGCGGAAGCGCTTAACGCCTGCATACTTTTCTAGGTTGCGGCGGGTCACAGTGACCGTGGCCGACTTCGCCAGTTGGATGTCACGCACCGCCTTCCGCACGAGATTGGCGATTTCACGCTCCAGGTTGCGTACGCCAGCTTCGCGCGTGTAGTAGCGGATCAAGTCGCGCAGTGCGTCGTCGGACACCTTCCACTCGGTCTTCTTCAAACCGTGATCGCGCATCTGCTTCGGGATCAAGTGTCGGCGGCAGATTTCCACCTTCTCATCCTCGGTGTAGCCGGGGATGCGAATGATCTCCATGCGGTCCAGCAACGGCTGCGGCATTCGCAAGCTGTTGGCAGTGGTCACGAACATCACGTCGGACAGGTCGTAATCGACCTCCAGATAGTGATCCGCGAAGGTGGAGTTCTGCTCAGGATCCAACACTTCCAGCAGCGCCGACGCGGGGTCACCGCGCCAATCGGCACCCATCTTGTCCACTTCGTCCAACAAGAACAGGGGATTGGAGGTTTTCGCCTTCTTCATGCCCTGGATCACCTTGCCGGGCATGGACCCGATATAGGTGCGCCGGTGACCGCGAATCTCAGCCTCATCCCGCACACCACCCAAGGACATGCGGACGAACGCACGGCCGGTCGCCTTGGCAACCGACTTGCCGAGCGAGGTCTTGCCAACACCGGGCGGCCCCACCAAGCACAGGATCGGCCCCTTCAGCTTGTTGATCCGCTGCTGGACCGCCAGGTACTCGATGATGCGTTCCTTAACCTTCTCCAGACCATAGTGGTCCGCATCCAGCACGCGCTGAGCTTCCTTCAGGTCCTTCTTCACCTTGGACCGCTGCTTCCAGGGGATCGACAGGATCCAGTCCAGATAATTGCGCACCACCGTGGCTTCGGCCGACATTGGCGACATGCTGCGCAGCTTCTTCAGCTCCGCCAGAGCCTTGTCGCGTGCTTCCTTCGACAGCTTGGTCTTGTTGATGCGCTCTTCCAGTTCTTGTGCTTCGTCGCGCCCGTCTTCGGACTCGCCAAGTTCCTTCTGGATAGCCTTCAACTGCTCGTTCAGATAGTACTCGCGCTGGGTCTTCTCCATCTGGCGCTTCACGCGGTTGCGGATGCGCTTTTCGACCTGCAGAACCCCAATCTCGCTTTCCATGAACTGGAAAATCTTTTCCAGCCGCTCGACCACTGTGTCGGTCTCCAGCAGCCCCTGCTTGTCGGCAATCTTTAGGCCGAGGTGGGACGCCACTGTGTCCGCCAGCTTGGCCGAATCGTCGATCTGATTGATCGAGACCAGCACCTCCGGCGGGATCTTCTTGTTGAGCTTCAGGTATTGCTCAAATTGCGTGACGACAGCGCGCGCCAGGGCATCCACTTCCTGCTGCTCACCCTCGCGGTCATCCAAAGCGACGGCGTAGGCCTGGAAGAACCCTGGGTTGTCAGCAAAGCCTTCGATGCGGGCGCGCTTACCGCCTTCAACCAGCACCTTTACGGTGCCGTCTGGCAGCTTCAGCAACTGCAGCACCGTGGCAAGCGTGCCGATGCGGTAGATGTCCTCTGGCTGCGGATCATCCTGGGCGGCGTTTTTCTGCGTCACCAGAAGGATCTGCTTGTCATCCTTCATCACGTCTTCCAGAGCACGCACCGATTTCTCGCGCCCTACGAAGAGCGGCACGATCATGTGCGGGAAGACGACGATGTCTCGAAGCGGCAGGACCGGATAGAGCGTCCCGCGGGTTGTCTCGAGCATGGTACCCCTTTCGCTGTCGCAAGACCCGAGGCCCCATCATGGGCACCTGAGTGACAGCCTAAAGACAAACATGGAGGCCAACCACCAGTGATCAAGACGTGACAGATAGCCCCATGCGAATTATGGCCTTGAGTTTGGGACGATGGGTCAGCGCTTAGGCGCTGACCGCACCGCCGCCAGCCTCGGACCGACGTTCGGAATAGATGTAGAGGGGCTTGGCGCGGCCCTCTACCACCTCTTTGTTGACCACGATCTCGTCCACACTGTCCAAGCCTGGCAGGTCGAACATCGGGTCAAGCAAGATCGCTTCCATGATCGAGCGCAAGCCACGCGCACCGGTCCGCCGTGCCAAGGCCTTCTGAGCAATGGATTTCAGTGCCTCGTCCTGGAACATCAGGCGGACGTCTTCCATCTCAAACAAGCGCTGGTATTGCTTGACCAGAGCGTTCTTCGGCTTGACCAGGATTTCCACCAGAGCGGCTTCATCCAGGTCTTCCAGTGTCGCGATCACCGGCAGACGCCCGATGAATTCTGGAATCAAACCGAAGCGCAGCAGATCTTCGGGCTCCACCCCGCGCAGAATTTCACCAGTGCGACGTTCATCGGGGCTGCGGACGTCGGCGCCAAAGCCGATCGAGGTGCCCTTTGAACGATTGCCGATGATCTTCTCCAGGCCCGCAAACGCACCACCGCAGATGAACAGGATGTTGGTGGTATCCACCTGCAGGAACTCCTGCTGAGGATGCTTGCGCCCGCCCTGTGGCGGCACCGAGGCGACGGTGCCTTCCATGATCTTCAACAGCGCCTGCTGCACCCCTTCGCCCGAGACATCGCGGGTGATGGACGGATTGTCAGACTTGCGGCTGATCTTATCGACTTCGTCGATGTAGACGATGCCACGCTGGGCGCGTTCCACATTGTAGTCCGCCGCCTGCAACAGCTTCAGAATGATGTTCTCGACATCCTCACCAACGTAACCAGCCTCGGTCAGGGTGGTGGCGTCAGCCATCGTGAACGGCACATCCAGAATGCGGGCGAGGGTTTGAGCCAGCAATGTCTTGCCAGAGCCGGTCGGCCCAATCAGCAAGATGTTGGACTTGGCCAACTCCACATCGTTGTTTTTCTGGCCGTGCGCCAATCGCTTATAGTGATTGTGGACAGCCACGGCCAGAACACGCTTCGCATGCTCCTGTCCAATGACGTAATCGTCCAGAACTTGGCGGATCTCCCGCGGGGTCGGCACACCATCCCGGCTTTTCACCAGAGTGGTCTTGTGCTCCTCCCGGATGATGTCCATGCACAATTCGACGCATTCGTCGCAGATGAACACCGTCGGTCCGGCAATCAGCTTGCGGACCTCATGCTGGCTCTTGCCGCAGAAGGAGCAGTAGAGCGTGTTCTTAGAATCGCCGCTGCCCGCCTTGGTCATGACGAACTCGCCTTCCTCTCGCTTGCAGCCGATGGCAGACCCACCGCGCTGCGGGAGCGACCGAAAGAAAGACGCTGCGGGCAATACCCCCGCGATCCCTCACTCGGCCCCCCAGTTGTCTCGTGACACGGCCCCAACGGGAGCCGCGCCTTGGTGCCCTTTCGTGGGGTGATCTGGGTGGAGGCCCGATCATCCGGGAAACGGCACATGGTTGTGGGCACTGTCCAGCGCCCACGCCCGTTCCGAAGATTGAATACCAGAGATGCCGTGGGATCAACTGCCAGCGGCACACACCGCTCCCACACTCTATCCGGCACGCGGTGTGACCGCGGCCCATCGTCTCGCACCTGCAGTGGCTGACGGTTCAAGCGCCCTCTTTGGCGGGTTCGCCCTGCCGGGAGGCCACAACCTGATCGACCAGCCCAAACTCCTTGGCTTCCTCGGGCGACATGAACTTGTCGCGCTCCATTGATTTTTCAATCACTTCAATGGATTGGCCGGTGTGCTTCACGTACATCTCGTTCAACCGGGCGCGCAGGCTCAAAATCTCGCGGGCCTGGATTTCGATGTCCGCCGCCTGCCCCTGGGCACCGCCCGAGGGCTGGTGAACCATGATGCGAGAGTTGGGCAGCGCAAACCGCTTGCCAGGTGCGCCGGCGGTCAACAGCAAGGAGCCCATGCTGGCAGCTTGGCCGATGCACAGGGTCGACACGTCCGGCCGGATGTACTGCATCGTGTCGTACATCGCGAGGCCGGAGGTGACGTAGCCCCCTGGTGAATTGATGTACATGGCAATGTCCTTGGTCGGATTCTCCGCCTCCAAGAACAGCATTTGAGCGCAGACCACGCTCGCCATGTAGTCGTTCACGGGGCCAACGACAAAGATGATCCGTTCCTTCAGCAGGCGCGAATAGATGTCGTAAGCCCGCTCGCCGCGGGCGGTTTGCTCCACCACCATCGGGACCAGGGTGTTCATTGTGAACGCGTATGGGTCGCGCTCGAAATCCTTGATCAGCATCGGTTCCCTCGTCGCTGGCCGACGCGATCGCGCCCGGCCGGTCAGTCCGCCGCCGGCTCCTCGAACAGCTCCGCCGGCGTCATCGATTTGTCGGTCAGCTTGGCGATGTCCAGGATGAAGTCCACCACCTTCTCTTCCAGGACCGGCGCTTTCAGGCTTTCCATAGCGTCGCGGTTCTTCTGGAAGTACTCGATCACCGCGCGTTCCTGTCCGGGATAGCGAGTGGCCTCGCGGATCGCAGCGCGGCGCAACTCATCCTCGCTGACCCGGATCTGGTTGATCCGGCCCACTTCCGCCAGCAGCAGGCCAAGGCGCACCCGACGGGTGGCGATGGCGCGATACTCGGTCTTCTGCTCGTCGTCCGACTTGCCTTCCATGTCCGGGTCGGTGACGCCCCGACCACGGGCTTCTTCCACGCGCTTCCAGATGCCCTCGAACTCAGCCTCAACCATACCCGCTGGCACTTCGAAATCGTGGGTCTCGGCCAGCTTGTCCAGCAGTGCGCGCTTCAGCCGCATGCGGCTGGCGTTGGCAAACTCCCGCTCGATCTCGCCGCGCACGGCCTCGCGCAGCTTCTCGGCACTCTCTGCACCGACGGAGGTGGCGAAGGCATCGTCGACCACCTGCTCCACCGCAGTGCGAATTTCTGTGGCGGTCACCGTGAACACGGCATCTTTGCCAGCCACCTCGGCCGATGGGTAATCAGCCGGGAAGGCAACCTTGATGTCACGGGTCTCGCCCGCGTTGATGCCCAGCAGTTGCTCTTCAAAGCCGGGGATGAAGGTGTTGGAGCCCAGCTCCAACCCATAGCCCTCACCCTTGCCGCCTTCGAACGGCACACCGTCGATCTTGCCCTCGAAATCAATCAACACGCTGTCGCCATTGGCAGCCGGACGCGCCTCAGTGATTGGCTCAAAGCGCTTGTAGCGCTGCTTCAGGCGATCGAGCGCATCCTCAATCTCCTTGTCAGTGACGTCTGCGACGGGGCGCTCCAGCTCCAGCGTGGCGAAGTCGACCGGGGTGATCTCGGGGATGACCTCCAGGCTCATGCTGTACTCAAGGTCCGCACCCTCATCGAATTGAGTAACCTTGATCTTTGGCATCATCGCCGGGCGCAGTCCGCGCTCCTCCAGCGCCTTGGCGGAGGAGGTTTCAACCACCTGCTCCAACACCTCACCCATGACGGAGCGCCCGTAGCGCTGGCGCAGCATCGTCATCGGCACCTTGCCAGGACGGAACCCAGGCACCTTCACAGTCGTGCCGAGCGCGGTCAGCCGCTCATCGACCTGGGCAGCGATGTCCGCTGCCGGAACCAGAATCGTGAACTCGCGCTTGAGGCCTTCGGCCAGGGTTTCGGTGACCTGCATGGGAAACGGGATCCGTCACGGCTCGTGGAAGACGAGGGGCTCAATGCGCCCCCAAGAGACCGGCGGTGCTACCGCCTTTGCCCCCGGCCCGTCAAGCAGCCGCTCGTCGCTGGTGCATCAATCCGGGGGTTAGGGGTCGACATAGATAGCCGCGACCCTGCGAAGTGATCCGCAAGCCCTTGGTTTTACATTGGTATCGGAAACACCACGCGATCTGCCAGTGGCAGCCAAATCGCTCCGGGCCAAGGGCGGCCCAACCCGGCATCTTTGCATTGGTACGGGTGACAGGACTTGAACCTGCACTCCTTTCGGAACCGGAACCTAAATCCGGCGCGTCTACCAGTTCCGCCACACCCGCCCAAATGCAAACCAGAGCCT
>RDXE01000066.1 GCA_004292755.1 Alphaproteobacteria bacterium
GCCTTCCGCCTGGAGGTGATGCGCACCCAGCCGGAGATGTTCTCACTCGCAGAATGGCGGGCCTTGGCGGGCTTCGCCGCCACCGACGATGAGGCTTTCAACACCAAGCGCTTCAATCCGCTGCAACCACGTGTACCGGCAGGCAACCCAGGTGGAGGCCGCTGGACTGATGGCGATGGCGAGGTAACATTCGTTCAAGGTCGTCGACCGCGACCGCCGCGCAGTGATCAAGCACCACGACCACCGAGCGAGCAGCAGCGGCCACCCAATCAGCCTAACCTGCAGACCCATCGAGAGCGCCAAGACAGGTATGTCGACCCTCAGCCTGAGCTTCGCCGCGTGCTGGAGCGATCGACGCCAGATAAAGCGGACGCCAAGCAGTTTATCTACGTGCGTCCTGGGACAGTCGAGGACTTAATGAGTGATTTTGATGCTATCGCTCGAGGCTCTCGAATAACAGAGACGCAAACATCGAAAGGGCGACTTCGACATGCTACGCTTCCTGATGGTAGAACCGTTGTGGCGCGCGAGCATAGCTCCGACGGGCGACCGACCTTAGAGATCCAAGTACCAGAAGGTTATCCTGATCCTGCCCTTCCCAGCCGAATAAAGGTACTCTACTAATGACAACCTATAGCAACGAGCTTGATGAGTTCCTGGCGATCGCAAAGGAACTTTCATTCGGATATGCGCGGTTGCGCGTGTCTGCAATCGAGGCGCGCGGCTGGGTGGGGATACCACTTTGGTGTTCTTTAATTCCAAGTTGGGATGAGGTTACGACTCTGATTTTGGCACTCTCCAAGTGCGGTGTTGATAAACTAGCGTGGATTGGGACTGAACAGTATGAGGTCACAGATAATCCAATCCAAGCTTTGACGAAGCAAAATATTCAAGATGCCGAATTCAATCAGCCTCTAGTTCGCATAATGATTTCTGGAAACAAAAATTTTATCATGACTAGTGATACCGATTTACTCAGGTACGCAGCTGGCCCGATTGGTTTAATGGAAGGAATTTATGGAAAACCGTTATCAAAATACTTTGATGAAATGGAAGAACACACATCTTCAGAGTATTTCCGGGTTAGAATTCCGGCGCAGCTCCAGGAGGACTGGCTGCAAGATATTGCTGATTTGCGCAACCTGCTGGGTAGCGTCGAGGCTAAGCGTTCGCCTGCTACATAGCCGCGCGGGTAGTGATCATGGTAAGGATGGGCGGGCGTTAGGATTCGATGTCAGCCTAGTCGACCATAGCCTTCCGTGATCCGGATCCGCGCCGTCCCTATGGTCGCGGGCTGGACGAGGTGACGGCCCGCTTCCTGGCAGCGTTCTTCGAGAACCACGCCCGGCCCGACATGATCGTCACTGGCACCCGCGACGCACCGCTGTCCAAGGACGCAGCGAAGCGCTTGGCGGCTGAGTGGGAGAGTGGCCATCGCGGTGCGGCCCAGGAACACCGAGCGATAATGTGAGTCATGATTTCAAACAAAGAAAGTATTGGTAGGACAACTGACGCAGATCGACTGCGATCCTCCGGTATTCTCTACGCTGCGGTTCTGATGCGCATCAGCGCTTAGCTGCAGCCACGACTGGTTCGGCAGGCTGGCATCCCCGCGGCGGGTGCCGGGCCGAGCTGGCACATCCGATCACGTCTGACCCGGACCCGAGTGCGTGACCAGGGATGGTTCACGCAGAGCGCTGGGTGCGGCTGTCGTCTGTCTCATCTCAGGAGAACCAAGATGATCTTGTTGACGCAGGCACCAATCACGGTGCCCCGCGCAGAAGAGCCGTGCCCGCCAGTTGGTGGCTTTGCACGCCTAGCCCCCCTGGACCTGTTTGCCCGGCTGGATGTCCAGGGATCGCCGGGTGCGCTGGTGCGGGTGCGGGTACAGACATCCCTGGATGGTGGGCTCACCTGGTTCGATCTGGCGGTCTTTGCCTTCACCGGTGCCGGGATGCTGGCAGCGCGCCTGCCCGGCACCTCCGCCTTGGCGCCCAGCGCCTTGCCACCGCTGGCCGATGGTCAGTCGCGCGACGGACCGTTTGGCAATCGATTGCGCGCCACAGTGGAAAGCACGGGCACTTGGGGACTCGGCACGTTGGTCACGGTGTTGGCCGGGGCAGGTGGGCCATGTTGACCACTGTCGCCACGTTGGCCCAGGAACTGGACCGCGATCCAGCCGTGGAGGAGTTGCTGCTGGCGCGGCTGATCCGCGAAGCCTCTGCCACCATTGAGCGCGCCTGCCAGCGGCGGTTTGGCTATCAGCGCGCTACCGATCGACTGGTCGGCGATGGCGGACGCATCTTGGTTCTGCCGCGCACACCCGTGCACGAGATCCACGCCATTCACTGCGATGGTGTCCCGGTGCTGGATTGGAGCGTGCTGGACAGTCGTGTTGGCCTGCTGGATCGCGCCGCCGGGTGGGGTTGGCGTGCGGCGATGAGCTGGTGGGGCGATGGTCCCACCAGTCCGGCGCAGTTTGAAATCGACGCCACCGCTGGTTTTCGCCTGCCGGGTTGCCTGGAGCGCGATTTGCCAGAGGATCTGGAGCGAGCCTGCCTTGAACTTGCCAAGGCTTGGTGGTGGGCGCGTGGGCGCGATCCGTTGGCAACGTCCGAAAGTGCCGGCAGCCTGAGCCACGGCCTGGCCGCTGGTCTGCCCATGGTGGTGGTCGAGTTGCTGCGACCCTGGCGACGGGGGATTTAACATGCAAGCCGCGCACTTCCAGGCGCTCCTGCACCGCACCGGCCAGCAGGTCGAGTGGTGGTCGGCCAGCAGCGGCTATCGCTATTGTGGCCCGGCTGAGGTGCAGGTGATGCAGGCAGCTGCCTTGCCGGGCGGCCTGCCGCAGCCGGCCCTCACGGTCACGGTGCCAGCGGCGGGCGTTCCTCCTGGCGTTACGCCCGAGCCGGGCGATGCGATCCAATGGCAGGGCCGTCGGTTCACCATTGAGGGCCTGCCAAGCCCCATCCAGGCGCGTGCCGTCTGCCTTGGCTGGCGCTGCAACTGCCTTGGTTAGCGGCCCCTCCTAACCAACACGTCTCACCTGCTCGCCTCCCGCCGACTAGCGGCGCTGGAGTGAGCGCCGATACGGAGACTGCCATGTCGTACCAAGAGGACTGGCAGCGGCTGACCACGCGGTTCCAGGACGCGTGGGTGATGCCCAATCCCGCCGCTCCCCCTGATGTTCTGCCCCGCACGCCCGTGGTGCTGGGCGACCAGCCCCAGCCACCCCCGCGCGAGGGCGGTGCCTTTGTGCGTGTGGACCTGCGCCCCGATGGACAGGAGCAGGTCTCTATCGGTAGCCCCGGTAACGACCGCGTTCGGCGCCGCTGGACTTTGCTGCTGCATATCCACCTGAACCGAACCGCATCGCTGGATCAACTCCACGCCCTCGTCGATCACGCCGTCGCTGTGTTCCAGGGCTGGAGCGAGGACCGCCTGATCGCTGCCACGCCGTCCTTGGTCCGTGTGGACCTGCGCGGCGCCTGGAGTGTTGCCGTCGTCGCCGTGCCGATCAGCCGCGACAGCCCCTAAGCCCCGTCCTGTTCAAAGGAGTATCTCGATGTCCGATACCAACCGCGTGCGCCTTGCCTATGTGGAGGAGGGAGTGCTGGGACAGACCCCGGCTACTCCCACCCTGCGCACGGCGCGGATCACGGGCGAGAGCCTCGTGTTCCAAATCACCAACACCACGTCCAACGAGTTGCGTGCCGATCGCATGACCGCTGACCTAGTCCAGACTGGCGCGCAGGTTGGTGGCGACCTCAATTTGGAACTCAGCCACCCGCTTTCCGGCAGCTTTGTCGGCGACATGATGGCAGCCGCCCTGTTCAATCACTGGGTCGAGCGGCCAGAGCGGATTGGCCCGCCCGCTTGCGGCGCTGTCTCCGGTGGGGCGACCTTTGGTGTCGCCAGCACCACAGGGTTCGCTGCAGGCCAGTTGATCGCAACCAGCGGCTACACCAGTGCTGCCAACAATGGCCTGTTCCGCATCACGACCGTCGGCGCTGGCTTGACCGTGGCAGGTGCCCTGGTGAACGAGCCTGCCACCGCCAACAGCCGGATCAAGCTGGTCGGCCTGGAGGCTGCCAGCGGCCAAATCAGCGCAGTGGCTGACGGCTTGGCGGCCACAGGTTTGGACTTCACCACCCTGGACCTCGCGGTTGGCCAGTTCATCCGCATCGGCGGTGCCACGGCAGGTACCCGCTTTGCAACCGCAGGCACCAATGGGTTTGCCCGCATTGCAGCGATTGCCCCGGCAAAGCTGACCCTCGACAACCGGCCGGCGGGCTGGGCGGCCGATGCGGGAACGGGCGTGACGCTGCACCTGTTCCTCAGCGACCGGCTCGTCAACGGTGTCACCCGGCGCAGCTTCACCATCGAGCGTTGGTTCCAAGACTTGACGGCTGAGTTGGTGGTGATGCGCGGCATGGTCCCCGGTCGCTTTGACCTCACCGTCGCTGCCCAGGAGATCGCCACGGCGCAGATCGGCTTTGTTGGCATGATGGCCGAGCATGCGACAACACCCCTGGGACCAGCCCTGCCCGCCACCGCTGAACCCGTGCTGAATGCCGTTGCCAATGTTGGCCGGATTGCCGAAGGGGGAGAGACCGTCAGCGGCCCCAACTTCATTCGCCGCTTCACAATGAAGCTGAACAACAGCCTGCGCGAACGCCAGGCCATCGGCACGCTGGGTCTTGTTGATGTCGGGGCTGGTCGCATCGATTTGTCGGGGGAGATCGAGACCTATTTTGGTTCGTCTGCGCTCTATCAGAAGTACCTCGATGGCGCAGAGACCAGCTTGTCAATCCGGGTGGAGGCAGCGGGGCGTGCGCTCGTCCTGCAATTGCCGCTGGTCAAGTTCGAAAGTGGGCGGGTCAATGCGGCGGGGGCCAATCAGGACGTGATGGCAGAGCTGACCTGGCGGGCCATCCGCGATCCGCTGACCGACGCGATGATCCTGATCGACCGCTTTGACCGCGCCGCCTGAGCCGCGCGCATCCCCCAAGACTGAGGGAAAGGACGAGTATCATGGACATTCGCAAAGCATTCGCCACCGACCGCACGGCTGAGCAAGAAGGAGTCTGGGTGGCGTTGGGTGATGGAGCGCGGGTCAAGGTGGCCCGGTTCAACAATCCGCGCCATCGCTCGGTGCTCGATCGCCTGCGTCGCCCCTACCGGTCGCTGCTGATGGCGGGGCGGGATCTGCCGGAGGATGTTGCCGAAGCGATGGCGGTGGAAGCCACAGCCGAGGCATTGCTGCTGGACTGGGATGGCATCACCGAGAATGGTCAGCCGCTGGCCTATGGGCGGGAGACGGCACGCCGCCTGCTGGCTGAGCTTCCGGACTTTCGCGACGCGGTGGCCTATCTGGCGATGCAGGCCGAAACCTTCCGGCGTGAGGCCCTGGAGACCGCGGAAAAAAACTGACCTCTCGCCTCGCCTGGGATTTGTCCTGGAGCGAGGCCTCGCACTGGTTGGCAGCGGCAGCGGCGGAGGCGGGCGAGCCCGTCCCCGCCGACAGTCTGCCGCCCCCGATTCCCGCCGTGCTGGTCCCGGTGCGGGAGGCCTTTGCGCTGCTATCCCGCGCGCGGACGTGGACCACGGCTGGTCCGCTGCCGATCTCGATGGAGGCGACAGCGGCTTGGATGGCGATGGTTGGTCCCATCGACCCTGACGACCGGATGGAGATGCTGCATCTCCTCGCGAGCCTTGACGATACCTGGCTGAGCGACTGGTACCGCCGCCGCGCCGCCGCGGCTGCCGCCGCCCCAGCCTCAGCCTGACCCCTCGGAGACGATGCATGTCTGAGATCGATGCTGGCCCGGCTCAGCTTCCGGCGCCCGCAGCGCTGGCTGCAAGCACAGCGGCGTGGCGTGCCTATGGGCGATCCTTGGATGATATCCAGCGGCGCAGTCGGGAGATCACGTCGCTGTCCCGCCAAGTCAGCGGCGCCTTTGACGCCTCCACCCGCAGCCTGGTCCGCAATGGGCAACAGGTTGCGGGCACCGGCTCCTCCTGGGAGCGGATGAAGGTGATCCTGCGCGATGCCGCGGGGGCGTGGGATCGGGAGGCCATCCGCTTCAGCATGTCCGCAGCCGACTCGATGGATCGCGCGTCAGAGCGCATGGAGCGATCACTGGCGCGCGGCTTTCAGCGGGTTCTGCAGGCGGGCCGAGCGGTGTTTCAGCAGTTTGGCAGATCTGGCTGGGCCGGTGGTGATCTGGGCACTGGCGGCTGGACCGGTGGCGGGCTGCCGGGGATTGCGATCCCAAACCTTGCGCTGCCCATGCCATCGGCACAGACCGGCGGTGGTGGTGGCGGGTTTGGTGGTCTGATTGATGCGTCCAGTGCCGTGATTGGCGGGCTGCGCCAGGTGGTTCCCTACCTCGGCTCCTTCGGGCAAGCGATTGGGCAGGTGCTGCCGGGTCTGGGGGCAGTTGCGTCGATTGCGGGGTTCATCAATCGCCCCAGCCTGTCGTCGGGTCTATCGGCTGCGGGTGGTTTGATGAGCGCTGGCTCGGCAATGGGTCTGTTGCCCGCCACGCTGGGGCCAGTCGGCGCGATCGTGAGCGCGGTTGGCATGGTGGTTAGCATGTTTGGCAGTCGCCAGCGCCACCCCGGCGCTGGTGTTGACCTTGATTTCACTGGATCAGGCTTTACGACGGGCAAAGTGACAGCCAAACACATGGACCCAACGCCGATGGTTGAGTTCGTGCGCACGGCAGCCGATGCGTTAAATCGCGTGCCCGAAATCCTGGGCGGGCGTTGGAGCGCCGATCCGCGGGCAGCGACGCTTGCCATGGGCGTCGGCAACGGCGGTCGCATCAGCGTCCACGGTTTTGGTGCCGTGGTGGAGCATGAAAAACCTGAAGATGCTCTGAATGACTTGTTCTACCGCGCGATCCGCAACGTTCGGATGGAGGGCATCAGCGCAAGCATGCAAACCGTGCTGCGGACGTCCCGCGCGACGGATTTGAAGGGTCTGCTGGAGGATCTGGACTTTGCCCGTCTGTATGACTCGTTGGGCGAGGCCCCGCGGGTGATCGGGCCGTTTGAGCAGCAGTTGGCCGCGCTCAACCAGCGCTTTGATGAGATTCGCGAGCGTGCCCGCTCCCTCGAGCTGGCGATTGAACCCGTGGATGCCGCGCGCCTGGTCGAGCAACAGAAACTGCGCGATCGCTTTAATCAGGAAATTGGGGATCAGTTGCTGCAGCGATTGAACCCAACAGCCCTTGCCTTGCGCCAGTTGGGTGAGGAATTTGATCTGCTGCGTCAAGAGGCTGTGGCATTGGGCGCCAATCTGGACCAAGTCAACCAATTGGAGCGGTTGCAGCGCCAGCAGATCATCCAATCCGCAGTGGACCGCATCCTGGATGCCGAACGCCAGCAGCAGCGGGATCGGCTGCAAATTCAGCTTGATGGTCATCGCCAGCAACTGCAGGCCGAACAGCGCCGGGTCGCCCAGTTGGAGCGACTGGTGCCATCGCTGAAGCTGGCCTTCGACCGGCTGGCTGTCGACCAAGCGCTATCGCCGCTGTCCCACGAGGATCGGCTGGCGGAGGCGCGTCGCCAGTTTGAGGAGGTGGCAACGCGTGCCGCAGGCGGTGATCTGGATGCGGCGGAAGACTTGGAGCAGGCGGGGCGAACCCTGTTGGAGGCCAGCCGAGGCTTCAATGCCTCCAACCAGGATTATGTTCGCGACTACGAGCGCGTGCGCGAGGTCCTGGCAAACACCCGCACCGTGGCCGAACTGCAGCTGGAGGAAGCCCGCCGCCAGTCCACGCTGCTGGAAACCCTGATCACGCGGATCGAAGGCACGATCCGCGGCACCACGGCGATAGCACCGCCGCCGCGCGCGATTGGTGACGCCTATTTGGCTGCCAATCCCGACGTGGCGGCGGCGGTTGCGTCGGGGTTGTTCACCAGCGCAGAACAACATTATGAGATGTTTGGTCGCGCCGAGGGGCGAGCCTGGAGCGCCACACAGCCGATCAACGTGGCAACCACCGACACCTTCAATGATCGCCAGCAGGCCTATCTGGATGCCAATCCGGATGTGGCGGCTGCCGTCGCAGCGGGCACCATCTCCAATGCTTACAGCCATTACCTGCAGTTTGGCCGTGGGGAAGGGCGCACCTTCGCCCGTGGTGGCTTTCTGCCTGCTGGTGAGATTGGTCTGGCGGGTGAGACGGGTCGGCCTGAGCTGATTTTGGGACCGGCCTATGTCGCCAACCCCGACGTCACCCGCCGAGTGATGGGGCAGGGCGAGGCGGCACCGGGTCACGCAGACGCCGTGGTTGGTCGCCTGGACCAATTGGTGGCGGTCAGCCACGACGGCGCCCGGCGGATCGATCAGGCGATCACCCGCCTCAGTGGGTTGATTGACGATCTGCGCGCCAACACCCAGCGCCTTGCGGCTCGGAGCTGAGCGATGGACGGTGTCTTTGTGTTGACCTTGGAGGGGCTGCCGCCCGCGCCAAGTCCGATGGCGTCCCTCACGGTCGCTAGCACGCCGGGTCTCACCACTCGGCCTGACGACACACCAGCCGACGCGGTGTTCGAGGCCCGCTTGATCGACCCCGGCAATCTGGAGCGTCACCTGTTCAGCCTCGGGGCGACTCGAGGGCGCTCCCAGGTGGGGTTCGGTGCGATCACGCTGAACAATGCCGATGGCGGATTGGATGATGTGTCCACCTGGGCCTGCGATGGTCGAGCGCTGGTGCTGCGCCGTGGCCCTGCGGGTGCTGCCTACCCCGGTGCCTTTCCCGTTCTGTGGCGTGGTACGGTCGAACAGGTGGAGGCAGACTGGCGCCGCATGACCATCCGGTTGCGGGACCGTCAGGCCGAAGTTGCAGAAAAACAGCTGCAGCCGTTGAGCTTTGCTGGAACCAACGCGCTGCCCGATGGGATTGAGGGCACGCCGGAGGATTTGAAAGGGCGTGCGAAGCCGCTGGTCTGGGGCCGCGTGCTGAACCTTGCCCTGCCGATGGTCAACACCTCAAAGCTGATCTGCCAGATATCCACTGCACCGGTTACGGCCTTGTCTGCCGTGTACGACAAAGGTGCCGCCCTGACACTTGCGACGGAGCGGGCGACCTTGGTCGATCTGCTGGCTGCCACGCCGGCGCCCGGCACTGTCGATTATGTGTTGAGCGATGGTGTTGGTGCGTTTTTGCGCCTTGGCTCGCCGCCCGTCGGGACAGTGACGGTTGATGTTGCCGCTGGGGTGGCGGGGGAGCGTTCAGCCGCATCGGTCTTGCGCGCGCTGCTCCTGGGCCCTGGTGGCCTGACCGCAGCGGATCTTGATAGCCCAAGCTTTGATGCACTGGCAGCGACCGCGCCGGCAGAGGTTGGCCTTGCCATCGACTCCGACTCGGCCACTGTCGGCGATGCGCTTGACTTGGTCGCAGGCTCGATTGGAGCGTGGTGGAGTGTCGATCGCCTGGGTCGGTTCCGGGTAGGCCGCTTAGTCGATCCCGCAGGGTTGCCCCCCAAACTCACCGTGACTGATCGCGAGGTGCTGGACCGCGGCGGTGGGTTTGAGCGGATTGCCAGCACGGATGTTGGGGGTGGTCTGCCCGTTGCGACGGTCCGGCTTGGCTATCAGCGCAACTGGTCTCCGATGGTGGAGAGCAGTGTTGCGGGGATTGCCCTGCCGCGGCTGGTTTGGCTGCGGGAGGAGTTGCGCTTTCACGTGGTGGATCGTCCAGCCGTGCGGGCGCGTCATCCCCTGGCGCGCGACTTGGCGGTGACAACGGTGCTGCTGGAAGACGCCGATGCCCTGGCTGAAGCAACCCGGCTCGCTGATCTCTATGGTATCAAACGCGATGTCTTGTCGATTGCCGTCCCCGCGGATCGGGTGACGGGCGTCGACCCGGGCGATGCCATTCGCGTTGTGCTGCCGCGCTTCGGCTTGGCCGCTGGCAAGACCTTCCTGGTGCTCGGCATGACTGAGGAGTTCGGACGCGGCATCGCGACCTTGCACCTCTGGGGCTAGTGGCCTCGCTCAACGTCTTGGATTTCCTGTGGTGCCGGACGCAGCCGTCCACGCTTCCGGCTGGCGCTGGCCTCCTTCTCTTCTCGGTTCCGGCAGTGACTGGCGCTGGCGCCAGCGCGCCCACGGTGTGGAAACCTGACCATGGCACGCTGTCTTTTGGCTTTTCCCAACTTGATTGATGGCGATCAGGGCGCCGTGACGCTCAGTGGTGGCCGATGGCGCGCAGCGCTGCCATTGAGCAATCTCGGGCTGCCGCACTTGGCAGCGGTGGCGCGCTCTGAAACGGCTGCGCCGGAGGATACCTGGTTTCAGGTGGACCTCGGGGTGACCCGCGATGTTCGCGTGCTGGCGATCCCTCGCCACACCTTGTCGCCGTCGGCCAAGGTGCGGGTGCGCGCGGGTCCAGCTCCCCTGGTCGGGGTGGCCCCCATCGCAGACATCGACACCGGCTGGTCGGAGGTGTGGGGTCAAATCTACCCCGCTGGCACGCTGCCGTGGGGACACCCCTCGGTGTGGGATGGGCGGCTCAGAATGGAAGATACGGCCGGTTATCCCATGCCCGTTCTGGTGGTGTGGGAGCCTGCCTGCCTAGCCCGCTACTGGCGGGTGGACATTGAAGATGCGAGCAACCCCGCGGGCGTGATCGACCTCAGCCGCCTTGTGTTATCGCCTGGCTGGCAACCAAGCTTGAACCTCTCCTACGGCGCCCGGCTGGGCTGGGATATCGCGACAACAGCCGAGATCAGCCTCGGCGGCGCCCGCTGGTTCGATGTTCGCCCGCCGCGCCGGGTTGCCAGTTTCACGCTGGAGGGGTTGCCGGAGGATGAAATGCTGTCGGTCGCTTTCGACCTGCAGCAGCGGCTGGGTCTGCATCGCCAGCTGTTCTTCGTGTTCGACCCGGACGACCGCTTTCACCGCCATCGTCGCAGCTTCCTCGCCACGCTGGGGCAAGTCTCCCGCCTGGAGTTTCCCTACTTCCGCCGGGTTTCCGCCGGCTTTGACATCGAAGAGGTAATCGCCTGATGTCGACCGTCACACTCGATGGCATCGCATTCGACGATGCCGCCTTCAACGGCTATGGGTACTTGGACCCCATCACCGTTGGCGGCCAAGTCTATCCTCGATTTCTGGCCCTGCATGTCGCGGCGTTGCGCGATGCTGCGCGGAGCCTTGTGGTGGCATCGGCGACTGCTGCACCGTTGCAGGCTGGTCCCGTGACACTGACCCTTGCCCGCGCCGTGCCGCTGCCGGTTGGTCTTCCCGTGATCCTCTTGGCCGCCACCGACCCCGTCACCGACTGGATGACTGGTCGGGTCACCAGCATCACCGATACCGTGGTGACCGTGGAGGTGGACAGGGTCAGCGGGTCCGGTACGCGCACCGGATGGACCCTATGCCCCATCGGCCAGTCAGGTCTGGTTGGTCCGCAAGGACCCGTTGGACCCGTTGGACCTGTGGGCCCACAAGGACCGGTCGGTCCAACGGGTCCCGCTGGTGCGCCGGGCGGCATCACCGCTGCGGCCGATGGCAGCCTTGCCAACCCAGGCTTTGCTTGGGTTGCAGACCCGGACACTGGCTTGCGCCGTGCGGGCTCGGGCGATCAGCGCGTTGTGGCGAACGGTGCCGATGTTCTGGCCTTGCGCGCGGCGACCCAAGCGGAGGCCGAAGCAGGGCTCCACGCCCTTGCCGTGATGACGCCGGAGCGGACCGCCCAGGCGATTGCAACACTCTCCCCCTCCGAACTGCGGAGTGCCTTCCAGCCGACCAACCTGTTGGCCCACTCCGGCGCACCGGGCACAGCTGCGGCGTGGTCGACCCTGGATGTAACGGTGACGGCAGGTCAACCCGATCCATTTGGTGGGACAACTGCGGTTACCTTGACCGATAGCCTGGGCAGCAGCGCTGGCTACTTCAGCCAATCGGTATCGCTATCGGACCGCACGGGGTGGTGGACCGTGTCCCTTCATCTGAAACCGGGAACATCGACGCAAAGCGAACTCTATGTCTCCATCGCGGGTGCCACGGTCGGTGTGTACATCCAGTGGCCAACGGCTGTTGCGACCCGCTTGCCGTCCCCCATTGCAGAGTCGACGGTATCAACAACGGCCCTCAGCGATGGCTGGGTTCGTGTGACGCTGAGTGTCCAGTCACCCGCAGGCGGTGCTGGCCCACTATTTGTCTCGTTGTTCCCGAGTGGTAGTGGCCCATCTGCCCAGGGAACTCTCACCCTCGCGGCGCCTCAATTGGAGGCGGGTCCGAGTGCGGGTCCCTATGTGATGACTGGTGCGGCTGGGGCGATGCCAACTCTGGTGCTGACCTGGGCCGACCGCCCCGTTCACGTGCTCGAGCCTGGGTCCGCGGGTCTGAGTGTCTGTCTGCCGCCTGTTTCCAGTCCGCCAGCAGGGCGCGCAGCCTTGCGCGTGTTGATCAATCGGGGGCGACGGCCTGTCCTTGTGCGTGACTCAACAGGTGCTAGCACGGTCGGATCTGTGGCACCGGGAGGCTGGCTTTGGTGCTTCCTTGCGACCACTGCAAGTGGAGCCCGCTGGCAACTTCAAAGTGGTCAGCCTGAGATGGATGCCTGCCGCGTGGCACTTACCTCCCTCGACACTCGGGCGAGTGACGCCAATGATGGCGTCATGCTGTATCCTTTAACCGCCAATCGCTTTGTCTTGGTGATCCTTCAGTCAAACGCCCTGCGTATGATAGCGTTGGAGTGGACCGATACTGATATCCGTCTCTCTCCCACTGAAGCTGTAATTAATGCTGTGCCGACATCGTCTTTCTATTTTCCTGGCTTTGCGCTTCGACCGTGGGGAACAGGGGCCTTGATCACCTATATCGTCAATCCCGGCGGTGGGAATGAGTCTTACTATGCTCGCACTCTCACCATCGACTGGTCGTCGATGGTTATCACTGTCAACACCGCTGCGACCTATCCGCTTCAGGCCGCAGCGGGGTGGGGGCTGTGTGAGGTCCGATCGGTTGATGGTGGCAATACCTATATGGCGCTGTTCTCGGGTTACACCTCTGCGCTCACCAGTGTCCTGGTTGCAGTGATTGTGGCTGGTGTGACGTGCACCATCAGTACCCCGGTGACGTTGCCCGGCTTCACAGCGTCCGGATCCCTTGCGTGCTTTGACGCGACGCGGGCTGCTGCAGTCTATGTGAGCGGCGGACAAGTAATCGCAAACCGTTTGACAGTTTCCAGCGGTTCCGTGTCAGCTGGGCCGCAGATTACGGTAGATGCGGCTGCCACTGTGTCGTCGTGCGCGGTGTGGCGTCATTCAGCGACAACGGCGACGGTGCTGTACCAGAAACAGGGTGTGCTGTTCGCGCGGCTGCTGACGGATACCGGCAGCACGCTGACGGTCTCAGTGGAACAACGTCTGCTCAGTGCGCCAATGGGCAGTGCGGTCAAGCCATTGTCTGCCTCGCAGGCATTGGTGCTGGTGTTTGAGCACGCCGTCGGCATGCAGTTGCAGCGGCTACGCTTGGTCGGCAGCTCGGTTGAGGTGGCGAGCGCTCGGATCGCTGCCCCCCTCCTGCAGCAGTGCAGCGTGCCAGCACCCTTGGAGTTTGCGAATGCCCAGCCCACCCCCGACGGTGTGATCGGCCTTGGAGTGATCCGCCGTCACGGCGAGGGGTTTGCTGCTGTTGGCATCACCATGCTGTGTGGAGAGCTTTGATATGAGCACGACTGTTGCGCTGATCGTGTCAGCATCGCGACCTGACGTTCTGGCGGTGCTGGCGGCGGATGAAACTGCCACCATTGACGAACACGGCGTGACCCAATGGGGACCCGATGGTGCCCCGCGGCGCATCACGCCGCGCACGGTCTATCCCGACCCGGAGCTGGTTGAGGTGACGGTGGCCGAGGTCGTACCGGCTGATCGCCTGAGCTGGGTGGACGGGGCACTGGTGATTGCTGCCTCCCCGAAGCTGCCGGTGCCGGACCGGGTGTCTCCCCTGGCGGCTCGCCTTGCGTTGCGCCGCGCTGGCCTGTTGGGCGCCGTGGAGGCCGCCCTCGCCCAGCCAACAACACCGGAAGAGTATCGCATTGCCTGGGAGTACGCGACTGAGCTCCATCGGACCGACGCCATGGTGCACGCGGTCGGCACCCTGATCGGTCTGTCGGAGGAAGCCGTTGACGACCTGTTTCGCGCTGCGGCTAGCGGGCCGTAGCGCTGCGAGCGGTGCGCGTCACCACCGCCGAAGCCCCGTGGCGCAGTTCGGATGAGGAGAGCGTGATGAGTGGATCATCCAGCCTGCAGGTGTTGCAGCGTTTGCGTGAGCCGTCCACCTGGGCGGGCCTGGCCGGTTTGGCCGCCTTGTTCAATCTGCCGGTGGCAACCGACGTGTTTGCAGCTGTCAGCCAGACCGGCATGGCAGCTGCCAGCCTAGCGGCCATCCTGCTGACAGAGCGCGGACGCTAACCACCACAGACCATGGGTCTTACAGCGCGGCCGATACCTCCCACCGGGGGTGTCGGCCGCGCTGTTTTGTGTCCGAAAAATCGCTTTTTAGTTGTGTTTCTAGAGAGCTTTGGAGTGCAATCGCGTCCGCCACCGCTGCTGTGTCTCTTCGCTCTGGGACCGCCACCATGCAATCGGGGCGGAGAGTTCGTCATCCCCCTTGGCGTCCGAGGGCGGCGACTCGCCCGCCTCGACAAAGTGCGCGACGCGGTTGGTGCGATAGGCAACCGTTGGGGTGGGGTCATGGGCGTGGCTGTGTCCACGCGCCCGCATAGCGTCGAAGAACAGGCGATCGCCGATTCCAGCCATCTCCTGCGGCATCGCAAGCCACGCGGCAGCAAGGTCAAACCCAGCTGGGAACAACACGTAACAACTCGTGTCGACATGGTGGACGCCGTCGCTTTCCTGGTCTTCGTACATCAGGCTGCCATCGGCGCGATGGATGGTGCGTCCCGCCGTGCAGACCGCCGCACCCGTGGTGCGGAACAGCGCCAGCATGCGTTCAAGATGGTCGGCCCGGTACCAATTGTCAGCATCCAGGAAGGCGATGGCCGTAGCACCGGCTGCGATGGCATAGAGTCCGCCAATGCCCCGCGGTGTGTTGCCATAGTCACGATGCCCCGTGACCAGCGGCAGATGGCACAACCGCGGGTCAGCCATTTGCAGCCCGTCCAGCCAGAGGGCATCCGTGCCATCCCCCACCATCAGGTGCCGGAGGTCCGGATGGCTCTGGTCCGCGACGCTGGTGCAGCACTGGCGCAACCACGCCTCTGGCTCCCGGTGGTAGGGAGTAACAACCCACACCGTCATTCCGGCGACTTTCGACTGTAGGTCAGGTCCGTCGCGGAGGGCGCGCAGGCGTCGACGTTGCACGCTGGGCGGACGCTGGCGCAGCGGACTGGCTACGCGCAGACGTCACCGGCGCTGCCCGTTGGCTGGAAGAGCGCGCACTGGCAGCTGGGGGCGCCGCGGAGCGTTGAGACGCGGGCCGTTGCACAGCTTGCCGCTGAGGTGTGGCCGACGGGTTGCTGGCGCGCGCCGGTGTGGCAGGAGCCACCTCGATCCGGCCTTGTAGCGCGATGGCCTCCGGCACGATGTCGTACTGCACCAGTGCCACACCCGAGCGAAGCATGCCCAATTCCCGCGCCGCGGCCTGCGACACGTCGAGCACCCGGTTGCCCCGATAGGGACCGCGGTCGGTCACCTTCACAAACACGCTTTGGCCGGTTTCGAGGTTGGTGACCCGCAGATAGGTACCGAACGGCAAGGTACGGTGGGCAGTGGTGAACTCGTGGCGGTTAAACCGCTCACCATTGGCTTTGCGGCGGTTCTGAAAGCGACCGCCATACCAGGAGGCCATACCCTGACCGCTGACCGCTGCATCAGCGTCAGCCCCAATCGTCGCCGGTGGGCGCAGCCATTCGTCCGGGATCGGCAGAAGCGGCAACGACGCCGTGCGCGGGGCAGTGGCGGGAGGGGGAGCGAGGCCAGACCCAGCCGGCGCTGTCGCTACCCGCTGAGTGGCGCAGCCGGACAAGAATGCTGCAAAAACAAGCATTCCCATCGCGGCGTGGAGGGAGATCCGTCGCGTCACCGGCGCACCATGGCAGAGTGGGCGCCAGGGGCAAAGTATTTTGTCCATGACGGATTATTGAGATTGGTCGGCCGGTGCCTGTCTGGCTAGCGCCAGGGCGGCACGATCCATGACGCTAGGCTCCGAAGAGACCGCGCACTGCTGTCGCTATGCTGCAGACATCTGCACGGGTCAGCCGCGTGTGGAACGGCAGACTTATCAAGCAGTCGGCCAGGTGCTCGGTCACCGGGCAGGGTTGATCCTGGCGCCGTCGCCAGGGGTGCTGGTGCAGTCCGGGGGTGTAGAGGCGCCGCGACCCGATCCCATGGGCGGACAAGTGTTGCTGAACCGCATCAACTGCATGGTCCCCGCAATCCAGCACCAGATTGGCGGGGGCGACGGCCTGACCTGCCAGGCAAGACATGATCCGGTTTTGCGGCAAGGCGTCGCGATAGGCAGTCCACAGGTCAGCCCGCGCTTGGGCTAGGTCTGGCCAGCGCTGTGCCTGTGCTAAGCCGACGGCGGCATGCAGTTCGCTCATCTTGGCGTTCAAGCCGACGGCATGGACGACGCCATCCTCGAAGCCGAAATTGGCTAGCTTGCGGGCGCGATCTGCCATGGCTGGGTCCGCTGTGATCAAAGCGCCGCCCTCGCCGATACCGAAAGGCTTGGTCGCATGAAAACTCACCACGACATGGCAGCACTGCCCCGGCGCTTGGTGCGGAAAGCTGGCTGCCGCGTCGATGATGACCGGTCGTCCGGTGGCCTTAGCCACGTTGTCCCACAGGGCGGTGTCCAGCACTGAGCCAAACACAGCAACTGGCACCACCGGCCCTGCTGCGGCAGTTGAAACAGCCGTTGGTGACAGTGTTCCCGTCTGTGCATCCACATCGGCCAATTCTACCTGAAAGCCAGCGTGCTGCAGCGCATGGGCAGTGGCGGGAAAGGTGAAGCTTGGCACTGTCCCAGTTGCCCCTGCCGGGGCGCCCGATGCCGCTGCCGCCATGTGCAGCGCGGTCGTTCCGGAACTGGCCAGCACGACGAAGGGTGCGGGTGCCTGTGGATGATAGGCCTGCACCATTGCGGCCAGTACACTCTCCAGTTCCTGCACCAGCGGTCCGTTGTTGCTATAGACTCGAGCCGCATCGATGCGGGCTAAAAACGGCCCCAGGGCAGCCGCGTCCGGCAAGTCCGAGACCAGCCAGGGAATCCGGTGGGGGCTCATGCTGATGACTCTGCCAAGCGTAGGTGCCACAGCGCCCGCAGCATTGCCTCAAAATCCCGCGCCATGCCCGGATGATCTAGGAACGGCGACGCTTGGAGCCGCTGGCGCAGGCCAACGCGCAGGTTTGCCAACCGCGGGGGATCCTTCAGTAGAGCCAACACTTCGGCGATCTGCCCACCGCGATCCCGAGTGATCAACTCAGGCAGGCCAATCGCCTCTAAGAACATCGCGCCGTTGCGGGCAACCCAGCGCGGGCCGATCCGGGTCACGACTGGCACCCCCATCCACAAGGCGTAAAAGCTCATCGTGCTGCCGTTGAACGGATAGGGGTCGAGGATCACATCCACCTCGCCCAAGCTATCCAGGAAGGCGGGCAAGGGTTGATGGCCGCGAAACTCAATCTGCTCCGGTGTAGCGCCGTGGTGCACCAGCCGTGCCCGCGTGGACTCGATGGTGCCGGGGTCATCCAAGCCCTCATACTGAAATCGCAAGCGGATGGTGGAATCGGCAGCCAGCAGTGCGCCCGCGGTCGCCAATGTCTCCTCCGACACCTTGTGAGGGCGGGCAAAGCAGCCAACCACGGGCCGTCCCGCGGCAGCGCCCGGCGCCACACGGACTGGCGGGGCGTCCGCAGGCGGGTCGAAGCAGTGGAGCGTGCGTGGCATCCGCCACACCCGCTCGGTGTACATCCAGTCCAACTCTGGCGGGACCAGAACAGCATCTGCTAATCGCCAGTCCATCGCCGGAACGCCCGTGGTGCCGGGATAGCCGACCCAGTGGGCCTGAACCGGGGCGCAACGCCGGGCCAGCGCACGCAACCGGTTGTCTGCCGTGTGCCCGGCAAGGTCGATCGCAATATCGATTTGGTCTGCGCGCAGGCGGCGGACAAGGTCAGCATCGCTCAGCGGCGCTGTCGGCAGCCACTGGTCGCACAGACGACGGATCTCTGCCGTGACCTCGTCCTCCAGCTTGGTTTGTGAGCATCCAACGATCTCAACAACCGCCCGATCCAGGTGGCGCAGCAGCGGTAACAGGCGCAATGCCACCACATGGGTGCGCATGTCGCCTGACAGAAATGCGATCCGCAGCCGACGATCCGGGCGTGGATCGGCAATGCTCAGCGGGAGCGCGGGTGGACAGTGGTTAGCAAACGCCCGATGACGAGCCAGCAAGTCGGCCTCGTCCAAGGTTTCGTCGGCAAGGGCTGTCCACAGCATCGACTGGTGCACGCTCCAGCTGTTGGGATCTAGCGCAATCGTATGGTCAAGGGTTCTCAACGCCTCAACGGCCCGGCCCGGTTGGCGGAGTGCGTAGCCCAACACCGCGTGGGCATCGGGATTGTTGGGGGCCAGGGTAACCGCGCGCCGCGCGGCATCTTCCGCGGCGGATAGTCGTCCGAGGTGCCGATAGACTGTCGCCAACTGCACCCAAGTCAAGGCAAAGTCTGGCTGAAGGTCACGGGCGGTGAGGAGTGCGGCCTCCGCCTCTTCATAGCGGCTGGCTTGTATCAAATACAGGCCAAGATTGAACCACGCCTGTAACAAGGCGGGATTGATGCGAACGGCCTGCTGGCCGCAGTCAATCGCTGCATCCAGGTGTTTCAGAGCGCTGTAGGCTGCGGATAGGTTGACCAACAGATCGGCTCGGACACGCAGAAGCTCCGGCGCGCGGTGCAACACGTCGACCGCGGCCTGGAAGTCCTTCCGGGTGATCAGCAGGTCGGTCTCACTCAACAATGCTTCGGCATTGCTGGGCATGATAATGCGTGCCGTGCGCAAGGCCGATAGTGCCTCGCTTGTTCGTTTCTGTTCCGCAAGGGCTAGGCCCAGCCAATGCCATGCCTCGGGGTGGCGGGGGCTCTGGCGGATCAGCCGTCGCGCTGCCTGCTCCGCCGCCATGCTGTCCCCCGCCGCCAGCAATGCTGGTGCCGACTGGCCGAATGCAACGCCACCAGCCGCCGCGCGCTGCCGGGACGGCGATCTGGCAGCGTGGCGGGAGGCGGATCGAGGCATGGACCACTCAACGATGTTGGCGCAGTGCTAACAACACTGCGGAGAGCCTACTGGAAGCCTCGACACGATATGATATCGCTAACAGCAGCAGCAATCGCTAGGTTCGATGTGAAACTGCAGGAGGCTGCGGCACTGTCGTGTCAATCATTATCATCGGCGCCGGTGCGCACGGCCAGAACCTGGCAACTGTCTTCGATGCGATGGCTGTTCCTGTCGTTGGGTTTTTGGATGACACAAAGCCGATCAGCACTTCGGTGATCGGCAGGCCGGTGTTGGGCGGCTTTGCCTGTTTGGAGCAGCCGGGCTTTGCGCACGGCCAGTCCTTCGCCGTTGGGTTGGGGCACCCGGCGCGGCGCTTGGCGGTGGCCGCGCGCGTGATTGCCGCAGGCGGCAGAGTGGAGACGGCGGTGCACCCGCTGGCCGCTCTATCGCCCTATGCGCATGTTGGGGTTGGATGCTATGTGCCCGCGTTCTGCCGCATCTCGCCTGGTGCCCGCCTGGGTTCCGGCGTTCTGATCGAGAGTGGCACGATGATTGGGTTTGAAGCGGAGTTGGGGGACGGCGCGACCTTGGGTCTGTCGGTTACCGTGGTCGCGCGGTCGCAGATCGGTGCTGGATGCTTCATTGGGGCTGGTGCCGTGGTGGGCGCGGTTCGCATCGGTGCTGGGTGCATCATTGGCGCCGGTGCGGCAGTGGTGCGCGACATCCCTGCAGGCCAGCGCGCCTATGGGGTGCCTGCACGACCCGTTGGGCCTGCCGATTGGTCGCGCTCACCCGTGTGAGAAAGAGGTGAAATTGTGACGATTCCAGTGCTCGAAACCCCAAGCTTGGCGCGTGATGGCTTCTGCATCTTTCGTGGTGCGGTTGATGCCGAGACAGTGTCGGAGTTGCTGGCGGAAAGCCATCGTCTGCGGGCCGACGCGTTGGCGGGCAACGCAACACCGGTGGAGGTTTTGCGGGTACCCGGCACGGGACCCGATGGGCCGATTCGGGCGTTACGGAACGTCACTCGCGGTAGTGCCCACTTCGCAAAGGCCGTCGCCGATCAAATCATGGCCCGTCCCTTGGTGCCGCCAGAGGTGCCGCTGCACTGGGTTGGTGTGCAAAGCCTGTTCTGGAAACGACCGGGCGACGAGAGCGCGACGATTGGCTGGCACCGCGATACTTGGTTTCGCGCTGACCAGGCCTGGGTGGTGGAGCGCTCACCAACCTATTTCCACTGCGCTTTGATACTGGAGCCGATGAGCCCGGAGACGGGTAGCATCCGATTGGTGCGCGGCAGCCACTTGGTGGGGCCAGTCGAGCGTCAGGGCGGCAGTGTGATGGTAACTGCAGCGGAGCCGGACGATGTCCGCGCCTATGGGCTCGACCCAGCCGCTGTGGTCGCGGTTCGGCTGGCGCCGGGTGACCTTCTATGCTGGTCGGTCGAAACCGTCCACGCCTCCGGTCCTAACTTGCATGGACCGGGGGAGCGCACCCAATTCGTCACTGGCTGGGTGGTGGGCGGCACATCTCCTGTGCCAGATCTGGTGATTGCATAGCGGGCCTGTGCGTGGCACGGCTAGTGCTCAAGCACCGGCTGGACCCGACATGACTGCACCCTCCTATACACCGTCCGCCCCGAGCCCAGGGGAATTGGCGCCGTTGCGCGATTTGGCGCCCCATCTCTGGCCCGCAGGCGATAGCGCCTTGCGCGCCCGCGTGGTGGTGGCACTTGGCTGTCTGTTGATCGCGAAGTTGGTCAACGTGGTTGTGCCAGTGTTCTACAAAGGGGCAGTGGACGCGCTGGGGCCAACCGGTGCCGCAGTCACTGTGCCAGTTGCCTTGATTCTCGGCTATGCGTTGGCGCGCGTGTTGGCCCAGGCGTTTGGTGAGTTGCGCGACGCGGTGTTTGCGAAGGTGGCCCAGCGCGCGGTGCGCTCCGTTGGGCTAGCCACATTTCGCCATCTGCATGCGCTGTCGCTGCGCTTTCACCTGGATCGCCAAACCGGCGGCATGACCCGCGCGATTGAGCGGGGCACCAAGGGTATCGAGCTCTTGCTGCAATTCATGCTGTTCAATGTTCTGCCAACAATTCTGGAGATTGCCCTCGTCGCGGGTATTCTGTGGTATTTGTATGACTGGCGCTTCGCCGTGGTCACGGCAAGCACAATCCTTGGCTACATCCTCTTCACCATCACAGTATCCGAGTGGCGGACCAAGTTTCGCCGTGAAATGAACGACCGGGACCAAGAAGCCTCCACCAAGGCGATTGATAGCCTGTTGAACTACGAGACAGTCAAGTATTTCGGTAATGAGGATCATGAAGCGCGGCGATTTGATCACGCCTTGAAGGCCTATGAGAAGGCCGCAGTGCGCAGCCAGACCAGCTTGTCGATGTTGAACATTGGACAAGGTGCGATCATCGCTGTTGGCTTAGCCTGGGTCATGGTGATGGCGGGCAGCGGCGTGCGCAACGGTACGATGACCCTGGGTGACTTCGTCCTGGTAAACACTTACTTGATTCAGCTGTATCTGCCGTTGAATTTCCTAGGTTTTGTGTATCGTCAGATTCGTCAATCCTTGACAGATATTGCCCAGATGTTCACGTTGTTGCGGGTGGATCGGGAAGTGGCCGACGATCCAGCCGCCCCGCCGCTGACCGTTGGGGAGGGGCGGGTTGCGTTTGAAGATGTTCACTTCGCCTATGACCCCCGGCGGCAAATCTTGCATGGCATTAGCTTTGAGGTGCCCGCTGGCAAAACTGTGGCGGTGGTCGGCTCCTCTGGTGCGGGTAAGTCTACCCTGTCGCGTCTGCTGTATCGGTTCTATGATGTAACCGGTGGGCGGATCACCATTGATGGTCAAGACATTCGTACAGTGCAGCAGGCGACGGTTCGGGCCGCGATTGGGATCGTTCCGCAGGATACGGTGCTGTTCAACGACACGATTTACTACAATATCCTTTATGGCCGACCCGATGCCACCCCAGGCGAGGTGGAGGAGGCAGCACGCCTTGCCCGCATCCATGATTTCATCACCAGCCTGCCTGACGGCTATCAAACCCGTGTTGGTGAGCGCGGCTTGAAGCTGTCTGGCGGTGAGAAACAACGTGTCGCCATCGCCCGCGTGATTTTGAAACGCCCGCGCATCTTGATCTTCGACGAGGCGACCAGCGCGCTCGACACCCAGACCGAGCATGCCATTCAGGCCAGCCTCGATCAGGTCAGCGCCCAGCGCACCACTCTGGTGATCGCCCACCGGCTGTCGACCGTGGTGGGCGCCGACGAGATCATCGTCCTCGACCAGGGCCACATCATCGAACGCGGCACCCACACCGCCCTGCTCGCCGCCGCTGGCACCTATGCCGGGATGTGGGCTCGCCAGCAGGAAGCGCGGGAGGCGGCTGGCTCCGGCCTGTCGCCGCAGTCGTCAGAGGCCAAGCCGATCGAGAAGATGGCTTAGCCCCGCCTTGGCCCGACGCAAGGTTGCTTGAGGGTCTGCGCTGCCCGCGATCCATAGCGCAAGGTCAACCATCACAGCGTTGAGCATGCGTGCCAGCGTTTCCGGGTCGGCGATCTCGACTCCATGGCTCAGCGACAGTTCTTCTAGTGCTTCGATAAGCGGACCGATCGAGCCCTCTCGGTCCAACTCCCGCAGGCGATGGCCAAGGACAGCGGGTGCGTCGATGAACAAAATGCGTTGCAGCTCAGGCTCAAGTGCACTGTCGAGATAGGCGTCGCAGGTGGCGCGCAAGGCGGCGTGTTTGTTGGGAATACTGTCCCACACCGCTTCGAGTCGGGCACCGAGCTCTTGGTTGATCTGACGGACAACTGCTTCCAGCAGCCCATCCTTACCACCGAAGTGGTGGTACAGCGCACCGCGGGTTAACCCTGCCTGTGCCGTCAGGGCGTCCATAGAGGCGGCGGCGTAGCCATCGCGGGCAAACGCCATCCGAGCGGCTGCAATCAGCTTTTCGGTTGTCTGCGCGATCATCGTTGCGCGGGAGCGTCGTTGCGCCATTCCTTGACATACATCCCGTATGTATCTACATGATGGACATACGGATCGTATGCCAACAGATGCCACGGTCAAGTAGGAGCCGCCATGGTCGCCGTTCACGAGCGTGCCAGCCCCCCCATCACCCGATGGGGGGCACCCCACGCAGACATTCCATTCCTCGCTGAGATCGAGGAAATCGCCTCAAAACCCCCCTTTGAATACTCAATGTGGGATGCCCTTGTCGCGCCGTTTGGCGTGACACCGCGCGCGTTTCTGGAGGCAATGCTCGCGGCGAATGCCGCCAACTGGGGCGCGGTTGAGGATTTTCTCGTGCTTGAAGTCGAGGGCCGCCCCGTCGCTGCGTGCGCAGTGTTCGATGCCCCCCTTGAGCCGTGCGACCGCCGCCCGGTGAAGCTTGAGCGGTTACCGGAGGTCGGGCGCTTGCTTGGCTGGGACACTGAGACGACCAACGGCTTCCGCGATCACTACAACACCCTGTGGGGGGCACCCGACCCGATCTTCCTCCAACCGCAGGCTCCTGTGCTCATTGAAAGCGTCGGCGTGCTGGACGGTTTCCGCGGGCGTGGGCTGGGTGAACGGTTGATGCTGGAAGCCAAGGCCACCGCCAAGGAGCGCGGTTACGACACGATCGGCATCATGGTGATCCACGGCAATGATCGCGCTCAGCAGCTGTATGAGCGGCATTTTGAGCGCTGGGCGTCGTTCTACCCTGCCGTGTTCGATCACAAGTTTCCGGGTCTTACCAAGTATCGCGCCAAGCTGACCAGCACCGAGAGCGATCCCGATCAAGCGGCGTGATCACTCACGTTCATCAGCCGCGCGGACGCCAAGGTCTGGACGTCACCGGCTTGGCCATCCATTCAGGATGGCATCGACTGTCAACGCGGGTCCCCTCCCGCCGCCTGGGCGACGGGAGGGGGCTGTCGCCTACCGGAACGGTGGGGAATACATCAGGCCACCCTTGGTCCACAGGTTGTTGACGCCGCGGGAGAGGCCGAGGGGGGTGTCGGCGCCGAGGTTGCGCTCGTACATCTCGCCGTAATTGCCGACGGCTTTGATGACATTGATCACCCAATTGTCGGCCAATTGAGCACCGCGGGAGAAGCCTGCTTCGCGACCGAGGAACCGCATCATCGCGGGGTCTTTGGTTTCAGCGGCCATGCGTTCCACATTGGCCTGGGTGAGACCCATTTCTTCGGCTTCGATCAGGGCGAAGACCGTCCACTTCACAATGTCGAACAACTGGTCATCGCCATGACGAACCAGCGGCGCCAGCGGCTCTTTCGAGATCACTTCGGGCAGCACGACGTATTGGCGCGGGTCTGGCGCCACGGCGCGCGCCGAGGCCAGGGCCGAGCGGTCAGTGGTATAGACATCGCACCGACCGGAGAAGAACGCCGCGCGGATTTCGTCGGACGACTCGATCACCACAGCGTTGAAGCGCATGTTGTTGGAGCGGAAATAGTCCGCCAAGTTCAATTCTGTCGTCGTGCCGGGTTGCACGCACACCGTGGCGCCATCCAACTCCCGCGCGCTCTTGATCCCGGAGCGTGCGCTGACCATCAGCCCTTGGCCGTCGTAGAAGATCGGCGGGGCGAAGTTGAAGCCCAGGGTTGTGTCGCGGCTGAAGGTCCAGGTGGTGACCCGTGCCAGCATGTCCACTTCACCATTCTGCAACGCCGGGAAGCGGTTGGCCGAGGTGGTGGTGACGAAGTTCACCTTGCCAGCATCGCCAAACAGCGCAGCCGCTACCGCGCGACAGGTGTCGGCATCCATCCCACGCATCACGCCGCGATTGTCTGGTGCTGCCCAGCCCGCCGTTGGCTGTGGGATGCCGCAGCGAATATCTCCGCGGGCACGGATCTGGTCGAGAATGGCGCCTGCCTGAACCGGTACGGCAGCCACCAACGCTGTGCCAAGCACAGCGGTTGCAAGGGCTAAGGATTTCACAGCTTGCTCCCCAATTGATGCGCCGACACGCGGCCAGCGCTACTCCCCTCCGAAGCCGCTGACCGCAGCAGAGGCCATGGGCTCGGTGGGGCTATCTGAGAAGCGCTGCGGCCTCTATGTCAATCCTGTGTCATTTCAGGATCAGCCGTCGGTGCAGGGCGCAGGGTCACGCCCCGCTATCCTGCCGCGTAGAGATGGGTTTGCCCAAGGCGCGGGGTCCAGTTCGGATCGTCCCAGGCGAGCATCTTGCCGGGGTTGAGCAGGCCTTTGGGGTCGGCCTCGCGCTTGAACGCCAGATGAACCTGATCGATCGCCTTCATGCCGCCTTCTTCCAGGGTGAACACGTGGGGATCAAAAATAGGACAGCCCGCCGCCTCATGCAGCGCCATGATCTCCTGCAAACGTGCCTCAGTGGTGTAGCGCACAATCGGCAACCCAACGCAGGTGACCTGACCGTGGAACCGCACGAATTCTAGATGCGGAATCACTTCATCGCCAAAGGCGTCAGCCATCTTGGCCACCAGACTGAGATTGTTGGGCCGGGGATACAACACCTGCAAGTAGGTGATGCCCTTGTCGGTTTTCAGTGTCTGCAGCGTGGTGTGGTTCCAGGAGTATTCATAGAGCGGAACCTCTCCCTCGCCATCGGTGCGGTGCACCAGACGCCCGCCATGTTCCGCCAGCAGCACCTCCGCCGCTTCGACATTGGCTGTCGCCACCATCGCCAGCACGATGGCGTGACCTTCGGGTAGAGCGTCGCGGAAGCCTTTGAAATGAAGCTGCGGGATGGGTGCCGCGATCACAGACAACAGCTTTTTGGCAATGCCGTCACACTCCCCCAACGCCTGGGCAAACGCCGCGGCATCGATGAAGGATGGGAAGGCGAACACCAGCTCACTCCAGGGAATCGCCGCCGTCAGCGGCATTTCCACTTCCGTGATCACGCCATTGGTGCCATAGGCGTGGTTGACCTTCTGGATGTCTGCGCCGCGCAGTTCCAGCACGCGCGGTTCGGCTTCCATGGTCACCACGCGCACGCCCAGAATGTTGCCGGGATCGCGCAGCAAGCCCCAGCCGATGGAGCCGATACCGCCGGAGCCCCCGGCGATAAAGCCAGCAACCGTCGCCGTGCGCTTGGTGGAGGGGAAGAAGCGTACCTCCTGCCCGCTATCGGCACGGGTTGCTTCGTCCAGTGCCAGCATTTTGACGCCCGCCTCGCAGCGCACCGCACCGGGCTTGATCCAGCGGATCGCCTCCATCGCCGTGGTGTCGAGGATGACACCCCCCTTCAGCGGCATGGCCTGGCCGTAGTTGCCGGTGCCCGCACCGCGCACAGTCACCGGCACGTCGTGAGCATAGGCGGTGCGCAGCACGTGGATGATGTCGGCCTCGGAGCGCACCTGGACCAGCAGATCGCCCGCAACATCGCGGAGCTGCCGCTTCAGCACTGGGCTGTACCAATAAAAGTCGCGGCTTTTCTGGCGCACCAACGCGGTATCATCGGTGCGCGGAATGTCGCCAAGGGCATCCAGGAACTGAGGTGAGAGCGGCATTGGGGGAGGTCTCCTAATTCTCGCGCGCGACGGCGCTTTCATGCCAACGGCGCAACATCAGATGGCTGATCAGACTGAGCAGCAGATAGATCACAATCCCGGCACTGGAGATTAAGAACAACGCTGCGAACATTCGCGGGATTTGTAAGCGGTATCCAGCCTCCAGAATCCGATAAGCAAGGCCGGAAGCAACACCGCCCGATCCGGCGACAAACTCGGCCACCACAGCGCCAATCAGCGACAGCCCGCCGGAAATCTTCAGGCCCGCCAAGTAGTAGGGCAGGGCGTTGGGAATCCGCAGCAGCCAGAGTTGCTGCCACCGGCTGGCGCCGTAGAGCTGGAACAGGTTCAACAGGTTATGGTCGGTGGAGCGCAGGCCCAATGTGGCATTTGAGACCACGGGGAAGAACGCAACAATCCACGCCAGCACCAGCATCGCCGTGAAGGGATCTTTCACCCAGATGATCAGCAGCGGCGCGATTGCCACCACGGGTGTGACCTGCAGCACGATGGCGTAGGGCAACAGCGCCAATTCCACCCAGCGCGCCGATACGAACAGGATCGCCAGTAAGGCCCCACCCACCGCGGCCAGCGCGAAGGCAGAAACGGTGACGGCCAACGTCAAGCCAAGGCTAGAGGCCAGCAGGTCGAAGTCCGTGCCCAGCGCTCGCCAGATCGCCGAGGGCGGTGGCAGGATGAAGGGATTGATGCGCCAGACAGTCACCGCCACCTCCCACCCGCCGATCAGCAGCACGGCAACCAGCAGGGGAGCCAGAATGGCGGTAACAGTGTCGCGAGACAGGGTCATGCTGCCATCGCCTCCTTCAGCGCTGCGGAGACCCGGCGGCACTCCTCGTTGTAGGTGGGGGAGGTGCGGAACACGTCGTCGCGCACCTCTGGCCCTGCGATGGTGAGGTCAGCCGTAATCCGCCCCGGGCGCGGTGCCATCACCACCACGCGGGTGGACAGATACACACTCTCATAAACGGAGTGGGTGACGAACACAGCCGTGAAGCCCAAATCCCGCCACAGGGCCAGCAGGTCATCATTCAATTTCAGGCGGGTGATCTCATCCAGAGCGGCGAAGGGCTCGTCCATCAGCAGCACGCGTGGCCGGGTGACCAGCGCGCGGGCGATCGAGACCCGCATCTTCATGCCGCCTGACAGCGCCCGCGGATAGGCGTCGGCAAAGTCAGCAAGACCAACCATCGCCAGCGCGTCCAATACCAGGGGACGCACAGCGCTGCGTGGTTGACGCTTTAGGGTCAGTGGCAGGGCGACGTTGGCTGCAACCGTCGCCCATGGCATCAGAGTCGGTTCCTGGAAGACAAAACCGAGGGAGCGTTCTGGCCGACCACTTGCGTCAACTGTGGTGGTTGGCCAATCGATGCTGCCAACGGTCGGCTCCCCCAACCCAGCGATCAGGCGCAGGATGGTGGACTTGCCACAGCCCGACGGGCCGACCAGGGACAGGAATTCGCCCTGGGCGATGTCGAGGTCGACACCGCGCAGGGCTTCGGTTCCGGTGGTGTAGGACTTGCCTATGCCAGCAAGTCGCACGACTGGACGCATGGAGGGCGATCCAGTCAGGGCTTGATCGACAGGCCGTGGCCCTTGTTGACAAAGGCCGTGGTGAACGCCGTCTGCCAGGGCATGGTGGCCGGATAGACACCCGCCTGAACCGTGGTCTCGAAGAACGACTTCCAGCGCGCTTCCGTCATGGCGCCGATGCCAGCGCGCAGGCTGTCGCCGCTGTCAACGATGCCGTACTGGCGCATCAAAGCAATGGAGTTGGCGATCTTGGCGTCGCTCATCTCGGGATTGTCCCGCTTGATCAGCGTGTTGCCGGGGGTCGGATCGCGGTAGATGTAGTGGTACCAGCCCTCAATCGTCGCTTCGACAAAGGCCTGCACCACCTGCGGCTGCTGTTGGATCAGGCTTTGCGGCAGCACGATCATGCAGGAATAGGTGTCGTACCCGGCATCGGCCAGCAGATGCACCACCGGGGTCACCCCGGCCTCCTGGATGGCAAACGGCTCGGAGGTCAAAAAGCCCTGTTGGATCACAGACTTGTCGGCCAGGAACGGCGCCATGCTGAAGGTGTACGGGCGGATTTGGGAGTCGCTGAAGCCGAACTTTGCGCGCAGGAACGACCAGTAGGAGGTGCGGGCGGCCGCGGAAATCAAGATCGGCTTGCCGCGCATGGCCTCCAGGCTGTCATTGCCCTGGCCGGGGTGGGCAATCAGCACCTGCGGGTTCTTCTGGAACAGGGCCGCCACAGCGACCATGGGAATACCCTGATTGGTGTAATTGAACACCGAGAACCCGTCAGAGAACATTTGTGCATTGACCACGCCCGAGACGAGGTTTTGCGCAACATTCTGCTGTGGACCGCCCATACGGATGGTGACATCCAAGCCGCGTTGGCGATACAGGCCCATCGCCAAGGCTTGGTAGAAGCCGCCATGCTCGGCCTGGGCAAGCCAATCGGTGCCGAAGGTCAGGCGGGTTGGCTGTTGAGCCAGCGATGGCCCGGCGGCAAAAGTGCCGAGCGCGAGCGCTGCAGCGGCGAAGAAGAGACGGCGCATCCTGGCGTGCTCCCGTGACTGTCTGGACCAAGGGTGTCGGACGAATGGTCCGGCGGCGCGCTGTCGCATGCAACGCCAGGGCCACTCCCCCCCGCCCACAAGCCATAGCCGCTTTGAGCCTCCGCGAACAGCGCCGTCGTGCCGCCCTGCCCAAAGAATGGGCAGGGTGCAGATCAAGCAGCCTTGGCCCAGCGGATGGGCACCACGTTGCTGTCCTCCAGCCGGGGCAGCACGTGGCTGTGGATCACCCGGGTTGCTTCGCGCTTGCCTTCATCGAACAACTCAATCGTTTCATTGAAGTAGTCAAAGAACCCACGCTCGCTCTGCACCTCGACCGGCAGAACATCAACAGGGTGGTAGAGCGCGCTGCGCAGAGCCCCGCTCGCCACGCCGCGATTGATAAAGTCAATGTGGTGGATTTGTTGCATGTACGAGCTGTCAAACCACAGCTTGGTTTCCAAATCCTCAATGTCGAGACTGGTGCGTGGAAGGTTACCCTGCCAATCGAACCGGCGCGGTCGAGCAACCAGGATCGTGTCGGCCGCAATCAATTCGTTCAGCAGGAACTGGCGAACATAGGCGCCATCAATGCGCTTCTGGCTCTCGAAGCCATAGCGCGTAAGCCAGAGCGCGTCGCGAATGGCGCCTGCGGTGATGGTGCGCGGCAAAGTGGCTGGCAGAACGCCGCCCGTGGCACTGGTGCGCCGCCGCGGCGGCGTCGCGGTGTCGCCGTCACCGTCACAGAAGGCAGGATTGCCGTAGGCGCGCCACAGATCATACCCAGCCGGGTTCATGTGAACCAATTCCACACCACGGCGCGGGGCATAGCTGTTGAGGAACAGTGGGCGATCCCAGCTGTTGAAGCAGCTTGCCATCGCCTCAAACAGCTCATCGGAGCGGGTTGGCACCCACATCTGCGCTGGCATCAGGCGTTCAAGCCAATCGTTTGCAGTCACGGGTGGGGGCGAGGTGAGGAATCGACTCCAGTATTCCGTGGTGGCGGTGCGGAACACCCCCTCCACGCCGCCGGTCATCAAGGACCACAGCGAGGCGGGCTTGGGGTCTGGTTGCTTTTGATGCGCGATCGCGGCGGCCAATTCCTGGCGCAGATCGGCATTCTCCAAATAGCGCCACGTCCAGTGAATCATGCCGGACGTGCAGGAAATCAGATCGGGCTCAACACCTGCGGCGCGCGCTGCAGTTAACACTCCCGCCCCAAAGCCATTGGCGCCGGCCAATCCGCCGAGGGCAAAGGCGATGCGGTGGGGGGGCTGAGGTACGGGCAAGCTGGGCGGCTGCGAGGCGGGCATGGGACAATCTCTGCTGGCGGGACAGGGAGGTGCGCGCTTCTGCCTAGATCAGATGGGATAGTCTATGGGAAATGCAGAAGCGACTCGCAGCAAAAAAAGCACCGAAGCGCGGCGACAGCTAGAAATAATGACTTAGAATAGAGCGACGGTCTGTCATTTCTCTGCAATTTTGTAGTCATATTAGGGATATTGCTGTCTCCGGGAGCGACAACGCACCTGATGTGACCTGTCGATATTCATTTTGAAATTGCATATTTATATGCTTTAAATGCATATCGCGAGCATTTTGTCGCAGTCTTCGGTTGGTTCTGCGCTCGGTGGAGCGACAGCGCGTTACGATCCCGCTACGGCAAATCTTCCACCACCGATGCACCTGTCAGTCGTAAAGAGTCTTTCTCGCCAACACGTGAACGGCTATGCAACAGCCGCAGCGCGGTTGCGGACACGCGGGAGAGGGAGGGCAGGGGTGATGTCGCCACAGCACAAGTTTGTGATGGCTGCGGGCTACTGCATCCACGTGATGGAATGGGGCCGGTCGGGCGGCCCAGCGGTGTTGATTCTGCATGGGTTGGCACGCAGCGCGCGCGACCACGATGAGTTTGCCGCCGCGCTTGCCGATACCTACCGCGTGATTGTCCCGGACCTGCCGGGCCGGGGCCTCAGCCAATGGGCGGCATCGGGGGCGGATTATGGCTGGCATACCTATTTGCCAGTGATGGCGGAGCTCTTGGACGCGTTGGACGTCGTGCGTGCCGTGTGGGTCGGCACCTCCATGGGAGGGGCATTGGGAATTGCTGCCGCAGGCGATCCGCGCATCGGGCCCAAGCTTGCAGCGCTGCTGTTGAATGACATGGGGCCGGAGGTGCCCGATGCAGCGTTCGACCACATCTTAAGCTATGCAGGCACGCCGCCGGTGTTCGACACGCTGCCGGAGTATGAAGAGTTTTTGCGCAAAACCTATGTCGGTCGAGGTCCCATTCCCGACAGCGCCTGGCGGCGCATGGCCGTTTATGGTCATAGACGCACCGATGACGGGCGGATCACGGTTCACAACGATCCCCGCGTGATCGATCAAATCCGCGACCGTCGGGCTGACTACAGGCAGTGGGAGGTGTTCCGCAAACTCACCTTGCCGGTGCTCTGTTTTCGTGGGGCAACATCACTCTTACTGCCACTGAGCGTATCTGCGGCGATGGCGACACAGCCGCCTTTTGCTCAAATTGTTGAGGTGCCCAATTGTGGGCATGCCCCTGGCCTCGACTCAGACTTTCAAATAGATGTTTCCCGCAGCTTCATCCGGAAGTATCTTGGATAGCACAACCTGACCGGAACGATCGTCAAGCATTCTGTCACAGAAAGGAAACTTGCGGTGCAATGTCCTGGTTTCCTATCAGTGCGCGGACTTTTTCGTCTTCTGGTGGTGTCTGTTTTGCTTTCCATGTCTAAAGCGGAGGTGGCGCGTGCCGAAACCGCTCCGCTTCCACCTACGGTTCGTATGGTCTTTTTTTCGTTTCCTCCCTTCAATTATAGTGACGGGGATGGTATTCCAAGGGGGCATCTGATTGATCAATTCCAGCGAATGATTGCAGTCGCCGGGTTAGCTGGCTCTATGCAAGAATTCCCAGTGGGCCGGGCGCGTGCAATGCTTATCGATGGCCGTGCAGACGTCATGTTAACTAATAACACAGCACCAGAACTTCAGGGTCATATTTTTTCCACTGCCGAGCCAATAATGATGATTGTGATAGAGATAGTTTCATTACAGTCATTCTCTTCTTTAACAATCCCAGATATGCTGAAGGGGCGCTCCGTGATCTTACAGGAACGCTATCATTATTCTGGTATCATGGATATTTTGACCAATCCAGAAAATGCCGTGCGGGTATCTGGCTTTGCACGGGACGCTGTATCGGGGCTTCGCATCCTGCTGGCAGGGCGTAGTGACCTTTACATCCAATATCAAAATCATGTTGATGATGCGATTGCACGCTTAAATGTAACGCAGCTACTTTATCGCTACCCGGTAAGTCGCATCCCTGTTTACATAAATGTTTCCAAGCGGGTCCCCTATGCTCAGGCACTGTTGGATACATTGGTCGATGCCTTCACAAAGATCAACGCGTCAGGAGTCGGATGGTCGCGCTAGATCAATCGACGACCGTCGGTTCTCAGATCCCCTCTCCGGGTGCTTGTTGACATCAACCGCTTATGGCAGCTTTTGGGTAGAAACACCGAGGAGCTGGCAGTGATCCGACAAGCGGGCTGGACACGGCGTGGGGTGGTGGCGTGTGGACTCGCAACTCTCTTGACGCGCCCATCCTTGGGGCAACCGGCTCCGGGCCTGACGTCTCCCCTGCGCATGGTGTTCTTCCCGTTTCCGCCGTTCAATTATGTCGATGCGGCCGGACAGCCGCAGGGTGATCTGGTCGTCCTGTTTCGGCGCATGTGTGAGCATCTGGGGGTGGAGTCCGATGTTCGCGAGTTTCCAGTCGCGCGGGCCCGCCAGATGATCATCAACGGCGAAGCCGATGTGCTGCTCACCAACAATGCAGCACCGGAGTTGCAGGGCCACATCCTGTCTAGCAGCAACCCAATCGATGAGATCGTGATCCAAGCATTCACCTTGGATCCTACCTTGCGGATTCGTACGCTCAACGATCTGCGTGGACGCAGTGTAATTTTGCAGCAGCGCTTCGCCTATGGCGGTATTCGTACGTTCATCGAAACCCCAACCAACGATGTTCGCATCACAGGCGAGCCAAACGACACGGCTTCCGGCTTGCGGATGTTGCTGGCGCGGCGGGGTCAGATCTACGTCCAGTATCGCAACAAGCTGCAAGAGGCACAGACGGAGGTTGGCAGTTCGGTTGAGTTGTTCTCCCACACGCTCAACGTGATCTCGATCTACATCAATGTGTCCGCGCGGCACCCCCACGCCAAGCTGTTGCTCGACCGTTTGGTCGAGGCTTACGCTGCCGTCAGGCCACAACCTGGACGGTCCAATACGCCGCTCGAGGAGCAACTCGCACAGTACAATCCTGTGTGGAGGTTGACCAAGTAGCGCGTCGGTTGCTGATGGGTAGGCCCAGCAAAGTAATGCCTACTAGTGATCAGTCACACAACCGTAGTAGGCTCGACGGAGGGAGCATGCAGCGAATTCCGCGTTTGCTGCATTGCGAAAAACCCGCGGGTATGGTAGGGGCTCCCATCCATTTCTGGAGTGAGAGTCATGGCTACCGTGGACTTCAAGTTGCCGCCGACCTTCCGCCCGAAAAGCCTGGAAGAATGGCGCGCT
>RDXE01000033.1 GCA_004292755.1 Alphaproteobacteria bacterium
GAAGCGATGGCCACCCGCATGGCCGAGGAGGAGCGTTTCGCTCAGCTTGGCAAGTTGGCGTCCGGCATGGCGCACGAGGTCAACAATCCCCTGGCGGGGTTGCTGACCGCCGTCGACACCATCGCGACCCATGGCGACGACCCCAAGGTGCGCGAGGCCTCGGTCGGCTTTCTCCGCCGGGGATTGCACGACATCCGCACTGTCGTGCGCGCCAGTCTAGTCACCTACAAGGGCCGACCAGGGGACGGGCCGCTACGACAGGATGATCTGGATGATCTGCGTTTCCTGGTCCGCCATGAAGTAGAACGGCGGGGCTTACGCCTGGAGTGGGACAATCACCTGCCTGCCTCCAGCAGTGCCGACCGCACGTTGACCCGCCAGGTGGTGTTGAACCTGCTGCTGAATGCCTGCGCTGCATCCCCCCAGGGTGGGGAGGTTGGCTTGGACGCGCGGGCCGAGGGTGGCAACGTTGTGATCTGCATCCGCGACGCAGGTCCAGGCTTGCCGCCCGCCATTCAGGCTCTGTTGGATGATCTTGACGCTGCCCCACCTGAGGGTGGCGGTCTTGGCTTATGGATTGCTGCGAGGCTTGCTCAGCGTATGCGCGGACGGATTACGTGGCGGGCGCTGGCGAGTGGAACCTGTCTCTGCCTAGTGGTGCCAGCGGACGTCGGAGCCGACGAGCCAAGCGAGGTGTTGGACCATGCCCCCTGATCCGACATCCAGACGCGGGACCGTTCTGCTGGTGGAGGACGACCAAGTGCTGGGCGCCGCCCTGGCCCATCGGCTCGAGATCGAGGGCTATGCTGTGGTCTGGGTGCGTACGTTGGCCGACGCCGAAGCACAAGTGGCGCGTACCGCGCCGGATGTGCTGGTGTGCGACATTCGTCTGCCCGATGGATCAGGCGAAGACTTGTTCATGCGTCGACGGCTGCAGTTGTTCGACGCGCCAGTTCTGTTCATGACAGCATTTGGGGAGATTGACCAAGCAGTGCGTTTGATCCGTGCAGGCGCGGATGATTTCTTGTTAAAGCCGTTCGAGGTACCCGACCTGTTGCAGCGGATTGAGCGTATGCTGGCGCGACGGGTACAGCCCCAGAAGGATGCCAACCTCGGTGCCTCTGTCGCGATCCGTCGGTTAGAGGCAAGTCTACGGCGCGCAGCCCAAGTTGATAGTTCGGTCCTGCTGCTGGGGGAAAGCGGTGTTGGCAAAGAAGTTGCCGCTCGCCTGCTGCACGCTCTGTCGCCGACGGCCAAGGCGCCGTTCGTCGCCGTCAATTGCTCCGCCATTCCAGCAGATTTGATGGAGAGTGAGATTTTCGGCCATGAGCGCGGCGCCTTCACAGGGGCCACGGGGCGCCACATCGGGTTTGCCGAACGGGCGGCCACCGGCATGCTGTTGCTGGACGAAGTCGCCGAACTGCCGCTGTCGCTCCAGCCAAAGCTGCTGCGCTTGCTTGAGGCGCGGGAGTTCACCCGCGTCGGCGGTACCGAGCGCTTGCCCTTCCGCGCCCGCGTGGTCGCCGCCACCAACGCCGATATCCAGGGACGAGCGCGTGACGGCCGGTTCCGCGACGATCTGTTGTATCGGTTGGATGTGATCCGACTTGAGGTTCCGCCGCTGCGCGCGCGGCAGGACGACGTGTTGCTGCTGGCCCAGCAGTTTCTGGCCGCGTGCACCCAGCGCTTTGCGCGCGACCTGCGTGGCTTTGATGCTTCGGCTGAAGCAGCCCTGCTGGCCCACACATGGCCCGGCAATGTGCGCGAACTGCGCAATCGCGTGGAGTGCGCAGCCGCCATGGCCGATGGCCCGTGGATCACCGCCAGCGACCTGATGCCCGACCATAGCCAGCCGCGCCCATTGGCAGACACCCTGCCCACCCTCGCCGCAACAGTTGCCGCGGCCGAACGTCGGGCGATCGAAGCCGCACTGTCTGCAACCGGCGGCGATGTTACCGCCGCTGCCGAGCGTTTGAGCGTTGGGCGATCCACCCTGTTCGACAAGATCCGCCGCTTTGGCCTGACCAAGGCTCGCAGCACCGATGGGGAGGTCTGATCAGTCCTGACCGCTGGACCAAATGCCCAGGCAGCGTCCTGAAATCCGGACTGACACGACAGAAAACCCGCCTCCTCCGGTGCCAAACGCCCTGGCATGCCCGTTGCTCCTCACCACCCAGGCCCGCTGTTAGAGGCCATTTGGAGGGGGATGGACCATGTCCGAACATCGTCGTTCAGCTGAAGCGGATGCGCTTGCACGTGAGGTCATTCGTAACGGGCCGTCGCTGGATCGCCGTCGGGTGTTTCAAGTGGCCGCCTGGGGCGCAACGGGCGCCATGGTCGGTGGGCCAGCGTTGGCGCAAGCCCCAGCTGCAGCACCGGCGCCCGCGCGGCGAATCCTGCAGAAAGACGATAGCCGCGTTCTTAACATCGGTGCGACAGTGCGTACCGGTCGCTACTGGGACTTCAACACTTGGCAGACGCCAGTCGAACAGTTCTACGTCCGCAACCACTACCCCACGCCGACTGTGGAAACCCATCCGCAATTGGCGAAGGAAGCGTGGCGCTTGCGCATCCACGGCAATGCCGTCGAGCGTGAGCTGACCATTACCTACAATGATTTGCTGCGGATGCCTGCTCGCTCGATCTTTTCGATCATGCAGTGCCATGGCAATGGCCGCACGCTGTTCTGGGAACAGCAAGACATGAAGGATGTGTCAGGCGGCAACTGGCTGTTGGGTGCCATCGGTCTGGCGGAATGGCGCTATGTGTCGATGAACCAATTGCTGGGCATGGTTGGTCTGAAGCCAACGGCAAAAGCGGCGCTGTTCTGGTCTGGCGTCGACGGTTCGGGCGATATTGGACGGCCCCTGCCAATCAGCCAGCTGCGTGAACGCGGTGATGACATAGGGCTTGCGTTCCAGATGAACGGCTCAGACCTGTTGCCAGATCATGGCGCACCCGTGCGTTTGATCGTGCCGGGGTGGGGTGGCGCTGCCAGCACCAAATGGATCACGGAGATCAAGATTGCCGATCATGACTTCTGGGTTCGCCTGAACACCAAGGGCGAGGTCTATATCGGCCCCTCCTATCAAGCGCCGCGCCCAGGTCCCAATGATGAGTTCCGTGGTGCAACTGCGGAAGACATCAAGGGCGAGCCAGTCACCTGGATGCCGCCGATGTCGACCTTGACTGTGCCGTTGGTGCTGGAAAAGTCAGCCAATGTCCCAGCGAACTATCCTTTGCAACGCGGGCAATTGCCCATGCTGACCGCCGGAGCGCAGACCATGACCGGCTACGCGTGGGGTCCGCAGCATGGCGTCCGAGACGTTGACTATCGCATCGATGGCGGGGCATGGCAGCGCGCGCAAATCCGCATGCCGAACCTGGGTCGCTATACTTGGGTGCGGTTTGACTTCCCCTGGACTGCGACACCGGGCGATCACGTCATCGAAACCCGGACCACCGATGGCGCCGGGAACACTCAACCAGCCGAAGTGCCGTTCAACCTCTATGGCATGGCCAACAATGCCATCCCGAGGTTCCGCGTCCGCGTCGCTTAACCGCAGACCGGTCGGCTGCGTGCGCGCCCAGCGATCCAGCGCTGTGGTTTGATGCCAGATGCCCGCGATCAGGAGGTGCGAACCTGATCGCGGCCCGCTGCCGAGCCAGTTGGCCCGCGCATGGGCCTCTTTTGTCATCCCAGGAGTTCAGAATGCGTTCTTTGCTGGTGCTTGGCGCGCTGCTGGTCAGCGTGTCGGCTGGTGCTGAAACACCATCTGAGCAGTTTCGTGCCGGACAGGCCGCCTACCAAGCCAATTGTGTGCTGTGTCATGGCGAAACTGGGCGCGGCGGTCAGGGCTATGCCAATCCGATCTGGGGGCGCGGTGCGCAAATCCCTAAGTTCGGCACAGCGGCCGGATTGCTGGACTATCACTTGATGATGATGCCGTTTGATGACCCGACGCGACTGGACGATCCCACCAAGGTTGCCATCACGCTCTACGTGCTGGCGCAACATGGCACCCTGCCAAGCAGTGCGACCCTGGATCCGGCTCAGGCGGCCAGTGTGCCCATCACGGCTTCAACCGCGGCAGCCACGCCCACCACGTCGCCGGCAAGCACAGTCCAGACCGCCACACCAACGCCAGGAAGCGCGCCACCTGCCACGCCCGTCGCCGTCGCTGCACCAGTCGCCGCACCAACCGCCGCGGACATGGCTGCAGGAGAAACGGTGTTCCGCCGCCGGTGCGCTGTCTGCCATTCAACCGCAGAGACCAGTGGCGCGATGATCGGCGCCAATCTGCGCGGTGTCATGGGGCGACGTGCAGGTTCCGTCGCTGGCGCGCGCTACAGCGAGGCAATGCGGAACTCCGGATTGGTGTGGGATGAAGAAACGCTCACCCGCTTCCTCGCCGCTCCAGCACAGGTGGTGCCCAGGACCACCATGGTGTTCCCCGGCCTACGCGACCATGGCGAGGTCGCACCGCTTCTGAGCTATCTGCGCGCCGTCAGTCGCCCTTAACGCGCTTGGTTACCAACATCCCCCACCCGGCGAGGCCGAGTGGGGGTAACTGGCCCGGCCAGTCAGACTCGATCCTACCGGAACGGTGGGGAATACATCAGGCCGCCCTTGGTCCACAGGTTGTTCACGCCGCGGGCGAGGCCAAGCGCAGTATCGGGGCCGAGGTTGCGCTCATACACTTCCGAATAATTGCCAACCGCCTTGATGACATTGATCACCCAAGTGTCAGACAGTTGCGCACCGCGGGAGAAGCCAGCCTCGCGACCGAGAAACCGCATCATCGCTGGGTCCTTGGTCTCAGCGGCCATGCGCTCCACGTTGGCCTGGGTCAGGCCCATTTCCTCAGCCTCAATCAGCGCGAACACCGTCCACTTGACGATGTCGAACAGCTGGTCGTCGCCATGACGGACCAGGGGAGCCAGCGGCTCCTTCGAGATCACTTCGGGTAGCACCACAAACAGCTTCGGGTCGGGTGCCACGGCGCGGGCTGAGGCCAAGTCCGAGCGGTCGGTGGTGTAGACGTCGCAGCGGCCCGAGAAGAAAGCGTTGCGGATTTCATCCGCATTCTCAATCACGACCGCGTTGAAGCGCATGTTGTTGGCGCGGAAATAGTCCGCAATATTCAATTCCGTCGTGGTGCCGGGCTGGATGCAGATGGTGGCCCCATCCAGTTCTTTCGCACTTTTGATGCCCGAGCGCGCATGGACCATCAGACCCTGACCGTCATAGAAGATGGTCGGGGCAAACTGGAAGCCCAGCGTGGTGTCGCGGCTGAAGGTCCACGTCGTCTGGCGCGACAGCATGTCGACTTCGCCATTCTGCAACGCCGGGAACCGGTTGGCCGAGGTTGTGGTGACGAAGGTCGCCTTGGCCGGGTCACCAAAGATCGCTGCGGCCACTGCCCGACAGATATCCGCGTCCATGCCGCGCATGACGCCGCGATTGTCGGGCGAGGCCCAGCCTGCCGACGGTTGGGGGACGCCGCAGCGCAACTCGCCACGGGCCCGAATTTGGTCCAGCACTGCACCCGCCTGGGCGCCAGTTGCCAGTGTGAGAGCTGCGGCAAGGCCCGCAGCCAAGGTCAGAAAACCCTTCACCCCAATCCTCCTGGGTATGTCTGCGCCTGAACCCCTCCGGCGCCTGCGGGTATCTCGACGGCTTGTCGCAGGGTCTGTCAATCGGGTTCCCGCAGGCAGCGACCCGTGCGAAGGTGTCACACGTCTCGCGCTCAGCGCACTCCAGGAGGGAAGGCAGGCAGCATGCAGGACCCGGCCGAAACACGGCGCGGCCCCTTTGTCGTCACCGACAGCTCTGAGGTCTATCGCAATCCCTGGCTTTCCGTGCGGGAGGATCTGGTGATCCGGCCCGATGAGAGTGCTGGCCGCTTTGGCATCGTCGATATCCGGGCGGGCTCAACGGTGCTCGCCCTGGATCGGGACCTCCAGGTGGTGCTGGCGCAGGAATACAAGTACGGGGTCAATCGCGTCACGTTGGAGGCCGTATCCGGCGGCATTGATGAGGGCGAAACCCCGCTTGCGGCCGCTCAACGCGAATTGCAAGAGGAACTGGGCTTGGTCGCCGATGACTGGACGTGGCTCGGGGTGATTGACCCGCTCACCTCCGTAGTCAGTGCACCCAACCACTTGTTCCTGGCCGAGGGGCTGCACCAAGGCACGCGCCACCGCGACCCCGGTGAGGTGATCACACCAGTGCGCATGCCCTTTCAACGTGCCTTCAAATGCGCGCTGGAGGGGGATATCAGCCATGGCGGTTCGGTCGTGGCGATTTTGAAAACTGCGCTGCTGTTGACGGCGCGCGGCATTCGTTTGTAGCCGACCAAAGAGCCGGCGCAGACCGGCAGGGTCATTCTGGGGAGGACATCATGACCGAGCAAGCCGGTCTGGAGGATCTGTGCACAGCCTGAGCGCCGGGCGGCGGTGGCTAACCACCCGCCTGCCGGTGCGGCCCGACTGGATCGATTACAACGACCACCTGAACGTCGCCGCCTATGCGCAGGCGTTCGACGTGGCGTTGGAGGAGGCGCTGCACCCGCTGGGCCTTGGTGAGGCGTTCCTGCCCACCACCGGCCACACTGTGATGGTGCTCCAAAGCTCGATCCAGTTCCTCAGTGAGGTGACGGCTGGGGCAACCCTATCCTTCACCTTTATGTTGATGGATTTCGATACCCGCCGTCTGCATTGGGTGATGGAACTGTCACCCGACGACGGCGCTACGATCGCTGCTGTGACGGAGCAGGTGGCCATCCACGTCAATCTGGCCACCCGCCGCGCGGCGCTGTTCCCTGAGGATGTCAGCCGCCGGATTGGTCGCATGGCACTTGAGGACGCCCAACGCCCTCGGCCCCGCTGGCTGGGCCGCCCTGTCGGTCTGTCACGCTCCCCCGATGGCAATCGCAGCGCCGGGTAAGCCTGTGTCATCCTGACTGCCGGTTGCCCCCGTCACCCCCACAGGGCGGAGGTCGGGGGGTGGACAAGGCTGCCGTCGAAGCTGAGACCGGGCTGACGGTCGGTTGCCAGCAGCAGGGGCGCGTCGATGTCCACCACTTCGGCCCATTGTGCCAGCAAGTGTGCAGGCGCCATGCCAAGTGAGGTGCCGACCATGCAGCCGATCATCAGCTTCAGACCCAAGGCCTGGGCATCCCGGGCCAGGGCAAGGCCCTCGGTCAAGCCGCCGGACTTGTCGAGCTTGATGTTGATTGCGTCATAGCGACCGCTGAGGTCGCGCAAGTCGCCGCGGTCGTGCAGACTTTCATCGGCGCACACCATCACGGGCCGCGGCATGTCGGCCAGCGCACCGTCAGCCCCGGCGGGCAGCGGCTGTTCCACCATCTGCACGCCCATCGCGGCGAGGGCGGGCAAGGCCTGACGGCAGAAGTCCGGCGTCCAGGCCTCGTTGGCGTCCACCACCAGCCGGGCGTTGGGCGCAGCGGCGCGCACAGCGGCAACTCGTTCCAGATCAGCCCCGCCGCCCAGCTTCAGCTTTAACAACGGCCGGTGGGCCTGTTTGGCGGCTTCAGCTGCCATCACCTCCGGCGTCCCGAGGCTGATGGTGTAAACCGTGATGACGGGCTTTGGTTCCGGCAATCCCGCAGCCTGCCACACAGGAATGCCGGTGCGTTTGGCCTCCAAATCCCACAAAGCACAGTCCAGCGCGTTGCGGGCAGTGCCGTGGGGCAGGGCGTCGGTCAAGCCTGCGCGATCAAGCCCTGACTCCAGGGCCGCGCGCACGCTGTCGATCACCGTCAGCTGGTTCTCAACCGTCTCGCCATAGCGCGTGTTGGGGACAGCCTCACCGCGACCGACGAACCCATCTTGATGCAACTCGACACGGATCGTCCGGGTTTCCGTGCGGGAGCCGCGGCTGATGGTGAAGGCCTGGGCCAGCGCCCAGGTCTCCGCCTCGGCGATCAGGCGACGGGCTACCACAGCCGGTCGACAATCGGGCCGACGCCGTCCTTCAGCGGATCGACGGCGGGCAGGCCCAGCAAATCTTCGGCGGCCTTCTTCGCGTCGGCAGCCGCCTCGGGGGACAGCGACTTGGTGTTCATCGCCACCCCCACGGCCCGCACGGCCGGATTGGTAAGGCGGGCTGCTTCCAGATTGCGGTCCAAGCAGGTTTTCAAGTCGGGCAGCTGATAGCTTGGCAGGCCACGCATATGGGCCCGTCCTGGCTCCGTGCACAGCACCAGCGCATCAGGCTGGGCACCGTGGATCAAGCCAATAGTCACGCCCGCGTAGGAGGCGTGGAACAGCGACCCCTGGCCCTCCACCAAATCCCAGTGGTCGGCGTCATTGTTCGGGGTCAGCACCTCGATCGCACCGGCGATGAAGTCAGCCACCACAGCATCCACCGACAACCCGGCGCCTGCGATAAAGATGCCGGTCTGGCCAGTGGCGCGGAACGTCGCCTTCATGCCGCGAGCCACCATCTCCCGATGGAGCGCAAGGGTGGTGTACATCTTGCCGACGGAGCAATCGGTGCCAACGGTCAGCAGTCGCTTGCCGGTGCGCTTCACACCATTGGCGACGGGATAATCCTCAGTCGGATGGCGGACATCGGCCAACTGGGCGCCATGGGCTTCAGCGGCCGCGACCACGTCAGGCAGATCGGTCAGCTTGTTGTGCAGACCCGAGGCAAGGTCATAGCCAAGGTCAATGGCGCGGATCAGAAGGGCTTGCCATTCGGCATTGATCACGCCGCCGCGGTTGGCGACACCCAGGATCAGGGTCTTCGCCCCTGCCTCGCGTCCTGCCTCCAGCGTCACATCAGGTAGGCCAAGGTCCGCATTGCAGTTCGGCAGGCGCAACTGGCCGACACACCACTCCGGTCGCCACTGCGCGATGCCCTGGGCGGTCTTTGCCGCAAGCTGGTCCGGTGCGTCGCCGAGAAACAACAGATAGTTGCGCTTGATCTCCATGACGATGCCGTTCCTTCCTTCAGTGCCCTGCGGCAAAACGGCAGCGATCCTGCCGCGTGCGCTGGGGCGTGGCAAGCGCATTGCCGTCTGAGCAGTGGTTCTGCGCACCCCCTGGACGAGGCAGGCTGGCCTGTCTACGGTCAACTTTGTTTGGTTTTGTCCGTGTTTGGGGGAGAGCTGCCTGATGACTGCATCCGCTTCGGCGTTCCTGGCCCGTCCTGAGCTGATTGGCAGCTTCGGCATGGTCGCGACGACCCACTGGCTGGCGAGCCAGACTGGCATGGGGGTGCTGGAGCGCGGGGGGAATGCGTTTGACGCTGCTGTTGCCATCGCGTTTGTGCTGCATGTCGCAGAACCACACTTGAACGGGCCTGCGGGCGAGGTGCCCGTGTTGTTCCATGCGGTTCGCGATGGGCCGGGGCGGGTGCGCGCGCTCTGCGGTCAGGGTGTGGCTCCCGTCGGTGCGACAGTGGAGCATTATCGCGCCCAGGGCTTGGACATCGTGCCCGGCACGGGCCTGCTGGCCGCCACGGTCCCTGGCGCGTTCGACGCCTGGATGCTGCTGCTGCGCGACTATGGCACCTGGCGGCTGGAGGACGTGCTGGAACCTGCCATCCACTACCTTGAGCATGGCTGCCCGCTGGTGCCGCGCGTCGTTGGCACGATCAGCTCGGTTGCGGAGATGTTCCGTAAGGAATGGACCAGTTCGGCCGAAGTCTGGCTGCCCCACGGCGAGGTTCCCGTTGCCAACGAGCCGTTTCGCAACCCTCAACTCGCCGCGGTGTGGCTCCGGCTGATCCGGGAGGCCAAGACCGGGCGGGGGCGCGATGCGGACATTGACGCCGCCCGTGCAGTGTGGCGCGAAGGCTTCATTGCCGAGGCGATTGATCGCTTCGTGCAGTCGACTGAGGTCTGGGATAACTCAGGTCAGCACAATCGCGGTGTTCTCACCGGCGCTGATCTGGCGGCATGGCAGGCAAGTTATGACGAGCCCGTCAGCTTGGACTACCACGGCCACACGGTTTACAAGTGTGGACCCTGGAGCCAGGGTCCTGTGTTTCTTCAGCAACTGGCGCTGCTAAAGGGGTTTGATCTCACCGCGATGGACCCGCTGGGGCCAGAGTTCGTGCACACTGTTGTCGAGTGCATGAAGCTCGCGTTTGCTGATCGCGATGGCTTCTATGGCGACCCTGATTTCGTCTCGGTCCCGCTCGATGTCTTGTTGAGCGATGCTTACAATGACGAGCGGCGCCAGTTGATTACCGAGCAGGCAAGCCTTGAGAATCGCCCTGGCATCGCGGACAACCGGCGCGGCTGGGCCGATCCAGCGGCGGTTGGGCGCGGCCAGCGCGCGCCGGAGTTTGGTTTCTCAGCCCTTGGGGAACCGACGGTGCGTCGCGATGGGGCGACCGGGGGCGACACCTGCCACATTGATGTGATCGACCGCTGGGGCAACATGGTTTCGGCAACGCCCTCGGGCGCGTGGCTGCAATCCTCGCCCGCGGTGCCGGGTCTTGGGTTCTGCTTAGGCACCCGCGCGCAAATGTTCTTCCTGGACCCGGCGTCGCCATCGGTGTTGGGACCAAAGCGTCGGCCGCGCACGACGTTGACCCCATCCTTTGCCACGCGGGATGGTAAGCCTTACATGGCCTTCGGCACCCCAGGGGGCGACCAGCAGGATCAGTGGTCGGTGGTGTTCTTCCTGCGCCATGTTCACCACAAAATGACCATCCAGCAGTCCATCGAAGCGCCGATGCTGACCTCCGAGCACTGGGCCAACAGCTTCTGGCCGCGCGCGGCCAAGCCCGGTCGTTTGCTGCTGGAGGATCGTTTCCCCGCTGCCACGGTCGCCGAGCTGCGTCGCCGTGGGCATTTGGCCGAGACAGTGGATCCCTGGTCACTGGGCCGACTCTCCGCAGCGAGCAAGGTGGGGTCCGTATTGAAGGCTGGCGCCAATCCGCGTGGTGCCCAGGGTTACGCCGTCGGGCGCTAAGGCCCGCGGCGACGGTGCAGCGGCGCAGAACGAAAAAGACCGGCGCGCGGCGCCGGTCTTTTGACACTACCCCATCGTCCACACACCGCCGCGTGATCGGCCCGCACACAACCCTGCCTGACTGGTGTGGGCGTCAGCCTCGATCTCGCGTGTCAACGGCTAGAGAGTGATCAGCTGCGCGGTGTGGAGCCGTTGCCACCGTCAGGGCCAGAGCCGCCATTCTTGTGCGGGGCCTTATCGGTCCGCCACGCCTCAAGCCCGACGATCTTGCCGTGGCCGTTGCCATCGCCCTTGCCATCGGCAGGTTTGGTGTCGGCTTTGACGGCAGAGCGCTGATCGTCAGCCTGACGCTCAGCAGCGCGTGGCGGACGATTGGCGTGGGCGTTCAAAAACGCCTCCAGATCGACCTGGGCGATGCGCCAATCCTTGCCAGCCTTAACGGCCCGCAGATCCCCTGATCGGATCCACCCGCCCACCGTGCGTGGTGTCACCTTCAGCATTTCTGCGACTTCGGCGATAGTCATCAACGCGGCGCGCAGCATGGCGCGGTACTCCCCCACCCGTACCGTTTGGAGACACTCCAAAACCAGTAGGTGAAGGCTATCCCGGTCGGAAGTGAAGCGCAAGACATGTCTTGCAGTAAAACCGAACCAGTTTATGTGGTTCATCAAACAACCTGGGCAAGTCCAGACCCTAAAAAAAATGTGCCTTAATCCGATTAGTTTGTGGGGATACCCTTGAATCCTGTGTTGGCCCGCCGCACCTGCTGGGTCCTGGGCTTTCTCGTGTGTGCCATCCTACGGAGATGCTAATGACCCCCGAAGAGCGTGCACTGATCTCAGGTCTGTTCGACCGTCTGCGCGCGGTCCAAGTGGACCGCGACCCTGAAGCGGAGCGCTTCATTCACCAACAACTCCAAGCCAATCCAGCGGCACCCTATCTGTTGGTGCAAGCCGCTGTGGTGCAAGAGCATGCGCTGCGCGAAGCGCAGGACAAGATCCGCGAGTTGGAGCAGCGGGCGGCACCGGCACCGGCGACCTCTGCCGGGTTTACCGGCGGTGGTGCCTGGGCCAAGTGGGGGGCCTCGGCTGCGCCAGCAGCACCGGCACCGGCGCCAGCCGCGTCCGGTCCTTGGGGGCAGCGCGCTGCCCCAGCGGCGGGACCGTGGGGTCAGGCGCCGCACCAGGGCATGCAGCAGCCGCAGCGCGGAGGCTTTCTGCGCACAGCACTGGCGACGGCCGCGGGTGTTGCCGGTGGCGCCCTGCTGTTCCAGGGCCTGTCCGGAATGTTCGGTGGTGGTGCAGCGCAGGCCGCCACCCCCACCGATCCCGGCGCGACCGAGCCGCAGGCGGCCCAGGACACCGGCTGGGAAGATCAGGGTGGCGGGTTTGATGGTGGTGGATTTGATGGCGGGGGAGACGGCGGCGGCGGCGAGTAAACGATCGCGCGCCTGGGGTCGCCGCGCGACGCTTGCCGGGGACTGGGGCGGCGGGCACTCTCCCGCCGCCATCGGTCGTCTGGAGACATCGTCATGAGCTTGCTTGCCGCTTTGCTTGCCGCCGTGCCGCGGCGAATTGCGCGCTTAGGCGATGGCGTTGGTGGCCTCGTGCGGGTATTTCACGGCGAGTCGCCTGAAACAGACGTGCAGCCAGTCACGCCCTTTGAGGTGCCAAGCGCCCCCCTGGACGTGTTGGTGTTTGGCGCTTTGCCCGCTGGAACCGATCCAAACCGCCTTGCGGAGCATTGGGCGCGGCATCTTGCCGCAGATGCCACAGTGATCTTCGGCCTGCCAAATCCGCGCTTCGGCCCCGCCTTGGTGGATGTGATTCGGGGCGGTTCGCCACCCGATGCTTGGGTGTCGGCAGAGCGGCTGGAGGCTGCGTGGCGTGCCGTTGGCTTCACGGGCATTGAGTGGCGCCAGGACCCAACGGCAGAGGACGGGGGACTGGGCGAAGCGCTCGCCCCGCTTGCTGGGTCGCTTGGCGTGGTGCCCGCCCGCCTGGCGGAGGAGACCAAGGCGCCCTGGTTGGTGCTGCGCGCGCGGCGCGTGCCCGCAGCACGCCGCCTTGTGCAATCGATGACGCTGGCGCCAGTGGGGGCAGTCAATGACGTGCGGGTTCATGAGCCCGCAGCCCTTATTCAAACTGTGCCGGGTTGGCGCATCCGCACTGCGGAAAAGCGGGTCGACCTGGGTATTGCCCGGCCCGACGAAGCGAAGATCCTCGTCTGGCAGCGGCCAGTCATGCGCCGCCAGACCGAAATCCAAAGCCTGAAGACCCTGATCCAGCGGGGCTATCTGGTGATCACAGAGTTTGATGATCACCCGATGCGCTGGCCGGACATCGAGGGCAACGGGTATCTGTCCTACACTGGTGTCCATGCGGTGCAGACCTCCACTCCGGAGTTGGCGGACCTGTTCCGCCAGTGGAACCCCGAGGTTCGGGCGTTTGCCAATGCCATTGCCCATTTGCCACCACCACCGGTGCCGCGCGACCGGCGGGAGGTGGTGCTATTCTTCGGCGCCCTGAACCGGGAGGAGGATTGGCGTCCGCTGATGCCCGCCCTCAACACGGCGCTGATGCAGTTGGGGCCGACCGTGCGGGTGGATGTTCTCCATGACCGGGTGTTTTTCGACAGTCTGACGACAACGCACAAGCGGTTCACGCCCCTGGCTCCTGCAGCGGTTTATCGCCAGCATCTGGCCGATGCAGACATCGCGTTTCTGCCCTTGGCGGACACGCTGTTCAACCGGATGAAGTCAGACCTGAAGTTCATCGAAGCCGCAGCCCATGGGGCGGTTGCACTGGCCAGCCCCGTTGTCTACGCGGCCAGCCTGCAGGATGGTGTGACGGGTGTTTTGTTCCGCGATGCGGGTGAGATGGCGGAGCGATTGATATCCTTGGTCGCGAACCAGGCCCAGCGGCAGGCCATCGCGACAGCTGCTTGGCGGATGATCCGCCAGTCCCGCCTCGCCTGCCTGCAAACGGCTGACCGCATCGCTTGGTATGAATCACTGCTCAGCCGCCAGGCACAGCTGACCGATGCCATTCGTGGCCGGGTGCCAGAGCTTGCCGGGTAGTTCCCAGCGCTGAAAAGGCGACCGGGGGGCGACGGTTAGGTCGCCCCCCGGCTTTTCGGGTGCAGAATGGCAGGGTACTCGGCACCCGAACCCAGACGCCTGTGCTCAGCTCCCCTTGGCGGTGGGGCACCCTTGGCGGTGGGTGTGGCGGAGCGACTGGCTCTCACGAGCAACTGTGCCGAGGTGGACGCGGGGAGGGAAACGCGATTTCCCCGGCTGTCCCGTGCCGAAATCGCGCTGGACACTCCGTGCCGCGTCTATGATTATTGTTATAGGCCGATCCGTAAAATTCTATACAATCTCGCTGAAAGCTTATGACAGATTTCCCATGAGTTTGCGATCAGTCCAACGGCGGCTCGGCCACCCTAGCGCTTGGATCGGGTGGCGTCAGCCGTCGGTACCCGTCGCGGCGGCGCTGGAGGCTGAACTGCCAACGCCCTCCAGCTGCAGGGCGGTTAGCAGCGCGCGGACTTCCTGGCGGGCGGCCACGTGAGAGACGCTCAAGCCAGCCCCCGCCTCGCGCAGGTCCAGCAGGGTTAGGCCCTTCAAGAACAGCTCGCGGAAGATCACGCGTTCGGAAAAGCCGGGCGCGGTGCGAAAGCCGATCCGCCGTCCCAACTCCAGCAGCACCGCCCCGATGTCCCGCTTGTTGCGAGCGTCCAGAGTGGAGAGCCGGTTGCGCATGACGATCCAGTCAATCGCCGGGCGGCGTGCCATCGCCCGGCGCTTGCGGCAATCCCACACCATTTCGGCATAGTGGGAGGGTTTCAGAACCCGCAGCGAGTCCGGGTCAACCGTACCAAGCACGTCGAAATCAACGAAGCTGTCGTTGAGCGGGGTGATCAACGTATCCGCATCCTGGTGGGCGCGGCGCGACAGCGGCGTATCGGCACCGGGGCAATCAATCAGCAGAATGTCCTGGGTTGCCCGCCCATTGGCGATCGCGTCCTCCAGCCCTGCCAGATCGTCCAGGTCCACGGAGTAAACTGTCGGCGCAATCAGACGCACCTGCTGGCGCTCCGCAAAGCCTGCGCGGTTTTCCAGATAGCGACTGAGCGTGCCTTGCCGCACATCCAGATCAATCACGCCGACACGCTTGCCGGCTTGCATCAACGCAACGATCAGGTGCATGGCGGTGGTGGATTTGCCCGACCCGCCCTTTTCGTTACCGATGACAATGACATGGGCGCTGCGCGCCGGAGATGTGGTCTGCATCGCTTGCGATGGTGCCGGTATGGCAGGCGATGGTTCAATCGGTCTGCGCTTGTCGCAGGCAAGACTTGGCTTCTGACCAGCAACCATCTGGCGAGGAGAGGTGGGAGTGGAGCGAATCGACTGTGTGGTCATTGGTGCTGGCGTGGTCGGGCTCGCGGTTGGCCGCGCCTTGGCTGAGGCCGGACGCGAGGTGCTGGTGCTCGATCGCGACGACCGCATCGGCGCCGAAACATCCTCCCGCAACTCAGAAGTGATTCATGCTGGTATCTATTATCCGACCGGCAGTTTGAAGGCGCTGGCCTGTGTGGAAGGCAAACAGGCGCTCTATCGCTATTGCCAGCAGCGCGGGATTCCCCATGCCCGCCTGGGCAAGCTGATTGTCGCAACCGCCGAGGATCAGCTGCCAACCTTGCAGCGCTTGCAGCAACAAGCAGCTGTCAATGGTGTCACGGACCTAACCTGGCTCAGCACCGATGAGTTGCGCCAATGGGAGCCAAACCTGACAGCAGTTGGCGCGCTCCACTCCCCCTCCTCCGGCATCATCGACAGCCATGCGCTGATGGTCGCCCTGCAAGGGGATTTGGAAGCAGCCGGGGGCATGGTGGTTCTGCGCACCCCTGTGGTGGGGGGTGCTGTCAGGGATGACGGGATCGAACTCCACACAGGTGGGGCGGAGCCATTGCATCTGGTGGCGCGCACCGTGGTGAATGCTGCGGGGCTGCATGCCACCGCCCTCGCGGCGGCTGTGGCGGGCATGCCTGCAGCGCACATCCCGGCAATCCGCTTCGCGAAGGGCAATTACTTTCGCCTGCAGGGGAAAAGCCCGTTTCGGCGCCTCGTCTATCCTGTGCCGGAGGTCGGTGGACTGGGTGTCCACATCACGCTCGACCTGGCCGGGCAGGCGCGATTCGGCCCCGATGTGGAGTGGATCGACGCCATCGACTATCGAGTTGATCCAGCCCGTGCCGAGCCGTTCTATGCCGCCGTTCGCCGCTACTGGCCCGCCCTGCCCGATGGGGCGCTGTTGCCCGACTATGCGGGAGTGCGCATCAAGCTGCTGACCCCCGACGGCAGCGCCCATGATTTCCGGATCGATGGTCCGTCGGTGCATGGGGTTGCGGGCTTGGTTCATCTGTTCGGCATTGAAAGTCCGGGTCTTACCTCCTGCCTTGCGCTGGCACGGCGGGTCGCGGCCCTGGTGGGGGAGGAAAGCCCATGAAAATCGATCGCCTCTGTGCGTTCATGTCCCGCGACAAGGATCGTCCGCGGGTCCTGCTGCGCATTGACACCGATGACGGCCTCAGCGGCTGGGGGGAGTGTTACAATCACGGCCCCGACCGGGCATTTGCACCGCTGCTGGAGTATCTGGCGCAGTTCTTGAGCGGGCGTGACCCGACGCGGGTGGAGGCAGCAGTGTTGTACCTGCTGCAGCAAACTCGGTTCCCACCGGGCGCGCTGGGGCTGGCGGCGATTTCTGCGATTGATCAGTGCTTGTGGGAGATTTCAGCCAAGGCCCTGGGCGTTCCGGTCTATCGCCTGCTGGGCGGTGCCGTACGCGACCGCGTGCGGGTGTATGCCGGGGTCTACACTGCCCCTGATCCCGCGATTGCGCGCGACCAGTTCAATGCCCTGGCCGACGGGTGGGGGCTGACGGCGTTCAAGCTGAGCCCCTATCGCAGTGACCATCATCGCCAGCGCTGGGGGGTGGTGGTGCGGGAAAGTGCGGAGTACTTCCGCGCCCTGCGCGAAACCGTGCGCAGCGACTTTGACATTGCGTTCGATGCCCACGCCAAACTGGGGGAACCCATTCAGGCTGTGCAGCTGGGCAATGCGCTGACCCCCTATGACCCCTTGTTCTTCGAGGAGCCGATCCGACCAGAGCATCTGGAGGCCTGGGGCGCGCTCAAAGCCCAGCTGACCTGCCCACTGGCGACCGGCGAATCCCTCTACAATCGCTATGAATTCCTCCGGCTGCTTGGCCTGCGCGGGGCCGACATTGTGCAGCCCGATGTCTGTGTGGTGGGTGGCATCACAGAGATGCGCCGGATTGCAGCGATTGCGGAGGCGCATTTCGTGCCCGTCGCCCCGCACAACCCGATGGGGCCCCTGGCGACGGCGGTCAACCTGCACTTCTGCGCAGCGCTGACCAACTTCAAAATCCTGGAGTACCGGTTGCCGGGTGGTGCCAACTATGACGGCACGGCGGCCGCGAGCGAGGACGCGACCCGGATGGTGCTGGACCCCTATCTGCCGGTCGACGGCCATTTGGAGCTGCGCCCCGACCGCCCGGGCTGGGGCGTGGAGATCAATCCCGAGGTCCTCCATCGTGACGACTACGTCCATTGGGAGCGGCGTGTGCCAACCAAACCCGATGGCAGCACCGGCTGGCCCTAGGCCTGGGGTGGGGCTGATCGCAGTCCGTCGGCGCACGGGCGACCGATAGTCCGGTCGGCCTTCTGTCGATCCCGATCTCACAAGGGGACGGTGGGGTATCCTCCGCGTTCGGATTCGGGGCGTCGGCAAGGATAAGGCTGTCTGTCAGCCCCCCCGCGCGTGCTGGCGGGCTTCGGCCAGACCACGTCTGTTAGATCACCACCACGGCAACCGAGGCGGCCAGGGCGAGGGCCATGACGATGTTGACGGCGCGCAAGAGAGCGGGTCGGCGCAACAAGCGGCTGAGGGCACTGCCGGCAATCACCCACACCAGTCCGCACGGCAGGCCCAGGACAGTGAAGGTGGGCAGTGCGATGGCCAATGCAGACCAATAGCTGTCGGGTGGGACATAGGTCGCCACAGTTCCAAGGGTCATCACCCAAGCTTTTGGGTTGATCCACTGGAACAGGGCAGCCTGCAGGAAGGTGATTGGCGGCTCCGGCTCGCCGTCGGCGCTGGGTGGGCCCGAGCGGGCGATCTTCCAGGCGAGCCACAACAGATAAGCAGCGCCACCCACCTTCAACACCCCGTGCAGCCAAGGCAGTTGGGTGAACACACCGCCCAAACCTAGGCCAACAGCGGCAAGCAGGATGTTGAAGCCAATGTTCACCCCCAGCAAATGCGGCCAGGAGCGGGTGATGCCGTGATTGACCCCAGAGGCAAGCAGCATGGTGTTGTTCGGCCCCGGTGTCACCGATGCCACCACCACATACACAGCAAACGCGAACCAAACGTCGAACGACATCAGAACCACCTCGGGCATAAGGGCAAGGGACGTGTCCTGGTCCAGCATTGTCGGGTCCTGCCGTGCTGCCCCGGCGTGCCGCCATCAAACTGTTCTGGCGCACGACCACAACAGTTTGATGGGCATGGCTGGTCTCTGCGCCTTGGCGCGGCGCTCGGGCTCGCCTAGCGTGGTGACATGCAGCCACGCTCCGCTTCCACCAACGTCATCCCTTTGACGGTTCTGCCGTCCGGCACGGCGATCACGGTTCCAGTGGGTGGGGTGCCCGTGACCATTGATCTCGCGCGGCGCACCAGCGCGGCCGCCCCTGGCTCCTCCCTGGCGGACCAGATTGTTGAGGCAATCGGTGGAGCGATCCGTGCGGGCGATGTGGTGTCCGGCGCCAAGCTGCCATCCATCCGGGCCTTGGCCAGTCGGCTGGGGGTGAGTGCCTTCACCGTGACCGAGAGCTATGACCGCTTGGCGGCCCTGGCGTTGGTGGAGGCGCGACCAGGCTCGGGCGTGTATGTGACCGCCCCAGCTGCACGGGCAGTGGAGGCGCTGGATACTGTCGCGGTGCCGGAGGGGGCGTTTGGGCCCATTGATCTGGTCCATGCCTTCGTTGCCAAGAGCGAGGCGTGGATTGCGCCCGGCAACGCTGCTTTGCCGCGATCGTGGATCGAGCAGGTGTGGCGGGGTCCTGCGATCAGCCGGTTCCAGCGCAGTGTGTTCAGCCAAGTCACGGCCGACAGCGCGCCCCGCGGTTACCCGCCGCTGCTGCAGCAGATCGCGGCCAAGCTGGCACGCGAGGGCATTGCCGTTGACCCGGAGCGCCACCTGCTGATCACCCATGGCTCCACCCACGGCATGGACCTGGTGTTGCGCACGATGCTGGCGCCGGGTGACACGGTGTTGGTGGAGGACCCCTGTTACTTTATGACCGAGCCGATGCTGGCCCCCCTCGGGGTGCAGGTGGTTGCCATCCCGCGCCGTCAGGATGGTCCCGACCTAGCCGCTGTGGAGCAGGCGCTTACCACTTGGCGGCCGCGGCTGTTCTTGTTGCAAGCGGTGTTTCACAACCCGACGGGGTGGAGCATCACGCCGCCAGTGCTGCACCAACTGTTGGGCTTGGCGGCGCGCTTCGGGGTGACGGTGGTGGATGAAGATGTGTTCGGAGACTTCCACCCCCATCGCCCGCTGCGTCCCGCTGGTTTGGCGGGGTTTGAGCATGTGATCCACATCGGCAGTTTCACCAAGCTGTTGGGCTCCGGTTTGCGGGTCGGGTTTGTCGCCGCCTCCCCCGCCCGCAGCGCCGAGTTGCTGACACAGCGCATTCGCAGCGTGCTCACCGGCTCCATCCTGGAGGAGACGTTGGTTCACGAAGTCTTGGCGTCCGGCCAGTATCGGCGTCAGGTGGAACGGCTTTGGCCCCGCCTCGCCTCCGCGCGGGCAGTGGCAGAGCGTCGACTGATGGAGCTTGGCTTTCGCTTGACGGCAGCGACTGATCCCTCGCCCTTGATCTGGGCCGAGGCACCCGCGGGGATCAATGTCGAAGCCCTGGTGCGCACAGCGGGAGAGCGGGGCGTTCTGCTCGCCCCCGGTGCCCTGTTTCGCCCAGGCCGCCAACCCTCCCGCCACTTGCGCTTCAATGCGACCCGCGCGACAGAGCCAAAACTGTTCGAAACTCTGGCGGCGTGCCTTGCTGCATCGTCGCCCAATCCTGGGGTGCCGTCCGACTGCGCGGGCTTGGTCTAGCGGACATCACCAGTGCTCAGACCCCTCGGCACCGGGTCGCTGACACTGGTGAGGGCGACTGTGTTGTCGCCATGCTGACCGGTTGGGTCTCCAAGCGAACACCGCGGCGGCTCCGACTGGGAAACCGAGATCAATCGGCTGAGACATTCAATCAGCGTGAGACGGTACCTGTTATAGAAACGGCCGTCACCCAGGGCGGGGTGACGGCCGTCAGTCTACTTGAAACCGGGTGCGGTTTTAGTAGCGATAATGCTCCGGCTTGTAGGGGCCGGACTCCGCCAGACCCAGATACTGGGCTTGCTGGTCGGTCAGCTTGGTTAGCTTGGCGCCAACCTTTTCCAGATGCAGCGCGGCAACTTTTTCGTCCAGGTGCTTCGGCAGCACATAGACCTTGCGCTCGTACTTGCTGTGGTTCTGCCACAGCTCAATCTGCGCCAACACCTGGTTGGTGAAAGAGGCAGACATGACGAAGGACGGGTGACCAGTGGCGCAGCCCAGATTCACCAAGCGGCCCTCGGCCAGCACGATCAGGCGCTTGCCATCGGGGAACACCACTTCGTCGACCTGCGGCTTCACGTTCTCCCACTTGAAATTGCGCAAGGAGGAGATTTGGATCTCGCTGTCGAAGTGACCGATGTTGCAAACAATCGCCCGGTCCTTCATCGCCCGCATGTGGTCGAGGGTGATGACGTCGATGTTGCCGGTGGCGGTGACAAAGATGTCGCCCATTGGGGCGGCGTCATCCATGGTCACCACTTGGTACCCTTCCATGGCGGCTTGCAGTGCGCAGATCGGATCAATTTCCGTGACCATCACGCGCGCACCTTGGGAGCGCAGCGAGGCAGCCGAGCCCTTGCCGACGTCGCCATAGCCCGCGACCACTGCCACCTTGCCCGCGATCATCACGTCGGTCGCGCGCTTGATGCCGTCGACCAGCGATTCTCGGCAGCCATAGAGGTTGTCGAACTTCGACTTGGTCACGCTGTCGTTCACATTGATGGCTGGCACCTGCAGCGTGCCTGCCTTCGCCATCTCGTACAAGCGATGCACGCCCGTGGTGGTCTCTTCCGAGATACCGCGGACATCCTTCAGCAGTTCTGGGTACTTGTCATGCATCACCTGGGTGGCGTCGCCGCCATCGTCCAGGATCATGTTCGGGACCCAGCCGTCCGGACCAGTGATGGTCTGCTCAATGCACCACCAGAACTCTTCTTCGGACATGCCCTTCCAGGCAAACACCGGGATGCCCGCAGCCGCAATCGCGGCGGCCGCTTGGTCCTGGGTGGAGAAGATGTTGCACGACGACCAGCGCACGGTTGCGCCCAGCGCCGTCAGAGTTTCGATCAACACCGCGGTCTGAATGGTCATGTGCAGGCAGCCGACGATGCGCGCGCCCTTCAGCGGCTGCGACGGGCCATACTCGGCGCGCAGCGCCATCAGACCCGGCATCTCGGTTTCAGCGATGCGGATTTCCTTGCGACCCCAATCGGCCAGCGAGATGTCCTTGACCTTATAATCCGTGAAGGCGGTTGCCATGGCGTCCTCGTTCGGGCGGCGATGCGATGCGGCGCGTCGGCCGCGGGAAAAGTTACGCGGGCGGGTTCGCCCGCCTCAACGCTGCGGCGTTCTAGCAGACATAAACATATAAAGCTATCTTTATGTGATCGTGGCGACGCCCGAGCGCGCGAGTTAGTGCGAGTGTGCACTGTGCCAGACGAAACCGGACCCAACCGGGAAGAGACAAAAAAGCCCGCAGCGTCGAAGAGCTGCGGGCCAACATTCAGATTGAACGGAATGATCAGGCGGCGCGCTTAACGGCAGCCTGCTCCTTCTTCAGTGCGATGGCATTGCGATACAGCCAAGACAGCTTCCAGACGTCTGCACCTGACCGGTCCATCGCAATCCGAAGTGCAGTCGAGACGCGATCTTCCAGAGATTTGTCAGTCATGTCGGTGTGCTCCTGGGTAGATTCTTGATTTCCAACCAGGCGCCATACGATAGCGCCTCAAGTTTCTGCTCCAACAGAGCCTCGACGACCTTTTGCAGGAATGGCCGGTCCGAGGCAGATCCGAAATGCAGCTTTAGATTTACCGCACCTTTTTCTTGCGCCAAGCATTGACGGCCATTGACAAAATTTGTCAATAGAAAATGCAGATCTTCGTCTGAGGCGCAACCGAAGTCGTAGTATGGGCTGACAACTGGCCAAAGACACCGTAGAGTCTTGCCGAACGAGCGCTTCAAATTCGCCAAATTTACATGGCAATAGACATGATAACCGCCCATCTCATCGCAAAGGCCAAAAATGCCGTATCGATCATCCTGCGGGTTTTCCCGCGCGATACCTAGCGCGTACTGATGATTACTATCATCAAGGTCTTCATCGGGGATGCCGCTTTGTCGCCCAACGAGCCGCCAAGCTTCCAAGAGCGATTCAATCCCGTTTGCATCCAGGCGGACAAGGCGCATCAATGTTGGCTCCACGATAGCAAAACTGTTTCCGATTACACTTATTAATAAGACAGCTCGTCAATAAATGCTGGTTTGAGGCCACAAACTCTGCGTTTGCGCAGACCTGTCAGGCACTTCCACCAACCCAGGCGGCGTGGTCGATCGGGGGACCCATGGCGCCGCAGCAAACAGGGCAGGGGCACGCGGCGCTGGAGCCTGTGACGTGGACTGTCACCTCGGGTGCGCCATTATTGGCGCTGCTGGCGGCGGTGAACGGCCGGACATAGCCAACCACGCCCTCATAAGCGTAGCTGGGCAGGGTTTGTGCCACTGAACTGCGCTCTGCTTCGCTGGAGGTGTAGAAATGCACGCCGCTGGCGGTGTTGAAGAACCGGTGCAGGGCAGGACCGGTGCTGGCAGTGGTGGAGATGTGGAAGCCAACCCCCTCATAGCTGAAGTTGAGCAGGGTGCTGCGAACGCTATCCCGCTCAGCCACGCTGGAGGTGTAGAAGTGGGTTCCATTGGTGGTGTTGAAGAACCGATACACTGGCAAGGCCGATGCATCGGTGGACGCCAACAACCCAAAGCCAACCCCCTCGTAGGTGAATTGAGGGAGAGTGGAAGCAACTGATTGCGCCTCCGGCTGGGAGTTGGTGTAGAAATGATAGCCCTGCCGTGTGTTGAAAAATCGGTACAGTGGCAAGTCATTCGGGTAGGTCGGAATCGTAACGCCTGCCGTCGGTGGGGTCGTTGTCACACCCGCGAGGTAGCGCAAGGCCGCTTGGTCGTAAGCCTGATAAGTCTCAGCGAAGGCCCCCGTCCGCGTATAGGACATCACCGTGTTGCCGGTGTTATCGCTCGAACTGGGCAGCACGGTGCCATCCTCAAACGGATGCTTCAGGCCCATCGCGTGGCCGATCTCGTGCAGAAACAACTCATAGGCGAAAGACCCGCGGGTCGGCGTGTCATAGGCGCCTGGGTCAATGGCGATGAACCCGCGCATGTCAAAGTTGGTGACGCGTTCCACGCCGTTCTGAGTCGAGGTGGAATAGGAATAGCGCCACCCCCCCACCCCCGCTGCGCTGTTGGGATCATCGCGGAAGAAGCCAAAGTCGGCTGTGGCGAGGTTTGTGGTCTCCTGAAACTGCCATCCAGTCAGCTGGGTGACCTCGGCCAGGATGTCGCGCACAGCTGTGCGCTGCGCTTGGGTGAGGGCCGAGGCGGACGGCGTCACAGTGCTGGTAAACTGCGAGGCTTCGCTGACCGAACTGGGGAAGCTGTAGGTCAGCACCTGACCGTCAAACGCACGCTCCACCTGCCAAAGCCCTGGACCAGTGCCGCGCGAGTCAATCAGCAGCGCGTCGATGGTGTTGGTACCGCTGGGGCGGGCGAGCAACTGGCTGGGGGTGTAGCTCATGGTGCTGATCCTTTGCTGGGATCAGCTTGGTGTGGTCTAGCGCCGAAGCCAAGGGGCCATGCGGCGCAAAGTGTCGTCGCGGAACACCAGATGGTGCATCAAGGCCGCGCCGACGTGCATGGCAATCAGTATCCCCAGCGCCCACGCCAAACGCCGGTGCACCCACAGCGCCTGCCAGCCAAGGTCCATATTGCGGCCAAAGTCTGGCAGCGGGATCACGCCCAACCACACGACTGGAAATCCCAGCGCCGTGGAAGCAATCCAGCCGACCACGGGTGTGGCGATCAGCAGCCCGTAAATGCCCGCGTGAACCAGCGTGGCGACGAGGTGCTGCCACGCCGGTCCTGGTAGCGGCGGTGGCGGCGGGTGCCGCCGACGCCAGATCAAACGCACCAAGGCAACACCCAGAATCGCCACCCCCAGCCACTCGTGGCTGAGGAACATCGGCAGCTTCAGTGGCTCCGGTACTTTCAGCCACGCAAGCGAAAGACCGAGGCCGAAGGCAAAGGCCATCAGCAAGACGGTCAGCCAATGCAGCGCGATGGCGGTGCGGGTGAAGCCCGATGTCACGCGGCCACCACGGCTGGCCAGGGGGTGCGATGGTCGGCGCAGCCAACAGCACCGTCGGCGGTCAGCATCACAGCAGTTGGGACCGCGTAGGCCGTGGGATGAACCACCGGGGCGCGTTCCTCCACCGTCACTCTGGATTGCAGGATCGCCAGATCCTCCGGCGGCAGGCCTTGGTCCACTGTAATGGTGGTGCCGCGCACCAGATCGATGCGGGGGCTATGGAAGGCTGTCTCCAGGTCCCGGCCATGGGCGATCACGTGATGGGCGATCTGCACCACGGCTGGCACGATGGAGCGCCCACCCGAGGCGCCAATCGCCAGCGTCATGCGATCCCCTTGCCCCGCGATCAGTGGTCCCATGTTGTTCAGCGGTTTGACACTGGACTGCAGGGAATTCGGACGCCCGGCCACGGGGTCGAACCAGAACACACCATTGTTCATCAGCACGCCGGTTTCCGGCAACACCACCTTGGAGCCGAAGCGTGACAGCAAGGTGTTGGTCAAGGTCACCAGCATGCCGTTGCGGTCGACCACGCACAGGTGGGTGGTGCAGGTGCCGGGACCAGCATGGCCCATGGTCGCCAACCGCTCCTCCCAGGCAGCCAAGCTCGCCTCGGCGGCTGCGGCAAGGGCCGCCCCACCTGGGGGTGGCGTAGGCTCTGCCGCAAGGCGCGCCAGGATGCGCGCAGCCGTAGGGCCACCGGTCAAACCAGGCGTGAGCGCGACCCGCCAGCCTGCGTGGCTGGTCCACAGCGGCTCTACCTCCAGCGCCTGATAGCGGGCAAGGTCGTCGGCATCAACCGGAGCACCGCCCGCGGCCAAGTCGGCCGCCAGCATGCGGGCCAACTGCCCCTCGTAGAAGTCGCGCGGGCCAGCCTCGGCCAGACGGCGCAAGGTGACTGTTAGGGCCGCAAGGGACAGCCGTGCCGGTGGGCCGAAGCTGGGCGGCACAGGTGGCAACCCATCGGTCAAGTAAGTGGCCGCCGAGGCCGGAAACCGGCGCAAGTCGCTGGCGGAGGCCGCGATCGACAGGGTGGTCGGCCAATCGACCGTCAGACCCGCTTCAGCGAGAGCAATCGCGCCTTCCAGCAACTCTGCCCAGGGCCGGGTGCCAAAGCGCTCCCGTGCCAAGGCAAAGCCCGCCACCGCGCCTGGCACGCAGATCGACGTATAGCCAGACTGGTTGCGATCCCCCTCCACCAGCGGCCAGCCGAACAGGCCGACATCATGGCCCGGTGCCAAGGGGTAGTCCGCGGGGTTGAGCCCGCGGCCCGAGGTCATGGTGTAGTCAATCGCCTTGGTGGTGCCGGACGCTGGATCCGAGACGAGCAGAATGCCGCCGCCGCCAATGCCACTCATCCACGGTTCAACCACGCCAACGGCAAAGGCGGTGGCGATGGCTGCATCGATGGCGTTGCCGCCCCGGCGCAAAATCTCCGCCCCAACCTCGGCTGCGCTGCGATGCTGCGCTGCCACCAAGCCACCGCCGCCTGTCACAGCGGGCTTGCGGATCTGCCATTGGTCACCGGGGTAGGGCAGGAGGGTCATGCGAGTTGTCCTTACCGTCGCGCGATGCCGAACACTAAGGCGCACCGGCGCATCTGTCATGAACCAGGACGGCATAACGCCTGTGATTGGATGCAGGGACAGGGGTTGCTGAAAATTCGATCAGTGTCCGATTTTCTTCACGGATGCTGAAACAATAGGCAGAGGCTCCCCGATCGTGCCTGCTTTTCCAGTCTGAAACCTCCGTCTCCGGCTGGCATATGCCTTGCTGATCCAACGCCATACCCCGGTGCTGCCAGCAAACCGGGCAGGGGGACAGCGCCGCCGGCGCTGTCGGGTGATGGAGGTGCTGATGTCGAGCTTCTTCAATCCGCTATCCACGCGTCACAGCTTTGGCCGCTGTTCGTGCGGGGCTCATGCCAGCGAAGCTGAGCATCGCCAAGCCTTGGCGGCAGAGGCCGCGACGGTGGCGGCGGGACCCGAAAGCCGCTACCGGCGGATTGTTGAAAGTGCAGTGGTGCGTGCTCTGTTCCCCGTGGACACCCAACGCCGTGCCTTTCTCACGGCAGTGGGTGCATCAACGGCCATGGCTGCCATTGCCTCGGTGTTTCCCATCGCCACAGCGACGGAGGCCTTCGCCCAAGGCGCTGGTGCGATCGAGAAGAAGGACCTGTCGGTTGGCTTCATCCCGATCACCTGTGCCACGCCGATCATCATGGCGCATCCCTTGGGTTTCTACGCCAAGCATGGCCTGAACGTGAATGTGGTGCGCACCGCTGGCTGGGCAGTGATTCGCGACAAGACCATCAACAAAGAATACGACGCCGCCCACATGCTGGCCCCGATGCCGATTGCCATCACGATGGGGGCTGGCTCCAACCCAATTCCTTACACCATGCCCGCGGTGGAGAACATCAACGGTCAGGCGATCACGCTTGCCAACAAGCACAAGGACAAACGCGACCCCAGGCAATGGCGCGGTTTCCGGTTCGCAGTGCCGTTTGACTATTCCATGCACAATTACCTGCTGCGGTATTACGTGGCCGAACATGGGTTGGACCCGGATCGGGATATCCAGATCCGCGCGGTGCCGCCGCCGGAGATGGTCGCCAACCTGCGGGCCGACAACATTGATGGGTATCTGGGCCCGGACCCTTTCAATCAGCGCGCAGTGTTTGATGGTGTCGGCTTCATCCACATTCTGTCGAAGGAGTTGTGGGACGGTCATCCCTGCTGCGCCTTTGCTGCCAGCCGCGAGTTTGTCACCAGCATGCCGAACACCTATGCCGCGTTGCTGCGGGCGATTGTCGACGCCACGGCCTATGCGCAGAAGTCTGAGAACCGTCGGGAAATCGCCACCGCCATCGCTGCGCCGAACTACTTGAACCAACCGCAGACGGTGCTGGAGCAAATCCTGACCGGTACGTTTGCCGACGGCCTGGGTGGCGTGAAGCGCGACCCGAATCGCATCCAGTTCGACCCCTTCCCCTGGGAAAGCTTCGCCATCTGGATCATGACCCAGATGAAGCGCTGGGGTCAGGTGCGAGGGGAGATCGACTACGCCCGCATCGCGCGCGAAGTGTACTTGACCACCGATGCCGCCAAGGCCATGCGCGATGTGGGGCTTGAGCCGCCGACTGCCACGTCGAAGAGCTTCTCGGTCATGGGCAAGCCGTTTGATCCAGCCAAGCCGGAGGAGTACATCGCGTCCTTCCCGATCCGGCGGAGCTAACCCATGGCGACGGACCGGCTTCGGGCGTTGGCGCTGTCAGTCCTGATCCTGGCAGCATTTCTGCTGGCTTGGCAGTGGGGGGTGCAGCCCGACCCCGCCGCTGGACCAGCAGTGGATCCTGAGTACGCCAAGCTGGTCGGCGCGGCTGCTGCGACGGGTGGTCAGACGCCGATGCCGGGTCCGCTTGAGGTGATGGCCCGGCTTTGGCACCACTTGGCCGATCCGTTTTATGTTCGCGGCACCAATGACATGGGTCTGGGCATCCAGCTCGGCTATTCGATTGCGCGGGTGGCGGCTGGCTATGTCCTCGCAGCCGTGGTTGCGATTCCACTTGGTTTCGTGATCGGCATGTCGCCCTTGCTGTACCGCGCGCTGGACCCGTTCATCCAAGTATTGAAGCCGATCTCGCCCCTCGCCTGGATGCCGCTGGCGCTTTACACCATCAAAGATTCCAGCACATCCTCAATATTCGTGATCTTTATCTGCTCAATCTGGCCGATGTTGATCAATACGGCCTTTGGAGTCGCCAGTGTGCGCAAGGAATGGCTGAATGTGGCACGAACGCTGGAGGTAAAGCCCCTGCGTCGCGCGCTCACAATCATTCTGCCCGCTGCCGCACCAACCATTCTGACCGGCATGCGCATTTCCATCGGAATCGCCTGGCTGGTGATTGTTGCAGCCGAGATGCTGGTGGGTGGCACAGGCATTGGGTACTTCGTGTGGAACCAGTGGAACAACCTATCGATCACCGACATCATCACCGCCATTCTGCTGATTGGCCTAGTGGGCATGGTGTTGGACCAAGCGCTGGCCTGGTGCGCGCGCGCTGTGACCTATCCGGAGTGATACGATGGCAGAGCGGTACATCTCTCTGGAGGGGATTGGTCGCAGGTACCCGAATCCGGCCGGTGGCGGCCACACGACCATCTTTGAGGACCTCTGGTTGACCCTGCCGAAGGGGACTTTCACCTGCATCATTGGACATTCCGGCTGCGGCAAGACCACAGTTTTGAACATCCTGGCAGGATTGGATCAGTCCAGTGAAGGCGTGGTGGTGGTGGATGGCACGGCGATTGAGGGACCGTCGCTGGATCGGGCCGTGATTTTCCAAAGCCATGCGCTGCTGCCGTGGAAAACCGTGATTGGCAATGTCGCCTATGCTGTCCGATCCAAATGGCCGAGTTGGTCGCGGGCAGCCGTGCTGGAGCATGCCCGCCGGTTCATCGCGCTGGTTGGTCTTGCGGGGGCGGAGGATAAGAAGCCCGCCCACTTGTCCGGCGGGATGAAGCAGCGGGTTGGCATCGCCCGCGCCCTATCGCTGCAGCCGAAAATCCTGCTGATGGACGAGCCGTTTTCCGCGCTGGATGCGCTCACCCGCGGCACACTGCAGGATGAAGTGCGCAAGATCTGCCAGGAAACCGGCCAGACCGTGCTGATGATCACCCACGATGTTGATGAGGCGATTTATCTCGCCGACCGCATTGTGCTGATGACCAATGGACCCGGTGCCGTCATTGCGGAGGTGGTGGAAAACACGCTGCCGGTGACGCGAGACCGGCTGGATGTTCATCGGCACCCCGCCTACTACCCGCTGCGCAATCATATCATCGATTTCCTGGTCACCCGCTCCAAAGCCTTTGAGGCGGAGCGCCGGGCGCTGGAACTGGCAGGCACACCCTGGCAGGCCCGCCAGCCGCGGCTGGTCCGTCCGGGCTTTTCTGACCCCACGCTCGCCATCACCCCGGCCACCGCGGCGATGTCTGCCTGAAGGAGATACCCATGACCCGTGATCAACTGACCGAGAAGATTCTGGATATCAAGCGCCGCAATGGCTGGACCTGGAAGCACATCACGGCCGAGATCGGCGGCATGTCGCCGGTGCTGGTGGTTGGCGCGCTGCTGGGTCAGATGAAGCTGGTAAAGCCCCTGGCAGCCAAGGCAGCAGCCCTGTTCGGCCTGTCGGCCGAAGAACAGGCGATGTTGAACGAAGTGCCTTATCGCGGCACCGCCATGCCGCCAACCGACCCGTTGATCTATCGGTTCTATGAAATGGTGATGGTCAATGGCCCGGCATGGAAGGCCCTGATCGAAGAAGAGTTTGGCGACGGCATCATGTCTGCCATCGATTTCGACATTGATATTGAGCGGCTGCCCAATCCAAAAGGGGATCGGGTGAAGATCACCATGTCCGGCAAGTTCCTGCCCTACAAGTACTATGGCAATGAGCAAGGCATTCCGGAGTACGGGTTTAAGGAGGAGTAGCCCCAGGTCGCGGTCCGTAGCCTGTGGGGTCACCCGTAGACGTCAGCCAGACGCCCTGCCTAGACTAGGGCACGGCGTCTGGAGGGTGGATAGGTGGGGCAGTGACTGAGGCGGGACGCGGATCGGCGGCGGCCTTTCGGGACTGGGTTTGCGCTGGAGGCCGCCCGACCCAAGAGGAGTGGTTCCGGGTCCTTCCCCCGCACCGGAAGATCGCAGACGCACCAGAGTGGCACGCCTGTATCGCCGTGGCGGCCGCCGCGGGCGATCAAATTGCCGCCTTGTGGCGCGACCTCCTGCCGATCACCGAACCCACGAGGGTGTCTTCAAGCCATTGGACACCGCTGCCTCAGCCCGGATGCCTCAGCCGCAATCTGCTCGCGGCGGAGGTCGCCCTCGCCCGAGGGTGCTATGACCTTGCCATAACATTCGTAGAGCATTCCCTCGAGCAGAGCGAGTTTGCCCACGCGCCCCCGGCTTTGGTCGATGAGCTATACGCAGTTTATCTTGCTGCGGTCCTTCGCAGCGGCGATCGAGAGCGATCGGAGAGTATTATTGACTCAATGGTTCAAGCGGGTCGCACACAAAAACTGATTTCTGTCCTAGTAAGATTGTGGAATTCGCATTCATTCGATGAACTAATCTGGCTGGCAGAGAGCGTAGAGAATAGAATAGAGTTAGAACCTCACCAAGTATATGATCTTCAGCGTATTCGTGTTTTTGCTGCTCCCTTGGCGAACTCGCTATCATTGGATAATCTTTGTAGAGTATCAAGAGAATATGGTGAATGGATTGAACGACTGCCGATCCCAGTTTGCAAGCCGAAAGAACCATCGTCGCGATCCCGGCTTCGCGTGGGTATCTTGTGGGCCGACGTTTCGGCAGGCATCTCTGTTCCGGCGCTGACACATAGAGACCGCACGCTCTACGAGTGTATCCTATACACCAATCACACCCGTCCGTCTGAATACTGGCAGATGGTTGGTGAATTTGATGCCGTGAAAGTCATTAGTGACATCGATGTTGCTGCTGCTGCCTCTGCCATCGTTGAGGATGATCTCGATATCTTGGTGGTTCTCGACAATCTCGGCATACCAAATATAGAGAGGGTTATTACAGCAAAGCCCGCCCCTAAAATTGCATTCTATGGAAATTGCCTCATGACGACAGGACTCAGGTCCGTAGATGCCATTCTGATACCGCCGGACCTTATCGAGCAATCGACCCGATCTCAGTTTTCCGAATCGATTGTATCTTTCGATATGGCAATCATGGGAAGCGGATATCTGCCCAGTACAATGATTGAGCCATTCGATAATATTGTAACTCCGCCCATCATTGGAACAGTTGCATCTTCATTCAAGCTAAATCGGCTTTGGATGGAACGGGTTGCGGCCATCCTGCGCGCTGTCCCCGAGGCAACAGTCCAGCTTGATGTTTACAGCCCCCGCCTGGAGAACGGTGGGTATCTTTTGCGCATTGCCGAAGACCTAAGGATATCGCCAGACCGCTTAACCCTGCGGCTTGGCGTCCAGTTCACGCCGCTGGCCCAGCGCTTGGCGCCGCTGTCGCTGGTGATCGATACCGCGCCGCTCGGATCAAACCTGACCGCGCTCCAGTGCCTGTCGGCGGGCGTCCCGTTGTTGACTTGCCCCGACGAGCGGCCAGGGTCGCGCCATGCCATGACCATTCTGCGGGCCATCGGAGAGGAGTCGCTGATTGCCACGTCGGAGGAGGATCTAGTGGCGCGCGCCGTCGCCCTGTTGACCAATCGCGAGGAGCTGCGCCGACTGCGCCGCAGCCTGCCGGATCAGGTACGCAGCTCCGGCATCGCTGACCCGTTTGTGGTGGCACGCGTGTTTGAGTCCGCCTTGCTGGCGGTGCTGGGTCGGTAGCCATCGCCAACGCGCAGTTGACCCCTTCGACGTCGGGTGCCCAGGATGGGCCGCCCATTCACGGGCGGGGGAGAGTGACGCGCCATGGCCGAGCCGGCCCTTGAGCTTCATCGACCGGTCGGAGACACGGTCAAGACCACCACTTGCTACATGTGTGCGTGCCGGTGCGGCATCCGCGTCCACATCAAGGATGGCGTGGTCCGCTACATCGAAGGCAATCGCGACCACCCGAAGAACAAGGGTGTGCTGTGTGCCAAGGGCTCGGCCGGGATCATGCAGCACCTGTCGCCGGCACGGTTGACCCAACCCTTGAAGCGCGTCGGGCCACGCGGGTCCGGCCAGTTCGAGACCATCTCGTGGGACGAGGCGATGGGCCTTGCCACCACTTGGCTGTCGGCCATCCGGCACAGCGATCCGCGCAAGCTCGCCTTCTTCACAGGGCGTGATCAAAGCCAAGCCTTGACTGGGTGGTGGGCCAGCCAATTCGGCACGCCCAACTATGCCGCCCATGGTGGGTTCTGCTCAGTCAACATGGCGGCCGCAGGGCTTTACACCCTTGGCGGTGCGTTCTGGGAGTTTGGTGAGCCCGACTGGCACCACACCCGCTATTTGATGATGTTCGGCGTGGCCGAGGATCACGACAGCAACCCGATCAAGATGGGCCTCGGAGCCCTGAAAACCCGGGGTGAAGCGAAGTTCGTCTCGGTCAATCCCGTCCGCACGGGCTACTCCGCCATCGCCGATGAGTGGGTCGGCATCCGCCCAGGCAGCGACGGCATGCTGGTGGGGGCCTTGATCCACGAACTGGTGCGCGCCGGGCGCATCGATGGGCCATTCCTCGCCCGGTACACCAATGCTGGCTGGCTGATCTATGACGAACCCGGTGCGGCGCGGCACGGCTTGTTTGTCCGCACCGACGCTGGTGAGCCCCTGGTGTGGGATGAGGTTACGGGCACGCCGCAACCCTGGTCTGGCACAGTGCGGGCGGCCCTCGGTGGGGCCTATACCCTTCCCGATGGCAGCACGGTGCAGCCCAGTCTGCGCCCGCTCCTCGCGCGCTTCGCCGATGCTGCCTACAGCCCGGAGCGTGCAGCTGAAGTGACCGGCATCGACGCCGCGACCATCCGCCGTCTCGCGGCTGAACTGGCCCACGCCGCCTTCGACCAAGCTCTGGTGATCGATCAGCCCTGGACGGATGTCTGGGGTGTGGAGCATGCCCAGATGATTGGGCGACCGGTGTCGTTCCATGCCATGCGCGGCATCTCCGCCCATGCCAACGGCTTCCACACTTGCCGCATGCTGCACGTGCTGCAAGCCTTGCTGGGGGCCGTCGATACGCCGGGCTCGTGGCGCTACAAGCCGCCCTATCCAAAGCCGATTCCGCCGGCACTGAAGCCAACAGGCAAGCCAGACCAGATTCTGGCAGGCCAGCCGATGCCGGGCCCCCCGCTCGGCTTCCCCATGGGGCCGGAGGATTTGCTGGTCGAGGCCGACGGCACGCCCCGCCGCATCGACAAGGCGTTCAGCTGGGATGCGCCGATGGCGAGCCATGGCATGATGCACATGGTGATCGCTAACGCCTATCGCGGCGACCCTTACCCGATCGACACGCTGTTCTTGTACATGGCGAACATGGCGTGGAACTCCGCCATGAACACCGCTGGAACCATGGAGATGCTGACGGCCCAGCATCCGGGTGGCGAGTATGTGATCCCGCGGATCATCTATGCCGATGCCTACGCGTCGGAAATGGTGGCCTACGCCGACCTTGTGCTGCCCGATACGACATACTTGGAGCGTTGGGACTGCATCAGCCTGCAGGATCGTCCGATCTCGGATGCGGACACGGTTGCCGACGCCATCCGTCAGCCCGTTGTGGCGCCGGACCGCGATGTCCGGGCGTTCCAGGATGTGTTGATCGACCTCGGCCATCGGCTGGGGCTGCCGGGCCTGACCAACCCCGATGGCGGTGCCCGCTATCCGGGCTTGTATGCCGACTACATCGTTCGGCACGAGCGCGCCCCTGGTGTCGGCCTTCTGGCCGGTCACCGTGGCGATGGCTCGGCAGAGGGCAAAGGGCCGCCCAACCCAGCGCAGCTGGATGCCTATATCGAAGGCGGCTGCTTTTGGGCCAAGACTTTGCCGGTGGAGCATCGTTACTTCCGCTTTGCCAATCGCGGCTATCTCGATTGGGCCGTGGCAATGGGGTTTGTCGGTCATGCCGACGCGATTGCCCTGCAGTTGTACAGTGAGCCGTTGCAGAAGTTCCGCTTGGCAGCGGAGGGGCATGGCGCGATCCAGCCGCCCGAGCATCATCGTGCGCGAATTGCTGCCTATTTCGATCCGGTCCCTCTGTGGTACCCGCCGTTTGAAGAAGCTACGGTCTCCCGCGAGGCCTTTCCGATGCACGCCATCACCCAGCGGCCAATGGCGATGTATCACGCCTGGGGCTCGCAGAATGCTTGGTTGCGCCAGATACACACGGCCAATCGGCTTTACATCCATCGCGGCACTGGGTCCGCACTTGGATTGGAGAGCGAGGATTGGGTGTGGGTGGTCAGCCACCACGGGCGCATCCGCTGCCAGGTGACGCTGATGGATGGCGTTAATCCCGGTACCGTCTGGACCTGGAACGCCATCGGCAAGCGCCGCGGCACCTGGGGCCTGGACGCAGACGCGCCAGAGGCGACCAGAGGCTTTCTACTCAACCACCTGATTGCCGAGTTGCTGCCCGAACAGCCCGGGCAATACCGCTACGCCAATGCGGACCCCATTACCGGGCAGGCGGCGTGGTATGACTTGAAGGTGCGCATTGAGAAGGCGGCCGAGACTGGCCTTTGGCCGGACTGGCCCGCCTTGAAGCGCCCCGCGGGCAGCAAGCCATCGCCTCGGATCAACCGGTTTGGCGCGTGGTTCCGCGCAGGCGGTGCCCAATGACCAGCTTGCCCACCACCACCACCAAGCGCTTGGGCTTGGTGATCGATCTGGATATCTGCGTCGGCTGCCACGCCTGCGCCGTGAATTGTAAAGAGTGGAACACCGGCGGCATTGCTGCCCCGCTCACCGACCTTGACCCCTACGGTGCCGAGCCATTGGGGGTGTGGTTCAACCGCATCCACAGCTTTGAGGTGGGGGAGGGGGCGAGCGGTCGCACGGTCCACTTCCCGAAATCCTGCCTGCACTGCGAAACGCCGGACTGTGTCACGGTCTGCCCGACGGGAGCCTCCTACAAGCGGGCGGAGGATGGCATCGTCCTGGTGCAGGAGGACCTATGCATCGGCTGCAAGCTATGCTCCTGGGCCTGCCCCTATGGCGCGCGGGAGTATGACTACGACGCTGGCGTGATGAAGAAATGCACCCTGTGCGTCGACAAGATTTACAACGAAAGCCTAGAGGAGGTGGACCGGGTTCCGGCCTGCGTCGCCACCTGCCCCGCCTCGGCGCGGCATTTCGGCGATCTTGGCAATCCGGACAGCGACGTCTCCCGTCTGGTGGCGGAGCGTGGGGGCTATGATCTGATGCCGGAACTGGGCTATCGCCCAACCAACAAGTATCTGCCGCCGCGTCCGAAACAGACCAAGGCGGGCTGCACCGGCGCGCCCGCGGCCCTGTCCCCGGCACCGGATGAAGCGCCTGCCGGTGGTGTGTTCGGCTGGCTCGACCGGCTGTTGTCCAAGCTGTAGGACCGCTGTCATGCATCCTGCCTATTCCGTTATCCTGTTCACCGCTGCGTCAGGCGCTGGGTATGGTCTCGCCAGTTGGTTGGCGTTGGCAGCGCTGTTGGGGCTGTTGCCAGCGCAGGCCTGGGCAGGCCCGATTGGCTTCGCCGTGGCCCTTGCTTTGATCGGGGTGGGCTTCCTCAGCTCCACCTTCCACTTGGGCCACCCGGAACGGGCGTGGCGGGCAGTCACGCAATGGCGCACCTCCTGGCTGTCGCGCGAGGGGGTGATGGCGTTTCTCAGTCTGGCGGTGATCGCCTCGGCCGGTCTGGTCTGGCTTCTGGACGGCCAGTTGGCGTGGTGGCTGGCGGCCCTGGTCTGGCTGGTCTCAGGCGTGACGGTTGCCGTCACCGCGATGATCTATGCCAGCTTGAAGACCATTCAGCGCTGGCATAATCGCTGGGTCGTGCCGGGCTATCTGGTGCTGGCCTTGGCGACTGGCGGCGGTTTGGCCCTGTTGATTACGGAGGTGGCAGGTCAAGGCAGTGCGCTTGCCTTGCCGGTTGCCGTCGTTGCTGTGATCGCCTGCTTGGTTAAGCTGGGCTATTGGCGTTTCATTGATGAGACGGTCGCGGCCTCCACTGTCGCAACTGCGACCGGGCTTGGCCGACCGGGTGAGCCGGTGCGCCTGTTCGAGGCGCCCCACACAGAAGAAAACTATCTGATGCGCGAGATGGGGTATCGGGTTGCGCGCAAGCACGTTGCCCGCCTGCGCCAGGTCGCCGCGGTGGGGCTTGCGGCGCTGCCGGTGCCAGCCTGTCTTGGCGCCATGCTGCTGGATGGCGTGATCGGGTTGGGCCTCGCCGCGCTGACAGTGGGTGCCATGACCATCGGCGTGCTGGCCGAGCGCTGGTTGTTCTTCGCCGAGGCGCGCCACACTGTCACTCTTTACTACGGGGCGGACCGCGTATGAGTTTGCGCACAGCAGCGGTGATTGCCCCCTCCAGCCGGGAGGAGGATCGCGCCGCGTTTGAGCGGGCCGAGGATCGCTTTGCCGCGGCGGGCTGGCGCTTGAAGCCGTTCTTCGACTTCGCCGAAGCCGATACCCGGTTCGCCGCCAGCGATGGTCAACGGCTTGGGTGGTTGCATCGCGCCGTGCGCGATCCAGCTGTGGAGTTGGTGCTGATTCTGCGCGGTGGCTATGGTTTGACCCGGCTGTTACCGGCGATTGACTGGGAGATGATGCGCCAATCGCCAGCCCGGTTCGTTGGCTATAGCGACTTCACGGCATTTCTGATGGGCAACCTTGCCTTCGGCGGTCAGAACGGCTTTGCCGGGCCGACGGTTGCGCGCGATTTCGGGCTGGAGCAGCTGGACGCCGCAACCGAACGCTGGTTCTGGCAGGCCTTGGCGGACAGCGCCGTCGCCATCCCCTTCCAAACCGATCGGGCCGTGACCGGCAGTTTTGAGGGGCCGATCTGGGGCGGCAATCTGTGCCTGTTGACCAGTTTGGTGGGGACACCCTTTCTGCCGCGCATCGAAGGTGGCCTGCTGGTGCTGGAGGATGTGGACGAAGCACCCTACCGAGTGGAACGGATGCTCCTGCAACTGCTGCAAGCCGGTGTCTTGAGCCGTCAGCAGGCAGTGGTCCTGGGCGACATCACCGGTGCGGAGCCGGGACCTGGCGATCATGGCTATACCCTCCACACCGCGATTGCGCATATCCGGGAGTTCTGCCCCGTTCCGGTGCTGACGGGGCTGCCGTTTGGCCATACCTCCCGCAAGGCCACCTTGCCGATGGGCCGCCGCGCGCTGCTGACTGTGGCAGGGCATGATGCAACGCTGGCGTGGTCCACGGACTGAGGAGAGGCTGCATGACTGCACCCATCGTCTTTGTTGGCAAATCGACTGAGAGTGCGGAGCTTTGGCTCGCCCGCTTTCGCGAGGAGCTACCCGACGAAGTGGTGCTGAACCACCCAGATATCTCTGACCCCGCAAGCGTTGACGTTGCGATTGTCGCAGGGCCACCGCCGGGGATCCTGGCCCGATTTCCCCAACTGAAGCGGGTGGCCAGCCTGTGGGCGGGGGTGGATGCAATGCTGGGCGATCCCAGCTTTCCGAAAGGGGTTGTGCTGTCGCGTCTGGTTGATCCTGTGATGACGCGCTGGATGGTGGAAACCGCAGTGGTCCACACCTTAAGTTTCCACCGCGAGCTGCCGGACTATCGCCTGCAACAGGCCGAGGCCCGTTGGTACCAGCGGCCTGCGCGCAGACCGGAGCATCGCACGGTGGGTGTGCTGGGCCTTGGGGAGCTGGGCCTGTCGGTGGTCCGCGCGCTGCAGGGCTTTCACCTGGATGTTCAGGGCTGGAGCCGCTCGCCCAAGCGCTTGGCAGACTTGGTCACCCATGCTGGCCGCGATGGGTTGCGGGCGCTGGTGCAGCGCTCAGACATCCTGATCAACCTGCTGCCGTTGACCGAGGGGACCCGCGGTATCTTGAATGCTGAGCTGTTTGGCTGGATGCAGAGCGGCAGCGCATTGATCAATCTCGCCCGCGGTGGCCACTGTGTGGAGGCGGACTTGCTCGCCGCGCTGGATGCGGGCCGACCCCGCTGGGCCGCGCTGGATGTGACAGCCGTCGAGCCGCTGCCCGCCGATCATCCGTTCTGGCACCATCCACAGGTGATCTTGACCCCACATGTTGCAGCACTGAGCGATGAGGACAGTGCCGCGCGGTTGGTGGCGGAGGAGATTCGCCGCTGGCGCCGTGGCGAGCCACCACTGCAGCCCGTGGACCTGTCGGCTGGGTACTGACAGCAGCGCCTGCGGTATCAATCCAGTTTGTAGGCGCCGATCAACAACAGCCCAACACCACCGCGGTCATTCGCCAGCGGCAGCACGATGCGCTCCCACGTCTGCATTTGCTCGCCAAACCAGGCCGTGTGGATGCGCCAAGTCGGCTTGCTGTTGTTGACGACGGAGCGATACTCCGATCGCAGAACGGCAGCCTGTTCCGGCGGCAAGGTGGCGACATCGGCGCCCGTCATGTCGACACCAAATGCCTGCTTCAGCCCGATGCCATAGAATCCATAAGTAAAGTTGCGCCGCTCCTGAACCTTGATGATCGTCAGGTTCTCTGACCACGGCATCAAGGCCGCGGAGTTTAGCGCCTTCTGGCGCGGCATTGTCTGGCCCTTGCGTTCAATGTCCCAAAAATCGAACAGGGTTTGAATGCTCGGGTGGCGGAGGTTGTGACGGAAAAACTGCGACATGGATCACCGATGACGGCGGCAGGGGAGACAGCGGACTCTAATGACTTCCGCTGAGTAACGGAATCCCTTGGATGCACGCGCTGCGGTTGGATCAGGCGTCGATGCCCAGAACCGTTGCCAGTTCCGCCAGCACCAGTTCCTCTGCCGTGCCAGCGGGGCCATCGGCATGGGCCATGGCGCGTGCCACGGTCAGAACCGTGGCGGCCGCATGGGGTAGGTGCGCCACGGCAGCAACCCGCTCCAGCGCTTCGCCACGCCCCCAGGGGGCAGCAAGGATGGTTTGGGCATGACGCTGAAACTGAGTGGCGGCTTCCAGGGCATCGAATGCCCGCAACGCGTCGCACGAGCGGGTGGTCGCCGTTAGACACACCTTCTCCGCACCGCAGACACGTTGGTCGGCCAGAGCCACCAGCGCTGCAGCAGCCGTAACGGCATCCAGCAGGGTGCGATCATAAAAGCGCAAGGACGACAGGCTGGAGCCTTGGCCCTTCAGCCCCCCGGATCGGCCATCGGCGTCCCAACCAGCATCGTCACGCATTGTTCACCCCTGATCCCGACTGAGACAGCCGCCTAATCCAACGCCACCCGCGAACCCCACGGTAGTATCCGGCAGTTACTGGCTTTTTGATGGCCGACTAGCGACATACAAAAGCCCACGCGAAAATCGTGCCAACCCCTCGAGCGATCACGCAAGCAGATTTCGCGCGTTGGCAGGAGATTTTTTGCAACTGAGTTTGTTTCAGGACGGATTCGTCATGACCAAGGCTGCTGACTGAGCCAACTGATCGCAGCCATGCCCAGGGTTCCAATCACCCAGATCCAGGCGACCAGCGTGCGATAGCGGGGCTTAAACCCCACCATCAGCCACACCACGCCTGCGATGGTTCCAGCCGTCGCAAGGTCGATGGCGGCATCCAGCACAGCGCCCACCGGGCCTAGGGCAGGTTGATAGTTCACCGTCACTGCAGCCAGCAGCGAGACCAGCGGCAGCCAGATCGGCAGGGTCTGGATCCACCGAGGCGTCATCGGCGGCAGAACACCCGAACCGGTTGCCCTGCGCAAGGCCGAGGCATCTCCCCAGGGTGGTGAGCCCTTGCTCCCTACCTCTGTCTTGCCCATCCTGTCGCCGTCCAGGAGGGATACCGATGGCGACCATTCATGAGCTGAACGATCAAGCGCTGGAGCTCCAGAAAGATAAGCAATTTGCAGACGCTGAGGCGATCTTCCAGCAAGTCCTGGGGCGTGATCCCGTAAATCGAGTCGCTCTGTTTGGAGTTGCCTACTGTCGTGACATGCAGGGGGATCGGGCTGGTGCCAAACGCAGATATGGTGAGGCAATTGCAAAGGATCCATGGTTGCTTGAAGCCGCAATCAATCTAGCGAACCTGGAAGAAATGGACAATAATATCGAAGATTCCATCCGGCTTACGCAAGAAACATTGAAAATTAACCCATCGAATCCCAAAATCTGGTTACTCTTGGCGGCGCGACTTGTGATCGGTAAACGCTTTGATGAGGCGAATTCAGCCTATCAAAAAGCGATGGGATATGCACCTAAAGACACAAAAATACTCCTTCAATACTATTTTTTCCTCTTATCAATTGGCCGCGCCGCCGAGACCCAGCCCCTGATTGATGCCGCAGTCTCAGCGAATCCAAATGACCTCGGTGTTCTTCAAGCCGCTGGTGAGATCGCCCAACAGACGGGTCGACTGCAGGATGCTGTTAACTACTACACAAGGATATTAAAGATTGACCCTTTCAACCCAGACGCATGCATGAATCTTGCAATGATCCTCGATGTCTCTGGACGGCGGGAAGAAGCAAAACAGATCAGATCGCGCGGACTGTCGCGCAGTCGTGTTTTTAAGCAAAAATTCCCAAGCAGTGCCAGCTCGCATAAGATATTGGTTCTTGAGGCTCCAGAAGGTGGCATGTCATCGGGAAATTTATTTCCAGATGAACATTATGAAAAGACACGGTTAATTCTGGAGCCTGGGCTCAACAAACTACCCGAAGAGCTCGGTCAATTTGATCTGGTCGTGAATGGCCTGTGTGAGATAGATCACCCGCTTCAGGCAGAAGCTGCTGCCATGGTGGCGCTGCTGGGCAGGGTTTGTTTGAATGCCCCGGTTCTGGGTGAACGGCGCGGTCGCTGCGACTTGGAGTATCTGGTTGGCGGGATTGACCGATTGTCGACGATACCGGTCAGGCGGGTTCCTAGCGCACTGCTGATGAGCGAGGCTGTCCCAGCCTGGGTCCGTCCTGTGGCGATGCCCTACATCGCGAACTGGGTGCTGATTCCAGATGTGCAGACCCTTGCGGCTGTGGCTCAGCAATTGGGGTGCGACTGGTTTGACTATACCCCGATCCCTGCCATCCAAGGCAGCGATGGCCTCACGCGGGTGATCAGAGCGACGGCGATTGGTGGGGAGATTCGCCCCTATCGTCTACTGGCCTCGCATCTTCCATGTATTGATCCGAGCGGACAGCTCGTTGCTCAGGAAGTTTGGTTGGCTGCAGAAGAAAAAGGACTTATCGAGACTGCTGACAAGTTCCTACCACCAATCATGGGGCAGGCTCTCTATCGTTTTGTCCAGAGATTGAATCTGGATTTAGCAGTGATCGATTTCGTCTATGACAGTCATCGGCTGTTAGTTCTGGACGTGATGCCCTATCCAGTTTTTCTGTCGAAACTGCAGGCGCCTCACCTTGAGCATCAAGCAAGTGCAGACAGAGCCTTGTTCCAGTCCATTAACCGGTTGGTAGAATCTAAGCTTGCGAAGGCGGTGACGTCATGACTGAGGGCCTGGTTGACTTCGCCACGCTTCAGCTCCCCGACCGACCCAGCCGTTGGCTGATCGCCCCGGTCGGGGCAACGGCTGCGACACCCGATGCCGTAGCCCCCCCGTTCCCTTTGCTCTCAGCCGATGAATTGGCGGACCGGTTGGAGACGGAACTCGCATCACTGGAACGGACGACCCGCATTGCGCGCGTGGGTCGGCGGATGGCGTTTGTCCAGCGGAGCCGGGTGTTTCAGTTCCCTGACGCCATCGCAGCCGAAGCCATTGCGTTGCCGGACGGTGGCTCGGCACCGATTCTCTATTCGGTGTCGCGCGTCGGCTATTTTGATTTCGGGGTCAATCGGGCGCGGCTGGAAGCGCTGCTGGATCGTCTGCGCCGCTAGCGGGCGCGCGCCGATCCCGCCCGGTTGAGATCGCAGCGCTGCCAAAGGTGAGGCTGAAGATCGCACCGCCGCCAACACGGTCGTTCAGGCGCACCGTGCCGCCATGGCGTTTCATGATCTCCAACGCGATGCTCAGGCCAAGCCCAGCGCCGCCATGGCGCGAGTCCAGGCGGCTGCCGCGGAAGCGGGCAAACACGGCTGCCTTCTCGCGGTCAGGCACACCGGGGCCACGGTCGAGGACGAGGATCGCGCCAGCGCGCACCTCCACCTCGACGCTGCTGTCTGGGGTGGTGAAGCCAATCGCGTTGTCGATCAAGTTGCTCAACGCTTCAATCAAGGCCGCGCGATCCCCTCGCACCCAGACTGGGGCGGGATAGGCGCTGAGGGCCAGCCGCCGCCCATGGGCGTGGGCGAGTGGCGCCAGCTGTGACACCACCTCCGCGGCCAAATCATTGATCTCCAAGGTTGCTGAAAGGTCGAACACCTGCCCCTCCAGCCGGGCGACGGAGAGGAGTTGCGAGACAATCCGACCGATTCGCCGGACATCGGCCTTCAAAGCCGCTTGCCCCTCGAACGGTCCCAGACTGTCTAGGCGGGCGGCGATCACGGCCAGTGGTGTTCGCAGTTGATGCGCCGCATCAGCCGTAAACCGTCGCTGCATGGCGAAGCCATCATCCAGGCGCGCCAGCGCGTCATTCAGCGCTTGCACAAGAGGGTGGAGCTCCAGCGGGACGGCTTCCAGAGGCAAGCGAAAATCCGCCCGCATCGGCCCAATGTGGGCCGCGTGGCGCGACAGCATGTCCAGCGGGTCAAGGGCACGGTTGATCGCAACCACGGCCAGCACGCTGAACAGCACGACGGCCGGCACCAGCAGCACCGCTGCATGGATCACTTGGTCGGTCACGACACTGTCCAGCACCCTGGTGTCGCGGTGGGGGGTGTCCGCCACTGTGACCAACACAGGCTCACCTCCCATCATCACCCGCCGGGTTAGGGCATAGACCGGCATGCCGGTCAGCAACCCCTCGGGGTCATCGGCGGTTTGCTCCAGCGGCGGGGCGCCCAACAAAGGAGAAAGTTGCACCACCGCCAACGGCGGCAGACTGGCCAGTGTTTCGTGATTGTCGGCATCGCGGATCACCATCATCCGGGTGCCGGTGCGGTAGTCATGGCGCAGTTCCTGCGGCAGCCCATCGATGCCGTACCGGTGAATGGGCTCCAGGAACAACCGCACTTGATCCAGCTGTCGCCTGAGCGAAAGTTCGCGGACTTCGGCACTGGTACCACCGAGGGTGACCGCCAGAATCAACAACACTGTACAGCACAGTGCCGCCATCAGCACCGTCAGTCGTAAAACCAGTCGATTTGCGATCGAAGGGATGGGTGTGCCCTCAGGCAAGGAAATAGCCGACACCGCGCACGGTTTGAACACTAACCGTGGCTGACGCGTCCTCTAGTTTCCGACGCAGACGATGGACGGCCACTTCAATGGAGTTGGCAGACACTTCGTCATCATGGCTGTACAGACTGTCTTCAATCACAGATTTGGCCAGCACTTTCCCCTCTCGTCGCATCAACAGCTCCAGCAACGCCATTTCGCGGCGTGTCAGCAACACGGCGGCTCCGGCCACTTCAACGGAGCGATTGACGGTATCGAGGGCGATGTTGCCTGCCTCAAGAATGGCCCCCAACACGCCACGCGGGCGCCGCAGCAGGGCTTTGACGCGCGCGACCAACTCGTCCATGTCAAAGGGCTTCAGCATGTAGTCATCCGCCCCGGCGTTGAGGCCTGCGATGCGATCGGCGACGGCATCGCGGGCGGTGAGCATCAACACAGGTGTCCGATCGCCTTGTGCGCGCCGCTCCTTCACAAGGTCAAGGCCATCGGCATCGGGCAGGCGGCGGTCGACCACAGCAACATCGTAGCGCACGGTCCGCCACGCTGCAGCTGCGGTGTCGCAATCCACGGCGCAATCCACGGCGATTCCCGCCCGTTCCAGCGCCCGGGCGATGAGTTGAGATAAGTCTGTCTCGTCTTCAATCAGCAGCAGGCGCATGGCAACGCACTCGGAGCGGCAGGCGCTGGGCTAGCGCCGCGGTATAGTGTTCGCACTCGCCAGATTTGGGGAGGTGCGATTTCGCCCCGTCAGCTGTCGGCGGAGGGGCTGGTCGCCGCGCTTGGCTCTTCGTACACTTGCGCGCTGTTCTCCCTCCTGATCCGGACCCCCCGATGCTGCAGAGTATGCCACGCCGTCCAGTGGTTTTGACCATTCTCGATGGCTGGGGCCTCGCCCCGGCTGGGGCAACCAATGCCATCGCCGCGGCGCGGACCCCTGTGTTTGACCGTCTGATGGCCACGTGCCCGACGGGGCAGCTGGACGCGTCGGAAGGCAAGGTCGGCCTGCCTGACGGGCAGATGGGCAATTCCGAGGTGGGGCACATGAATTTGGGTGCCGGTCGCGTGGTCATGCAGGACCTACCGCGGTTGGACGCTGCGGTGCGCGACGGCAGTCTGATGGACCGCCCAGCCATTCAGCGGGCAATCCAGGCGCTCACCGCGTCCGGTGGGCGCTGCCATCTCCTGGGGCTGGTGTCACCCGGTGGGGTTCACAGTCACCAGTCCCATTTGATCGCCTTGGCGCGGGGCTTTGCGGCGGCCGGTGTGCCCGTGGTGCTGCACGCGGTGCTGGATGGCCGCGACACACCGCCGCGCAGTGCGGCGGGCTATGTGAGTGCAGTGGAGGCAGCCCTGGCCGATTGCCCTGGTGTGACCATCGGCACCGTGATCGGTCGCTTCTACGCGATGGATCGTGACAGGCGCTGGGATCGGGTGGAGGCTGCTTGGCGCTGTCTTGTCCTAGGGGAGGGGCAGCCAGCGGACACCGCCGCGGCGGCCATCGCAGCCAGCTATGCCCAGGATCAGTCCGATGAGTTTGTGCGACCAACCGTGTTGGCGGGGTATCGCGCAATGGCCGATGGCGATGGTTTGGTGATGGGCAATTTCCGCGCCGACCGGGCGCGGGAGATCTTGCACGCCCTGCTCGACCCCGGCTTCGACAGTTTTGTCCGTCCGGTCCAGCCGCGCTTTGCGGCGGCCGTGGGACTGGTGGAATACTCAACTGCGCTCAACGCGCTGGTCGATACCGCCTTCCCCGCCGAACGACTGGACCACACCCTGGGCCAAGTGGTGGCCGCGGCTGGTCGCCGTCAACTGCGGATCGCCGAGACGGAGAAGTACGCGCACGTTACCTTCTTCTTCAATGGCGGCGAAGAAACCGTGTTTGAGGGGGAAGAGCGCATCCTGATCCCCTCGCCCAAGGTTGCGACATACGATCTGGCGCCAGAGATGTCGGCTGAGGCTGTGACCGACCAGGTGGTGGCCGCCATCGCCTCTGACCGGTTCGACCTGATCGTGTTGAACTATGCCAACACCGATCAAGTCGGCCATTCCGGCGTGTTTGAGGCCGCTGTCCGCGCCGTGGAGGTGGTGGACCACTGCCTTGGCCGGGTGGAGGCCGCGGTGCGCGCCGCGGGGGGTGCCATGCTGGTCACAGCCGATCATGGCAACGTGGAGCAGATGTGGGACCCGGATACTGCCGGGCCGCACACCGCCCACACGCTCAACCCCGTGCCTGCAATTCTGGTCAATGGCCCAGCCGATGTGGAGGGGTTAGAGACTGGCTGTTTGGCGGATGTGGCCCCCACTCTTCTGGCGTTGATGGGACTGGCAGCGCCCCCGGTGATGACCGGTCGCTCCTTGCTTCGCCAGAGCATCGCGCGTCGCGCGGGATGAGCCAGGGCTGGTCCTGGGTGGTGGGGGTGTTGGTGGTGCTGATGGCAGCGCCGCCCGCCGCAGCCCAGCGGCCACCAACCGAGGATGGCGCGCGCCAAAACCTGCGGCAGATGGAGCAGGAATTGCAGCAGGCGCGCGACCGCCGCTTGCAGTTGGAGCGCGACCGAGCCGGGGTGCGCGCCGAACTGGCGGTCCTGCGGGATCGGCTGGTGGCAGCCGGGCGCACCACGGCCGATAGCGAGCGGACGGTGAGCGAGCTGGAGGCAGCGCTTCAGCGCACGGAAGCCGATCGGGACCGTCGTCAGGCCGAATTGCAGCGCCGCCAGAGCGATCTGACGGCATTGGCCATCGCCGCCCAACGCCTTGCGGCGCAACCTCCCGATGCCATGTTCGCCCTGCCGCAAGCCCCCGTCGATACCGTGCGCACAGCCCTCCTGCTGCGCTCAGCCCTGCCGCAGATTGACGCAAGGATGGCAACGCTTCGGCGCGACTTGGCCGAGTTGGCGCAAAGTGAGGAAACCATCCGCGCCCAGCGTGATCTGGTTCGCGCGGCCGCCAGCCGCTTGGTTGGCGAGCGCCGCCAGCTGGACCAGCTGATTCGTCAGCGCCAAGCGCTGGAGCAGCGCCTGGAGGAGGAGTCCGGCACCGAAGAACGTCGGGTCGCCCGGCTGGCCGCCGGAACGCGTGACCTGCGCGATCTGGTGGATCGCCTGGCTGCGGAGCGTCAAGCCGAAGAGCGTCGCCGCCAGGAGCAACAGCGCCGCCAGGAAGAGGCGCGGCGCCTGGAGCAGGAGCGCCAGCGCGACGAATTGGCGCAAGGGCGCGGCATGCCTGCGGCTGGGCGGATTGTCGCAGGCTTCGGCGTTGCGACCGAAGGCGGACAGAACACGCGCGGCTTGACCTTAGAAACCCGTGACGGTGCCACAGTTTTGGCACCGGCGCCGGGAACAGTCGTGTTTGCCGATACCTATCGCGGCTATGGGCTGATGTTGATCCTGGAGCATCGCGGTGGCTACCATTCGATTCTGTCAGGGCTGGCGCGGCTGGATGTCGGTGTCGGCAAAGCCCTGCGAACGGGGGAGCCGATTGGGGTGATGGGCAGAAGCGCGGATCGCACCACATCTTTGTATTTTGAGGTGCGCCGCAGCGGACAGCCGGTCAATCCGCAACCTTGGCTCGCCGACCGTGCGAGGTGAAATGAAGATGAGAGCATCCCGTCCCCTGACTGTTGCAGCCGCCGCGATGCTGGTTGGCGCTGGCGCAGTTGCTGGGTTCCTGTTAGCCCCCGCCCTTGGGGTTGCGCAGTCGCCTGCGGCCCGCGGCAGCACTGAAACCTATCGCCAGCTCAGCCTGTTCGGCGAAGTGTTTGAGCGTGTGCGCGCCGACTATGTGGAAGCGCCGACCGACGAAGCCCTGATTGAGGCAGCGATCAACGGCATGTTGTCGTCGCTCGACCCGCACTCCGGCTTCCTCAACCCACGCAACTTCCGCGACATGCAGGTGCAAACCCGCGGCGAGTTCGGTGGGTTGGGCATCGAAGTCACGATGGAGAACGGTCTGGTCAAGGTGGTATCGCCGATTGACGAGACCCCCGCCGCCCGTGCTGGCGTGCGCCCTGGTGACTTCATCACCCACTTGAACGGCGAGCCGGTGATGGGCCTGACCCTCAACGAAGCCGTGGAGCGGATGCGCGGGCCGGTCAACACTGACTTGAAGATCACCATCCGGCGCGAGGGGCGCGACCCCTTTGAGCTGACCCTGACCCGCGCGCGCATCCAGGTGCAAAGCGTGCGGTCGGAGATTTTGAACAACGAAGTTGGCTATGTCCGCATCTCCTCCTTCACCGAGCAAACCACGGCGGGGTTGGAGCGCGCGCTGACCCGCTTCAAGGATGCCAAGGTGCGCGGCGTCGTGCTCGACATGCGCAACAACCCCGGTGGCCTGTTGGATCAAGCGGTCTCCGTCTCCGATGCGTTCCTGGAGCGTGGCGAGATCGTGTCCACCCGCGGGCGCCGCACCGATGAGGCGCAGCGCTGGAACGCCAAGGTGGGCGACCTGACGGGTGGTCTGCCGGTGGTGGTGCTGATCAATGGCGGCTCGGCATCAGCGTCGGAAATCGTTGCAGGTGCTCTGCAAGACCATCGCCGCGCCATCGTGATGGGCACCAAGAGCTTTGGCAAAGGCTCGGTCCAAACCATCATGCCGCTGGGCAATGCGGGTGCCATGCGTTTGACCACGGCGCGTTACTACACGCCGTCTGGCCGCTCCATCCAGCAGCTTGGCATCGACCCGGACATTGTCGTTCCAGCCGCGCGGATCGAGACCGTGGATGAAGGCCAGCGGCGGCGCGAGGCTGACTTGCGCGGCTCGTTGCGCAACACCGACCAGCCCGCTGAACAACGCCCGGCGCCCGTTGCCCCCGCCCGCGACGCTACCCAGGCGCCCACCCTCGGCTCGCCGGATGACTATCAGCTGGCCCGCGCAGTCGACCTGCTGCGCGGCGTTGCTCTGTTCGGCACCAACCGCGCCAACTAGACAGCGCTCCTGCGAAAGCCCCCGTCAGCAGCACCGCTGGCGGGGGTTTTTCATGTCTGGAGACGGGTTTGGCAGATAGTGAGCGGGCCTAACCCGCGATCTCCGTCAGCATGCGGCGGTCGGGCAGGGTGACGCTGCGGTCGCCACCATCCCACGTCATCATGCCAACCCGGCGCAGCGTGCGCAGCGCCACGCGGATGGTCGCAAGATCGATGCCCAGGAAGTCAGCGACGTCACACCAGTCCAGCGGCATGTCAACCCGGCCATCGGCTCGCGCTGGGCTTTTGCGATCCACCCACAACAGATAGCGCGCCAACCGCTCCTGCGGGGAGCGGCGGGCCAGCAGCCGCAGCCGGTCCTGGGCGGCGATCAACTCGTGGGTCGCGGCCAGCGGGGCTGGATCGGTGCGGGTGGACAGGGTGGCCAGCGCGCGCTGGAATTTGGTGCGCGGCACCACGCAGATTGAGGCGTCGCGACTGGCAACGGCGCCAAACAAGTAGCGGCCATTGCGCTCCAGCCCGAAACTGTCGCCGGGCAGCATCAAGGCGATGATGCCCGATTGACCATTGCCGCGGGATTGCGTGGCTTTGACGGCGCCCGACTTCACAATCCAAGCGCAATCGGCGGGCGTGTCGGCGTGCAGAATTGGCGCACCACGGGAAAACAACACGGTTGCAGCCCCCCGCGAGAGGTCCAGCCTTGTCAGATCATCGCAGACGACAGACCGCATGTCGCACAAGGCGCATGCGGCCGGACGACCGATGGGCGCTATGCAGGGGCTTCGTTGATCGCGCGGCATAATGGCAAATCCGAAGACTGTGCGTGTCGTCACTCCATCGGACCCGCTTTACCCGATTTCGTCAAAGGGAAATTTTCTGTGTGATTTGAAGGATTTTGCCTCTGCGCACCGCATAGAGACGGAGGCTGCCCGACGCGTGCGCAAACGATTTTCGGTTGGGTCAGTGATCGGTTAAGGTCGTGATGATTGGAGCCCCCGCCTTTAGCGCCAAGCTGACCGGACATTTCTCGGCCATCTGCAGCAGGAAGGCCCGCTGTGCCGCGTCCAGCGCGCCGTGAAAGGTGAGCGTGCGCGTGAACTGGGCTTGTTTGCGGCCATCGGGGCCGACTGCAAACTCCTGGGTCGCGGTTACCTCAATATCGTCCAGCGGCCAGCCCTTGCGGTTGGCGACCATGCGAATGGTGATCGCGGTGCAGGCGGCCAGTCCCACCGCCACATGCTCCCACGGGTTGGGGCCACTATCGGCGCCACCCACGGCCCCTGGCTCGTCTGCGGTCACAGCGTGCTGGCGGGCGGTGCCCACCAAACCATAGGGGCGTGCCTCAGATTCCCGCAGCGTGATGGAGACTGGGTCAGACATCGGTCAGGGGTCCTTCCAGAGTGGTCCTTGTTGGTAGCTGGTTGGCACGCCTGCAATCAACCATGCTTGGCAGTGGTAGTCTTGACGGTCGCAAGCTGGCATAACCCTGCCATGCTTGTGCCAAGCCCAGCGCTGTGCATGATCGTCGCGGACGGCGCTCCGCCGACCGCAGTCACCTTGAGGAGACCTATGCGACTGCACCGCTCTCTTGCCGCGGCAGCCTTTGGTGCGCTGCTTCTTGCGGCCCCCGCCTTTACCCCCGCCTCCGCCCAGACTGTGGGCGACATCCTGCGGGCTGGGGCGGGCGACAATCCTGTGATCGCACGGGTTGACGGCCAGGACATCCGCCGGGCGGAGTTGATTGCCCTGCTGAACCAGCTGCCGCCGCAGATGCGCGACATGCCGATGACCTCGATCTATCCGCTCGCCTTGGAGCGGTTGATCGATGGGCGCCTGCTGGTGGGTGCCGGTCGCGCCGCCAATCTGCAGAATGATGCAGAAGTACAGCGCCGGGTGGCGGATTACCTGGATCAACAGGTTCAGCAAACCTACCTGACCCGGGCGATTTCCGCGAAGCTGACCGATGAGGAGCTGCGCAAGCGCTACGACGAGTTCGTGAAGGCGAACCCGCCGCAGGAAGAAGTGCGCGCCCGCCACATTCTTGTTGCGACCGAGCAAGCCGCCCGTGACGTGCTGGCCGAAGTGCGCCGTCCCGGTGCGGACTTCGCAGCCGTCGCGCGCGCCCGCTCCACCGACACCTCGGCGCGCGATGGCGGCGACCTCGGGTTCTTTGGCCGCCAGGACATGGTGCCGGAGTTCGCGGAGGCTGCCTTTGGCCTGCAGCCCGGTCAGGTCAGCCAAGCCCCGGTGCGCACCCAGTTCGGCTGGCACATCATCAAGGTGGAACAGCGCCGGACCGGCGAGGTTCCCACCTTCGAAGCCGCACGCGAGCAGCTGCGCGCCGACGCCACCCAAGAGATCGCCGCCGAGGTGGTGGACGAGTTGAAGGGCAAGGCGCAGGTGGAAAGACGCGGCCTGGACGGGGCGGCGATTCCCTCGCGGCCATAGGGGTGGCTTGGCTGCGGGCACCATCTCGCAGTCGAACGACGCCAACCGGGTTTGCCGGGTCTGACTGAGTGGGAGAGTGAGGTATGGGTGGTGTTGTCTCCCCGCTGGCGCCAGCGGGGTTTCCAAACCTTCCAGCAATCGCTGGGGCGCGGGTTGGTGCGGCCGAGGTAAACATCCGCTACCGCGGCAGGCCGGACGTGTTCTTGGCGGTGTTCGATCCCGGTACCACCGTGGCCGCGGTCGTCACCCGCTCCCTCACCCGCTCAGCACCGGTGGACTGGTGCGCGGCCCATGCTGGCGGCCCTGGGCGCGTGTTCGTCGCCAATGCCGGCAATTCCAACGCCTTCACCGGGCGGTTGGGGGTCGCGTCGGTCGAGCGGACCGTGGCGGCCGCCGCTCAGCAGTTCGGCTGCACCCCGCAGGAGGTGTTTCCCGCCTCCACCGGCGTGATTGGCGAGCCGCTGGACGATGCCAAGATCACCAATGCTCTGCCATCGATCGCGCTGTCTGCCGATGGCTGGGCCGATGCCGCCCGCGCGATCATGACCACCGACACCTTTCCCAAGGGGGCGGCGCGCACCTGCACCATCGGCGGCAAGACCGTGACGCTGGTGGGCATCGCCAAGGGTTCGGGCATGATCCAGCCCGACATGGCGACCATGCTGGCGTTCTGCGCCACTGACGCCGCGATCCCCGGTCCGATCCTGCAGACGCTGCTGCGACAGGCGACCGACCGCAGCTTCAACTGCATCACGGTCGACAGCGATACCTCCACCTCCGACACGCTGCTGCTGGCGGCGACCGGGCAGGCGGGCAATCCTGTGCCCACCAGCATCGGCGACCCGGCCCTGCGCGGCTTTAAGCGCGCGCTGCTGGCGCTGTTGCAGGATCTTGCCATCCAGGTGGTGAAAGATGGCGAAGGGGCGGAAAAGCTGATCACGGTGACGGTTCAGGGGGCAGCCTCCGCCCGCGCGGCGCGGCTGGTGGGCTTGACCATCGCCAACTCGCCGCTGGTGAAGACGGCGATTGCTGGTGAGGACGCCAATTGGGGACGGATTGTCGCAGCAGTGGGCAAGTCAGGCCAGAAGGCCGACCGGGATCGATTGGCTGTGTGGATTGGTGGTGTGTTGGTCGCTTCGGACGGTCAACGGGTAGAGGGGTATGATGAAACCCCGGTCGCCCAGCACATCAAGACCCGCGACATTCATCTGAAGGTCGATCTTGGTGTGGGCCGCGGCGCTGCTACGGTCTGGACCTGCGATCTCACCCATCGATACATCGACATCAATGCCAGCTATCGAAGCTAATCGCCCCCAGTCGGCTGGGGTATCATCCCGGTCGGGTATCCCCGGCCCCGCTCTGCCGCCAGCCGCTCTGTTCTCGGGCGACGGGGCGTGGTGCGTGGTCGGCGCCAAACGGCTGTTGCTGCGCCCGCTGATGGCGGAGGATGCGGACGATCTGGGCCGCTTGATCGATGCCGCGACGGACGAGGATCGTCTGCTGCCCTGTGCCCGCGGCCAGGTGGGCAGTTGGATCGACGAGGCCGAGCGCCATCGCCGCAGTGGCGAGGCGCACACCTTCTTGCTGATCCGCCGGAAGGACCCCGTGGTGCTGGGTGCAGCCAATCTGCGCCGGGATGAAGACCATGCGGGCCACTGGCAGATTGGCTATTGGGTCGCTGCCCCCTATCGGCGCCAGCGCTACTGCACCGAAGCCGTAGAAGCCCTGGTGCGTTTTGCCTTTGATGAGCTGGCGGCTGCGGCCTTGGACGCCAGCGTGCCCGTCCTCAATACGCCCTCCATCCGGCTGCTGAAGCGCCTGCGCTTTCGTGCGGTGCCTGGGGTGGGGGACGCACCAGACGTTGGGCTGTGGCAGCGGGCCCGTCGTGGTTGACACGCTGCTGGTCGTCGCCGTTGCGCTGATCGACCCCGATGGTCGGGTGCTGGTGGCCCAGCGTCCACCGGGCAAAGCCATGGCGGGCTTGTGGGAGTTTCCGGGCGGCAAGGTTGCTGCAGGGGAAACACCGGAAGCCGCCCTGATCCGCGAGTTGAAGGAGGAATTGGGGGTGGACACCCACGCCTCCTGCCTCGCCCCATTCACCTTTGCCAGCCACGCCTATCCTGAGTTTCATCTTCTGATGCCGCTGTATCTCTGCCGTCGCTGGCAGGGCGAGCCAGTGGCGAGGGAGGGTCAGGTGCTGCGCTGGGTTTATCCCGCCCAGTTGAAAGACTTGAGCATGCCACCGGCCGACGTGCCGTTGATCGCCATGCTCCGCGATTTCCTGTAAGGCCCCGTGGCAGGGAGCAGCCCGCTGCGACCCATGAAAACTTGGTCATGGACACATGATCCGCTGGCGGTCAGCGACGGCGGCTCTATACTCCGCGGCGTTTTGGGCGGGGTTATCCCCCGCCAGTCCCGTTAGCCAGCAGGAACCCCAGCGGAATGAAACGCGCGTTGATCACCGGCATCACCGGCCAGGATGGCTCCTATCTGGCGGAGTTTCTGCTGGGCAAAGGGTACGAGGTTCACGGCATTGTTCGCCGTGCCAGTTCGTTCAACACCGGTAAGATCGACCATCTCTACGCCGATCCCCATGTGCCAAATCATCGGTTGACCCTGCACTATGGCGACTTGACCGATGCCTCCGGCCTGCGGCGGATCATTGATGCTGTGCTGCCGGACGAGGTTTACAACCTAGGCGCGCAATCTCACGTCAAAGTCTCATTTGAGACGCCGGAATACACGGCTGATGTTGTAGCCGTCGGCATGCTCAAGCTGTTGGAGGTGCTGCGCACCCATATGGAGACGACCGGGCGCACGGTGAAGCTGTATCAGGCAGGCTCTTCGGAAATGTTCGGCGCGGCCAAGCCGCCGCAATCGGAAGCGACACCATTTCATCCGCGCAGTCCCTATTCCGTGGCGAAGGTGGCGGCCCATTGGTTTGCCATCAACTATCGCGAAAGCTACGGCATGTTCTGCACCAACGGCATCTTGTTCAATCACGAGAGCCCGCGGCGTGGGGAAACCTTCGTTACCCGCAAGATCACCCGTGCGGTCGGTCGGATCAAACATGGGCTGCAGAAGACCCTCTATCTGGGCAACCTGGATGCCCGGCGTGACTGGGGCTTCGCTGGCGACTATGTCGAAGCCATGTGGATGATGCTGCAGCAAGACCAGCCCGATGACTATGTGGTTGCCACGGGCGAAGCTTACTCGGTGAAGGAATTCCTGGTCGCTGCCTTTGGACGGGTTGGGCTTGATTGGCAGGAATTCGTGAAGATTGACGAGCGCTATTTCCGCCCGGCCGAGGTGGACTACCTCCTGGGAGACAGCACCAAGGCGCGCACCGCCCTGGGCTGGGCGCCGAAGGTCGATTTTCCCACGCTGGTGGCCATGATGGTCGATCACGATCTCGACTTGGCTGAGCGCGAAAAGACACTGGAACTGGCTGGGTTTAAGGGGCAGCGCTATGGATAAGTCTGCAACCGTGATGGTGGCTGGGGCGCGTGGCCTGGTTGGGGGCGCTCTGGTTCGTCGCCTCGCCGCCGCGGGTTATTCCAACCTGCTGACACCGGCACGCGCGGAGGTTGATCTGCGCGATGCAGTTGCTGTCGACAGCTACTTCGCCAAGCACCGGCCTCAGTATCTCTTCATTGCCGCGGCAAAGGTTGGCGGAATTCACGCTAACAATACCTATCCGGGTGACTTTCTGCGCGAGAATCTACAAATCCAGCTAGCTTTGATTGAGGCTGCGCGTAAGTATAAAGTCCACAAACTGCTGTTTTTGGGCTCTTCCTGCATTTATCCAAAGTTGGCGCCTCAGCCGATCCCGGAAAGTGCTCTGCTGTGTGGCGCGCTGGAACCAACAAACAGTGCCTACGCTGTGGCAAAGATTGCGGGTATCGAAATGGTGGCGGCCTATCGGCGCCAGTACGGCTTAAACGGCATCTCTGCAATGCCGACCAATCTCTATGGGCCCGGTGACAATTACGATCTTCAGAACAGCCATGTACTACCCGCTCTGATCCGCAAGGTGCACGAGGCGCGTCTCAGCGGGGCGCCAACGGTGACAGTTTGGGGAACCGGCACCGTGCTGAGGGAGTTTTTGTTTGTTGATGATTTGGCGGACGCCTGCCTGTTCTTGATGAACAGCTATGAGGATGACCGTATCATCAATGTCGGCAGTGGGGAGGAGATCACCATCCGCGGCTTGGCCGAAACCGTCGTCGAGGTGTTGGGGTTCCAGGGCCAGCTGGTGTTTGACACCAGCAAGCCCGATGGCACGCCGCGCAAGCTGTTGGACGTGGCGCGCATCAATGCCCTGGGCTGGCGCCATCAAGTGTCGCTGCGCGATGGCATCCGCCGCGCGTACGAGGATTTCTTGCAAACCCCCCGCTGGCACGCGGCTGCTTAGCCGCATCGGCCGAGAAAGGCTCGCGAATGATCGCGGCGCGGGCTGCTTTTGGTGTCTATCGCGCGATAGCAACGCTGGCGACGCCGGTGGTGCGCCGTCTGCTGGCGGCCCGGCGTGCCCGCGGCAAGGAACACGCTGAGCGCTGGACCGAGCGGCTGGGCTACCCCTCGCTGGTCCGACCCGCTGGTCGCTTAGTGTGGGTGCATGCCGTCAGTGTCGGGGAGGCGGTGTCGGCGCTGCCGTTGATTGCGGCCCTTGCCAATCGCACCCCTGTGCTGGTGACCACGGGTACGGTGACCTCGGCAGCCTTGATGGCCGAGCGTCTGCCGCCCGGCGCGATCCATCAGTTCGCACCAGTGGATCTGCCTGTGTCCGTTCGTCGGTTCCTGGATCACTGGCGCCCCGATGCGGCGATTTGGCTGGAGAGCGAGGTCTGGCCAACGCTGATCGGCGCGACAGCCGCTCGGGGCATCCCGTTGGCGTTGGTCAATGCGCGCATGACGGAGCGCAGCGCCGCGCGCTGGCCGCGCTGGCTCGCGGGCCATCTGTTGGGTGCCTATCGCTTGGTGTTGGCCCAAACTCAAGCCGATGCGCTGCGCTTGCGTCGTTTTGGGATCGATGCCGAAACAGTCGGCAATTTAAAACACGCAGCACCCAAGTTGCCCGTGGACGAGGCAGAGCTGGCACGCCTGACCGGGGCACTGGCCGGGCATCCGCGCTGGTGTCTTGCCTCCTCCCACGAGCCGGAGGAGGCGCTGGCCGCACGCTGCCATCACCAATTGGCCGCCCGGCATCGTGGCTTGGTCACAGTGATTGTGCCGCGTCACCCCGACCGTGGCCCAGCGCTGGCAGCAGCGCTGGAGCAGCCGGAGTTGGTGGTGGGGTTGCGGTCACGCGGGGATCAACCGCGACCGGGCCTCTACATCGCCGACACGCTGGGGGAGTTGGGGTTGTGGTACCGGCTGGTCGATCTGGTGTTGATGGGGGGGGCCTTCGCGGGACGCGGCGGGCAGAACCCTCTGGAGCCGGCGCGGCTGGGTGCGGCTGTGCTGCTGGGGCCGGACATGGGCAACTTCACCGAAGCGACGGCTGCGATCAGCGCCGGGTCCGTTCAAGTGTTGGATGAGGCGGCGTTGACAGCCGCCCTCGACCAGTTGCTCAGCGATCCAGCCGAGCGTCAGCGCCTCGGGGCCGCCGGAGCCGCCGGTGCTGTCAGCGAGCAGGCAGTGTTGGATCGGGTGTTGGCCCGGTTGCAGCCGTTGCTGCCCTAAGGGCCGCCACTTCCTGCCGCAGGGCGGTCAATTCCTCCAGCACGCGATCCAGCCGCGGGTCGGCATCGCTGCCCTCTGCAACGGCTTGGCTATGCAGGGCGTTGGTCAAGATGCCGATGAACAGGTTCAACACAGCAAAGCTGGTGATGATGATGAAGGGCAGAAACACTGCCAGCGCGTAGGGGTGGCTGTCCATCACAGGGCGCAGCACATCACTCCAACCATCCATGGTCATGATTTGCAGCAGTGTGAACAGCGACGCACCAAGGGTTTCAAACCGCTCTTGATCCATGCCGAACAGCTTGGTGCTCAACACAGCGAAGACGTAAAAGATCAGCACAATCAGCAAGAGCACCGTGCTCATGGGGGGAATCGCTGCCAGAAACCCGCCCACCACCCATCGCATCGATGGAATCAAGCTGATCAAGCGCAGCAAGCGCAGCACGCGAAACGCCCGCAGCACGGACAGCGCACCACTGGCGGGCACCAGCGCAATAGCGATCACGGTAAAGTCAAACCAGTTCCAGCCGGACCGCCAGAACCGTTTGCCCTCGACCAGCAGGCGCGCCGCGATCTCAACGACAAACACCGCCAAAATGGCGGTGTCGATCATCTTTAACAGTCCACCTGCCGTGGCCATCACCGAGGGCGAGGTTTCGATGCCAAGCGTGACGGCGTTGATCAGGATCAGGGCTGTGATCACCCGCGTGGTTGCAGGCGCATTCAGCCGCGCCTCTATGCTCTGCCGCCAGGAGCCCACAACCATCCTCCAAAATCCAACCGTCGCTGGCGGTCGTGTGGCACGCGGCGCGGTTGGCTGCAACGGCGGGATGGTGACAGACCCACGACCCGGCGGCGCCCCCCCCCCCGGCGACCCCACGCGTTGGGTGGGTGTCGCCGAAGGGCGGTGATCAAGCCGCAGGTGCCGGGCGGGGCTGATTGCCTGGCAGCAGGGCGCTTGCCCGGAAGGCGCCATCACCCAACAAGGCCTGGGCTGCCAGCGCCACGGTCCAGAACGCCGGAAACTCCCACCCACCCTTGGGATTCGAGAACAGCCATCCATTGCCCAGATGGACCATGGTTGCCCCGATCAACACCGGGATCGCGGCCAGAGCGGCCCACCGGGTCCACAGACCCGCGATCATCATCAGCCCGGCGACAACTTCGACGGCAACGACCAGGTAGGCCATGACGCCCGGATAGCCGAGGCTCTGAAAGAACCCAACAGTCCCAGGCAGAGTAAAGACAAAGATCTTCAGCAGGCCATGGGCCAGCAGAAGCACGCCCAGAGAGACACGCAGCAGCGTGATTCCGTAGTCTACTGTACGAACGTCGGTCATGTGAGGTATCCAGTCTTGAGGAAGGCGCAGGGTGCGCCACTGATCACTCATCCAGCCTAGCACCACTGTGGACTGTCCCGGGGGGCGATACGCCCCTGGCCTTCAGTCCTGTGATGCGGTGGGTGAGCAACCGAACACCCAGTCAGGCTAGCCCCTTTCGCCGCGGGTGATAATCCAATTCCCCGGCAGGAGACTTGTACGCGATTTGAACAAATCAGCTTTGGTCGTCGTCATCCAGGCGTGCAACCACGGTGCAGCGCCATAGCCCTAATTCCAGGATCAAGCCGTGTCATACTAGGGAATAGGGGACTTCTGGCAATGCTCACACTGGGTTCTCCTGAGATTAGCAATAGGCATCATGCTCAGGTCTGAGCAAACGTGCAGCGAGTCGCCCGTTTCGGCGTTTGAGTGTGAATTCATTACTATGAGTGCACAAAGTCCGGAGCGAAGCCAAAGCAACACCAGTCCGCCGCTGTTTGATCAAATCCAACTTGCGGTGTGCGCTGAGCGGAGTAGCGTCATGGTCACACCGACGCGCCCAGGCAGGGGCGCTAGTGATGTGTGGGACATCGACGCCAGATGTGGGTTTGGAACGCGAGTGATGTGCGGATTGCTCCCCAGCGAGCAGGCAGCGGAGGTGTGAAAGGCCACAGGGCCAAGGCGCCAACACGCGCTCTTCCGTTGATACCGCTGATGCGCGACGGCCTTCGCCCACAGCGCCGCAGAGGCACCGGCGGCCTTCAGTCACCACAGCGGCTGGCCGCTCAAGCGATACGCCCCTGGCACGATCAAGTGGACGCGCTGCCGCCGGTCCGGCGCATCCTGAAAGACACGGCCAGCGCAGCGGACTGGCAGGCGGTCCTGCGCGCACAGGTTAGCTTTCACAGTGTGCTGGCCGGTGCGGCGCGCCCGGTCGCCCGATGGGATCGGGGCCCTGCAGGCCTGCCACCCACGCTGGCGCAGCTGCGGTGGCGCTTTCGTGTGTTGTGCCCGCCTGGGACGCTGCGCAGAGGGCGATGGTCCCGCGTTCAACGGTTGGCTGCGGGCTGGGTGGCATTGGGGGCAGAGGCAGGCTTGAGCGTGCTGGCCCGCCGTGCGCATCTCCTGACCGAGGCTCGGCAAGGGCGCGCTGGGCTGCGCTATCGCCTTTTGACCCAAACGGGCCGTCAGGGCGCAGCGTTTCGGCAGGCCTGTCAGGCCTGGATGCGCCTAGCCTTTGCCTGTGTGTGGCAGCAGCGCTGCTTGTGGCGCAGCCCATGAGCCCGAAGGATCAAAGCGATACCGGACGAGACATCCCGCCAGAGGTACTGGAGGGGTTGCTGGCCACCTGCGCCAGTGAGCCGATCCATCGGCCAGGTGCGGTCCAGCCCTGGGGTGCGCTCGTGGTGGTCAATGCGCAGAGCCGGGTGGTCGCTGCGGCCAACACCGCGGCCATCCTGGGTCAGGCTCCGGAAACCATCTTGGGGGCTGACTGGTCGGCAGTTGCAGCAGGGTTGGGCGTCGCAGGGCTGCGGTTCCACACGCAACCGCGCTTTCCCCATGTGTCGATCCCGCGCGTGGCAGCGCTGTCAACGGGATCGACGGTTCTCGTGGACCGGTTCGAAGCGGCGGGCCGGGTGTTGTATGAATTTGAGCAGCCACCCTGCGATCCCGAGCCAGACATCGACAGTGCTGAGGTGATGCTCGCCTTACACGGTTGTACCTCGGTCGGCGATGCAGCAGCGCGCGCGACGCGTTTGCTGTCGGACATCAGCGGTTTCCACCGCTGCATGCTGTATGAGTTCGACCCGGACTGGTGCGGCACCGTGATCGCCGAAGCCGTGGCGGGTGGCGGGCCGACCCGGTTTGTCGACCACCGGTTCCCGGCTTCGGACATTCCAGAACAAGCACGGCGCCTCTACACCGCCAGCGTTATGCGCATCATCCCGGATATTGCGGCGCCGACCTGTCCGTTGGTCACCGATGGCACGCTGTTGTCTGGCGCGATTGACATTGGTCCCGCGTTGACCCGGGCGGTTTCGCCCGTTCACCTGCAGTACCTGCGCAATATGGAAGTGCAGGCGACCATGGTGCTGTCGATTCTTGTCGAAGGGCGTTTGTGGGGCATGCTGGTCTGCCAGCACCCCACCCCCTATCGGCCACCGGCGGCGGTACGCCTATTCGCCCAGCATCTTGCCTGTGCGCTGGGGCCAGTGATCGCCTTCTTGCGCTTGCAGCACGAAACCAACCGCCAGCGCGCGATCACCCCCGTGTTTGAGACGTTGCGTCGCGGTGGTGCCGGGGCCGTTGCCACCAGTTTGCGCACGTTGGCGGGCCATTTGCAGATGCTGATGAACGCCGATGGCTTCGCCTTCCGCATTGGCGGGGCGGACTATGCCAGTGGCGTGTTCACCAGCGTGCCACGCCACCTGCCGCGCCGCGAGGGGGCGGACCCGATGGAGGTGCTGTCCGTCGCGGCCAGCGACACTGCAATCGACACTGGCGACTGGCCGCCGACCGTGGTGGGGGCGTTGGTGATCCCGCTCGATGTGGATCGCCGCGATGTGCTGCTGTTCGGTCGTCGCGACCAAGTGGAGCCGGTGCGCTGGGCGGGCGAGCCGAACAAAACCATCACCGTCGATCCGAGTGGCGTTCCGCGTTTGAGCCCTCGTGGATCCTTCGAGGCATGGATTGAAGTGAAGCGCGGGCGCGCCCGCCCGTTTGATGCCATCGAGCTTGGCTTTGCCGAGACCCTGCAAACCTTGATTGGTCGGCTGATCGCGCACCACGCGCTGACCGAGGAGTTGGCCCGCCGCCGCGACGTGGAGCGGCTGTTAACGGAAGAGGAACGGCGCAAGCAGCAGTTTCTGGACCTGTCTGGGATTCGGTTCTGGGAGGCGCGGTCTAGCGGGCGCATCACCTTCCTGGGCGGCAACACATGGTCGCTGCCGTGGTTGGCCGACAAGGACTTGGACAGGTTGATTGTTGACGTGCTGACGCGGGATATCCTGCAACCAGTTCAAGCCGGTGAGATCCGGCGCTTGTTTGGCAGCCGGGCAGCGTTCTCTGATGTGACGATCAGCTTGGTTGATCCGCTGAGTGGCGCTCCGCACACCTTGGTGTTAGGGGCCGTGCCGCAATACTCCGCGGCCGGGGCGTTCCTGGGGTGGCGCGGTGTCGCTGCCAACGTCACCGATCAAGTCAACCAGCAGGTGCGCGCGGCCGAGCTGGATGCCGTGGTCGCAGCGAAAAATCGACTGGTCGCCTCGGTTAGCCATGACCTGCGCCAGCCACTGCAGGCGATGACGTTGTTCGCCAGCCTAGCGGCAGCCCGCGCCACGGACCCGGATCTGGCGGATTTGATCGCGCGCATCGAGACGCAATCGAATGCCTTGAGTTCCCTGGTCAATGCACTTTTGGATGTTGGTCGGATTGATGATGATCTGGTGCGCCCCGTGATGGCGGTGGTGGACTTGACCGAGATGCTGCACCGGGTGGTGCGGGAGTATCGCGACACCCAGAAGGGCAAGCCGATTGCCATCCGGTGTGTGCTGCAGCCTGCACGGGCGATCACGGATGCTGGCCTGGTGGAACGCCTGTTTCGCAATCTGATCCAGAACGCCGTGAAGTTCGCGACACCCGGGCGGGTGCTGGTGGGTATTCGCCGACGGTCCGGGCGCCAAGTGATTGAAGTGATGGATGACGGCCCCGGCATCGCGCCGGAGCATCACGAGGAGGTGTTTTCGGCTTGGCGCTCGCGCCAAACCCTGCCCATCCAGGGACCGGAGGGCATGGGGCTGGGACTTGCGACGGTGCGTCGGATCGCCGACGTGCTGGGCATCACGATCCAGCTGCGCAGCAGGTCGGGCCAGGGCACGCGCTTCACCTTGACCTTCCCAGCCGATGCGACCTCGGCCGCACTCAGTTGACGACCAGCGCTAGAAGAGCTCGATCGAGCCGGTCCCTCCGTCAGCCGTCGTGGCCGCCGTCTGGTCGCGGATTTGGGCTTCGAAGCGCATCCGGACCTCGCCGAGGGTGAGTTGCTGGGCGATTTCCCGCGCCCAATCGGCGTCGGCTGTCACCCCGTCAGCCAGTGGTCCCAGGCAGTCGCGGGTCTCCGCCCCGATGGCCGTGACTGCGGTGCGCAGCGTGCTCAAGGTGTTGACCACGCTGCCGATGTGCTGGCTCGCGCGATCCTGGAACTGCATCGCCGTGACCAGACCGCCAACCATTCGATGCAGGTCCTGGGATTGGGTTTCCGCGGTGCGGGCCAGTGCGGTGAACTCGCGATTCTGGACACTCAGCCCTTCCAACAACTGGTGCAGGCGATGGGCTGCCGCGCGATGGGCCGAAAGGTCCATTTGGGCAATTGATTGCAGAATGCTGTGGCTTTGCCGCACGCCATCGGAGACGGCCGTGATCTGACTGCGGATTTCCTGCGCTAGGGTGTTGGTGTTCCGCGACAGCTCGCGCACTTCACCCGCGACCACAGCAAAGGTTCGTCCGGCATCGCCGGCGCGTTGAGCCTCGATGGCGGCATTCAATGCAAGAAAGTTGGTGGTGCGGTTGATCCCCTCGATCCGGCCGATGGAGGTTTCTGCCTCAGTCACCTTGGTTGCGACGGCATCCAGCGCGTGGGTCATGGTTTCAGCATGGGCGGCAAGGTCGGAGATCAGGCTCAACACATCCTGCATGGTGGTTTCGACAAATGCCGTGACCTCAGCCAGCGGTAGCCGCTCCCGCGCCGAGACCGGCACGCTGTTGGCGACATCGATGATCCGGCTCAGGCTGCCGGACTGGTCTTGTGCGCGTTCGGCCAAGGCCCGGAACTGCTGGGACAAGTCAACCGCACTGTCCTCAACCGAGGTGGAAACCAGACTCAGCTCCGCCACCACCGAGGCGAAGGCGCGGGCCTCCAGATCCGACAGGCTGAGCCAGCGCCGCAGCAAATCCGCCACAGCCGGGGAAAGCGCTGGATCGGCGGGGCTGGCGCTGGGGCTGATCATGTCCATAGGGGCGTCCAGTCCAAGCAGGGGGTGGGTCAGATGCGCACGCGGGGGGTGCGGGCCTGCAGCAGGATTTCCGCTGCGACGCGGTCCAGTGGTACCTCGCTGGTGACCGCGCCAAGCTGCTTGGCGGCTTTTGGCATGCCGTAGATCATGGCCGTCGTCTCACTTTCGCCGATGGTGTAGGCGCCGGCCGTGCGCAGCGTCAGCAATCCCTCTGCCCCATCGCGCCCCATGCCGGTCAAGATGACGCCGATGGCGCGACTGCCCGCACTTTCGGCGACGGAGCGGAACAGCACGTCGACTGAGGGGCGGTGCCCCGACACCAGTGGGCCGTCGTCCAGATGGCACACATAGTTGGCGCCCGAGCGCTTCAGGCGCAGATGATGGGTGCCGGGCGCAATGTAGACATGGCCGGGCAGCACGCGCTCCCCCGCGGTTGCTTCGGCGACACGGACAGCCGACAAGCCATTCAATCGGGCGGCAAAGGTGGCTGTGAACCGCCCCGGCATATGCTGGGCGATCAGCGTGGCTGGAGCGTCTGGCGGCAGGGCCGTGATGACTTCGCGCAAAGCCTCCACGCCACCTGTCGAGGCGCCAATGGCAACCACCATCTCCGTGGAGCGCACGCCGGAATCCCCGGTCGGTGCCAGTGGCTGCGGGCGCGGGCGCTGGCCCAGCGGGCGGATGCGCGCGCGAGCGGCAGCCAGCACCTTTTCCACCAGCGCCTCCCGCTGGAGCGCCATGCCCTCGCTCAGCCCCAGCTTCGGCTTTTCCAGGTAATCCACCGCCCCCAGCTCCAGTGCCCGCACGGTTGCTTCCGCCCCTGCTTCGGTGAGGGAGGAAACCATGACCACAGGCATGGGCCGCAGTGTCATCAGCCGCTCCAGAAACACCAAACCGTCCATCTTCGGCATTTCAACGTCGAGCGTGATCACATCCGGGTTCAGCGCCTTGATCATCTGGCGGGCCACCAAGGGATCTGGTGCCGCGCCCAGCACCTGCAGGCGCGAGTCAGAGCCCAGCAGCTCGGTCAGCACGCGGCGGATCAACGCCGAGTCATCGACAATCAGAACCGTCACGCGCTTGGCGGCGTCTGGCATGGCCGGTCACTCAAACAATTCAACTGAACCATCCGTATCGCGCTGCGCCAGGGCCGCGCGATAGAACCGCTCCGAGTTGAAAATGCGCAAATCAGGCTCGCGGCGCAGAGCCTGCATCATCACGCGACCGGTTGCGGGAAAGTACAGAATGCGCCGAGCTGCATGGCCGCCAACATCCTCCGCCAGCACTGGCAGCCCTTCGGCCGACAGAAAGGCGTGAGCGAACTGCACATTGGCATCGCCAATCTGCATGCGCATGCGCGCCATGTTGGCGCCGCCGAACAGCTTGGTCTCCAGTCGCTCGCGCCGCGCCCCTGCGCTCAGAAGATCATTGATCAACCGTTCCATCGCCACATGGCCATAGCGCAGCGAGCGGTTGGCGCTGCCCCAGGCATCGCCGGCCTCGCCCGGTAGCATGAAGTGATTGATGCCGCCGACACCCGCCACGGGATCGCGCATGCAGGCGGCCACGCACGAGCCAAGCACGGTGCTGATCACCTCATCGGTGTTGCGCGTGACGTAATGCTCGCCGGGCAGCACCTTGACGATGTGCGCACCCAGTTCCGCATTCCAGTATCGATGCACGACAGAGTCAGCGGAAGGTAGCGGCAGCGCAGTCATGAAGGCCTGACCTTTCGGTAAATTGTTCGCCCAACCGGCTGGAAGCGGTCGCAGACGCGAAACAGACTTTCGGAATGTCCAATGTACAACAGACCATCTGGCTCCAGATAATCCGCAAAACGCTCAAATAGCTTCTTTTGGTCTTCTTTCTTGAAATAAATCACGACGTTACGACAAAAAATGACTTGAAATTTTCCTGTCATCGGCCAGTGGTCAAACAAGTTCAGGGGATTGAAGGTGATCAACTGGGAGAGAGCGTCGGCCATGCGCACCCTCCCGCGGTCTGCGGGGTGAACAAACCGGCTGGCGAAGCGCGGGGCAATCGCCTGACAGCGCTCACGGGCGTACACACCGGCGCGTGCATGCGCAAGGACATCCGTGTCGATATCCGTTGCCAGGATGCGCGCATCCCACCCACGCAGGTCACCCAGGCCAGCCACCACGGCCATTGCCATGGAGTAAGCTTCCTCCCCAGTCGAACACCCAGCAGACCACAGGCGCAGGCGGTGGCCTGTGGGCGGGTTGGCGCGCAGGTGCGCGATCACGTCCCGCTCCAGATGCTCAAAGTGATGGGGCTCACGGAAGAAGCTGGTCAGGTTGGTCGTGATTGCGTTGACCATCCGCCGCCGCTCGTCTTCCTCTTCCGGCAGGTCCAGGCGGTCGCAGTAGCTGCTGAAATCGTCCAGCCCCAACTGCCGCAACCGCTTGGCCAGCCGTCCATACACCAAGGAACGCTTGTGCGGGCCAAGCGCGATCCCGGTGGTGGTGCGGACCACCGTGGCGATCCGATCAAAGTCCTGATCCGTCATCGGATAAGACTCCTCAATCGGCATCGCCTCGGCGACCGCAGGGGATGAGGACAGGAGCGCCATCCGCTTAGAAATCCTTCCAGTCGCCCTCGGGCGCGGCCGGGGTGCGCAGCGGGCGGCTTAGTGGTTTCGGCTTGTCCTTGCCAGCTGCTGCGTGACCTGTGGGTCTGCCAGGGCCGCGACCATTGGTGGAGGGGGGCGGTGCCACAGCACGGCGGAACTGATCGGCCAGGGAGAAGCGTCCGACTGTGCGGATCAGCGCCTCGGTTTGATCTTCCATCGATTTGGCGGCCGCGGCCGCCTCTTCCACCAGCGCAGCATTCTGCTGGGTCATCTGGTCCATTTGGGTAACCGCCGTGTTCACCTGATCGATCCCACCCGACTGTTCCTGCGAGGCAGCGGAGATCTCGGCCATGATGTCCGTCACGCGCTTCACCGATTGCACGATTTCTTCCATCGTGCGCCCGGCGGTTTCGACCAGCTTGGAGCCTGAGTCCACCTTGCCGACGCTGTCATTGATCAAGCCTTTGATCTCCTTCGCCGCATTGGCACTGCGTTGGGCCAGACTGCGGACTTCGGAGGCAACCACAGCAAAGCCGCGCCCTTGATCACCTGCCCGCGCTGCTTCAACCGCGGCATTCAAGGCGAGGATATTGGTTTGGAACGCGATTTCATCGATCACGCCAATGATGTCGGAGATTTTGCGACTGGCGTCGCTGATGCCGCCCATGGTCACCACCACTTCGCTGACCACCCGTCCGCCCTTGATCGCAACGTCGGAGGCAGACGCTGCCAACTGATTGGCTTGTTTGGCATTGTCGGCGTTCTGCCGCACGGTTGCCGTCAGCTCTTCCATGCTGGCCGCGGTTTCTTCGAGGCTGGAGGCCTGCTCCTCCGTGCGTTGGGAGAGGTCGGCGTTGCCCATCGCGATTTCGCGCGCGGCCGTATTGATCGTGCCGCTGGCATCCAGAATGCCAGCAATGATCTCGGACATGCTGTCCAGAAGGCCGTTCACGCCGCGGCACAGATCGGCGATGTCACCCGCCATACCGTCCAGTGGGATGCGGCCCGTCAAGTCATCCCTGGTGGTGGCCGCGGAAACGATGGCTTGGGTCTGGCTGACTGCGCGTTCCAGCGCCTGCTGAGCATGAACCTGGGCGGTCACGTCGGTGGCATACTTCACCACCTTGTAGGGCTTTCCGTTCAGGTCCAGAATTGGGTTGTAGCTGGCTTGAATCCAGATTTTGCGGCCATCCTTGGCGACGCGTTGGTACTGGTTGGCGTCATACTCGCCGCGTCCCAGGCGACCCCAGAACAGCCGATACTCCGGGCTGGTCCGGTAGGCAGGGTCGACGAAGATGCTGTGGTGCTGGCCGCGCACTTCCTCCAGTCGATAGCCAAGCACGCTCAAGAAATTTTCGTTGGCGTCGAGGATCTTGCCGTCGAGACTGAACGAAATCACGGCCTGCGACCGGTTGATGGCATCGATCTGGCCTGAGAAGTCTGCATTGCGCAGCCGGGCGGCAGTGATATCGGTTGCGTATTTGACAACCTTGATGGTTTCGCCGCGGTCATTGAGGATTGGATTGTAGCTGGCCTGCAGCCACAATTCGCGCCCGCCCTGGGCGATGCGTTTGTACTCGCCTGCTTCGAACTCACCGCGTGCCAGCTTGGTCCAGAACGCCCGATAACTTGGGGTCTGGTGCTCTGCCGGGTCCACGAACAGACTGTGATGCTGGCCACGAATTTCCTCCAGACCATAGCCCATGGTGTCGAGGAAGCGTTGATTGGCGTGCAACACCTTGCCGTCGGGGGTGAATTCGATCACCGCCTGGGAGCGGTTGAGCGCATCCAGATACCCGCGATAGTCAATAGCCCGCCGCTCAGCATCCACTTCGGCTGAGATGTTGGCCCACTCCAGGATGTTGCCATCATAGGCCCCGAACGCATCGGTGCGCGCATGAACCTGCAAGGCAAAGGTCAATGGCCCCACTGTAATGCGGGTGCGGAAGGGCAGTCGGCTGGCGTCTGCCAGCAATTGGCGCTGATGGTGCGGGTTCCGGTGGAACACATCGATATTCGTGCCAATGATATTGGCTGGATCGAACGTTGGATACTGTTCGCGAAATACGGCTGCATTGTCGTGGAACAATTTCATCGTTGCGTCATTGACAAACGTGACCAGGAAATTGCGATCAATCATCATGATCGCCGCGCTGGTGATGGCGAGCGCGGTTTTTGTGTGGATGGAGGCCAGTTTTTCTTCCGGGGTGATGCGGATGCCCTGGTTGAACAAAGTGAAGGCCATTGCTCGGTCCTCCTGCGCCTGCCGGCGGTGCGGCGATGATGGTTAGGATGCCAGCAGGTCCGCGCTGGTCGCGGTGCTGCGGAACAGTCCGTCGAGGGAAATCAGCGTCACCATCCGGTCGCCCGTGGCGACCAGACCGTCCAGGAACGCGTCATCGATGGAGCGATCCATTTCCGGCACGGGGCGGATGTCGGCGCTGCTGGTGGACAAGATGTCGGAGACGGAGTCGACCAGAAGGCCGATGGTCCGCGGGCCGACCATGACGATGATCACGACATGGGTGCGGGTCGGCTCGGTCAGGCCCTGACCAAAGCGCGCGCGCAGATCAAAGATCGGCACGATGATGCCGCGCAGATTGATCACACCGCGCACATGCGCCGGTGCCTTGGGGATCGACGCCGTTGGCACCCAGCCCTTGATTTCGCGCACGGCCATGATGTCGACGCCGTACTCCTCCTGATCGATGGTGAAGGTGATGAATTGGCGGGAGTCCGCCGCGTCCGCTTCGGTGCCGTGTTGGCTGCTGCTGGGCATGGCCCGGTTGGCACCCACGACGATGTCGCGCGTCATCGAATTCTCCCCCCTTGAGAGTCGCTGCCCGGTCGGTGCGGACTGCTGGTTGCAAGACCCGCCGCATCGAGAATCAGCGCCACTTGACCGCTGCCCAGGATCGTGGCGCCGCCGATGCCCTGAACGGGCTCGTAATTGGCCTCCAAGCTTTTCACGACGACTTGTTGCTGGCCCAGCAAGTCGTCGACGACGAGGCCGATCTGGCCGCGATCCTCGGCATCGATAATCACGACGATGCCCTTGCTCGGGTCGCTGACGGCACCCTCCACCTCGAACACGCGATGCAGGTAAACCAGCGGCACGTAGCTGCCGCGCAATGCCAGCACATCGCCGCGGCCAACCACGCGATGCACATCGGTGGCCCGCGGGCGCAGGCTTTCCACGATCACCTGGATGGGGATGATGTAGGACTCAGCGCCGACGGCCACCACCAACCCGTCCAACACTGCCAGGGTCAATGGCAGTGACAAGCTGAAGCGACTGCCTTCCCCGGCTGTCGAGGTGACGCTGATCCGCCCCCCCAGCGCCTGGATGTTGCGCTTCACCACGTCCATGCCGACACCGCGACCAGAGATCTCGGACACCAACTCGTTGGTGGAAAAGCCGGGCAAGAAGATCAGCGCATCGATGTCAGCATCTGTGAGGGCGTGATCCTCGGCGATCAGCCCCAGGTTGCGCGCTTTCTCAAGCACCCTCGGGCGATTGATGCCACGTCCATCGTCGGCGATCTCGATCACGATGCGACCGCCGCGGTGATCGGCCGACAGGCTGATCGTGCCCTCGCGCGGCTTGCCCAGGCGATCCCGTTCGTCAGGTGGCTCCAAGCCGTGATCGACCGCATTGCGCACCAGATGGGTGAGTGGGTCGGCCAGTTGCTCAATGACCGTCTTGTCGATTTCCGTCTGCTCGCCGGTGGTGACCACCCGCGCTTCCTTGCCCAACAGAGCGGCGACGTCGCGGACGATGCGGGGCATCCGCTGAAACACCGACTTCACCGGCTGCGCCCGGATCGCCATCACACTGTCTTGCAGATCGCGCGTGTACTGCGCCAGCTGCTCCAGGCCGTGATTGATCTCTGTGCGGTCGCGCACCCCCAGTTCGGCAAAGCGCTGGGCCAGCATCGACTGGGCAATCACAATCTCGCCGACCATGTTTGCCAAGCGGTCCACCTTGTCGAGGTCGACGCGGATGGTGGGCGCACTGGTCGGGACGGCAGAGGCGCTGGCGCGGCTGGACCCGTTGCTGGTGATTGCCACGGACTCAGGACCAGCGGCGGTTGGCGCTGTGTCGTCACTCAAGCGCGCGGGCAGGCCGTTGGCAGCTGCATCCCGCTGGGCGACGGTCAGCCGGCAATCGTCGGTAACGAACTCAAACACCTCCAAAATGTCGTTCAGTGGTGCGGTGGTCGTTAGATCAATGTCCCAAGCAAGGTAAGCGGCTTCTGGGTCGATGCTGTCCAGGTCTGGAACCCGCCCCGTGTCGGCGATGATGTGAACTTGGCCCAGGCGGCTTAGCTCCCGGATCAGCAGCAGCGGCTCATTCGCCTTCCGCAGCAGATTGCTTTCCGGTGCGAACTGGATGCGCCACGTCACCGGCTCCTCGGCTGGCGAGGGTGTCAGCGCCTGGCAGGGGCTGGGCGGGGCAGTGGGCGCTGCCGCCAGCAGCCAAGCCTGCAGATCGCGGGCGAGGCCCGCCTCTGCCCCGGCGGCCAGATCCACTCCCGTCTGTGCCGCCGCAACCAAGTCGGCCACCATGTCGAAGGACCGCACCAGGACAGAGTAGCCAGCCCGATCCAGCACCACTCGATGAGACCGCAACGCCTCCAGCGCGGTTTCCAGCCCATGGCAGAAGGCCACCAACCGCTCAAAGCCGAATGCAGCGCCACCTCCCTTGATGGAGTGGATGCAACGGAAGATCGTGTTGATGGTTTCCTGATCTGCCCCTTCTCCCAGGGTTGCTACCAGCGGCTCACACACGCTGAGTGAGTCGCGGCATTCCTCGAAGTAGGTCTGCAGGAATTGAGAAAGACGACCGTCCACGTCACACCTGCCGGTTGTTCCGCGCCGCGGCAGTGGGAATTGCTACCCAGAAAGCCCAGTCAGCGAGGACGGATCGGCGACACGCCCGGACCCCGACCGTGTCGATAAGGCCATCGGGATCACACCCCTAGGGGCAGACCTTGCGGACTGTGGCCAACAGCTTGTCCGGATCGAACGGCTTCACCAGCCACCCTGTTGCCCCGGCGGCGCGCCCGGCATCCTTCTTGGTGGTGTCCGATTCCGTGGTCAGCATCAGGATTGGCACGCCGCGATGGGTTGCATCGGAGCGGACGCTGCGCACCAACTCGATCCCGTCCATCACCGGCATGTTCAGATCGGTGATGACACAATCGAAACGACCCGACGCCAGGTGACGCAGTGCGTCAGAGCCGTCACACGCCTCAACTGTGTCGTAGCCACCCTGGCGCAATGTGAATACCACCATATCGCGCATGGTTTTGCTGTCGTCGACAGTCAGAACACGCTTGCTCATGATTGCTCTCCCCGGTGTGTGTTGGATCGAGTGAGACGATTTGACCCGTCCAGTCGGTCCAGTAGGCGTTGTTCGGTGAAGACGGAACGGTGATTCGCTTGGACCCCAAGCGCCTTGATCAGACCATTAGGCTTGCCATCGATCGTGGATCGATTGCAGACCAAGTAACTGGAATGCTTCCGTAAACGCAGGGCTGGAAGCATCTAAGTAGATGCGACCGCCACGCGCGGACAAACTGCTGTCCAATGCCAAAAGTAGCTGGATGCAGGCGGTGCCAATACTGTCCACAGCGCTCGCGTCCAGATGGGTGACTGGAGCATCGGCAGCGGCTGCCTTCAGCGCACACAGCACCGGCTGGGCAGCAGCGAGGTCAAGACGCGGCGGGAGCACGGTGACGGACATGGCAACCTCGATGGATCACATTCTACTTGCTTCGGAGTACAAACTAGGTAGTTTCGAAGGCGACGTCAAGCGGCATCGACGCGGAATGTCAGGCTCGCAATCCGATGCCACCGCGCAAGGTCTCAAAGGGGCGCACCCATGCAGCAGTGCCAGCGCGTGTTTCACCCCGCCGCAGCGGTCCCCCTCGATCCCGATGGGGGTCGCTGACCATGGCGGAGGCTCCAGCTCGGTCGCTGGCGACCAACCCAGGTGCCGCTGAGCATCTGATGCCGTCGGTGGTGATGGACGCCCGCGCTGGCGTGTTGGTGATCCATCCGGGAACCGGCGCCATCACCGCGGCCAGTCCCGGTGCGATGGCGTTGATCGATTGCCCTGCCGCCGCCTTGGGCCGATCAGCGCGGGAGAGTTTGCCAGCACCGATTCTGTCGGCCCTGACAACAACGCAGCCCGATCAGCCAGTCAGCACCCGCTACGCCCGCGCCGACCACCGCTTGGTGGAGCTGCGCTGCAGCCATGTCGCAGCGGGCATCGCGGTCGAACTGCGTTTGCTGGAAGACGACTTGGTAACCCCGGAGGTGGCCCTGGCCGCGCTTGGGGAGCTGGCGCGGGCCAGCTCCGCCTCAGCCGATGGTCCATCCTTTCTGGCTCAGGCCGTGGGGGTGTTACGGCGCGGACTGGGCTTTGACAGGGTGTTCGCGGTCCAGATGGTGGATCGCGGGGCCGGGCAAGTGCTGGCCGTCGACCAGGCGGCCGACTGGCCGGACAGCATCGCGGGCTTACGCTTTCCGGCGTCAGACATGCCGATCGCCCGTCACGCGCCGCCCTATCGCCTGCGCCATCTGAGCGACGCGCTGGCCGCACCCTTACCTCTAGACAGCCTTGTGCCGCTGGCGCGTCAGGGGCTGGATGGGGTGCAGGGGCGTTCTACCGGTCCGCGTCAGCGGCGTTTGCTTGCAGCCCTGGGCGTGCGGGGATGTTTTGTCCAGCCGCTGGTGGTGGAGGACTCTGTCTGGGGCTTCCTGATTGGTCATCACCGCACGGCGCGTCCCCTGTCGTTGGCCGCTGAACAGATGCTGGACATGGTGCGTCACGTCACGGAAACCCATCTGCGCTTGTGGACGATGCGCTGTCAGCATCCTCAGGATGTACGCCTGGAATCGCTACACCGCCGGTTTCTCGAAAGCCTTGCATCCTCCGACGATCTGTTCGCCAAGGTCACCAGCGCGGGCACGTTGCTGCCGCTGTTTGATGATGTGGCGGGTGTGGCGCTGGTGATTTTCGGCATGGTGATCACCGATGGGTTGGTGCCGCACCAACCGTCCCTGCAGCGGATGATCGATCACCTGCTCAACATTGGTATCGACGGGGTGTGGGCGACAGATCGGTTGTCCGATGCCGTGCCAGACTATGGCGTCGATCAGCCTGTGGCCGGTGCCCTTGCGATTGCCATTGGGGAGGCTCATCAGACCCTGATTGTGTGGTTTCGGGCCCCGCGCACCCAGGTGATCCCTTGGGCTGGAAATCCCAATGACCGGCACCGGTTGAACGCCGATGGCGACCCGATCCGCTTCGATGGTTGGCTGGAACATCGCACCGATCAGGCCTTCGCCTGGACCCGCCACGAGGTTTATCTGGCGGACCGGTTGCGCCATGCGATGAGTGATCTGGTGTTCACGCAACACAACCGCTTGGTGACGTTGCAATCCCGCCTGACCCTGGCGCGGCGCCAGTTGGACCATCAAGCCAATCACGATCCGCTGACAGGGCTGCCGACCCGCAGCCTGCTGGAAGATCGCCTGGGCCTTGCCATCTCCAGCGCCGAGGGCTCTGGTGCGCGGGTTGCCGTGATGGTGCTGGACCTGGATCGCTTCAAATTGATCAACGACACGCTGGGCCATGACCTTGGGGATCGCCTGTTGATGCAGGTGGCGCGTGATATTGAGCCTTGCCTCCGGCGTACCGATACTTTAGCGCGTTTGAGTGGAGATGAATTCCTGCTGGTGCTACCAGGAATCGACGGCCCTTCTGCAGTGGAACGGATTGCGCAAAAGCTGATGGCCGCAATCAGCACGCCACGCGAAATTGATAATCATGACGTTTCGCTTTCTTGTAGTATTGGAATTACGGTATGTCCAGATGATGGTCAGACAGTCTCAGCATTACTGCGGCAAGCCGATGTTGCGATGTCAGCTGCAAAAGATGCAGGACGGGGTACTTATCGGTTTTTTTCGCAGTCTATGCGCATGGAGATTGAAAGACGACACCGCTTTGCCAGTGCGCTCCGCAGAGCTATTGACGAAGACCAGTTAGCCCTGTTTTATCAACCCCAGTTTGACTTAGTCACAACGGACCTCGTTGGACTGGAAGCATTGATCCGTTGGCAGTCGCCCGATCTTGGGCCGGTTTCGCCGTCAGTGTTCATACCGCTGGCGGAAGAATTGGGATTGATCAACCGGATTGGTGCCTGGGTGATCGAAGAAGCGTGTCGGCAGCAGCGGGCGTGGATAGACCAGGGATTGGAGACTGTGCCAGTGGCGGTGAATGTGTCCGGTGTTCAGTTTGGCCAGGATCACTTCGCCCAATGCGTGCTCGGCGCCTTGGCCCACCATGGCGTGCCACCAGAACTGCTGGTGCTGGAAATCACCGAAGGTGTTTTGGTGCAAGGCGCTGAGAAAGTGGTGAATACCCTGAAGCAGTTGCGCAGCGGCGGCATTCTGATCGCGCTGGATGACTTTGGCACCGGTTACTCCTCGCTCAGCTATTTGAAGCGCTTTCCGATCGACAAGCTGAAGATTGACCAATCCTTCGTGCGGGATCTCACCACCGACTCCAATGATGAGGCGATTGCACGGGCCATTGTCGCACTTGGTCACAGCTTGGGCCTGCGCGTGATCGCCGAAGGCATCGAGAATGCTGGTCACGCTGATCATTTGATTGAGTGTGGCTGCCATGAGGGGCAGGGCTACTGGTTCGCCCGCCCGGCTGATGCCACGGACACGGCGCACATACTGGCGGATCGGATTCCGCCTGCGTGGCGATGAGTGCCGCGTTGTCTCTGCGGGCGTCCGGGGCTGGCATCATGCGCCGGGTTACCTCGACGGCTGGATTGATAGCGCTGATCATCCTGGTGATGACCCTGACGGTCATCTGGCGTGTGTCATCGATCCTCACCACCATGCAGTCCGACGCGATGGCAACGGCTGAGCGCTCGATCAACGCCGTCGAGGCGGCTTTGGCGGTCGTTCTCGAGTCCGCTGAGGTGACCCTGGATCGCATTGCCGAGGTGACCGCTAAAGACATCATGACCGGCCAGTTGGACGGCACAGCCGCCAGCCTGGATGCCGTGTTGGCCGATGCGCCCGCTCTCGCTGGGGCCATCATTCTGAGCCGCGATGATCGTGTGATTGCAGCCGCAGCCCCTGGCACCGGCGTTGGTTTCTCCTATACCGGCTATCGGTTCGTTGACGATCTAAAAGGGGCAGATGCGCCGCGCTATGCTCTTGGTGATCCCTATCACTCAGCTGTGTTTGGGACAGTGCTGATCCCCGTCAGCCGTCGGGTGGTGACTCTGGATGGGCAGGCCGTCGCCACTCTAGCCGTTGGCGTGCGGCAGAGCGCGATTGTGGATCGATTGGACCGGCTCTCCCTCCCATCGGCCCGCACGACGGTGTGGTTGCGTGACGGCACGCTGTTGGCCCAAAGCGACCGGACCGTCGAAGGGTGGCCTGCCCCCTCGCGCCAGATGCTGGACCCGGCCGCATCGCCGCGCTGGACTGGTCCGGCATTGTCGCGCGGGGCACGGGTGATCGGCGTGTTGGCTGATCGCCGTCTGCCCTTGAGTGCTGTGGTGGAGATGGACCCCGGCTCGTTGCAGACCCGCGCCATGATCAATGTGGCGGTTCCCATCATTGCCGCCATTCTCGTGCTGGGCTTGGTGGCGGTGATCTTGCGCCAGGGTGCCACCCGCCAGCGGGAGGCAAGCCGGGCGATGAACCAGCTGCGCGCAGCCCATGCTGAAGCTGACGCCGCGCTGCGGCGGCTTAGCGCGTCCCACCGGGCGCTGGAGGAGGAGCGTGCGCGCCGCGATGCCTTCATCCATCTGGCTGGCATTCGGTTGATGGAGTTTAACGCCAGCGGTCGCTTGGTGATTGATGTGAGCGGCGCTACGGCTGGTCCACTGCGGGCCAGTCCAGCTGACCTTGGTCGCCCGCTCCAGTATTTCATCGATAGCGTCGCGCCAGCCTATCGCCATGAGGTCGAAGCCCGGCTACGCCGTGGCGAACAGTTTCGGGATCTGACGTGCGAAGTGACGCAACCGGATCGCTGCACGACCATTCTCACCATTCAAGGCACGCCGATCATCGGCGACGGCGGCATGATTCTGGGGTGGCGGTTGGTCTTGGCGAACAGCACAGCAGCTGTCCGCCAGCAAGTAGCGATCGCTGAACTGCGCGCCGCTCTGGATTCGAAGAACCAGACTATCCGGTTGGTCGCCCATGAGCTGCGCCAACCGGCCCAAGCGCTGACGCTGTTCTCGGCCCTTGCGCGCGATGATCACAGCGCAAAAACTGAGTTGTTAACGCTGATTCACGACAGCGCCCTGTCGCTGGCGTCAATGATCAATGAGTTTGCGGAGTTGAGCCGTCCGGACAATGAGTTTGGCCGCCCCCGCCGGGTCCCCGTGTCGCTCCGTCCGTTTCTGAAACGGCTGTGCGCGGTAGCAGGCGGGCCCGCTGCAAGCGCTGGCCCGCTGATCCTCCAGCGCGTACCGGAAGTCACGGTTTACACCGATCCGAGTGTGCTGGAGCGCTTGATCGTGATTCTGTTGGCGAATGCCGTCCGGTTTGCAGCAAGCGGCAAGGTGTTGGTGGGTGTTCGCCGCCGCGCACCGGACATTCGCATTGATGTGATCGATACGGGTCCTGGTATCTTGCCGGACCACCAAATCATGATCGTCGCTGGTTGGGAGTCCCACGACCATCTGCCACCTGGCGGATGGGATGGCTCGGGCATTGGGCTTGCCATGGCGCAGCGGCTGGCACGCTCGCTGGGTGGAACCTTGTCGCTCGCCAGCCGCCCCAATCACGGTACCCGCGTTTCCGTGACTCTGCCCGCCAGCTAGGAGACACTGATGTCAACCGCTCCTTCCTCCTCACAACCAGCGCCGCGCCTCAGAGTGATGGTGGTGGATGATGAGGACGCCGTGCGCATGGCGATCGTCTTGACCGTGCGCCATCTGGGTCACGAGACAATTGGGTTCGAGTCTGTCGAAGCGGCGCTACGCTCCGACAGTCTGCACCAGCCGTTCGACGTGGCCCTGATCGACTTGCGCCTGAAGGGGGGCGAGGGGGGAGACGTCCTGATCCGCCACTTGGCCCGTCATGCCAGTCAACAGAACGTCCGCATCTTCGCCCTGACAGGAGAGACCGAGGAGTCGGCCGCCCGCACTCTGGCCGGTGCGCAGGTGGAAGCGGTTTTGCGCAAACCCATCACCCTTGCGGATATCGCCCACCATCTGGGCAACCAGCGCGAGTAAGGGTCGACAATGGTGTGCGCTCAGCCGTGGTCATCGGGCTTTGCGTCTTTCCTGGCGTATTTCCAGATCGTTGTGCGGGACGCACCCAAAATCCGGGCTGCTTCGGACTGATTGCCGCCAACGGCGCGCAGAGTGTCTAGCACCTTGGCGCGGATCGCGGCCTCGGCAACGTGTTCCAATCGATCCGCAGAACTCGGCTCCTGGGGTTTGCCAACAGGAGTGTCTGCGAACAGATCGCTTGGTTCGATCACGCAGCCCTCTGAAAGGGCTGCGGCGCGATCCACCCGGTTACGCAACTCCCGCACATTGCCGGGCCAAGCATAATGCGCCAAGGCGATCTCTGCCTCGGGAGACAGGGACAGCTGAGGCGCGCGGCCCATGCGCTCCGAGGCTTCGGCAAGGAACTGGCGGGCCAGCACGGGGATTTCGCCGGGGCGCTCCCGCAACGGCGGCACGGTGAGGGGAATGACTGCAAGCCGGAAGAACAAGTCCTCCCGGAACTGCCCCGCGGCAACCAGATCGTCCAGGTTGCGCAGCGTGGCAGCGATGATCCGGCCCCGGAAGGCTTGGTCGCGCGTGGCCCCCAGTGGTCGGAACTGGCGCTCCTGAATCAAGCGCAGCAGTTTAGGCTGTAGGTCCAGTGGCAACTCGGCGACTTCATCCAGCAGCAGCGTGCCGTCGCCCACTTCGGCGCACACCCCGTCCTTGCGGCTACTGGCGCCGGTGAATGCCCCCTTCTCGTGACCAAACAACAGGCTTTCGGCCAGATCGCGCGGGATCGCAGCGCAGTTCAGTGCCACAAAGGGCTGTTTTGCACGCAGTGAGCGGTCATGGGCCAAACGCGCCGCCCGTTCCTTGCCGACGCCCGTCTCACCCATGATCAACAGCGGCAGATCACTGCGCGCTGCTTTGGTCAGCAGAGTATCGAACGCCGCCATCGCAGGTGATGGAGTGGTGGGTGCCGCTGGTCCAGCGCTCAAGGCGGGCAGCGCTGCTGTTAGCATCTCCACCAATCGGTCAATATCAACCGGTTTGATCAGATAGTCGCGGCCACCGGCTTTGATCAGGCGCACCGCCTGGCTTACCTCGCCAAAGGCCGTCATGAAGAACACTGGGACCAATCCGATGTGCCGGGTAAGGGCGCGAAACACCTCTTCCCCGCTCAAATCGGGTAGGCGGATGTCGCTGATCACGGCGTCGGGGGGCGACTGGCTGGCATCGGCCAGGGCTGCCTTGCCCGTGGCCGCGAGGCGAGGGTGAAACCCCTCCAGCCGCAGGCGTTGTGCCAGCGCCGGACCTAGGGTCGGGTCATCCTCAATGATCAGAACGGTTGGCGATACAGTCTGGGGCGCGGTTGTCATGCCGTCGGCTCCAGGGGGATGTCGACGCGCACGGCTGTGCCGCCACGCGGTGAGGGCTGAACCGACGCGCGTGCCTGCAGATCGCCCAGCAGCGCGACCACCGTGTCGATGCCCAGACGGCGACTGGCGGCCGGGCTGTCAGCATCGCCGACCAAACGGCGAATATGGGCATGGTCCATGCCAGAGCCTTGATCACTGACCACCACCGCCAAGTGCGGGCCACCTGGCTCGATGGTCTCGATCCAGGCCTGCAGACACACCTGCCCGCCGGGGGGCGTGGCGGCGACGGCATTCAGCAGCAGGTTCAGCAACACTTGACGCACCCCGCTGGCGGCAACATCCACAGCGACCGGCAAATCAATCGCTGGTTCGACAGTGACCTCGCGCTTGGTCGCAGCGGGTGCCACCAGGAGGCACAAGTCCCGCAGGTCCTCCGGACCGAGGCGCCGCTCCTCCTCCGGACGGTAGAGGTTGAGCGTGCGGGTCACCAGCGCGTCGATGGACTGGATGCCGCGATCCAGAAACTCCAAGGATTCCTGGCGCACGTCGGGCCGATCGCCAAACTTGCGCAGAGTTGTCACAGCTGTGGCAAGGCCGCCCAAGGGATTGCGCACCTCATGGGCGATGGTGGCGGCCAGACGCCCCAAGGCAGCCGTCTTGGTGCGATCAGCAATGTCAGCCTTTAGGCGTTCGCGCTCCCGCAGCCCTTCCACCATTGCGTTGAAGGCGATGAACACCGGCTGCAGGGTGCGCCCCGCCCGGACCACCACAGCCTCCGGCAGGGGGCGGGGGGTGCCCTGGCTGTCCCGCAGCAGAGCCAACAGCCCCTCAATCGGCCGGTTCAAGTGGCGCAGCACCACATAAGCGGCTAGGCCGCATAGGCTTGCCACCATCAAGTCAATCACCGCAATCATCAAGGCAAGACGCTGTCGCCCGGCCAGCATGGGCTGAATGTCTAAAGCAGCGATCACGCGGTACTCCGCCGCGCCGCCAACGCGACGGCTGGTCCAGGCCAGACCCGCTGCAGAATCAATCACAAAGCGCGCCTCGCCGCGCGCGATGCTGGGGGGCGGCTGGATGGTGTCAGCGACGCTGACACGGGCAACGGGCGCCAGATCGGGTGCCAGCAGCAGCAGCAGCACCTCGCTCACGCCTTCCTGGGACCCGAATGCGGCGCGGAATCGCCCTTCAACAGTCTGCCAGTCCCTGAGGCTCACGGCCTCCCGCGTCGCCGCCTCGAGACCATCGAGATAGACCTTTGCCAGGAGTTCGGTTTGGCGGTCTGCCTCGCGATTCTCCAAACGCAGGGCCAAGTGGGTGCTGGCAATGGCAACCACAAAGACGATCAGTGCTGCGACCAGCGGCAGACGCACCAACCCGATCTGCTGTCTCAGTCGCTCAATCACATCCAATCCCCTGCCGCGGAATCGCGGGTGGCTGTCCTGCGGCGAGGGAGGTGGCGGATCACGGCAACAGGATCAAGGGCGCCTGATCGGTTGCGATTTCGTGCAGGTCGGTCCGCATCATCGCCAGCACGCCGCGGCGATTGCTCAACCGTGCCATCACCACCAGCGGGTAGCCTTGGACCAGACGCTGCGCTTGCCAGACGTCCAGCGCTGGCGGGTGAGCAGCCAGCACCGTTGCGGTGTAGCCATGCTGCTGCATCAACGCAGCGGTCTCACGTGCCCGCACGGTGGCAACTCCGTCCGCCGCGCCCAGCGGCAGAAGGTGAAAGTCCACATCCCGCCAAAGGCCAAGCCGGGTAACCGCAACGCCGAGGTGGCCGCAGCGCGGCGTGTCCGCCACAATCACCAGGGCCTGGGTGATGCCCTGGGGCACGTGCCGAACCCGTACCACGGGGGTGGCGCTGGCCAGGGAGACTCGATCCGCGATCTCGTGGTCAAAGCGCGCAGGCTCGCCCATGCTGTCCACCAGAGCGGGCAGGATGGTGAGGTCACTGCTCCCCGCCACTGCAATCAGCCGATCAAATCCATCCTCCAGATGGCGCATGCCAACGGAGTTGGTGCCGGCTTGGCGCTCAAAGTCGCTGAGTGCAGCGATGGCATGGTCGCGCTGACGCTGGCGGCGGGCGTCATTACACCAATGGGACCAAGCGGCCCCGCCAATCGGGACGGGGCCTGACGGGTCCGCGGCCCCGGAGTCAATGGCGGAGAAGCCAGTCACCGCCGCCCCGGTGTCGCGTCCCACCGACAAGGCAAACGCTGTTGCATGGGATTGGTGGGGACCACCCACCAGCCAAGCGGTGATCGACCGCATGGGCAAGGGGGCAGGGGCGGTACCGGCAAGCGCGCGGGCAGTGGACGCCATCATGGGGGATGCTCCCGAACCAAAGGGGATGGGGGATACTGCGTCAGGGGCGGTCAGGCGCGGCTCGGCGGCAGTGGCGCTGCGCCGCACAACCCGACCCGGTGTGATGTCGATGACATTGCGGGGCAGCACCCCGGCCAGGGCATCGGTGAAGGTTGCCGGAGCCAGCGGCGCACCGGAGATGTAGGCCGCCCGACCCAGCGCGTGGGAGGCAAGCGGCGAGGTTGCAAGCAGGAACACCATGCCCGCCACGCCGGTCATCACCGCTGGGATTGAGCCCAGGGCGATGCCAACACCAAGCATAGTCAGCCCGGCTCCCAGCACGCCCGCTTTGGTGGCAGCGTGCATGCGGGTGAAGGGGTCCGGCAGGCGTAGCAGGCCAAGGGCGGCGACGGCGATGATTGCGGCCCCCGCCAGGATCAAGACGCCACCGAGGAAGTCGCTGATCATCGCGGCCCCTCCTGTGTGGCGCTTGTGCGCTCTAGCAAGCAGGCGAAGGCAATCGCGGCAAGAAAGCCGAACACGGCGATGCCCAGTGCCACGTCCAGAAACGCCTGTTGCCCAGTGAGTCCCGCCACCAGGGCTGCGAGAGCAATCGCCAGCAAGCCCAGCATGTCGGTTGCGATCACCCGGTCAGCGCTGGAGGGTCCAGCCAGCAGCCGCCAGGCCACTGCCAGGATGGCACCAGCGATCAGCACCATGGCCAGGGTTAAGCAAAGGCCAAGGAAGCTCATGGCAAGACCTCCTGCGTGCGGGCTTCGAGGGATGATTTGAGGGCGGCAATCGTGCTGTCCGGGGCGTCGGTATCGAGCACATGGACAAACAGTGTGCTCTGGTCCTCCGACACCTCCAGGCTGGTGGTGCCCGGTGTCAGGGTGACCATGCTGGCAAACAGCGTGATCCCGGGGGCAGAGCGCACGGCGAGGGGGACCGCCAGGATCGCTGGCCGCAACCGCTCCGGCGGTGCCACCACGGCCCGTATCGTGGCCCAGGTGGACAGCACCAACTCGACCGAGAAAGTAGCTGCCACGCGCAGCCAACCGCTCACCCGAGCACCAGCCGACGCAGATGCGGGTTGGGGGGATACAGTCACAGGGTACCTCCGTCGGACAGCAGGGGGGCAGCGAGCTGGAGCGAGGCGGCGCCGAGCACGGCCTCGATGTAGGCTGTGCGATCCAGGAGACCGTGAGCGGCAGTCAGTGACAGGGCCGCAAAGGGCTCAGTCCATACACCGATGGTGAGGGTCAGGCCCGCCAGGACGACGATGGGGGCGTAGGTCGCCACCTGTTCGCGCCGGGTCCACGGGGCGGCTGGAGCCGGGGCTGGGGCCGCTTTCCAGAACGCCTCGTTCCAGATCTTGATCATCGAGTAGAGGGTGAGCAGACCCACGGCGAGTGCGATTCCGGCCAGGAGATAGGCCTCAGCCTCCAGGCCCGCGCGGATCACCACCAGCTTGCCCCAGAACCCCGACAGTGGCGGGATGCCCGCCAGCGACAGGGCCGGGACCAGGAACAACAGGCCCAGGGCCGGTGCTGCCACCCACAGACCGCCGATCCGCTTCAACGCGAAGGACCCCGCTTCCGCTCGCATCGCACCAGCGATCAGGAATAGGTTCGCCTTCACAATGATGTGGTGCACGATGTAAAGAACGCTGCCTGCCAAGGCTAATGGCGTCATTAGCGCCACACCAATCAGCATGTAGCCAATCTGGCTGATGATGTGGAACGACAGGATCTTGCGGATGTCGTAGTGCATCGCGGCGCCAAACACGCCGGTGATCATCGTTGCAGCGGCAACAACTGCCAGAATCGGCCCGAACACGGCCATGTCATGGGCAAATATCAGGGTGAACACGCGGATGATGGCGTATACACCCACCTTGGTCAGCAAGGCGGCGAAGATTGCCGCCACGGGCATGGACGCCGTGTGATAAGCGGCTGGCAGCCAGTTGAACAACGGGAAGACCGCCGCTTTGGCACCGAAGGCAACCAGCAGCAACATGCCGACCGCCCCCAAGGCGGCTTGGTTTTCCACGGTCGGGGCAACACGCGCCAGGTCTGCCAGCGACAAGGTGCCCGTCAGGCCATACAGCAGCCCAACGGCCAGCAGGAACACCGTGGTCCCGATCAAGTTCAAGACGACGTAGCGCACACCGCCATCCAGTTGTTCGTCCGTGCGATCCAGGACCAACAACCCGAATGAGGCGATCAGCATCACCTCGAACCAGACATACAGATTGAATAGATCCCCCGTGCAGAAGGACCCGCAAACCCCCAGGATCAAGCTGTGGAACAGCGGCTGAAAGCCAGCGCGATCACGCTCGGCTGCTCCCGGTCCACAGGCATAGATGGCAACTGCCAGCGCCATCAGTCCCGTGATCACCAGCATGATCGCAGAAAACAAATCAATCGCGAGGGTGATGCCGAAGGGTGCCGCCCAATTGCCCATCTGGGCAACCAGGATGCGACCGCTCGCGGTCTCCACCAGCAATGCCACCGCGACGACCAGCAGCAGTGCGGCTGCGGCTAGGCCGATCACGCGCTGCAGGCCGGGCTGCCGCCATAGCATCGCCGTGACGGCGGCTGCCACCAGCGGCACCAGGATTGGGGCTGCGATCAGGCTGTGCATCACGCGGCCTCCTGCCGGGTTAGCGGGGTTTGGCTGGCGAGCGTGGCTGCCGCGGGAGTGGCCGCGCCCTCCGCCTCGGTTAAGTCATCGGCTGCGACGGTGCGGAAGCGGGCATAGACTTTCACCACCAGCATCAGCGCAAAGGCGGTCAGGCCGAAGCCGATCACGATCGCGGTCAGGATCAACGCCTGCGGCAGTGGATTGGCCACCACGTCGGGCAGGGCTGAGCTGCCCGGTGGCACCAGTGGCGGCACCATGGCACCGACCCGCCCTGCAGCCAGGATGGCGAGATTGACGCCAGTGCCCAACAGGACGAAGCCGATCAGTACCCGCGGCAGGTCACGGGCCAGCAGCAGGTAGACAGCCGCCGCAACCAGGGCCCCAACCATGACAATGAACAGGCCATCCATTACTGAGCCTCCTCCACCAGCGCGCAAAACAGGGCTGAGGCCATGCCAAGCACGGTGAGATAGACGCCGAGGTCAAACACCAGCGCTGTGCCCAGGGGTAGCGTCACGCCCAGGGTTGGGAACCACCAGAAGTGGGTCAGATAGGGTGTCTCCGGGGTCAGCAGGGCGGGAATGCCGCTCGCCGTGGCCACCAGCACCCCGAGACCGCACAGCGCCACGGGGGAGAGCCGCAGCACCGCGCGCGCCGCAGCGGGGCCTCGGGCAATGGCGTAGAACAGCACGCCACCGGCTGCGATCAGTCCCCCGATGAACCCGCCGCCCGGATCATTGTGGCCGCGCACCAGCACGTACAGCGACACGACCAAAGGCATCCACAACAACAGCGGCGCGGAGGTGCGCAGGATCAATGACGGGTTCATGCCAAGGGTCCTTGAGGTGAGGGGGCTGCTGGGTCTGCTGGGCGATTGCTGCGCAGCAGCGCCACCACGGCAAACGCTGCAATGGCGAGGACAGTGATCTCGCCCAGGGTGTCGAGGGCGCGGAAGTCCACCAGGATCACATTGACGACGTTGCGACCGTGGGCTGCGGGCAGGCTCTCAGCACCGAACCAAACCGACAGGCGGGGGTCAAACGGGCTGGCCAGCACCGCTGCCAGCACCGCTGCCACAGCGACGCCGCACAGCAGGGCTACCCCAGCATCCCCCAGCTTCTGCTGGCGGCTGCGACCATCGCGTCCCTGGATCGGCAGCCGCATCAGCGCCGTGGTGAGGATCACCACCAGCAACGTCTCCACCACGAACTGCGTGAAGGCGACATCGGGCGCACCAAACATCAAGAACACCAGCGCGGTGGTGAAGCCAACCAAGCCCATCGCCAACACGGCTTGCAGCGCCGTCCGCGCCAGCACGGTACCGCCGAGGCCAATCAGCATGAGACCGCCCAAGCCCGCCCGAGCATCCAGGGATGCCCCGCCCTGGGGCCACGCCACACCACCGCGCAAGATCAGCATGCCAAGGCAGGCGACGGCCATCACCAGCACCAGCGTGCGGACATACCCAGTCAGCGACCCATGCTGGATGGTCGTGGTGGTGCGGGTGGCAAGGCGCAGAGTTGCGGCCAGCCAGTGCTCATACCCAACCGACGGACCAAAGCGATCTAGCAGCGAGACCGCCTTCAGCCGCGGTACCAGCCGCTCCCACAAGAGATACAGCACAATGCCGACTGCAACGGTGGCCGCACTCAGCGCCAGCACGGCGTTGAAGCCATGCCACAGCTTCAAGGTGACATCGGCCGGTCGGCCCAACACGGCGGTCACCGCTGGGTCGATCAGCACGGCACCCAGCACCGTCGGCAAGGTGCCCGCCATCAGGCCGAGACAGGCAAGCACCACAGGGCCAACCATCATGCTCAGCGGCGGGTCATGGGGGGGGCTGGCAGCTCCGGACGGCGCTACCAACTGGCGCCCTGCAAACAGCCGCCACGACAGAACCACAGCGATGGCAACCGTCGCGGCGTTGACCAGAAAGCCGGCCACGATCAACCCCGTCGCAGCCGAGCCCATTTCGAGCTTTGCCTCGTAAATCAGCTCCTTGGCGACAAAGCCAACAAAGGGCGGCAGACCGGCCATGGAGAATGCGGCCAGACCAGCAGCCAACGCCGTCACCGGCATCACCTGACCAAGACCGCGGAGCTGGCTGGCATCGCGCGTGCCAGCGGCATGGTCAATTGCGCCGGCGATCATGAACAAGGCCGCTTTGTAGAACGCGTGGACGACCAGAAAGGTCATGGCGGCCGTGATGGATAGGTCTGGCGCGATGCCGATCAGCATCACCAGGGTGCCAAGAGCCGTGACCGTCGTGTAGGCCAGCACCCGCTTCAGGTCCGTCTCCCGAAAGGCAAGGCAGACCCCGGTCAGCGCCGTGGCAATGCCGCCGTAGGACAGCAGGGCCTGCCACAGGGCCTCCTCCTGATACAGCGGGTTCAGGCGTGCCAGCAGATACACCCCCAGCTTCACCATCGTGGCAGAGTGCAGATACGCGCTGACAGGCGTGGGTGCCGCCATGGCGTTGGGCAGCCAGAAATGGAACGGCACCTGAGCCGATTTCGTGAAGCAGCCCAGAATGATCAACACCATTGCAACCGACGCCAGCGGGTCGGCCAGCACCGCAGACTGGGCGGCGATGATGCCAGAGAGGCTGGTGGTTCCCGCCGCCATGGTGAGCAGGATCAATCCTGCCAACAGCACCAAACCACCACCGCCAGTGACCAGCAGGGCTTGCAAGGCTGCGCGGCGGCTCGCCTCGCGCTCGTGCTTGTAGCCAACCAGCAGGAACGACGTGAGGCTGGTCAACTCCCAGAACACAAACAACACGATGACGTCATCAGCCGTGACAGCCCCCAGCATCGCCAGCATGAACACCAGCAGCATCGCCACCAACCGCTTGCGCTTCGGGTCATCCGCCAGGTACCCCTCGGCGAACAGCAAGATCAGCGCGCCAATCCCGGTGATCAGCAGGACGAACACCAGGGATAGGCCGTCCAGACGCAGCCCGCCTGCGATGCCAAGGGCGGGCACGGCGCCAAACGCCGCCGTTGGGATCAACCCCTCGGCCACGCTGCTGACCTGTGTCAGGTAGACCGTCAGGGCCGCCAGCGCGGCGATCACCCCCACCACGGAGGCGATACGCGGTCGCGCAAGGCTGGCAAGAACCGCCGCGATACCTACACCCAAGATCGGAAGCGCCAACATCATCACTCGGCCCCGGCTGCCTGATTTGGCGGACATCCTTTCAATCGCTGCGCCAGATGGAAGGGCGTGAGATATCAGTGGGTTAGGTGGATGACAGCGGCGCACCCTGTTCACCCGACTGAACAGCCGACGGGTGGGTGTGTTCGCGCGCTTGAACGGTCAGGACTGGCTCAAC
>RDXE01000067.1 GCA_004292755.1 Alphaproteobacteria bacterium
CAGATCACCGCGGATGATGCGATGCAGGGCTGCTGTGCGGTGCTGTCGTTGTTCATCCGTGAGCCCCAGTTCCAAGGTCAAACGAAGGAGCGTCTGGTCTCAGCCGATGCTCAACGGCTGGTCGACAACGCTCTGAAAGATCATTTCGACCACTTCCTCACCGCTGACACCACGGCTGGCAAAGCCTTGCTGGAGCGCATCATTGAGCGCGCGGAAGAGCGGCTGAAGCGGCGCGAGAAAAAGGATCTCGACCGCAAGTCAGCCACGCGCAAGCTGCGCCTGCCCGGCAAGCTGGCGGACTGCAGCCGGCAGGAGGCCAGAGGGACTGAGATTTTCCTCGTCGAAGGTGATTCGGCTGGTGGCTCTGCCAAGCAAGCCCGCAACCGCGAAACCCAGGCCGTGCTGCCGTTGCGCGGCAAGATCCTGAACGTCGCCTCCGCCAGCCCCGAAAAACTGCGCCAGAATCTGGAGTTGCAGGACCTGGTGCTCGCGCTCGGGTGCGGCATGGGGGATCGCTTTGATGTCACCAAGCTGCGTTACGAGCGCGTAGTGATCATGACCGATGCCGATGTCGATGGCGCCCACATCGCCGCGCTGTTGATGACCTTCTTCTATCGGGAGATGCGCGGACTGATTGATCGAGGCCACCTGTTCCTAGCGCAGCCGCCGTTGTTCCGTCTGTTGTCCGGCAAAGATCAAGCCTATGCCCGCGACGATGCACATCGGGATGAGCTGTTGCGCACACGTTTCAAGGGGCGTCGGAACGTCGAGATCAGCCGCTTCAAAGGCTTAGGCGAAATGCTGCCAGCCCAGTTGAAGGCCACCACCATGGATCCGGCCCAACGCGCCATGCTGCGGGTTGCGGTGCCGAGCGCTGCCAAGCCTGACACTGACCGGTTGGTGGAAAGTCTGATGGGTCGCAAACCCGAGCTGCGCTTCCAGTTTATTCAGGACAACGCCGCCTTTGCCCGCGACCTGGACATCTAGCGAGGACCGACCCGCTGCCATGGTGATGCCATGAGGCGCTGCTAAGGCTTCCAGGTGGTGGGTCTGCTGGGAGGAATGCGGTGATGGTGAGAGGTCTCGCGATTGGGCTATCCGCCCTGCTGTTGGCGGGCTGTGCCGCCCCGTTGGTCGGGTATCGGGCCATTCCTGGCCCCTACAGCCGCTCCGAACTGGCGTTGGGCGCCAGCGACCGGGACTTACGGGTGGTGGTCCGCGCCCAGGCGATTGACCGCCCGCTTGAGCAATTGGCGATCGCTGTTGCCGCCGCGGTGCCGACTGGTGTCGGCATTAACACCCGCTTCACCGCCACTCCAGGCGCCAATGCCCATCCGGACTATGCCCTGGTTTTCGTGATCAACCCGGCCGCTGGCAGTGGTCCCCTAGCCTATTGCGACGCCGAGACCAGAGCCGTCCCAACAACGGGACGGTTCGAGGTATCGGCTGCGTTTTGCCGCTTTGGCTCGCCGTTGACTGTGGCTGTCGGGACGGCTGAGCGCGCGGACCTGACCGACCCACAGCGTCTATCCCGATTGGTTGAGGCGTTTGCTGTCGCCGCCTTGCCCATCGACGCCCCCGATGAGCGATCAGATAAGCGGTTTCTATTTTGAGAGATAACGTTAAGAAGCGCTGCCAAGCCATTGATCAAGAAGAGTATTAACCTCGTCTGGTGTCTCCATTGTCGACAGGTGTCCACAGCCGTCGATGACTGCAAGGCGGGCAGCGGGAATGCTGGCGGCCAGCTCCTCTGAATGATCCAGCGGGGTGAGTGCATCCTCACGCCCACAGATCACCAGAGTTGGGCAGGTGATCGCGGGCAGGCTCGGGCGGCTGTCGATGCGGTTGAGAATGGCCGTCTGCTGGCGCAAATAGGCTTCGGACCCCACCCGTTCGGCCATTGCCATCACGGCCCCTGTGAGGGCGGCATCCTGCAACCGGTGCGCGGAGAGCAGCAGCGGCAACAGCCGGGGCGTCACGCCGCGAAAGCGCCCCCGGCGGGCCAAATCGATCAACCCCCGGCGCCGGGCCGTCTGGTCCGGTGAATCGGGCCGGGCGGACGTGTCCAGCAGGGCCAAGCGCTCCACGCGCTGTGGGGCTTGGCGCAGAATCTCCTGGGCAACATAGCCCCCCATCGACAGTCCGGCGAGGGAGAAGCGGTTTGGTGCCCAGGACAGCACCCGCGCGGCCATGGCAGCGATGCTGTCGTCAAGGGTGAGGTCTGCAACCTGCACTGCCACGGGTCGGGCGGTATCTGTCTGGACTTTCGATGCGAAATGGGCGATTTGTTCGCGCCAAAGCGCGGCGTCGCACAAAAGACCTGGCAGCAGGATCAGAGTCACGCCTTTGTCTCCCTCCCGCCGTGGGTCGGTCTGGCGGGCCGCGCACCCTAAAGCCAGCCGAGGTGCGGTGCCAAGACCGGACCTTGGGACGGTACCCGCCAGGTTGGTGGACGATGGGGTTTGGCCCGCAGGCCTGTGCTGACGGCACAGCCGATCGGTCATGGCACCGTGATCACACACCTGCCGGGTTCGGCGTTCCTTCTCGGGTGCCAATTCGGTTGGCAGAAAGACCCTGATCAGAATGAGTTTCCCGCATGAGCTTCGATAGCCTGGGTTTGAGCGCGGAGATCGTCCGCGCCGTCACGGATGCCGGCTACACCACGCCGACACCGATCCAGGAACAGGCGATCCCCGCTGTGTTGACCGGCCGCGATGTGCTTGGGTGCGCCCAGACCGGAACTGGTAAAACCGCGTCCTTCACCCTGCCGATGATTGAAATCCTGGCACAGGGCCGGGCCAAAGCCAAAATGCCGCGGTCCTTGATCCTGGAGCCCACCCGCGAGTTGGCGGCTCAGGTTGCAGAGAATTTTGACAAGTACGGTCGCTATCACCGTCTGACCAAGGCGTTGTTGATCGGCGGCGTCAGCTATGGTGACCAGGAAAAGCTGCTGGACCGCGGCGTGGACGTGCTGATCGCCACTCCAGGGCGGTTGCTGGACCATCATGATCGCGGGCGCATTCTGCTGCGTGACGTGCGTGTGCTGGTGATCGACGAGGCCGACCGCATGCTCGACATGGGGTTCATCCCCGATGTGGAGAAAATCGTCTCCTTCCTGCCCGCCAACCGGCAAACGCTGTTTTTCTCCGCCACCATGGCGCCGGAAATCCGGCGGCTGGCGGATGCTTTCCTGTCCAATCCCAAAGAGATCACCGTGGCCCCCCCGGCCTCGGCGGCGAAGACAGTCGCCCAGCATCTGTGCGTGGTGGCCGAAGAAGATAAGCGCGAGGTGCTGCGCCGCCTGATCCGGCAGGAGGAGGTGCGCAATGCGATTGTGTTCTGCAATCGCAAGAAGGATGTCGCAATCCTCCACAAGTCCTTGACTAAGCACGGCTTTTCGGTCGGCGCGATCCATGGCGACCTGACCCAGGCCACCCGCATGGAAACCTTGGACAGCTTCAAGCGGGGTGAGATCACGCTGCTGGTCGCCTCAGACGTTGCCGCCCGCGGGCTGGACATTGCGGACTTGAGCCACGTCTTCAACTTCGATGTGCCGATCCACGCCGAAGACTACGTCCACCGCATTGGTCGGACCGGTCGCGCTGGCAAGTCAGGGCGGGCCTTCACCATCGCCGCGCCGGAGGACGGGAAGTTCGTGGCTGCAGTGGAAGCACTGATCGGCCAAACAATTCTGCGCATCGACCCGCCGGGCCTCGACTCACCTGAGTTGGACATGAGTGGCGACCGGCGTCGGCGGCGCAGCACGGCAAAGCCTGCTGCTGGCAAGGCCGCGAGCGGCAAGACGCCACCAGACCGGGCTGCTGCTGACAAGCCAGCCGGGGACTATGGTCCGGCAGCCAAACGTGTCGATGGGCGCCCGCCGAAGCCTGCCAAGGCCGCAGCCCGCAGGCCAGAGCCGCGCGCCCCCTTGGAGCCACTGCCCGAGGGGCTGGTCCCAGGGCTTGGCGATCAGCCGGAGATCAGCTTTCCCGACAGCCAGCGGCCGCCTGTCGCAGCCCGGCGCGAACCACCGGAGCGGCGAGACCGTGATGGTTATGAGCGCCGCGACCGCCGCGACCGACCGGACCGGGACCGCCCAGAGCGAGACCGCCCAGAACGAGACCGCCCAGAACGAGATCGCCCTGAACGAGATCGCCCAGAGCGGGGCCGGTGGGAGGATCGGGATCGCGGTCCGGTGGTGGTTGGGTTCGGTGCCGACATTCCGGCCTTCCTTGCCCGTCCAGTCCCCTTGCCACGCGCCTCCAAGGACGAGGTGAAGGACGACACCAGTCCCGACGCCACAGACGTGGTGAGCGACGACCAGTAGCCACGCGGTCGCATCAGCCAAGTGTCGCAGCCGTTGCTTGACCGGCTGTCGGCAAGGGTCTACCGCTGACGGAATGCTGACCACACTTTATCGTCCGTCGGTCGACCAAACGGCCTCACCACCGGCGCATCACCCAGTGGTGGTGATCGGCTCCGGCCCTGTTGGCTTGGCGGCTGCCGTGGATTTGGCGTTGCGCGGCCTGCCGGTTGTGGTTCTGACGGCTGCCAACGGCTACAGCGAGGGCAGTCGCGCTCTCTGCTGGGCCAAGCGGACGCTGGAAATCCTCACCCGCCTCGGCGTGGGGCAGGAGTTGGTGGCAGACGGGGTGACCTGGCAACTGGGCAAGGTGTTCCGCGGCGACCGCCAAGTGTACAGCTTCGACCTGTTGCCCGAAGGTGGCCATCAGCATCCGGCCTTCATCAATCTGCAGCAATACGCTGTTGAAGCTGCGCTGCACCGTCAGGCCGTGGCGCTTGGGGTGGATATTCGCTGGCAATCCCGCGTGAGTGATGCGCGCACCGCAGATGATGGCGTCACCCTCACCATCGAGACACCGGACGGCCCATATACATTACACGCAGCATGGGTGATCGCCTGTGACGGCGCGCGCAGCAGCCTGCGCCGTTTGTTGGGGTTGGAGTTTCAGGGCAGGGTGTTTGAAGACCGGTTCCTGATTGCCGATGTCCGCATGGATGCCGCCTTCCCAACCGAGCGTTGGTTCTGGTTCGATCCCCCCTTCCACCCCGGCCAATCCGCGTTGCTGCATCGCCAACCAGACAATGTCTGGCGCATCGATCTGCAATTGGGTTGGGATGCTGACCCCGAGGTGGAACGCCAGCCCGAACGCATTAAGCCGCGACTCGCCGCCATGTTGGGCCCAGATCGACCGTTCGAGTTGGTCTGGGCCTCGGTCTACACCTTCCAGTGCCGTCGGCTGGAGCGGTTCCGCCATGGCCGGGTGATCTTTGCCGGCGACAGCGCCCACCAGGTCAGCCCCTTTGGCGCGCGCGGCGCCAACTCCGGCATTCAGGATACGGACAATCTGGCCTGGAAGCTGGCGGCTGTGATTGCTGGTGCTCCCGACCGCTTGCTGGACAGTTACGAGCAGGAGCGGATCGCGGCTGCAGATGAGAACATTCTGAACTCCACCCGCTCAACCGACTTCATCAGCCCCAAGGGTGTCTGGGCCAATGCACTGCGAAATGCGGTGCTGGACCTCGCGGCTGATCATGCCTTCGCCCGACCCTTCGTAAATTCCGGTCGCTTGTCCCTGCCGAGCCGGTATCAGACCTCCCCCCTGTCGACACCGGACGAGGGCGTGTTCGCAGGTGGTCCACCACCCGGGGCGCCGATCCCGGACGCGCCGCTGGACGATGGCGCTTGGTTGCTGGCTGCACTGGGCTCTGGGTTCACCCTGCTCGCCTTCGCAGCCGACCTGCCGGAGGTGCAGGGGGTGACGGCGCTGGCGGTCGCACCCGGTGTGGCGTGGGCGCGGTTTGATGCCAAACCCGGCACAGCCTACCTCATCCGACCCGATGGCCACGTGGCAGCCCGCAGCCGCACGCCGACGCCCGCTTGGGTGGCCGCTGCGGTGTCACGCGCGATGGGCCAGACAGAAAGCCACCACCCATGACGACCACACCGCAGGAGGATGCTGCCCCCTCCCCGACACCGTCACCCGATGACCTCTACGCCGCTTTGATTGCGCTGCATCACGAGCGCAGTGTGGAGGAAAGCTTGCGCCTCAACGCCCGCCTGATCTTGCTGCTGGCTGATGCCGTCGGCGACCCTGCGCGGGTGCTAGAGGCCATTCGCCAAGCTGGCGAGCAACCGGTCTAGAGATGATGGCCCGCCTTTCCCTGCGCCAGCATCTGCTGGAAACCATTCGGCTTGCCATTCCGACAGCGCTCAGCCGCACTGGCTTGATGCTGCTCACCTTGGTCTCTGTCGTCCTGGTCGGACGCTATGACGCGACGGAGTTGGCGTATCAGGCGATTGGTGGGGCACCGCTGTCGGCAATGCTGGTCACCTCGATTGGCCTGGTGCTGGGCACGGTGGTGTTCACTGCACAGGCATTTGGGGCCACCCAGTATGAGCGGTGCGGTCTGGTTTGGCGCCGCACCCTGCCCTTTGCCGTGCTGATGGGCGGCCTTGGCATCCTGCTCGCCGCCTTTGGCGAGACGTTCCTGTTGCTCACCGGACAGTCGCCGGACATGGCACGCTATGGCGGTGAATGGCTGCTGATTGCCAGTCTAGGCCTGCCCGGCCACTTGGTCTTTACAGTCTCGGTCCTGTTTCTGGAGGGGGTGAAGCGCCCATTGCCGGGCATGGTGGTGATGATCGCCGCCAACATCCTCAACCTCGGCCTGAATCTGTGGCTGATCCCTGGTGGCTTTGGCGTTCCAGCGGGTGGGGCGGCTGGTGCCGCGTGGGCGATGACCATCACGCGCTGGGCCATGGCAGTCGCCATCGTCGCCGTGATCCTGTTGTGGCGAGAGGGGCGCACCTTTGGCGTGTATGGCACAGTGTTCCCACCATGGCGCGAGTGGCAGGAGCAACGGCGCCTCGGCTACGCGAGCGGCTTGTCAAATGGGGTTGAGACGGCAAGCTTCGCTGTGCTGGCCCTGTTCGCGGGCTTGGTCTCACCAACTGATCTCGGCGCCTTCGCGATCACCTTGAACGTATTGGCCTGTGTGTTCATGGCGGCGGTTGGCATTGGCGGTGCTGGCGCTGTGCGCATCGGCGCGTTGCGCGGCGCAGGCCAGCGAGCCGATGCAGTGGTGGCGGGCTGGGTGGCTTTAGGCCTGAACACGGCCGTGATGCTGGCCGCCGGAGCAGTCGTGGTGCTGACCGCACCGGCCGTCGCAGGCTTCTACACCCGCGATGCGGCGGTGGCGGCGATGGCGGCATGGCTTTTGGTGATCGCAGCCGTCGCGATGCCCGTGGATGGCGGCCAGTCGGTGCTCGCCTCCCTGCTCCGCGCCTTCCAGGATGGCTGGGGACCCACTGTCTGCCACATCGTCAGCTACATCGTGGTGATGGTGCCACTGGCGTGGCTGCTGGCGATTCAGTGGCAGCGGGGGGCAGCAGGCCTGTTTGAAGCGATTGTGATCGCCTCGATCCTTGCCATGGGCCTACTGATCCTCCGCTACCGCTGGTTGACCCGCTGACTCAGGCGGGTCGCGGCTACCCTACCCCTCCAAGGCCGCCCACATTTCCTTGTCACGGGCGGCAGTCCAGATGCGGGGATGCTGGATGCCCTGCACCTCGTCGACGGCGCGCGTCACGTTGAAGGGCAGGCAGTGGTCGAAGATCACCCAGTCGCCGTAGCGCGGCTTCAGCGCCTGATAGGTGGCGCGGTACACCTCGTTCAGCGTCTGGCCATTGGCCACGCCCGCGCGCACGGCGGCGAGCATATCGGTCACGAAGGCGCGCGTGGCCTCGATTGCGCCTTGGCAGTCCGCAGCAGTGGTCAGCGCCTCGCCACGACCCGGCACCAGCTTCTCCGGACCAAGGGCCAGCAGACGATCCAGCGTGTGCGGCCACGCCTCCAGATGCGCATCGCCGCAATAGGGGGTGGCACCCCATTCAACCAGATCGCCGGAGTACAACACCCGCTCTCCCGGTAGCCAGACCACGCTGTCGCCTTTGGTGTGCCCAGCGCCCAGGTGCAGAATGCGAACCTCGCGACCACCCCAGAACAGCGTCAGACTGTCCTCGAACACCAGGGTCGGCCAAGTCAGGCCCGGTACGGTTTCAACCGCATTGAACAGCCGGGGAAAGCGCTCGACCTCGCTTTTGAAGTCTTCCGCACCGCGCTCGTGGATCAAGTCCAGCGTACCCTGGGAGCAAATGATCTGCTCCGCCTGATAGGCCGAGGCCCCCATCACCCGAACCGCGTGATAGTGGGTCAACACGACATACTTCACCGGCAGATCCGTCACCGTGCGGATGGCCGCCATCAATTCCTCAGCCAGCACAGGGGTGGCGCGTGCGTCGATCACCATCACCCCATCGGGTCCGATGATCACGCCAGCGTTGGGGTCCCCCTCTGTGGTGTAGGCGTAGCAACCAGGTGCCAGTTGGGTGAAGCTTGCGCGCTTCTCGGCGAGGTCAGCTTGGCTGGCGAAGGCTTTGCTCATCGGCGTGGTCCGATCGTGCGCTGATGGTTAGGCCCAAACGGCCCGGTAGAGGTCGATAATCTCAGCCTCGGTTGGGACGGCGGGATTGTTGGCGGGCGAGCCGGAAGCAAGCGCCTGACGCGCCATTGTCTCCAGCAGGGAGTGGTACCGTGCCTCATCAATGCCATAGCGCTGGGGTGACGGCACCTCGAGGTCACGGTTCAAGGCATCAAGAGCGTCAAGCAGAGCGGCCCCGGCAGCCTCGTCACTGGCTTGGGTGGCTGCAACCCCCATCGCCCGCGCACAAGCCGCATAGCGTGGGAGCGCCGCGGCAAGAGAGAAGCGGGTGACTGCAGGCAGCAGCATCGCGTTCGACAAGCCGTGGGGAACATGGAAGAACGCGCCGATCGGGCGGCTCATGCCATGGACCAGGGCGACCGATGCGTTGGAGAAGGCAAGCCCCGCCAGGGTCGCTCCGCGCATCATTGCCTCGCGCGCCTGGTGGTTTGATGGCTCCCGGCAGGCTGTCCGCAGATTGGTGTGGAGGATATCCATCGCCTCAAGAGCGTAGAGATCGCTGATCGGGTTGGCCCGGCGCGAGACATAGGCCTCGATCGCGTGGGTTAAGCTGTCGATGCCAGTGTCTGCGGTCAGCCGGAACGGCTTGGTCAAGGTCAGTTCGTAGTCGACAATCGCGGCCGAGGGCAGGCAGCCAAGGCCCGTGATCAGCATCTTTTCATCGCTGGCGGTATCGGTGATGACGGTAAAGCGCGTGACCTCCGACCCGGTTCCCGCCGTGGTGGGGATGCACAGGATCGGCAGGCGGGCGCGATCGGCGCTGGCGGGCACCTTGTAGTCGCGGATGTGGCCGCCGCCTGCATCCAGGATCGCGATGGCTTTGGCCGTGTCCATCGGGCTGCCACCGCCCAATGCGATCAAGCAATCATAGTCCCCGGCTTGAACTGCGGCGAGGCCGGCCGCAACCACTTCGGAGGTTGGATCTGGCACGGTGTCCAGGAACCAGCCAGGGGTCAGGCCGCCCTCTGTCAGAACCGTGCCCAAGCGGGTTGTGACCCCTGTTCGCTCCAGAAACCGGTCGCTGACCACCAACGGCTTGGTGCAGCCCAGGCGTCGAACCACGGCGGCCGTTTGAGCCAACGCGCCACCCCCCACGATCATGATCCGTGGGGCCAGAATTGTTGCCAGCATTGTTTGGTGTCCCCTCCCCGCCTTGCGGCACCCCATCGAAGCGGTCAGGTGCTGAGGGGTCAAGGGGCTTCGCCACTGCCTATCCTGAGGCGGTGCTGGAGGGAGGGGCCGTGCCAGCCGAAACCCGGAAGCCCAAGTCGACCAATCGCCCATCATTCAAGCGGAAGAAGTTCTGCGGGCGGGCAGCATTGCGCAGCAGGATGCTGTAGATGGCCAGCACCAGCTTCTCCAGCGGCGTGGCGCCGGAATGGGCGACCACGGTTTCGTGGCCGACCACGATCTTCACACTGTCTGGGTCAATCGGCACACCAAGGGCTGCCAGTTCGCGGGCGACGATGCGCAGGTCTGGCTGTTGGCGGAACCCATAGGTGGCAACCGCGCGCCAGAAGCCTGGATTGTCGCCATCGCCGCGCAACAGCGGCTGCAGTTGGCTGCCATCACCATCGGTATCGCCCAGGGTGATCCGATCGCGCGCGGGCACGAAGGGCTTGTCCGCAATCTCGATGGTCAGCATCACGATGGTGTCGGGAATCGTCGAGGTCGCCTCAATCCACTGCAGCAGCAAGGGCGGCACACCAGACTTCGCCCTGGTGAGGAAGAGGGCGCCACCGGGCACGCGGGTGACGACTTTAACGCCGATTGGGCAGCCGCCACGCTGGGCATCCGCCTCGATGCCGCGGCGATGCAGACGCACCCCACTCACCCACGCAAGGCCAATCAGCGCAATGCTGGTGCCCATGGCGGCTGTTACCCAGCCGCCATCGATAAACTTGCCGAGGGTGGCGCCGAGGAACATCAAATCAATGGCGAGGAACCCAAACAAGGCAAGGCGGAGCCAGGATTTCACCAGCCGGGTCAACAGTGCTGTGGTCAACACCATCGTGCCAGCCACTGCCAACCCGTAGGCGGAGGCCATTTTGTCCGACGTGCCAAAGCCATGGACCAGCAGCACAGCCGCAACCAGCAAGGCCGAATTGGCGACCCGAACATAGACCTGTCCGCGGCCATGGGCGGAGGTGTGGTCGATGCGCATACGCGGCCACCAGTTCAGCGCCACCGCCTGAAAGCCAAGCGAGAACACGCCAGTGATCACGGCTTGGCTGGCAATGATGGTCGCGAGAGTGGCCAACACCACCATCGGCAGGGTCAGGATGTCCGGCACTTGGGCGTAGAACGGATTGGCGACCAGCGGCTCGCGCAGCACAATCGCCGCTTGCCCAAGGTACTGGAGCGCCAGAGCTGGCATGACGATGAAAATCCACGCCACCCGGATCGGTTTGCGGCCGACATGGCCAAGGTCGGCGTAAAGCGCCTCCCCACCCGTGACGGTGAGAAACACGGCCCCCAGAAGCACGACGGCCTTGTCTGGCCGGTGCAGCAGGGTGGTCAGCCCTTCCATCGGGTTGAATGCGCGCAGCACCTCAGGGGTTTGGACCATGGAGAAAAAGCCAACCACCCCCAACGTCACAAACCAAACCAGGGTGATCGGGCCAAACCAGCGGCCCACGGCATCGGTGCCCCGAAACTGCACCGCGAACAGCCCGACGAGGATTGCTGTGGTGATCCAGGTGGCCCAGTGGCGGGCGTCGGGCCACACCTCTTTCAACCCTTCAACGGCCGAGAGTACGGAGATGGCAGGGGTAAGCGCACCGTCGGCGACCAGCATGGCAGCGCCGCAAATGCCCATCACCACCACAGGCACCTTGCGGCGTCCCGCCAGCGCCGCCAGTGCCAGAATGCCACCCTCACCATTGTTGTCGAAGCGCAGCACGACCAGGACGTACTTCACCAGCACGACCAGGATCAGGCTCCAGATCATCAAGGAAGCAACGCCGATGGCTTCCACCGCACCGGCCGCATGCGCGCCTTCCCGAAAGGCGTAGAGCGGAGAGGTCCCGATGTCGCCATACACCACACCCAACGCCGTCAGCAGGCGTCGTGTGTCCCAAGAGCCATTGTCAGCTTTCGACATCGGTTCGGGCGACCTGTTCAATCACGATCCGCGACGCGACACTGGCGCCTTATTCCCTACATTGGCAAGGGGATGCGGTGCTATGTCCCTGATAGCGGCTCGGCGGGTATGGCTGGCGGGGCCGACGGCGCACGCTCCACCACCATCACCTGCCCTTGGCGATCCATGGTTTTCGCCAGAGCGTCGACCCGGCGGTCGAGGGCATCACCGGCAAGCATGACGCCGCTGGAGCCGATGCTGAGGCGCAATGTGTCAGGCTCGACCACCAGAGCGCTGTCGGTCAGCACCGAGGTGGCACCACCCGAGAGAGTGAACGCGAGGCGCAGCCCAAGACCAACCCGTACCGCCTGGCGTGATAGCTCATCGCCGGCGACCCGCCGCGCCACCGCCACCTCTGGCCCTTCGAGCGGACCGCCATAGCGGGCGCAGAGCGCCAAGGCCAGAAAGCCACGACCGGGGTGGTCGATGCCCGTCACCGGCAAGTGCAACGCTCGTTCATACGCGTGGCGCGCGCGGTAGTCGGGATGCTCCACCCATGCGATGTCTGAAAGTTGGCAGGCAGCGCGGGTCAAGCGCAGCGCCTGGGCGGAAAAGTCCTCCAGCACGGGCTTCAGGAACTGCTTGAGCTGCTCCACCGAGAATTGAAACCGCCCACCGCCCGCAATCGCCGCCAGCGCCATCTCCAGCGGGTCGCTTCTGCGTTCGGAGGGTGGCAGTTGATCATAAAGGCACCCTTCCCGCAGGCCGTTGGCGGAGAACACCAGCCGCGAGGGTGGCGCCTGACGCAGCACCTCAAACAGAGTGAGGGCGGCAAGTGGCAGCGAGTCCGCCCGGCGTCGGGACACTGCGGGCAGACGGCGCACCTTGTCCCGCGGCAGCCGGATCATCGCCTCCAACAGGCGGAGCGCGTCGTGTGTGTTCACGCTGTAGTGGTGAATGACGTGGAGTGGATAATCCAACCGATCCATCATCACCCGCGCGAGGCTCCGCCACGACCCACCGACGGCGTAGAACTCCCGATCCCGCAGATTCCTGATCCAGGGCAGGCGCGCCAATTCCGCCCGCACAATTCGGCGGGTCTCGCGCAAATCCCCTCCAGACAGGTCAGCCAGCCGCAGCGGACCGAGCGGCAGGGTGGCGTGATCCCCTGCCCCACCGCCGCGGATGTCCACCAACTCCAGAGAGCCGCCTCCGAGATCACCCACCAAACCATCGGCCTCGGGGATGCCCGAGAGAACACCCCAGGCAGACAGCCGCGCCTCTTCCTCGCCTGAGATGATGCGGATGGTGAAGTGAGCGCGTTCCTGCACGGCGCGGGCAAAGTCCGCACCATTGGCAGCATCGCGGACCGCGGCGGTGGCCAACACATGCACCGTGCCGATGCCCATGGCATCAACCAGTCCGCGAAACCGCACCAGATTGTCGAGGGCAAGGCGCACGCCTTCCGGGTCCAACAGGCCGGTGGCGGCAAGACCGCGGCCGAGGCCGCACATCACCTTCTCATTGAACAGCGGCAGGGGAGCCCTGCCGCCGTCCTGGTAGGCCACCAACCGAATGGAGTTGGAGCCAATGTCGATCACAGCCACCCGCCCCTCTGCCACCCGCGCGACGGCAGCGACAGCGGCAGCGGCAACAGCACTACCCCTGGGTCTTGCGAGCACGACCGGCCCCGCTCTTCTTGGAGGCACTGCCCCGCCCGGACAGGCTCGGATTGGTCATAAAGAACAAGTGGGCCGATACTGCATCCGGGCCACTCTCTGGCGGCAACCAAGTTGCATCGGATTGCAGCCGCCAGGAATGCGCGGTGTCGCGCAGGTTCACTGCCATGATTTGGTCCAGCACTTGGCTGTGGCAGGTTGGATTTTCGATTGGGATCAAGGTTTCCACCCGTCGGTCGAGGTTGCGCGGCATCCAGTCGGCCGAGGAAATGAACACCCGCGCCTTCGGGGACGGCAGACCAGCGCCAGCGCCAAAACACACCACGCGGGAGTGCTCCAGGAACCGCCCGATGATCGACCGCACCCGGATACGATCCGACACGCCCGGTACCCCTGGACGCAAGCAGCAAATGCCACGCACCACGAGATCAATCTCCACTCCCGCTTGGGAGGCGCGGTAGAGCGCGTCAATGATCTCCGGGTCGACCAGACTGTTCATCTTCGCCCAGATCGCTGCCGGGCGCCCAGCAGTGGCATGGGCGACCTCATCCGCGATCAGGCGCAGCAGGGTCGGTCGCAGCGTGATCGGCGCCATCGCCAGCTTGTCCAACACCTCGGGCTGGGCATAGCCCGTCATGAAGTTGAACATACGGGCAGCATCGCGGCAGAGATCCGGATCGCAGGTGAAAAACGACAAGTCGGTGTAAATCCGAGCCGTAATCGGGTGATAGTTGCCAGTACCAAAATGAACGTAGGAGCGTAGAGAGCCACTTTCACGCCGTACCACCTGTGAAATCTTGGCATGAGTCTTCAGATCAATAAAGCCATAAACCACTTGCACTCCCGCCCGCTCCAGATCGCGCGCCCAGCGAATGTTAGCCTCTTCATCAAAGCGGGCTTTCAATTCCACCAGCGCAGTGACGGACTTGCCAGCTTCGGCCGCATCAATCAGCGCGCGGACGATCGGGCTGTCATCGGAGGTGCGGTACAGGGTTTGCTTGATCGCCACCACGGCAGGGTCCAGCGCTGCCTGGCGAACAAACTGCACCACCACGTCAAAGCTCTCATAAGGGTGGTGGACGATGATATCCTTGGCTCGGATCGCAGCAAAACAGTCGCCGCCGAAATCACGAATCCGCTCCGGGAAGCGGGGGATGTAGGGAACGAACTTCAGCTCCGGTCGATCATCGACGATCAACTGCTTGATGTCGGCCAGACCGACCAGACTGTTGATGCGATAAACATCAGCGTCTTCCACCCGAAGCTGCTCTTGGACAAAGTCCTCCAACTCCTGCGGGGTATCGGCGGCGACAGCAAGGCGAATCGTGTGACCGCGCCGACGGCGCTTCAGCGCGCTTTCAAACAGGCGCACCAAGTCTTCCGCTTCTTCTTCGATTTCCATCTCGCTGTCGCGATTGATGCGGAACAAGCCACGACCGGTGATGTGGAACGATGGGAACAGGCGGTCCAGGAAGCGCTCAATCAATTCCTCAATGGCGACAAAGCGGATGCCGTCACCGGGCAGCCGGATAAAGCGCGGAATCTGCTGCGGTACGGGCACCAGTGCCCGCAGTTGCCGTTGATCGATGGAGCGCACCAACTGCAGCACCAAGGCGGTCCCGCGGTTGGGAATGAAGGGAAATGGGTGCGCCGGATCGACCGCCAATGGGGTCAACACCGGGAACACTTGATCCAGGAAGAACGCCGACAGCCACGCAATGTCCTCAGGCGAAGCAGCCGCAGGATCGACCAGCTGGATCCCCTCGGCCAGGATTTCCTCGCGCAGCAGGGCAAACATGCGGTCCTGCTCGGCGATCAACTCGCGCGCCATCGCCCGCACGGCTTCCAACTGGGCGACCGGCGTCAGACCATCCTGGCTGGTTTCTTCGATCCCAGCGGCGATCTGGCCCTTCAGACCAGCGACCCGGACCATAAAGAACTCATCCAGGTTGCTGTCCGAGATCGACAGGAAGCGCAACCGCTCTAACAGCGGATGGCGAGTGTTCGCACACTCCCCCAGGACCCGCATGTTGAATGCCAGCCAGGAGAGTTCCCGATTGATGAACCGATCCGGCAGTTGTGACGGCACGGGGCTGGGCGTGGTCATAGGCTCTGGCCTTTGTCAGTCAGCAGGGAGTGAGAGGGGGTAGCACCCTCGGCGCCCAACCCCCGTGACGTTTTGATGATGGAGTCATGACGGATCGGTCGCCAGTTGGGCAACCACTTGGCGCGCCAGACTGACGGTTGCCCGTCGGTGCGTCCTCAAAGACAGCTCATCCAGCAGCGTGATCGCCGTGGCGGCAGCGGCGGCGCTGCGCTCCAGATGACGGGTGAACAACTGAACCACGGCCGGGTTGATCACCAATTGGCGATCATGGGCGTGCTTCAGCAGCAACCCTTCCATCAACGCATCGTCGGGGGCGGCAATCTCTGCCACGGCCACCGTCGCCAGACGGGAGGTCAGGTCCTTGAGCCGAAATGGCCACTGGGTGGGTGGCGTGCGGGCCAGTAGCAACACACTGCCAGCCGTCTCTGCCTGTTGATTAAGGCAGTGCAGCAACGGGGCAGCGGGGGCTTGGTCGGCATGGTCGATCACCAACGCGGCTGCCGTTAGGTCGCCTTGGAGGTCGGGTCCATCGACAACGGCAGCGCCCGTGCGGGCCGCCCACACCAAGGCCAAGTGACTTTTGCCGCTGCCAGCAGGGCCCACCAGCGCCAACCGACGCTGCGGCCAGTCTGGCCAGCGATCAATCCAGGCGGCGGCAAGCTCGTTGGCACCTGTGATTAAAAAGTCCCGATCACTCAGATGGGGTCGCACCGGTAACGGCAGCACATACTGCGTCATGGGGGCCCGATGCGAGGATCAAACAGCGGGCTTTGGAGATATCGGTCGATGGCGAAGCGAATCAGCACCCCGGCAACCGCTGCAACGGGAATCGCGAGCAACAGACCGAGGAACCCAAACAGGCTGCCGCCCGCCAACAGTGCGAAAATCACCCATACCGGGTGCAGGCCAACGCGGTCCCCCACGAGAACCGGCTGCAGCACATAGCCTTCCATGATCTGCCCGGTGAAGAACACCGCGGCGACCAGTGCAATCGGCAACCATGTGTCAAACTGCAAGAACGCCAACCCGACCGAAGACACCAACCCAATCAGCGCGCCGACATAGGGGATGAAGGAGAGCACCCCAGTCGCCACACCAATCAGCAGCCCAAACTCCAGCCCAACCAGCCCGAGGCCGATCGCATAGTACGTTGCCAGCACACAGCACAGGGTGGCTTGGCCGCGGATATAGCCAGCAAGAGTGCGGTCAATCTCCCGCACTTGAGTGCGGATGGTGACGACAGACTGGCGCGGCAGCCAGGAATCCAGGCGTGCCACCAAGTCATCCCAATCACGCAGCAGATAAAAGGTAACCACCGGAGTGATGAACACCAGGGAGAGCAGGTTGACCAAGGCCAAGCTACCGGTGAGCACCTGAGCCACCACACGGACCAGCCGGGCCGCCTGCTCGCTGATCACTCCCGGCAGGTTCTGGGCGACAAAATCCTTGGCGGAACGCCCCTCAAATAGGTTGAGGTTGTACTCGCGATCCAAGGTCTCCACCCATCCCAGCAAATCTTGGACGCGACGCGCCAGACCCTCACTGGTTTGCGGCAAACTGGCGAGCAGCTGACCGACCTGGGATTGAATCATCGGGGCCAGCAGCGCGATGCCCACCACCAACACCAGGGACGCGAGGAGAATCAGCCCAATGGCGGTGACGCCGCGCGGTACCCGCAAGGCGACTAGGCGATGGGCCAGAGGGTTCAGCAGATAGGCGATGGTTGCCCCGGCGACGAATGGCAACAGAATGTCGCTCAAGCGCCAGAGCGAAAGCACCGCCAGCGCCAGCAGTACCACCCAGAACACTGACCGCCATGGCATCGCATTCATGCGCCTGTCTCCCTTGGCGTGCGGCGGTTCTGCTGTACCCGCTGCCACCCCTTCATTCCATAGGCAACCCCACTTGCCAAGGTGGTCGCGGCGGTTGCCCAGACCAACCAAGCCGGGTTGATCACCGGTTCGATCAACGCTCCCACAACACCCAAAACATAAGCAAAAAGAATAATTTGCGCTGTCGTATTAAGTTTTGAAATGAACAACGGTTCAATGGGAGGGGGCCGGTGGCTGAGGTGAAACGCAGCCACGACCCCGACGATCATGACATCGCGCACCACCATCAACACAACCAGCCACAGTGGCAGCATCTCAATCCAGGACAATGCTAGGCCGACTGTGACCAGCAGCGCCTTGTCCGCCAGCGGATCGAGATAGCCACCAAGTCGGGTTCGGGCGTTGCACAGCCGGGCAATTGCGCCGTCAAGGGCATCGGTCACGCCCGCGATCACGAAGGCGAGAAAGGCGACGGCCAGACGCCGGTCCAACACCGCATCCACAGCAATCGGCACCAGTCCAAAGCGCAGCAAGGTCAACGCGGTGGGCAGGGCCACCACCAGGGCGCGCAAAACCCGTCTCCCTCTGACCGCACGCCCCCCGCCGTCCGGGGCACGATGCCGCGGTGGGCTCAACGGCTGGGTCCGCCCCGCCGCGCCAGCACCCACTCGCCATCCACGTCGGTCAGGGTGAGGTCGCGCTGCCCCAGTGCGGCTTGCAATTGATCGATGGTGCCGGCGTGAGCCACCTCCAGCAGCACGGCTTGGCGGGTGATCAGGCGCGGATGCGCGGTGCGGATCAGCGCGATGTCACCCAGGGCGGCGCGCAACGCAATCCAATCGGGCAGGCCGGTAATCGGCGCCCGCACGCTCAAGGTCCCGTCGGCGCTGCGATCCGGACTGACCAGCGACTGGGCCTTCCAGTCTGCCTCCAGCCGCTGCGAGAGCAGATCGGCTGCCTTGCGGAAGGCATCAGGCCCATCAATCCGCGCCTCAATCCGCTCGCCATCGCTGCGGCTGGCGGCCAGCAACAAGCCCGCTTCAGCCGAGCCTGTGACCTGGGCGACCATCACACCAGCGCGATAGCGTGGCCCAAGAGCGGGGTCGACCACGCCTGCCACCGCACGCTCGACCGTGGTTTCGCGGTCGGCCGGCTCACCGCGCGGTACCAGGATCGGCACCAAGCCGGAGCCTCGCAATGCCGCCAGAGCCTCACGCCAGGGATTGTCCTGTTCCCACAGCACCAGACCCGTGGGTGTGCGCCACACCGGCAGCACCAGCACCGGTCGCGCCGTTGTCTCGGCGAAGCCGATGCCCGCGTCGCGCAGCAGCGCGCGCACGGCGTCTGGCACGAAGCGAACGGCGATCTGCCCACTCCAACGCTGGGCGGCGCTGCGCTCGGAAATGATCTCCAGGCTTTGCACCAAGCTGGCGAGGCCGGCGTCGTCTACCCGGGGCAGACGGGCAAAATCCTCGCGCCCGGCCAGCCGCTCCAACAGCGCGCGAATGGCGCGCCGCTGCCCCTCCAGCAGGGCTTGATCGCGCGCTTGCGCCGCGGATTGCGCCGAGGCCTCAACCGCCAGCCCTGCAATGGTGAAGACATCGGCGCGGACGGGCACCGCTGCCAGCACCAGCATCGCACAGCCAATCAAACGCAAGAGCTTCAATGCCATGGCGGTTCCCATTCCGGATCGATAGTGTCCCGCCCGGTTCTAGACGATTTCGCCGCGATCTGGGAGGTGGCGCATGCGACGGGTGGGTGTGCTGATCTCCGGGCGTGGCAGCAATCTCCAGGCCCTCATTGATGCTGCCGCGACGCCGGACTATCCAGCCCAGCTGGTGGTGGTGATCGCCAACCGCGCCGATGCCGGTGGGTTGGAGCGGGCATCGAAGGCGGGAATACCCACAGTCGTCGTGCCTCATCGTGCCTTCCCCACCCGCGAGGCGTTTGATGCGGCCTTGGATGCGGAGTTGCGTCGGCACAGCTGCGACCTTGTCTGCCTCGCCGGGTTCATGCGGCTGTTGACCCCCGGCTTTGTTGAGGGGTGGCACAATCGCCTGATCAACATCCACCCCTCCCTGCTCCCCGCGTTCAAGGGCACCGATGGACCGGGCGATGCGCTGGCGGCCGGGGTGCGGATTGCTGGCTGCACGGTCCATCTGGTGCGCGCTGAGATGGATTCCGGACCCATCCTGGTGCAGGCAGCGGTCCCAGTGCTGCCCGGCGATGACCGCACCCGGTTGGCCCAGCGTATTCTTGCTGCCGAACACCAAGCCTATCCACTGGCCTTGCGGCTGCTGGCCAGTGGGGCGGTGCGGGTGGAGGGCGATCAACTCGTGTTTGCAAACCCAGACGATCAGGCACGGACCGCGCTGCTGCTGCAATTACCCTTGCCGAGCCAGGGCTGAGATAGCATCTTCGCGAGCGACAGAACGCACCAACGGATGGGGGTTGTGATGGACGTGCAAGGCGTGGATTTGAAGGAACGCGAACAGATGTTCGCGGGTGTGATGAATGCTGCAGCCTGGGGTGTGCTCGGCATCTTCATTCTCGTCGGCGCGATGGCACTGTTCCTGCTGTAGCACCACGACCGTCAAAACCAGCCGCGGCGGCGAAACCACCACAGGGGCGCTGCCGCGGATAGGATCATCGCAACCAGTGTCAATGGATAGCCAAAGCTGGTCGCGAGTTCCGGCATAGCCTCAAAGTTCATTCCATAAATCGTGCCAATCAGGGTTGGCGGCAGGAACAGCACAGAAACGATGGTGAACAGTTTCATCACCACGTTTTGATCAATATTGATCTGACCCAGCGCCGCATCTTGCAAGAATGCTGTTTGTTGGCTGATGCCGAGCGACAGTTCGGTCAGATCCCGGATGTCCGCTGCCAGCACAGTAAGGGTGTGTCGACACTCCAATGCCACCTGGGCCTCAGGCTGGGCCAACAGATACGCCACCCCCCGCCCCAGACCGACCAGATGAATGCGCATGCGGGCCACTGTGTGGTCGCGTCGACCAATCTTGCGCAAAAGGGTGCGAAAGGCGCGGGCGCGATCAAACAGCTTGCGCGAGGCCGGTCGCGCCTCCTCATCAAACAGGCGGGCGGCAATGGCCTCCAGGTCCAACTCGGCGGTGCCGAGTTGGGCTGAGAAGCGCTCGATCAAAGTCTCCAGCAGATCCGCCAACAGCGTGTCGCGGGTGGGCTGACGGGTATCCCCGGCAGCATGCGCGAGCATGCTGGCAAAGGGGTCAGGGATGGCCGGGGTGTCCGCCCAGCGCACCGTCACCAAACAGTGCGGGGTGACCACCAGGAGCAACGGCACCGTCGTCGGCACCGGGCCACCGAGGGAGGCGAGCAAGCCAAAATGCAGATAGATCGCCCGCCCGCGGCGGTAAAACTGGTCGGAGGTCTCCACTCGTGGTCCTCGATCGGGCGGCGGTAACCGCAGATCCAAGGTTGCCTCCACCTCCGCCAACTCGACAGCCAAGGGGCGATCCAGATCGATCCACACGCAGTCCGCAATGGCAGCTGCAGGGTCGTCGCGCAACCCGTCTGCCAAGACGACCAGACGCCGGATCATGCAGCCTCCACCAAGCCCGCCAGTTGCTCCAACAGGCGGTGAACGCCATCCACGCGATCCGCCGCAGTCTCCCACGGTCGGACAAACACCAGTTTCTGATCGGGGCGCAGCTTTGCCGTGCCCGACTGACGCTGCAGAAATTGAACCAGACCCGGCGGATTGGCAAAGCGATTGCCGCGGAAGGACACCACTGCCCCCTTCGGCCCGGCATCCACCTTCTCCACTCCAGCCGTGCGGCACAGTCGCTTGATCTGCAAGATGCGCAGCAGATTGTCGACTTCGGCTGGGAGTGGGCCAAAGCGATCAATCAATTCAGCCGCGAAGGCATCCACCTCGGCCCGGTCAACCAGATCAGCCGCGCGGCGATAAAGACCAAGGCGCACCGTCAAGTCAGGCACATAGGCTTCTGGGATCAGCACCGGCATGCCGATCGCGATGGCAGGCGACCATTGCTCCTCGGCGATGGGGGCGTCCAGCACACCGGTCCGCGCAGCCTGCACGGCCTCCTCCAGCATATGCTGATACAGCTCTACGCCCACTTCCTTGATGTGGCCGGACTGCTCATCGCCCAGGAGATTGCCCGCCCCGCGGATGTCCATGTCGTGGGAGGCCAATTGGAACCCGGCCCCCAGCTGATCCAGCGTCTGCATCACGTCCAGCCGCTTCTGCGCCTGTTCGTTCAGCACGCGATCGGCAGGCAGGGTCAAGAACGCATAGCCACGGGTTTTGGACCGACCAACCCGACCGCGCAGCTGATACAGCTGGGCCAAGCCAAACATATCAGCCCGATGGATGATCATGGTGTTGGCTGTTGGAATATCCAGGCCGCTCTCGACAATGTTGGTGGATAGCAGAATGTCAAACTTGCCGTCAGTGAAGGCCGTCATCACGTCTTCCAGCTGCGTTGCAGCCATCCGGCCGTGGGCCATGGTCATGGTGACTTCCGGCACCAGCTTGCGGATGCGTTCGGCCAGCTTGTCCAGATCTTCGATCCGCGGGCACACATAGTAAGTTTGACCACCGCGGAAATGCTCGCGCAGGATCGCTTCTCGTATAACCACCGGGTCATAGGGCAGAACGAATGTCCGCACTGCCAGGCGATCCACTGGTGGCGTTGCGATGATGCTCATATCGCGCACACCCGACAGCGCCATTTGCAAGGTGCGTGGGATCGGTGTTGCCGTCAGGGTCAACACGTGAACATCGGCACGCAGTTCCTTCAATCGTTCCTTCTGGGAGACGCCGAAGTGCTGCTCCTCATCCACGATCACCAGACCCAGGCGCTTCATCACCACCCCCTTGGCGAGGATGGCGTGGGTGCCGATCACAATGTCGATGGTGCCATCGGCGAGGCCTGCCTTGACGGCTGTTGCAGCCTTGCCGGTCACCAAACGCGACAATTGGCCCATTCGCACCGGTAACCCGCGAAACCGCGCCTCAAAGGTGCGGAAATGCTGGCGCGCCAGCAGCGTGGTTGGCACCACCACTGCCACCTGCAAGCCCGCCATCGCTGCGACGAAGGCGGCGCGCAGTGCCACTTCGGTCTTGCCGAAGCCAACATCACCGCAGATCAGGCGATCCATCGGCTTGCCGCTGGCAAGATCGGTCAGGGTGTCTTCGATGGCGCGCAGTTGGTCATCGGTTTCAGGGTAGGGGAACCGGGCGCAGAACTCGTCCCAGGCGCCATCGGGCGGTTGCACCATCTCGCCCTTGCGGACCTCTCGCAAGGCGGCGATGGCGATCAGACGGTCGGCAATCTCGCGAATGCGCTGGCGCACCTTGGCCTTGCGCGCCTGCCAGCCCTGCCCGCCCAGCTTGTCGAGGGCCTGGCCCGCATCCTCGCCAAAGCGCGACAGCACGTCGATGTTTTCGACCGGTACAAACAGCTTGTCCCCGCCGAGGTACAGCACCCGCAAACAGTCATGCGGTGCGCCACCGATCTCCAGCGTCGCCAGCCCGTCATAGCGCCCGATGCCATGGTCGACGTGCACCACCAAATCGCCCACCGACAGGGTGGCGACCTCCGTGATGAAGTTGGCGGCCCGCTTTCGCTTCACCGTGCGGATCAGGCGGTCGCCCAACAGGTCCGCCTCGGTGATCAGGATCAGGCCATCGGGTGCTTCAAACCCGCGCTCCATTGCCAGCGTGACCAGCACGACCGGCGCCTTAGATGCCTCGGCCGTGGCCCAGTCGACGGCACTCTCGGCGCCCTTGACGCCATGATCGACCAGCAAGCCCCGCAAGCGGTCGCGCGAGCCTTCAGATTGACAGGCCAGCACCATCCGCGCGTCCTTGGACCGGGTGCGCACCTGCTCTGCCAAGGCTTCATAGACATTGCCGTCCGGCCGGGCACGCACGTCGGCAAAGCTGCGCCCAGGCTTCGCCTGCAAATCGAGCTCCCCGCCCGGAGCGGGCGAGGCGGAGAACAGCGCCGTTGGCCGCGCAGCTTCGATCGCACTCCACGCCTCGCGGGTCAGGTAGAGGCGATCGGGCGGCAGCGGGCGGTAGACACTGCCATCGCGTTCCGACGCGCCAACCAGCGCATGGCGGGCGTCGTAGTACTCGCGGATCTGCTCCAGCCGCGAGGTGATCGCCTCCTCGGCTTGGGTGTCGAGCGTCAGAACAGCCGTTGGCAGATAGTCAGCCAGGGTTTCCAGGGCATCGTGAAACAGCGGCAGCCAATGCTCGACACCGATGATCCGGCGCCCGGCACTGACGGCTTCGTACACCGGGTCGGTGTGCGCCTCGGCACCAAACAACGCGCGATAGCCCGCCCGAAAGCGCGCCACGGCACCGTCATCCAGCAGGATTTCCGACGCCGGGGTGAACACCACCCTTGGCACTTGCCCCGTGGAGCGCTGGGTCAAGGGGTCGAAGGTGCGGATCGCCTCCACATCATCGCCGAACAAGTCAAACCGCACGGGCTCCGGCAGGCCGGCCGGGTAGACGTCGACAATGCCGCCGCGCAAGGCGAACTCACCGGCCTCGCGCACGGTGTCGGTGCGGGTATAGCCGTTGCGGGCGAAAAACCGCGTCATGTCCGGCAGGTCGATCCGATCCCCAACCGACACTGTCAGCACCTGGGCTGCAAGGCTGCCGCGCGTTGGCACCCGTTGCAGAGCCGACGCGACCGTGGCGATCACCACGGTGGGGGCTGGACCTATCGGCCTGGCCGCCAGCCGGGTCAGTGTTTCTAGCCGACGTGCGACAATGTCAGCGTTGGGCGAGACCCGGTCATAGGGCAGGCAGTCCCACGCGGGAAAGGTTAGCACCTCGATCTCAGGCGCGAAGAAACGGACAGCCTCCTCCAGCCGTGCCAGCCGCTGGTCATCCAGGGCGATGTGTAACACGGGGCGGGTCTGATCGGCGATTGACCGGGCAGTGCGCACCAAGACGCGTGCGTCAAACCCTTCCGGCACACCGTAAAGGATGTGCCGTCCGCTGCGGGCATACCAGGCACTCACGGAGTTTGGCCGACCGGGGTTTGCACGAAAGCAGCCATCTGGCGAAACACCGCATGGTCGAACTCTGGCGTCGGCTCGGCCCGACCAGTCAACCAATCAAACAGCACGAGGTCTGGCACTTCGATCAGGGCCTCGAATCGATCCAGGTCAGCCGTGTCGAAGTGATCGAGGTGGCTGTCGGCAAATCGCCCGATCATCAGATCGGTTTCCCGCGTGCCACGGTGCCAGGCACGGAACTTTAATCGCTTGCGCCGAACCACTAGCTCCTCAGACATCGGGATCCTCTCGCACACGGCTGGGCAGGTGATATAGAGCCTAGGTCGCGGCGCGTCACCCCCTGGAGGCCGCAGCAAGACCGTCCCCCTGCCCCCGCTTGGGAGCCCGCTTGGTGCGTCCGCCGATCCTGTTTCCCCTGTTCGCACCGCTATCGAGCCTGCCGGGCGTTGGTCCCAAGATCGCGCAGCTGTTGAACCGACTGATCGGCGCGGAAGTCGTGGACCTCTTGTGGCACCTGCCCGTCGGGGCTGTGCGGCGCATTTGGCGCGACAGCCTGAACGGCGCAGTCGCAGGGGAGGTGGTGGCGGTGACCGTCACCATCGAAGGGCACCTGCCCGGTGCCAGCCCGCGGCGGCCAACGCGCGTCCGGGCCATGGTTGGCAGCACACCTCTCTCGCTGGTGTATTTCAACGCCCGTGGCGCCTGGCTGGAGGCAAGCCTGCCGGAGGGCGGCACGCGCATTGTCGGCGGCAAGCTGGAGCAGTTTCAGGGCGAATGGCAGATCACCCACCCCGACTTGGTGCTCACGCCCGACCGTGCGGCCGAGGCCCAACGCCCGGAGGTGATCTACCCCCTCACGGCGGGCCTCACCTCTCGGCTGTTGGCGCGCACGGTCCAGGCGGCCCTGGCGATCACGCCGGAGTTGCCGGAATGGCAGGACCCCACCCTGCTGGCCCGCGAGGGTTGGCGCGGCTGGCGCCAAGCCCTGATCGCCGTGCATGGACCAGAGGGCGAGCGTGACCTCTCCCCCCATACGCCGGATCGGCGTCGGCTTGCCTATGACGAGTTGCTGGCAAACCAGCTCGCCCTTGGCCTGGTGCGGGAGCACAACCGCCGTCAGGCCGGGCGCACAATCATCGGCGATGGGCGGCTTATTGAGCGCCTTGCCTCCGCCCTGCCCTTCGCGCTGACGGGTGCCCAAATCCGCGCCATTGCCGACATCCGTGCCGACTTGAGCCAGCCCCGCCGCATGCTGCGGCTGCTGCAAGGCGATGTCGGCAGCGGCAAGACCGTGGTGGCGCTGCACGCTCTGCTGATCGCCATTGAGGCGGGCTGCCAGGGGGCGTTGATGGCACCAACCGAGATTTTGGCGCGTCAGCACGCCGCCACGCTCACCCGGCTGCTGGGCGATCTGCCGGTGCGGGTGGTGGTGCTGACGGGGCGCGACAAAGGCAAAGCGCGTGAAGCGCTGCTGGCGGAGATTGCCAGCGGCCACGCCAACATCATCGTTGGCACCCACGCGTTGATCCAGGAGAGCGTGAGCTTCCAAGACCTCGCCGTTGCGGTGGTGGATGAGCAGCACCGCTTCGGCGTGGCCCAGCGTCTGGCGCTCGCCCAGAAGGGGCGCGGTGTGGACGTGCTGGTGATGACCGCGACACCCATTCCGCGCACGCTGTTGATGACCAGCTATGGCGATCTTGACGCTTCGCGCCTGGATGAAAAGCCGCCTGGGCGCACGCCGATTGCCACGCGCACCGTCGCCGCAGACCGGCTGGACGAAGTGGTGGCAGGCGTTGCCCGCGCCGTGGCAGGTGGGGCCAAGGTGTACTGGGTCTGCCCCCTGGTGGAGGAGACCGACGAGCTAGACCTCGCCGCCGCTGTCGAGCGCCATAGCGCCTTGAGCGAGGCGCTGGGCGCCCAGGGGATTCGCGTCGCCTTGATCCATGGCCGCATGAAACCGACGGAGAAGGACGCAGCGATGGCCGCCTTCCAGGGCAGCGACGCCGACGTGTTGGTGGCCACCACGGTGATCGAGGTGGGCGTCGATGTGCCGGATGCCAGTGTGATGGTGATCGAGCATGCCGAGCGCTTCGGCCTAGCTCAACTGCACCAATTGCGGGGTCGGGTGGGACGCGGACAGGCAGCCTCTTCCTGCCTGCTGGTCTACAGCGCCCCCCTGTCGGAGACTGCGCGGGCGCGCCTGCAAACGCTGCGCGACAGCGACGACGGCTTCGCCATCGCCGAAGCCGACTTGGCGCTGCGCGGAGCGGGCGAGGTGCTGGGCACCCGCCAGAGCGGACTGCCCGGCTTTCGCGTTGCCGATCCAGCGGCCCACGGCGACTTGATCGCCATCGCCCGCGACGAAGCTGCCCTAATCTTGAATCGCGATCCCGACCTTACCAGTCCCCGCGCAGCCGCATTGCGGGTGCTGCTTTACCTGTTCGAACGCGACGCCGCCGCCCGCCTGCTGCGCGCCGGATGAGTCGGCAGCGGGGCCCTACCCCGCGGCGCTGCGGGAGGTGGTAAGGGCGTGCAGGGTCGAAACACTGGCGTCCAGGCGGTCGGCCGCGGCAGCGAGGCGTTCCAGAGTGGTGCTGGTGGTTTCGCCTTGGCGGGCTGCGCGGGTGATGGCGGTGGTCGCGTCCGCGATGCAGTCCGCAGCGGTGCGGGCTTGGGCGATGGCGTGGTCGGCGGCTCGACGCTGCTCGCCCACTGTGTTGGAGGCCGCGGCTGCTGAGCCGTGAATGGTGCGGATCGTGCCCTCCACGCGGGTGATGGTTACCACCGCGTGGTTGGTGGCCGTGGTAATGGCCTCCACGAGGCCTGTGATGGTTTCCGTCGCCTTGGCGGTTTGCGTGGCCAGCGTTTTCACCTCGCTCGCCACCACGGCAAAGCCTTTGCCAGCCTCCCCGGCACGGGCGGCTTCAATGGTGGCGTTCAGCGCCAGCAGATTGGTCTGCCCCGCGATGGTGCGAATCATCTGCACCACTTGGTCAATCTCGCCGGCCGCCGTTGCTAGCGCACCGATGCGGGTCACGGCCTCCCCGGCCAGCGCGACAGCGGCATCGGCCACGTCGCGGGTGCCGTCAATGGTGGTGACGATGCTCGCCATGTCCGCGCTGACTGTTGCAAGATCACTGCTAAGACCAGTCATCACGGCGCCAGCTGTGCTGGCCTGACGCTCGGCCTCGCCAGCGCCCGCGGCCACATCGCCCGTGTGGCGGCGGCCCTGACCAACATCGGCGCGCAAATTGGCGACGTCGGCGCGCAAGCGCTCCACCACGTCTGACACCGTGGTGTCGACGCTGCGTAGGGCGGCATCGCGCGCTGCGGTTTCTGCCTGAGCGGCCAAGGCCGCTGCCTCAGCCCGCTGCAAACTGTCCTGGCGGGCAGCGTCGCGGGTCGCCTCCTCCTGGCTGCGGGCAGTCTCTGCCCGGTGCAGCAGGCGGTGCATCATCACCGTAACGGCGATCAGGACCGTCACCTCCACCACCACCACTGCCGCATGCAGCACCGTCCGGCCAAAATCCGCCCCGCCGGGGTAGAGCGCTGCGGGCAGCAGCACCGTCAGGCTGAGATGGTGGATGGCGATGGCACCGGCCGCAGCCAGCAGGGTTGGAATGTCAAACAGTGCCACCAGCACTGCCAGCAACGCGAAATACAAGAAGTGGTATTCCACCTGCCACGCCGAGCCACTGGCCTGCCACACCATCAGGGAGATGACGCCAACGGCCGCAGTGCTGGCGGTCAGCCGTGCCACCAGGGCCAACGGCCTCACCCACCACACCAGCGTTGCGGCGCCTGCCAGCAGCACCCCGGCCAGTGCACCGCGGGTGACCTCCACGCCCAATACCATGGCTTGCAGGGGAACCAGCGCCACCAACAACCACAGAATTGCAACAATCACCCGCATTCCGGGTGTGCGGATGCTATCGAGAGCGTTTGCAACCGCGGCGTTGATGGCATCTGAGGCAACTGACACCGGCGTGAGCGGAACAGAGTCCGGACCTGAGCCACGAGGGGGCATCGCAGATTTGCTCCTGATCAAATGTGTCGGATACTCGTTACGATCCGGACATGGGATCAGACGCAGTGAGTTAGAATTTATCTAGTACCGCCGCACAGCCCGCTGCCAATGGGCCTTGCAGCACGGCCCAGGCCCCTGCCGCCCTCAACCGTTCGGCTGCGGCACGTGTGCCCATTACGACGGCCATGCCGGGCAGCGGGCCGATGCGCAGAACGGGTGCCTCGGCCGCGGCGGCGGCAAGCAGGGTCTGGTCCGGCGACAAGCGAGTGGAGAACAGGGCGACCATTGGCGCCTCAGTGCCGCCCTGATCAACGGGGCTGAGCAACACCGGGATCACCGCCAGGATCATCAACACCGGTGCCGCCCAGGTGAGCAGCGCGCGCCACCAAGGGCCTCTGCCACGGAGCATCGGGGAGGAAGGCGTGCGGGCTGTCGGCGCCTGACCCATGGCGACCGACCGCGATCAGCCGACGGGGATCAAGGCGGCAGCGACGGGACGGTCCTCAGCGAGCAGGATCGAATAGGTGCGGCAGGCGGCACCAGTGTCCATCGGCTCGGCCACCACGCCGCGCTCCCGCAGGGCAGCCCGCAGCGGCAGTGGCAGAAAGGGGGTGGACCGACCACCGCCAATCAACAGCACCTGTACACCAAAGGCGGGGTCCAGCAGGAAGCCGAAACTGTCTAGGCTCAAGGCCGCAGCATCTAGCAGCGGTGCAGCCTCGGTGCGGGTTGGGTGCACCAGCACTGGTCCTTGCCACATCACCCCGGTGATCCGAAACCCGCCATTGCCATAGCGCTCCAGCACTTGGCGACCGGCAGGGATCAGCGGTGTGACGTCCATCGCCCTAGGCCGTGGGTGCGGCTGGGGTGGCGCTGTCCGGGCGCACGCCACCGCGGCGCCCCAGGTACCACTCCAAGGGGGCAGCGACGTAAACCGTGGAATAGGTGCCGATCAGGGCGCCCCACACCAGCGCGATCGCGAGGTCCGACAGCACCGGACCACCCAGGAACAGAATCGCCAGCACAGCCGCTAACACCAGACCATTGGTCATGAAGGTGCGCGACAGCGTTTCGTTGACCGACAGGTTGATCAGGGCGCGGAAATCCATCTGCTTATACTTGCGTTCGTTCTCCCGCACCCGGTCGGCGATCACGACCGTGTCGTTGATGGAGAAGCCCGCGATGGTCATCACGGCCGCCAGCACGTTCAAATCAAACTGCAATTGCAGGATGGAGAACAGCCCCACGGTGGTCAAACAGTCGTGCAGCAGCGCGACGCTGCCAGACAAACCCGCGCGCCAGCCAAAGCGCAACGCCATGTAGGCCATGATGCCAAGGATTGCGAGGCCCACGGCCATCACGCCCGCGCGTACCAACTCTGCCCCAACCTGCGGGCCAACCACTTCGACACGGCGATAGTCCACACCATTGCCCAGGCTCTCGCGAATGCGGGCGACGGCAGCCATCTCAGCCGACTCTCCACCCCGTTGGCGCTCCACCCGGATCAGCACATCGCGTGCCGTACCGAATTCCTGCAGCTGGACATCGCCGATGTTGAGCGCCTCCAGCTGGGTGCGCATTGCGCCCAGATCGGGCTGATCGGGCATGCGCACTTCAACCAAGATGCCGCCGGCAAAGTCCACGCCGTAGTTCAGCCCCTGGGTGGCCAGCGAGACCACCGACGCCAGCATCATCAAGCCAGAGACGATGAAGGCAGTGATGTGCCAGCGGAAGTAATCCACCGTCGGCACGCTTTGGAGGACACGAAACCCTTTGAACATGATGGGCGGCCCTTCCGCTAAACCGGCAATTCGTTGCGGCGGCTGGCACGCAACCACAACACGACCATCAGTCTGGTCACCATGATGGCCGTGAACAACGAGGCGACGATGCCGATGCCAAGTGTCACCGCAAAGCCGCGCACTGGCCCGGTACCGAACAGATACAACAGCACAGCTGCGATCAAGGTGGTCAAGTTGCTGTCCAGAATGGTCAGAAACGCGCGGCCAAACCCAGCATCGATGGCAGAGACCACCCCACGCCCGAGCCGCCCTTCCTCGCGCATGCGCTCATAGATCAACACGTTGGCGTCAACCGACATGGCAAGGCCCAGGGTCATGCCCGCCAGACCCGGCAGGGTCAAGGTCGCGCCAATGGCCGACATGAACGCCAATGTGATGACGAGGTTCAGGATCAGTGCCACGTTGGCGAACAGGCCGAACAGGCCATAGAACGCCACCATCATCACACCGATCAGCATGAAGCCAAGGATACAGGCAAGCGCACCGGCCTGGATCGAATCCGCGCCCAGCGATGGGCCGACCGAGCGCTCCTCCAGGATCGTCAAGGGGGCTGGCAAGGCACCGGCGCGCAGCAGCAAGGCCAGATCGCTGGCACTCTGCGCCGTGAAACTGCCAGAGATGATGCCGCGGCCACCGGTGATCGCCTCGCGGATCACCGGGGCGGAGATCACCTTGTCATCCAGCACAATCGCGAAGGGACGACCAACATTTTCCAGCGTCACATCGCCAAAACGGCGCGCACCGACGCTGTCAAACCGGAACGACACCACCGGCATGCCGTCCTGGAAGCTTGGCTGGGCGTCGACCAGATTGTCACCAGAGACCATGATGCGCTTGCGCACCACATAGTAGGGCAGTTGACCGGTGACAGGGTCTGGCCGGTCGCCCGGCAACAGATCGGAGGTGGCAGGCACACGGGTGCGCCGCGCTTCCTCAGCCGAGATATCCTGGTCAACCAGCCGGAAGGTCAGCTTTGCCGTGGTGCCGATCAGCGCCTTGATCCGCTCGGGATCGCGCACACCTGGCAACTGGATCAGGATACGGTTGACGCCTTGCTGGACAATCGTCGGCTCCTTCGTGCCAGTCTCATCGACGCGGCGGCGAATGATTTCAATCGATTGCTGCACGGCGGCAATCCGCCGTTCGCGCAACGCCTGTTCCGTCTTGGTCACAACAGCAGACCCGTCTGGGGTCAGCGTGACATCCAGCCCGCTGTCTAGCCCGACCAAGGTGCGGCGGGCGGCATCACGGTCAGCACCGGGGCCAAGCCGCACGGTGAAGCGGGTCAAGCTGTCGGTGGAGACGGCAGCGACGGCGATATTGGCGCGCCGCAACTCCTGCCGGGCACTGTCCTGCAGGCCCTGCATCACCTCGCGCACCACGGCGTCAGTGTCCACCTGCAGCAGCAAGTGTGCGCCGCCTTGCAGGTCTAGACCCAGGTTCACCTGATGCTTCGGCAGCCAACTGGGCAATTGATCCAGCACGCGCTGAGGGATCGCGTTCGGCAGTGCGAACACCATGGTGGCAAGGCAGGTGACCAACACCAGCCACATTTTCCATCGCGGGAACTGAATCATGCTGGAACGCCTTTGAATGCCCCGAGCCAGGGCGGGGGAAGGCGTTGCGCCTGTCCACCCCCTTGCCCAACCAAACGAACCGAGTACGAGGGAACCACCAGCCCTGCGGGTGCCCTACGCCTTGGATTCGGCCCTGGAGTCTTCGGCGTCATCGCCGCGCGGCTCGGTCTTCGCCAGCACTTCGGCAACGGTCATGCGCTGCGCCTTCACCCGCACCCCCTCAGCCACTTCAATCACCAGTTCGGTGTCCGAGGTGACTTTGGCGATGGTGCCGATCAGGCCACCAGCGAACACCACGCGATCCCCGCGCTTCAGGGCGCCAACCATCTCGCGATGCTGCTTCATCTTCTTCTGCTGCGGACGGATCAGCAGGAAATAGAAGACCACGAAGATCAGGATCAGCGGCAGGAACGCCATCAGGTCGAAACCGCCGCCCCCAGCGGCCGTCTGGGCGTAGGCGGGAGAGATCAGCATGGAGAACCGTCCTCAACAAAACCAGGGTCGGGAGACGCACCAGCCCATGCCAGCGCGTCAAGTCGGGGCCGGACTATAGCGATGCCTTGGCGCCGCGCAACGATTGCCATCACACAGACGCCGGGGACGCGCTTAGTCCGTAACGTAAGAGGCCGTATCCGTCGCGCGGTTATAGCGCAGATATACGGTGTTGATGGTGCACAGGTTCAAGCCGCGGAAGAAGGATGAGCTGTTGTCATCCCAGGTCACCTTGATGTTCCAGACGCAGCCACGGTCAGCGCCGGTAAAGGTAACCGGCAGGCGGGCGCCATGACGAAGCGGGCC
>RDXE01000095.1 GCA_004292755.1 Alphaproteobacteria bacterium
CCACACCTACACCACGGCGAAGGCACTGGTCGAAGCGATCATCACGAAGGAGAACGGCGTGCAGCCCTACTCCGACGCAGAGATTGACGACGGCCTGCGCCTGGCCGGGATTGAGCCGCCGCCGCGGCCGTTGGCGGAAAGCCGGACGATCCAAGGCTCCACCGTGGCCGTGGGCGGCGCGGCCGTGGCGTTGGTTACCGAGGCGGTGCGAGCGGCCGAGCCTGCTATCCCCCTGATCCAGCAGATCGTGACCGTGGCCCCATGGGCGGTCTCGGTGCTGATCCTGGCCGGTGCTGCCTACGCGGCCTACGCCCGGTATGACGATTGGCGCTCCGCCCGGCGATGATCGCCGCTGCCCTAACCGCGGCGCGCGCCCTCGGCTGGCGCGCCGCCGCGGTGATCGCTGCGGTGATCGCCGCCCTGGCGCGGGTGCGTGCAGCCGGGCGCGCTGCGGATCGCGCCGACACTGTCCAGAGGATCGCCGATGTCCAGCTCGCCATGGCCCGCGCTGCTGCGCGCCGTCCCGCTGATCGCGCCGCTGTGGTTGAGCGGCTGCGCAACTTCATCTTCTAGCCCGGCCTGCCCAGTGCCTGCCGTCTATTCGCGCGATTTCATGGTGCGCGCCTGCGAGGAGAACCGGTGATGGATCTGGAGCTGCTGCGGCTTGTGTTGCCGGTGCTCTCAGGCGCGCTCAGCCTCGCCTTGGTGGTTGTGATCTACATGATCCGGGCCGAGCTTCGCAGCCACATCGGGGACGCGCTGAAGCCGATGAGCGATCGCGTCGCGGTCTTGGAGCGCGAGCACGCAGTGATCGCCAATCGGCTCGACAATCTGCCCAGTCAGGAGGATGTGCATCGCGTCGAAGTGCTGCTCACGGCCCTCACCGGCAAGGTCGACGCGGTCGAGCGAAGCGTAACCAGGATCGATAGCGAGGTGCGTTATGTCACGCGCTGGATGAATGAACATGGAGGCCAATCATGAGCCTGTCGTTTTCCGCCTTCCACGCCGCGCATCGGCGCTTGTCGATCTTGCAGGCATTGGAAGGCAGCACCGGCTATGAGTGCAACGATAGTCTCCTGTCCACTGTGTTGCACCAACTTGGTCTGCAATGCACGCGCGACCAAGTGCGCGCCGAACTCGCGTGGCTCGCCGAGGTGCAGCTGGTTACGGTCCGCGAGATCGGCGGCAGCCTGATGATCGCGACGGCAACAGAACGCGGCCTGGATGTTGCCGCTGGCCGTGCGCGGGCGCCAGGTGTTGCGGTGCCAGCTCCTGGCTCTGACTGATGGGCCGCCGATCAAGTCTCGAGCTGATCAGCCCGGCGCTGCTGGATGAGATTAACCGGCAGCTGGATGCTGGCTACACCTTGGATCAGGTCGTGGCACACATCCAGGCGATGGGGGGTGAGGTCTCCCGCTCGGCGATCGGGCGGCACAAGCTGGCGCGCCAGCGGACGCTGGCACGCCTGCGTGACGCACAGGCCGCCGCCAAGGAATGGCTGCACGTCCTGAAGGCCGATGCGGAAAGCGACGTGGGGCAGCTTCTGGCCGAGATGGTGAAGGTTCTGGCGTTCCGGACCGTCTCGGAAGCAGAAGACGAGGGCGAGACCGTAGACCCCAAGAGTTTGCTGATGTTGGCGAAGACATTGCAATCCCTCGCTTCGGCGGATCAGGCGCGCGACAAGTTGATCGCGGCTGCCGTGAAGCGGGCACGGGAAGAGGCCGCCGCCGAGGCGGCTGCCAAGGTTGAAGCGGTGCTGGACGAGGTGTCCGTCAGTGCCGGGCTGAGTGCCACCACTGTCGCAGCCCTGAAGGCACAGTTCCTGGGCCTGACATGACCAGTCCAATTGACCTGACCGGGCTGAATGTCCCCCTCTTGCTGCCCTATCAGCAGCGGCCAGTGACGCTGTTAGACTCCGCCCCGGTCCTTGTCATCGAAAAGTCCCGCCGCATCGGGATGACGTGGGGCATCGCGGCGATGGCTGTGCTCAAAGCGGCAACGAAAGCCTCCGCGCGTGGCTCTGATGTGCACTACATCGGCTACGAGCGGGAAATGACGCGCGAGTTCATTGAAGTCTGTGCCGACTGGGCGCGGCTGTTTAATGACGCGGCAGAAGAAATCACAGAGAGTGTGCTGGAAGATGGCGATAAATCAATCCTAGTTTACCGGATCAAATTTGCGTCTGGTTTTTCCATCAACGCCTATTCCTCGCGCCCTCGCAACCTGCGTGGGCGGCAGGGCATGGTGATCATCGACGAGGCTGCCTTCCATGATGATTTGGATGAGCTGCTGAAGGCGGCGATGGCGCTGCTGGTTTGGGGCGGCCAAGTCATCGTGATTTCGACGCATGATGGCGCAGCCAATCCATTTGCGCTTCTTTGTGATAAAGTCCGGGCCGGTCTGCTGCCCTACCAGCTGCTACGGATCACTTTCGATGAGGCGGTCTCCGATGGCCTCTATCGGCGTATCTGCCTGACGAAGGGATTGACTTGGTCTCCCGAGGCCGAGGCGGCGTGGTGCGCGAACATCTACAGCCAGTACGGCGCGGACGCTGACGAGGAACTGCGGGTGATCCCGGCCGCGGGCGCACGGGCGTTTTTTGATCCGGCGCATGTCGCACGCGCCTTTGGCGCGGGCAATGGCTGGCAGCCAGGTACTCCTACGGCTGGCCTGCCAACCTATATCGGCAACGACATCGCGGCGAAGGTGGACCAGTGGGTCGCCACGGTGGTGCAGCGGCGCGGCCCGATGCTCACGGTTGTGGAGGAAGTGGTCCGCAGCCCCATCACCTACAAGGAACAGGATTTGGTGCTGGATGAATTAGTCAAACGCTGGCGGCCACAAAAAGTCTGCATGGACGAGACTGGCGTCGGCCAGAAGCCGGTCGAGGACGCCACGCGCCGCTATGGGAAAAGCGTGGTCGAGGGGGTCGCGATGAGCCCGGTCACTCAGCTCGCTCTCGCGGATTGTTTGGCGCAGCACCTGGAGGCGGGCACGATTATCGGTCCGAACGATGAGGGGCTCCGCACGCAGCTGCTCTACTTGAAGCGGGCCTCCGGCGCCAACGGCAGACGGCGCTTGGTCACGCCGCGGCAGGACGATCACCACTGCGATCGTGCGTGGGCACTCATGCTCGCGGTGGCGGCCGCTGACCTGGGCAGCGGCCTTGTGACGGAAGGCTTCCGCGAGGTTCCAGCGGCGTTATCACCGGATGACAGAACCGCGAGGGAGCGCCTGTCGGTCCGGCGCGATTGGAGGTGGTGATGTTGATTGACCCCCGGACAGGCAAGCCATTGGTACCCTCGCCAGCCCTCGCTGAGCCCATCGCCACGCCGGAGGAGCGCCCCCTGCCAATCGCGCGCGATGGCCGCAGGACGCCTTTGCCGGATCCCATGGGTCAACTCAACCCGCGCCGGGTGGCTGCGATCTTGCGTGCGGCAGACGAGGGCGATCCCAGCGCCTTGCTCGGGGCGGCTGAGCAAGTCGAGGACGTTTTTTGGTACTACCGCCTTGAACTCGCCAAGCGCCGTCGCGTCGTGGCAGGACAAGAGCTCGCGGTCGAGGCGGCGGCAGATGATGCCCGCTCAATCGCCGCTGCGGATTTGGTCCGCGACCTCGTGGCATCCGGCATGCTGGCCAGCGTCCGCTACGATCTCATGGATGCCGTGTCAAAGGGGTTTTCGGTCTCGGAGATCAGCTGGCATCAAACTGCTGAGCGCTGGTGGCCAACTAGCATCGCCTGGCGCAGCCAGCGCTGGTTCCGGTTCGCTTCCGATGGTCGCTTGCAGCTGATCAGCCAGTCCGGGCCAGTGGATCTGGCACCCGCGCGGTTCATCTGGTGTGCGCTCGGGGATCGCTCCGGATCCCCAATCATGGGGGGGCTGATCCGTCCCGCCTTACTGTTGTGGCTTTACACCTCCTACACATTGTCCGACTGGGCCGAATTCCTGGAGGCGTTCGGTCGGCCCAATGTGCTGGGCCGCTTCCCCGCCAGCGCGTCGCCGCAGCAGCAGGAGCAATTGATGCGGGCGGTGCAGACGATTGCCACTGGCGGCCGGGCGATCATGCCCGAGGGGATGAGCATCGACATCAACTGGGGGACCGCGCGCTCCACCGATGGCTACGAGCGCCGCGCCGATTGGCTCCATCGTCAGATATCCCTGCTCGTGTTGGGCCAGAACTTAACCACGTCTGTGACCAGCGGCAGCTTTGCCGCGTCAAAGACGCACGACACCGTCCGGCTGGATATCGCGCATGCTGACGCCTGCGTCGTCGATGCGGCGCTGCAGAACCAGCTGGTTCGTCCGCTGGTGGATTTTAACCTTGGGCCACCACCCGATGGCCGCTATCCGCGGCTCTACACGCGGTGGCCGGACCAAGTGGACATGGCCGCCCTGGTCGGTGCTGTTGTTCCGTTGGTGGATCGCGGCATGACCATTGGTGTGTCCACCTTGCGGGATCGGTTGGGGCTGCCAGATCCGGGCGAGGATGCTGTGCTGCAACCCCTGCGTCAGCAGGGCGACAGCGGCGGCGCGGCGGACCCGAAACCAGCCGCTGCGCCCCACTCCATCGCCCGGCACGCACGCGAGCAGCAGGAACGTGCCCTGATCGACGATCTGGTGGAAGAGGCGCTGTCCGGCGAGGTTGCCCTCGACACACTGGAACCCGTGCTGGCGGCGCTGCGGGATGCCATCACCGCTGCCGAGGACGCCGACAGCCTGGAGGCTGCCCTGTCCGATGCCTTGCCGCAGCTGGACATGACGGCCTTTGCCGAGGATCTGGTGAAGCGGATGTTCTTGGCGCGCCTCGCAGCGCGCGCCAAGCATCAACTCCCGCAATGACAGCCTTTGCCTTCCCAAAGGACTGGACGGCGCGCGGCCAACCTTTCGCGCCGGAAGACGCCATCGCGTTCCTGGAAGCCAAGGGGATCAGCACCGCTGGTTGGTCTTGGCGGGACATCTGGCAACAAGAGCACGCGGCCGCCTTCACGGTCGCCGGTGTTCTCCAGCACGATCTGCTGTCCGACATTCGCCAGTCTCTGGCCGACGCACTGAGGAACGGTCAGACCTTTCAGCAGTGGCGCAAGACCATGGGGCAGGTGCTGGCGAAGCCTCGGCCCGGCCCGGATTGGACCCAACCCGTCGACGTGCCGGACCCTGCGACGGGAGAGGTTAAGCCCGTCAATCTCGCCACCCGTCGCCGGATGCGAGTGATCTACGACACGAACATCCGCACCGCCTCGGCCGCCGGTGAATGGGCCGCGATTGAGGAGGCAAAGGCGCTGCTGCCCTATCTGCGCTACAGCGCCGTGTTGGATGGACGTACCCGGCCCGAGCACAGTGCCTGGCACGGGGTCACCTTGCCGGTGGACCACGCATTCTGGGCCACGCACATGCCACCGAACGGCTGGTTCTGCCGCTGCCTCGTTGTCCAGCTGTCCGCCGATCAAGTGGCGGAGGGCGGTGGCGTGTCTCCATCACCGGCTGTAACAGGCCGCCCGAAAACCAACCCTCGCACTGGCGACATATATAAGGTGTATGAGGGGGTGGATGATGGGTTTGCCAGCAACCCCGGTCTCGCCCGCCTCGGCCCGCTGATCGCGCGCGACCACGTTCGCACCGGGTTCATCGAAGCCGCGCCAGCAGCGGGGGTGCCGCCGCTGCCCCCCCCTCGCGAGGCTGGCCCCTTGCTGCCGCCGATCAATGCCGATGACCCGCACGCAGTCGCGTCCGCAATCGCGCAGTTCCTGGAGGCTACCGGCGGCGAACAGCTGGCAGTTGGTGCTGGGGAGGATCCAGCCCTCGCCACAAGGCGTGTCACCGATCCGCTCGGCCACACGCTGCTGGTCGGAATCGAAACCTTCATCAAACGTGGCGCCGACACGCTAAAGCTCGCCCGCGATCCGGGGCGGGCGCGCTTCTTCCCTCTGATTGCCCGCGCCCTGACGGACCCAGACGAAATCTGGCTGGCGATGCGCGAAGCGCGCCAGGGGGACCGTCAGGTGTTTCGCGCCATGCGCCACCACATCGCCCGGTTCGAGGTAGAAGGTCAGTCCCAGCCGGTGATGGTGGCGCTGGAAGTCACCCGCGAGGGAATTGTAGTGGTCACCGGCCTCCGCGCGCGCGCCGGAGCGATTGCAGCCAAACGGGCTGGCCATCTGATCTATCGTCGCCGCGGGTAGCCATGCTATCTGTTGGCCGCCTAGGCGTGCATAGGTCTGCGAGGCGCGCCGTTCAAAGCGCCTGGGCAGGGAAGATGCATCGATTTGGACGCGTTCAAGTCGTGCATGGTTGGCGCAGCAACCCTTCCTAGTTTCGGTATTGGCTTAACAGTTTCGACGGAACCGTATCATGAGCAACGATGACCTGCGCTCGAAGCTTGCGCCATCTTCAAACATTATCCCCATCGCCGTGGCGTTGGGTTCTGACACTTTAACTTTTTTGGGTTTTCCCATGCCAGAAGTGTTCAAAACTTTTCTTGCGCAACGCGAAGAGAAGCATAAACAACAATTGGCTCGCTATTTTGTCGAACTTTTGAGAAACGATTACTTTCAAACGGTACAGGACATCAATGATAGCAAAATAGAGCCTTTTCTTTCTGCGTACTTTCAAATCATTGAATCAATGAAAATGGGGCGACAAGAAGAAAAAATTCGGCACATGGTTTTGGTATTGAATGGCTATGAGACAGCCGATCAGGTTGATCCCGATGAATTTGCAATTATCCGGCAGGGTATTGAAAATTTATCGAAGCGTGAGATTGAATTGCTCTCAAAGTTGTATGAAGCAGAAGAGTTGGAATTGAAAAAACATGCGGATGAACCAAAAGAGAATGATGAAGGAGATGTGCTAACTGAATTACGTGTAAGAATGCGAGCGTGCAGTGATATAAAAAATTGTTTACGCAATAAAGAGTGTGAGGAGCGTCTTGGCTTCACGAAGTATGAGTTTGATCTTGCGATGAATTATGCCTCGTCCCTTGGTTTTGCATTGCCTTATCCAGGCTACGGCGGAACCGTGTATGTGACAACACCCAAATTGCGGCGTCTTGTTGATTTAGCGCGGCGTGGGGCACCATCCGGTTCGGATCAAGGTGGATCCATGTGAACGCTTCGCTCTCAGAGCTTTAACCGCAGAAGCGTCAGTCTTGGCTGGCCGCTCGACCACCTCTCACAAGCTGCTTGCCCATTAAACGGGTGTTAAACGGGGCTACGTCGCTGCAGATGCACGCGCTGCGACCACCGCGCCAAAGCATTGGCGCCCCCTATCCAGCGGCCCGGAAATCGCGCATCGTCTCCCGGCGGGATAACGCCCCGGGCTGAAGTCCTTCCGGGCGGCGGCGCTGGCTCCGCGGCGCCACACTCGGCGCCATGCCAGTCAATTCCCAGCCCCGCCAGAGCTACGCACCTGCCACTGCCCTCCACGCTAATGGCGCGGTGCCGGACTGGGTGCAGCTGTTGCCGCTGACGCCCTTCACGGGGCGCGATGGCCGTGGCCCCTACATGGGAAGCCTCGACGACGTCGCCGCGCGCTCCGAGCTTCCTTTCGCGGTGGATGAAGCGCACGGCATTGATCAGCCATGGCAGGGCAATACGCGTGCCCATGGCTGGGTCGTCGAGCTTCAAGTGCGGGCCGATGGCCTTTGGGGTCGCGTCGAGTGGACGGAGAGCGGTCGCGATCTCGTCCAGTCCAAAGCCTATCGCTTCTCCTCGCCTGTATTCACCCACAGCGATCAGCTTGTCATTGGGGAAGTGCTGCGCCTAGCGCTGGTGAACAATCCAAATCTCCGTCTCGCCTCTCTCAATCGCCAACAGGATGAT
>RDXE01000022.1 GCA_004292755.1 Alphaproteobacteria bacterium
GTTGTCGGCGGTCACTCAAAGTGCACCACCTGATGGTCACTTAATCGGGTTCAAAGTGCACCACTTTCGGAGGTAGAACCGCTTCCCTCCCGGCACGGCCCATGTGCTTGGATCGGGGAGTATGTCCAACATCCTCGAAGTGTCCCAACAACAAGTCATTCAGGGGCTGGCCGCCAAGGGCTGGTCTGTCCGCCGCATTGCCCGCACGCTGAGCCTCAACCGCCGCACGGTGCAGCGCTATGCCGGTGCCGCTGCGCCAAAGTGCACCACTCAAGTGACCACCGGCCCGGAGGCTGCGCCGGACCCAAAGTGCACCACCGCAGTGACCACCGGCTCCGCCGCCCCGCCTCCGGAGGATTCAAAATGCACCACCCCGCCCCAGGTGACCACCGGCCCGCGCCGTTTGTGCGGTGCGTTTGGCGGGGTGATTGCCCCGATGCTGGAACTTGGCTTGAGCGCCCAGCGCATCTATCAGGATCTGGTGGCCGGGCATGGATTCGGCGGCTCGTATCCATCGGTGCGGCGCTACGTGGCCCGGCTCAAGGCCAGCGCCCCGGAGCGGATCTGGCGTCTGGAATGCCAGCCGGGAGAGGAGTTGCAGGTGGACTTCGGGCTGGGCGCGCCGCTGGTGGAGCCCGGCGGGAAGACCCGGCGGACGTGGTTGTTCCGGGCGGTGTTGAGCCACTCGCGCAAGGGCTACAGCGAGGTGGTGCTGCGTCAGGATACGGCAACGTTCCTGCGGGTGATCGAAAACGCGGTGCGTTATTTCGGCGGGGTGCCCCGGCTGCTCAACTTCGACAACCTCAAGGCGGCAGTCATCAAAGCGGATTGGTATGACCCAGCGATGAACCCGCAACTCGCCGATTTCTGCCGCCACTACGGCATGACGCCGATGCCCTGCCGCGCCTACACGCCCCAACACAAAGGCAAGGTGGAACGCGGCGTGGCCTATGCCAAAAACAACGCGCTCAAGGGGCGGCAGTTCGTCTCCCTGGCCGCACAAAACGCCCATCTGCAGCACTGGGAGGAGCAGGTGGCTGACAAGCGCGTGCACGGCACCACGCGGCGTCAGGTGGCCGCCGTATTCGACGAGGAACGCAAGGCCCTCGGGCCGCTGCCGGCGTCGCTTTACGAATGTTATCAGGAGGGCCGCCGCCGGGTGCAGCGCGACAGCTTTGTGGAAGTGGCCAAGGCGTATTACGAAGCCCCGCCGGAGTTCATCGGGCGGCAGGTGTGGGTGCGCCACGACGGGCGGATGGTGCGCCTCTTCAATGACAGGATGGAGCAAATCGCCTCCCACCCCCGGCTGGATCCTGGCAAATTCAGCCGCACCCTCGGCGTGCGCGGACTGCACGGCACCATCACGGAAAGTGCCGCCTACTGGCAATCGCGGGCTGCCGCCCTTGGCGCAGCGGCCGCCCGCTGGGCGCAGCGGGCGCTGGATACCCGAGGGGCCGAGGCCTTGCGCAGCATTATGGGCCTCTGCCAGTTACACCAAAAACACCGCGCCAGCGACATCGATGCCGCCTGCCAGAAAGCCATGGCTGCCGGTTCCGGCCCGCCCTCCTTCCGGGCCGTCAAACATCTGTTGGAAGCCGGTGCCCAGGCCCCCGTGCAGCTGCAAATGGAACTG